>DAHUXD010000050.1 GCA_027307335.1 Acidobacteriota bacterium
ATTGAGTGAGGAAGCGGCCCGGGCCTCCTGCTCGAAGCGCTCGCGGCGTCCGGCGTCGGCGGCCACGTCTCCCGGAAGGACCTTGACCGCCACCTCACGGCCCAGGCGCGGATCCTTCGCCCGGTACACCTCCCCCATCCCGCCTGCACCCAAGAGGGCGAGCACTTCGTAGGGACCGACATGCGTCCCGACGCTAAGCGGCACGGCTCAAAAAGCTAGGACACGATCTTCGGCCGCTCGCAAGATCCAGTTGGATCACGGAGCGGGGTTCGCAGGCAGCTAAACGAGGCCAAAGAAGGTTCGGGCCCCGGCCTCTATCCGCAGAGCTCCTGCGGGGCGAACTGCGCGCCAGCAATGCTTGCGTGACCTACCGTCGTTGGTCTGCGAACGCTGAGTCGCGGGCGTCTTACGAGCTACGCCACCCTTCCCTCAATCAGACTGATTCGTTCACATCATTGACACTCCGACGGCCGTCACATATCGACAACTTCGAGAGCTTCAGGTGCGCACCCCTAAGCGCTGCCGTGCCGTTAACTGGCCGGTGTGGTCCAGTGGTTTTCGGGTCTTGCCTCGAGTACTTCTCGATCTCGCGTCGTCCCGAGACGGCCAGCTTCGCGTCGCGCCGGCAGTGGCTCTCGACCCTCCCTTGGCAAGATTGAGATGCGAACATGATCATCCGAATTCTCGGGATCTTGGTGCTCCGATTTGAATAAGAAAGGATCCATGGATGGCGCGTCCCGCGGATTCCCAAATTGACGCCCACGAGTCGCGTCCTCAGGTCCGGGGCGACGAAGGCGACCTCGTCGGAAGCCGGTTCGGGCACCTGCGCGTCGTCGGTTTGCTCGGGAGAGGTGGAATGGGGTCCGTCTACCTCGGCTACGACGACAAGCTCCAGCGCCATGTTGCCCTGAAGGCAATCAG
Source organism: Acidobacteriota bacterium (assembly GCA_027307335.1). GTDB lineage: Bacteria > Acidobacteriota > Thermoanaerobaculia > UBA5066 > Gp7-AA6 > DAHUXD01. The sequence continues at coordinate 922 of DAHUXD010000050.1, forward strand.
CGCGGCGCGTCTCGACCCGGAGGGAAAAGCACGGTTTCTGCGCGAGGCGCGTGTTCTCTCGCAGCTGAAGCATCCGAACATCTGCGAGATCCATGATTACCTCGAGACGCCGGAGCACGACTTCCTTGTCCTGGAACTGATCGAGGGCCGGACGCTAACGGAGGTCATCGCGGAGCGTCCGGACCGCGCCATGAGGATGCGCATCGCCGAGCAGATCGTTGGCGTCCTGGCGGCCGTGCACGCAAAAGGAGTCGTCCACCGAGACCTGAAACCATCAAACGTGATGGTCACCGCCCGTGGGGCCGTGAAGGTTCTGGACTTTGGTCTCGCCCGAACTCTTGTGGGGACCTCCACCACCCTGGAGCTGCCCCCTCCGGCCGATGGGCAGAGGGTCCTGGAGAGTGCGACATCTTCAGGCGAAGAGAGCCGGGACGGGCCGGTGGTCTCCGTCTTCAGTAATGTCACGGCCGCTCCTGACGGGGGCTCGAGTGTGACCCGGATCGGCACTGTGCTCGGAACACTGGGTTACATGAGCCCGGAGCAAGCCCGAGGCGCGCCGGCCACTACAGCGAGCGACATCTACTCTTGCGGCCTCCTCCTCCAGGAGCTCTTCACCGGCAAGCCTCCATTCGAGTCGGGCCTTACACCGATGGAGCAGGTCAGGCGCGCCCAGAATGCCGAGAGCCTTCCTATCGGAGGACTCGACTCCGAGCTGACCGCGCTCATCAACAGGCTTAAGGCCCTAGAGCCGGGCGTGCGGCCCTCAGCGCTCGACACGGCCGAGCGCCTGCAGTGGATCCGGGAGACACCTGGCAGGCGCCTCAAGAAGATCGCCGCCGCGACAGCAGTCGGTCTCGTCGCTCTAATCGCGGTCGGCGCCACGTACCAGGCGTACCGGATCCGTCAGGAGGCTAGCCGCGCGAATCGGGAGGCGGCGACCGCGCAGCGAGTTTCCGGGTTCCTCATCAACCTGTTTGAGATCTCCGAACCTGGAGAGAGTCGCGGCAGCAGCGTGACAGCACGTGAGTTGCTCGACAAGGCGGCTCGGGAGATCGAGGGAGGGCTGAAAGAGGAGCCCCTCGTCAAGGGGACCTTTCTTCAGACGATGTCAAGCGTCTATACGGAGCTCGGCCTCTACCAGCAGGCTCTCGACCTAGGCGCAAAAGGTCTCGACCAGCTCCGCTCCGTCTCGCCCCCCGACGAGGCGGCGATCGGCAGGTCTCTCGTCCAACTCGCTGACATCCATCGTCGGCTTGGCCAGTTCGAAAAGGCTAAACCGCTCTACCACCAGGCCCTCGCCGTTCAGGAGAAGACCCTCGGTCCCGATCACCCTGACGTCGGGAGAACGCTCGACAGCTTCGGCCTCTACGAGCAGGATATGGGGAAGTTCGACCGGGCCGAGCCCCTTCACAAGAGAGCACTCTCGATCTTCGAGCGGACTTCCGGTCCCCGGAGCCGTGACGTCGCCTCCAGCATGACGAATCTCGCGATCGTCTACAAATCGCTCGGGAAATACGAGCAAGCCGCGGATCTCCAGCGCCGTGCGCTCGACATACAGCAGACCCTTCTCGGTCCCGATCATCCCGAGGTCAGTACCAGTCTGAACAATCTCGCCGTCATCGACTACGAGATGTTGAAGTACGACGAGGCAGATGAGCTCTTCAGGCGCGTACTCGCGAGGCGCGAGAAGACGCTCGGCCCGAACCATGCCGACGTGGCAGAGGCACTGAATAACCTGGCGAATGTCGCGCAGGCCCGGGGTGACTTCAGGGGCGCCGAATCATTGCTTCGTCGGTCGGCTGAAGTCTGGGCAACAGCTGTCGGACCCGATTCTCCGGATCTTCTCATTGCCCAGGCAAACCTGGCGACGGTATACCGCGATCTCGGCCGCTACGGCGAGGCAGAGACGCTTCTTCGCCAGACGCTCGCGGTCAACCGGAAGACTTTTGGATACGACCAGCTCAGTGTTGCCACGGACTGCCATCGGCTCGCCGTCGTACTTCAGGACCAGGGTCGCGCCTCCGAAGCGGATCCTCTGGAGCGGCATGCGGTCGAGGTGTTCGAGAAGACGCTCGGACCAGAGCATGCGAGCGTGGCGATCCTGATGATGAACCTCGCGGACATATCCCGGGTCGAGGGCCGGCCGTCAGATGCGGAGTCGCTCTACCGACGGGCTCTCTCGATCTCCGAGAAGGCGCTCGGCCTCGAGAATGCCGACATCGCGGATCTGCGTCTCCGGCTTGCAGCGCTCTGTCAAGACCTCGGCAGAAACGATGAGGCTACTTCCTATCTTGCACGCGCCCTCGAGATCTCGTCGAAGGCGACTGCTCGGGGCGACAAGTCGCCTTATGTCCTTGTCCGACAGGCGACCGCTCTCATTCTCCTCGGCCGCAGCGCCGAAGCACGCCCGATCGCCGAGCGCGTCTTCGCCACAGGATACCGTCGCCGCCCCTTCCTCGAACTGTGCAAGAAGAAAGGCATCGCACCGCCGCCCGCGGCAAGATCCGCGACGTGAAATGAAAAGGGGCCAAGCATTACCGCCTGGCCCCCTAAATCGACTTGGTTGCGGGGGGAGGATTTGAACCTCCGACCTTTGGGTTATGAGCCCAACGAGCTACCAGGCTGCTCCACCCCGCGGCAGAGGGCGCACCTTATCGGAGACGAATAGCCCCGTCAAGTCGCGCCGCGGCGGTCATTTGGACGGTGGCGCCAGGGTCGCGAGGCGCTCCTTGCTGATCTTCAGAACGACGCCGGCGTTGCGGTCGGCGACCTCGCTGATGCGGTACTCCGCGGCCGTTCCCAGGACCTGCGCGACCTCCGCCGGCGTGAGCTTGTAGCGGTCGGAAAGCCATGCCGCCATGTTCGAGGTCGCGGACTTGAACGCGCCGTCGATCGAGCCGTCGAGGCCCATCGCCATGATGTGGGTGGCGTTCTCCATCCGCGGCGGCCCACCGCCGCCCGGACCCGGAACCACGTCGACGGTGAGCTCGACGTCCATCGAGGTCTCGAGCGCGTCGCCGGTGAGCTCGCCGTCACCCTGGACGGCGTGCCCGTCTCCCACGTAGAGCAGCGCGCCGGGCACGTTGACCCGCAGGTAGAGAGTCGCGCCCTCGACGATCTCGTTGAAGTCCATGTTCCCGCCGTACCGGCCCGAGTCTCCGGTTCCGGGGGGAGCCTGCGCCGGCGGCGGTGCGACGGCGACGCAGCCGAGCATCGGGCGGACCGGCACGGAATAGCGCGCGAGGTGCTCGGACGGCTTCTCCGGAGTCGCGACGCCCTTCTGGACGTCGAGGCGCCAGCGGACCTGGTTGCCGCCCTCTTTCATCTTCACCGCCAGATCGGAGTCGAGCCCGCGGTCGACGATCCCGTCGTCGCTGATCGCCCAGTCGCGGTTCAAACGCAGCTTCGTGATCTTCACGACCAGCGTGTCGCCCGGCGCGGCGCCCTCGACGGAAAACGGCCCCGTCTGTGGGTTCCCGCCGCGGACCCGATGCGTCCCCTTCTCGTCCGTGCCGCCCGCGTCGACCGTCGTCGTGTGGACCGTGTCGCCGGGAGCGATCGTCAGGACCGCCGGAATCGCCGGCGAGAACTGCCGATGGAACGTCGTCGGCACGAAGTCGTGGCGGCGCGGCGGTCTCGTCGGCCGCAGCGGCGCCGGCTGCGCCGTGAAGGGCTGCGTCTCGGGATGCGTCGGGTCGTTGCTGAAGGCGATCGTGATCGATCCCTTCAGAGCGCCGCCCTCGAGCCGGGCCGTCGCTTCCTCCCAGCCTCCCTGCTCGTCTTTCGCCCGGAACCGGATCTCGCTTCCCGAGACGGTTCCCTCGAGCTTGTCGCCGCCGAAGTCGCCGGTGAGCTTGTCTCCCTGCTGCACGAGGGTCATGACGTAGTAGGACGGGACGCCGAAGGATTCCAGGGTGACGACCCACCGCCCGGCGATCGGTGGGGCTTCGGCCAGCAGGACACCCGAGCCGAGGCATAGCAGAGCAACGATCAGCCGACGCATTGGTCCTCCTCGTCCGTCGCCGGACGCGACACGTTCGCCGTACAACATGACGTCGTCCCACGGCGAAGGTTCCGCGCCGAGGAGCGAGCGCGGCTACTTGCCCGCCGCCGCCAGCGCGTTTTCCTTCGTGATCATCAGCGTCGGCAGCACGATCTTGTGCGGCACCTTCTCCCCCTTGAAGATGCGCTCCGCCGCGTCCACCGCCTCGCGCCCGCCCGTCGGGTAGACGAAGGTGGCCGACAGCTTCCCGTCCGCCACCGCCTGGCGGCCTCCGTCGAGACCCGGCAGCCCGTCGATGCCGACGAACTTCATCTCGCCGTCGCGGCCCTTCGCCTTCGCCGCGAGGTAGGCGCCGATCGCCATCGGGTCGTTGTGCGCGTACACGAGGTCGATGTGGTCGTGGGCGGCGAGCGCCGACTCCATCTGCGCCATCGCCTCCTCGCGGAGCCAGTTCGCGACCGGATCGTGGACGATCCGGATGCCGGGGTACGCCGCGATCGCCTCGCGGAACCCGCTGCTGCGGTCCTGCGCCGGCGGCGAGCCGGGCAGGCCCTTGATCTCGACGATGTCGCCCTTCCCGTTCAGGATCTTCGCGACGTAGGCGCCGGCGGCCATGCCGATCTGCTTGTTGTCGGCGCCGATGAAGGTCGTGTACGTGTCTCCCTCGATCGCGCGATCGAGCACGATCACGGGGATTCCGGACTCGAACGCCTTCTTGACGATCGGCGTCAGCGGCTTCGCCTCGTTCGGCGAGATCATCAGCAGGTCGATCTTCTGGCGGAGGAAGTTCTCGACGTCGGCGACCTGCTTGGCGTTGTCCTGCTGCGCGTCCGCGAAGGCGACCTCGAGGTCGGGAAAGTCCTTCGCTCGCGCGGCGACCTCGGCGTTCATCGCGACGCGCCAGGGCTCGCCGAGGTTGCACTGCGAGAAGCCGATGAGGTGCTTCGCGGACTTCGCCTTGCCGCAGCCGATCGGCGCGAGCGCGAGCGCCAGCGCTGCGGCGACGATCGTCAGCCGCCGCATCGCCCTACCGCCGCCGCCGCTGGAGCCAGACCGCGCCGAGGATGATGACGCCCTTGAGGATGAGCTGCAGGTTCGCATCGACATTGTTCAACCCCATGATGTTGTTGATGACTCCGATCGTCAGCACGCCGACGAGGGTGCCGCCGACCGTTCCGACGCCGCCCGAGAGGCTCGTCCCTCCGATGACCACGGCGGCGATCGCATCGAGCTCGTACGCGACGCCGTCGTTCGGATTCCCCTGCTCGAGCTGCGCGCAGTGAACGAAGCCGGCGAGCGCGGCGAGGGCCGCCGCGATCCCGTAGACCGACGCCTTGTGCCAGGCGACGCGGATGCCCGAGAGCCGAGCCGCCGTTTCGTTGTCGCCGATGGCGTAGAGATAGCGGCCCGCGGTCGTGCGCGACAGGTACACGTGCATGGCCGCGACCGAAGCGAGGAACAGCACCGCCGGCACGGGCACGTACGGCACGATGACGCCCGCGATCGCCCGCATCGACTCCGGCGCGGCGCCCGGACCGAACCCGAGGGGGATCGCCGTGCCGCCGCTGACGTACCGCGCCACGCCGCGCGCGGCGCTCATGGTGGCGAGCGTGGCGATGAAGGGCTGGAGCTTCAGGCGCGACACCGCGAGCCCGTTCACCGCGCCGCAGGCGAGACCCGCGCCGATCACGAGCGCGAGGGCGACGCCGAAGGAGAGCCCGGCGCGCATGAACGCCCACGCCGTCAGCGTGGCCGCGAGCGCGAGCACCGACCCGACCGAGAGATCGATGCCTCCGGACACGACGACCGCCGTCATCCCGACCGCCAGGATCCCCTTCTCCGCCACCTGGCGGAGGATGTCGGTGAGGTTCCCGATGCCGAGGAAGACCGGCCGGCCGCCGCGCACCGGCGAGAAGACGATCGAGAGCGCGATCACCCCGGCGAGGCCGAGCAGGCTCGTCAGCCGAGCGAGGCGGCTCCGCCGCGAGGGAGCGGCCGGGGGAGGTGGCGGATGGTGTCCCCTCACCCCTGCCCCCTCTCCCGGAGGGAGAGGGGTGTCGTTTCCCGGCATGCCCGCGGCCGCCGCGAGCACGCGCTCCTCCGTCGCCTCGTCGTGCGCGAGCTCCGTCGCCACGCGTCCCTCGCGAAAGACGACGATGCGATGGCACTGCGTGAGGATCTCCGACATCTCGGACGAGCACAGCACGATGCCGAACCCCTCGGCCGACAGGCGCCGCAGCAGCGCGTAGATCTCGGCGCGCGCCGCGAGATCGATGCCGCGCGTGGGCTCGTCGAGGAGGAGCACCGACGGCGAGGCGAAGAGACACCGCGCGAGCAGCGCCTTCTGCTGGTTGCCGCCGGAGAGGGTCGCGATCGGCGTCGTGGGCGACGCGGCGCGGACACCCGTCTCCCGCAGGCCCTTCTCCGCCGCGGCGCGCGCCCTCCCGCGGTCGATCCAGCCCGCGCGGCCGAGCTTCTCGAGCGCGCCGATGACGACGTTCTCGCCCACGCCCATGTCGGGGAAGATCGCCTGCGCCTTGCGCTCCTCGGGCAGCAGCACGAGCCCGGCGCGCCGCGCGCCCGCCGGCGTGGACGGCCGGTACTCGCGGCCGGCCAGCCGCACGGTTCCGCTCACGCCTTTCTCGATCGCGCCGGCGAGCGCGAGGAGGAAGTCGGTGCGGCCCGCGCCGATCAGCCCCGCGAGACCGACGATCTCGCCGCGCCGGACCGACAGCGAAACGTCGCGCACGCGGAAGCCGCTGGGCCTCTCCGGATCGGCGACCGACAGGCTCTCGACGCGGAGGACCTCCTCCGCGCCGGCGGCGAGGGGCTCGAGCGCGACGTCCGGGATCGCTCGACCGACCATGAGCCGCACCATCTCCGCCTCGTCGAGGCCGGCGGCCTCCCGCGTCTGGACGAGGCGCCCGTCGCGGAGCACGGTCACTCGATCCGCGAGGCGGCGGACCTCCTCCAGCTTGTGCGAGATGTACACGACCGCGACGCCGCGCTCCGCGAGCCGCCGGATCAGGCGCTCGAGGCGCGCCGCCTCCTCGGCGCCGAGCGCGGCGGTCGGCTCGTCCATGATGATCAGGCGCGCGTCGAGCGACAGGGCCCGTGCGATCGCGACGAGCTGCCGCTGTCCGGACTCGAGGTGCTCGACGGCCTCTCCGGCCGGCACGTGCGTCTCGCCGAGCGCCGACAGCGCCTCCGTCGCGCGCGCCGCCAGCGTCCGCGCGTCCACCAGGCCCGCGCCGGTCGTCGGCTCGCGCCCGAGGAAGATGTTCTCGGCGGCCGAGAGCGGCTCGACGAGCTGCAGCTCCTGCGGGATGACGGCGATGCCGCGGGCGATCGCCTCGCGCGGATCGGCCATGCGGCGCAAGACGCCGCCGAGGCGCACCTCGCCCGCGTAGTCCGGGATCTCTCCCGCGAGGATGCGCACGAGCGTCGATTTTCCGGCGCCGTTCTCGCCGATCAGCGCGTGCACCTCGCCGGCCATGACGTCGAAGTCGACGCCGTCGAGCGCGCGGACGCCGGGGAACTCCATGGAGATGCCGCGGGCGGAGAGGAGCGGGGCGCCATCACGCCCCTCACCTTGTCCCTCTCCCGGAGGGAGAGGGGACCCGATTCGACCCCCTCTCCCGTCGGGAGAGGGTTGGGGCGAGGGGGGCGGTTGCGCCGGGCTCACCCTCTCCCCCGCCGCAGTCGCGCCATGAAAGCGGCGCCGGGGCCGCGGCCGAAGTGGTCGTGGAGCGCGAGCCAGTCGGGGTACAGCGCGTCGTACGCGTCGGCCGCCGCCTTCTGCGGTAGCACGCGCTGCGGCTTCAGGTGCGCCATCGCGCCTGCCGCGCCGACGAACGAGGCGTGGCCGCCGCGCGACGGCCCCGCCGCGACCGCGCCCAGCATCGCGGCGCCGAGGGCCGACGCGTTCGCGGTCGCCGCGAGCGCGATCGGCCGCCGCGTGACGTCCGCGTAGATCTGCAGCAGCAGCGGGCTGCGTTCCGCGAGGCCGCCGACGGCGATCAGCTCCGTCACCGGGATCCGCTCCGCCTCGAACGCGTCGAGGATCCGCCGCGTCGAGAAGGCCGTCGCCTCGATCAGCGCGCGGTAGATCTCCGCCGCGGTCGTCGCGAGCGTCAGCCCGACGAGGAGGCCCGAGAGGTTCGCGTCGACGAGCACGGAGCGGTTGCCGTTCCACCAGTCGAGCGCCAGGAGTCCGCGCGCCCCGGGCGGCGCCGCCGCGGCCTCGCGCTCGAGCGCCGTGAAGTCGCCGCCGCCCGCGATCTTCGCGAACCAGCCGAAGATGTCGCCGACCGCCGGCTGCCCCGCCTCGTAGCCGTAGAAGCCCTCGACGATCCCGTCGGCGACGACCCCTCCGATTCCCTGCACGGGCGCGTAGCGCTCCGAGAGCAGCATGTGGCAGGTCGAGGTTCCCATCACCATCACCATGCGGCCGGCCTCGACGACGGTCGCCGCCGGGACGGCGCTGTGCGCGTCGATGATCGCGGCGCCGACGGCCGTGCCGGGAGCGAGGCCGAGGCGCGCGGCCATCGCGTTCGTGAGGCCGCCCACCGAGCGGCCCGGCGGCACGAGCTCGCCGCCGAGCTTCTCACCGAGCGTCGCGAATCGCGGGTCGAGAGCGCCGAAGAACTCCCTCGAGGGAAATCCGCGGGCGCGGCTCCAGAAGCCCTTGTAGCCCGCGCCGCAGGCGTTGCGCACGCGCGCGCCGGTCAGCTCGCCGACGACCCAGTCGCCCCCCTCGACGATCGAGGCCGCGGCGGCGTAGACCTCCGGGTCCTCCTCCAGCACCTGCAGCGCCTTCGCCGCGAGCCACTCGGAGGACGTGCGCCCGCCGTAGTCGGCGAGAAACGCCTCGCCCCGCGCCTCCGCGGCCGCGTTGATGCGGTCGGCCTGCGGCTGCGAGGCGTGGTGCTTCCAGAGCTTCACCCAGGCGTGGGGCCGCTTCGCCCACCGCGCGTCGAGACAGAGCGGCGTGCCCGATGCATCGACCGGCAGCACCGTGCACGACGTGAAGTCGACGCCGATGCCGACGATCGCCTCCCTCGGCACGCCGGCCGCCGCGATCGCCTGCGGCACGGCACGCTCGATCGCCTCGATCCAGTCGCCGGGATGCTGGAGCGCCCAGTCGTGCGGAAGGCGCTCCCTCGCTCCCGGAAGCGCGGTCTCGATCACGCCGTGCCGGTAGTCGGCGACCGCGGAGCCGCGCTCGCGGCCCGTCCGCGTCTCGACGACGAGCGCGCGGACGGAGGCCGTCCCGAAGTCGAGACCCAGCGCGCAGGGCGCCTGAGGCTCCGTCACGCGCGGTACTTCGCCGCCTGGTGACGCTCGAGCGTCTGATCCGGGTCGCCGCAGAGGTTGACGTGGATCCCGAGCTCGCGCGCCATCACGGCCTTGCGGGCGAGCGCGCGATTCGCCGTCCTCGCGTCGGGCGCGTAGGCGACCTGGATGTGGTTCGCCATGTGCTTGGCCATCATCTGGTCGCGCGTGATGCCGTAGAGGACGGCGTGCATGATCGGCCACTGCGGCGTCGTCGCCTGCCAGCGCCGCTCGGTCTCGGCGTCCGACAGCTTGACGACGCCGCCGCGCCCGACGTCCATGTGGAGCGCGCGATCCTTGACGTACACGCGCGAGAACACGATCTCGCCCGGCCTCGACACGCCCTTTAGCGTCGAGCCGCCCTTCGGGAAGTACATCGGCGGCTGGCGCTCGCCGCGCGCGCCCGCGTATCCGCCGATGAAGTGCGAGGCCGGCGCGGCGCCGGAGATCTCGAACACCCACACGAAGCCGTTCACGCCGCTCTCCTCGACCGACGCGCCCCAGCGCACGTCGTGGAGCGTCGTCGACGGATCGATGCCGAGGTCCGACCACACGCGGTTGGTCAGGAGCGCGTCGACGCCGGCGCACTCGTCGACCTCGTTGAAGTGCGGAACCGCGAGGCCGTCGAAGAGCGGCCGTCCGTCGGCCCCGGCGACCGGAGGACGGTCGGGATTGTTCAGCAGCCCTTCCGCGAGGTCCGACGCGACGCAGGTGTCCTTGAGGCCCTGCTGGTACTGGATTCCGATCGCCGCGCATCCGAAGTCGTGCGCCATCCGCACTGCCGAGTCGTACATCTTGAGGCCCTCGAGCACCTGCCACTCCGTCAACTCGGAGGCCTCGTCGCGACCGATCGCGAAGACCATGCCGCGCTTCCTCAGCCAGTCGTAATGCCGCCGCGCCACGTCGTCCGGGACCTCGCGCATCGCGGCGTAGAGCGCCGATTGGGACATGCGCTCCTTGAAGAGTCCCATGCCGTGCATGAGCTCGTCGGGGACGATCGCGTTGTACATGCCCATGCAGCCTTCGTCGAAGACGCCGAGGATCGCCTGGTCGCGCATGAGCGCCTGCCCGAGGGCGGCGCCGCGCACGAAGTCCTCCTCGTAGGACGCGCCGAGGGTCTCGTCCTCGAACCTCCGCGCGTGGCTCGTGTCGTGCGCGATCTTCCCCTGCGCCAGCCACTGCCTGAGGCCCGACCGCGCGAACCCGTCCTCGAAGTCCTCGCTCCAGATCGAGCTGTACGGGATCCCGGCCTTGGTCAGGGACGCGTTGACGTTCAGCATCCCGACCAGCCCCGGCCACTCGCCGCTCCAGTTGGCGAGGGTCAGGATCGGCCCACGGTGCTTCGTCAGCCCCGCGAGGATGTGGCTCGTGTACTCCCACACCGCCTCGGCGACGACGAGCGGTGCCTCCGGATCGATCTGCCGGAAGATCCGGATCCCGCGCGCCTGACCGTCGATGAAACCGTGCTTCTTATCCGCGTCGTACTCGTGGCCGCGCACGATGCGCGCCCCGAGTTCGCCGAACGCCTTCTCGACCGCCCGCTCGAGCGTCTGCTGCGCGGGCCAGCATTTCTGGTTCGCCGAAAGGCGCGAGTCGCCGCTCGCGACGAGGACGACCTCCCGGGCTCCGGGCTTCTGCGTGCTCATGCTCCTCCCGCGTCGCTGGGTCGAAGGGCTCGTGGACGTGCGGACATCGGAGAGCTCCCGAATTTGCGGGAAGATTCTATGCGAGCGCGCGGGACGAGCCGCGTCGGGACGTCAGCGGGCGGCGGCGGGAGGGGCCGCCGCCCCCGGAATCGGCGTCGCCGCGGGTTTCGTGAGGCTGCCCTCGGGATAGAGCAGCACGACGTCGTCCGGCTGCACGAGGTGGAGCTCCTCGCGCGCGACTTTCTCCGCGGGAAACTCGTGGCGGCTGGCCGCCTCGATCGCGGCCCTCAGCTCCGCGTTCTCCTGGCGGCGCTCCGCGATCTGACGGTCGAGGCTCGCGACGTCGCGACGGGCCCGGCGCAGCTCGAGCACGCGGCGGTCCGACAGGAGGAGCCCGCCCATCAGGACCGACGAGATGGCGAGCGAGATCAGGAAGGCCGTCATCGGCCTGGGTCCGCGCGGCGCGCCGCCCTCCTCCTTCATCGCGCGAAGGGGGACCGGCCGGCGTAGACGCCGGCGCCCTCGAGCTCCTCCTCGATCGCGAGCAGGCGGTTGTACTTCGCGAGCCGCTCGCCGCGGCAGGCGGAGCCCGTCTTGATGAGCCCGGAATTGACCGCCACGGCGAGGTCCGCGATCGTGTCGTCGGGCGTCTCTCCCGAGCGGTGCGACACGATCGTCCGATACGCGGCGGTCTGCGCCATGCGCACGGCCTCGAGCGTCTCGGACAGGGTCCCGATCTGGTTGAGCTTCACGAGGAGCGCATTGGCGACGCCGTCGCGGATGCCGCGGGCGAGGATCTCGGGATTCGTCACGAACACGTCGTCGCCGACGAGAAGGATCTTGCCGCCGAGCTCCTCCGTCAGCGCGCGCCAGCCGTCCCAGTCGCCCTCGGCGAGGCCGTCCTCGATCGACAGGATCGGGTAGGCGGCGACGAGCTCCGCCCAGAACCGGATCATCCCGTCCGTCGTCAGATTCTTCTTCTCGCCCTCGAGCCGGTACTTGCCGTCCTCGTAGAACTCGGAGGCCGCCGGGTCGAGCGCGATCACGAGGTCCCGGCCCGGCTTGTATCCCGCGGACTCCATGGCGGCGAGGAGCAGCTCGATCGCCTCCTTCGACGAGGCGATGTCCGGCGCGAACCCGCCCTCGTCGCCGACGCCGGTCGAGAGTCCCTTCTTCTTCAGGATCGACTTGAGCGCGTGGAAGACCTCGGCCCCGGCGCGGAGCGCCTCGGCGAAGGACTCGAAACCGACCGGGCAGACCATGAACTCCTGGGGGTCCAGCCGATTGTCGGCGTGCGCGCCGCCGTTGATGACGTTCATCATCGGCACCGGCAGCGTGGAAGCGCCCGCACCTCCGACGTAGCGGTAGAGCGGCAGCCCGGAACCCTCCGCGGCCGCCCGCGCGACCGCGAGCGAGACACCGAGCATCGCGTTGGCGCCGAGGCGCCCCTTGTTCGGCGTGCCGTCGAGCGCGACGAGGATGCGGTCGATCAGCGCCTGGTCGCGCGCGTCCGCCCCGGAGAGCTCCTCGGCGATCTCCCCGTTGACGTGGCCGACCGCCTTCAGAACGCCCTTGCCGCCGTAACGCTTCTTGTCGCCGTCGCGCAGCTCGAGCGCCTCGCGCGTGCCCGTCGAGGCGCCGGACGGCACGCCCGCGCGGCCGGCCGATCCGCCGGACAGCAGCACCTCGACCTCGAGCGTGGGATTTCCGCGCGAGTCGAGAATCTCGCGCCCGTGGATCGCCTCGATCGAAAAGCTCATGCCGGCCTCGAGGTCAGAATCCCCGAAGCGTCCTCGAAAAGCAACCGGATTGCGGCGGCCGTCTACCCGAAAAGCGGCGGAGACGGCGTGACGGGCATTCCTCGCCGGCCTGCTAGAGTCGCCGCGGTGAAATCGGCGTCGACGGCGCTCGGTCTGCTCCTCCTCGCCACCGCCCGCTGTGCCATGACGGACGCGGCGCCCGATCCTCCGCCGCGGCTCGCGATCCGCGCCCCCGATCTGGAGCGCCCGCTGTCCGAGTCCTACCCGACGCCCTCGAGCCCCGAGGACCCGGTCAAGAAGGCCGTCTTCGCGCGCATCAACGCCGACCGGGCGTCGGAGGGTCTCCCGCCGGTCGCCTGGGACGAGGCGGCCTCGCGCGTGGCGGACCTCTACACGGCCGCGCAGGTCCGGGAGGACGTCCGCGGCCACTTCCTGCTCGACGGCGTCCCTCCCTACGCGCGGACGGCGTTCGCCGGGATCTTCGGCTTCGGACAGGAGAACTCGGTGGCCTGGACCACGACGGGCAGCTCCTTCCAGGAGCCGTCGGTCGGCCTCGCGGTCGAGGGCGAGACGTCGATGTTCGCCGAGAAGCCGCCGAACGACGGGCACCGGAAGACGATCCTCGATCCGGACGCGACCCACGTCGGCGTCGGCTGGGCGCAGGGCGGCAACCGGTTCCGGATGGCCGAGGAGTTCCTGACGCGCCGCCTGGCCGAGCTGACGGTCGAGCGCGTCGCGAGCGACCCGGCGACCGTGCTCTTCCGCGGGCGGCCGGTCGCGGGCCAGCATCTCCACTTCGTGACGCTCGCGCTCGAGGCCGCGCCGCGTCCGATCTCGCGCGCCGAAACCGGGGCGAGAACGCGGTACACCTATCCCGAGGCCCGGCTCGCCTTCGTGCCCGAGGGACTCCGCTCCCTTCTGATCGCCGGCACGACGACGGAGGACCGGATCCGGATCGGCCCGGCAGGCGACTTCTCGTTTCGCTTCACGCCCGCGCAGGCCGGCCTCTGGACGATCGCGTTTCACCTCACGGATGGACGGGCCCGACCGCGGCAGGGCGGCCTCGCGGTGCTCTGGGTCGAGAAGGCGGCGCGATGATCACGATTCTCGTCGTGGGGCCGCGCGAATCGCTGGACGGGTTCGCCGAGCCGGACCCCTCCGTGGAAGTCCTCGTCGCCTCGGACGTCGAGGACGCGCTGGAGAAGCTCGCGCGGAACCGCCGCGTCGACGCCGTCCTCCTTCTCGGAGCCCCGGCGCAGGCGGCCGCGCTCGCGCGAGAGATCCGCGCGGAGGACCCGGCCGCCCCGCCCCTCTTCGCTCCCGAACGCGCCGGAACGCTCCCGCAGGTCGAGCGCCTGGAGGACGGCCCGCCCGAGACTCTCGCCCGCGAGATCGCGCGCCGGCTCGAGCCCTGACGCCTTCGACGGGCGCCAAAAGAAAAGGGCGGCCGAAAAGGCCGCCCGGAATCACGCGGGCCGGAAGGCCCGCGCCTCCTCCTTACGCCCCCAGCGAGGTCTTCCTCGCGAGAACGTATCCCACCGCTGCCAGAAGAACGACGAGACCGGCGATGCCGGCGACCGAGAGCGTCGGCACCGCGGCCGCCACGGGGACGGCCTGGCCCGTGAAGCTGACACCCGTGTCGACCACGGCCGGCACCGTCGGTGTGACGACCAGCCCGGCCCACTCGAGCGCGGCGCCGTTGTCGATGCAGGTCGCGTCCACCGTGTTGTCGAGGTTGCCCGACGAGATCTCGTCCCAAACGCTCGAGTATCCCTGTGCCGTCCACTTGCTGGCGGGCGTCGTGCCCTGCCACATGATCGTGTACTGAAGCTGATGACAGCTCGCGTCGGCCCCGTGGCCGCCCGCGCCGGCCGCCGAGCCCAACGAGAAGCCCTGGTCATTGTCGGCGAGATAGAGGTCGGATCCGACAAAGGCGTTCAGCGTGGCGCCTCCGCCGGGCGCGGCCGGCGCCCCGGGCGGCGGCGCAACGGCGAAGGACAGATTGATGACCGCGCCCGCCGCGCCGTTGACGTACGTCAGCGTCTCCGTCAGCCGGATGCCGAGGGTACCCGCATCGGCGACGATGACGACGGTGAACGGATCGCCCGACGTTCCGGTTCCGGTCACGGGAGTCATCGAGACGGGGGTCCAGGGCGTGTAGGTGTTCGACGCCGAGCCGCACGGGTGATTGTTGAAGTCGGGCCCGAAAATGGTGGCGCCGATTGAAGCGAAGGTCCCCGAGTCGGCGGTCTCGCCGGCGCTGCAGTCGGGAGGATAGAACTGACCCGTGCCAGGAACGTTGCTGTTGGTGACCTGGAGCGAAGTGTCGTTGCCCACCACGATCGTGAGCGGGTTCCCCGCGATCGTCACGGTCGCCGGCGCGAGCGGAGTGAACGGCTGCCGCGGCACGCGGCGATTCTTCGAAGCCCACGCCGGAGCCGCGAGGGCCAGACACACGAGCACGAGCGCGACGCGTTTCATGAATCCGCCTTTCGTAGTCGCTTTATCGACGATTTAAGATGCGGGAACCGTAGCCGAGGCGAACGCACCTGTCAAGACGTACAGGTAGGTTCTGCCCTGCTGCCCGCCCGAACAGGAGGGGCACCGAAGGGCTTCGTGGGGGGGCCGCGAACGGCCCCGCGGGGCTCCGAGGTCTCCGGACGGAGGGGGCGGCCGCCCGGGAGCATGGTAGTTTGTTCTTTTCGCCCGCCGGCACCCCGGTTGGGTCCGGCCGGCGAGGCGGCTTCCCGCCGCGAGTTTCCTCATCGGGGGGCGTGGAACATGGCTGGCTGCGCAAGCGGAGGCGGCTGCGGCATCGGGAACGCGTACAACCCGGGCCAGTACGTCGGGATCCGCATGAACGAGCACGAGGATGGCCGGAGCGTCCTCTGCGACACGACGGGCGTCGAGGTCTCCCGCAAGCAGCGGGTGATCGTCGAGGGGGATTCCGGCTTCGAATATGCCGAGGTGACGAACTTGCGGCCGATGATCCTGAAGCAGTGCCAGCTGCGGGACTCCCGGCGGCTCGTCCGGGTCGCCACCGGCACGGACCTCGCGGCCTACCAGGCGAAGGTCGATCGGGAGGGCCGGTTTCTCACCGATGCCCGGCGGCTCGCCGGCGAGAAGCGGCTGACCATGAAGCTCATCCGGGCCGAGGAGGCCTTCGACGGTCGAAAGGTCACGGTCTATTACACTTCCGAGGCCCGCATCGACTACCGCAAGCTCGTCTCCGACCTCGCCCTCGCCCACCCCGTCCGGATCGAGATGCGGCAGGTCGGCCCCCGGGACGAGACCCGGATGCGCGGCGGCATCGGGCCGTGCGGGCTGACGCTCTGCTGCTCCACGTTCCTCAAGGGCTTCCACCCGGTAACCATCAAGATGGCCAAGAACCAGAACCTCTCGCTGAACCCCTCCAAGATCTCGGGCATGTGCGGGCGGCTGATGTGCTGCCTCGCCTACGAGGACGAGGCGCCGGACCGGGGAGCCTCGAAGAAGCCGCAGAATATTCCGGTGCCGACCCCTGTTTGACCGCTCAAGACGTCCCACCTTTTCGGGACCAAAGTGAGACAGCCGTGGTCAATCGAAACACATCCGGCGGCGCTTTCCGAAACGAAGACGAGGGTCCCGCCAACCGCAAGCTGATCCGCCCGAATCTGGCCGAGCTCGCCGACCGCTACCCGACGCGCTCCTTCTCCCAGCGCAAGCAGGTGCCGCCCGAGCAGACGAACGCCGAGAGCTACTACTACCTCAAGCAGATGGCGGCCAAGACCCCGATGGTCGTGGTCCTGACCGACGGCGAGAAGATCAACGGCTGGATCGAGTGGTACGACAAGAACTGCCTGAAGGTGAACCGCGAGAGCGGACCGAACCTTCTGGTGCCGAAGGCCTCGATCAAGTACATGTACAAGGCCTCCGAGGCCGCGGGCGACGAGGCGAGCGGGAACCGCTAAAACTCTTGTTCCCCCTCTCCCTCCGGGAGAGGGCCGGGGTGAGGGGCGTCCGTTCGCCTTGCCTCTGGCGACCCCTAACGCGCCCCCCTCCCCGTCAGCACCGCGGGCACCGTCTTCAACAGGATCTTCAGGTCGAGGAGCGGAGACCAGGTGTCGATGTACTTCAGGTCGAGGGCCATCCACCGGTCGAAATCCACTTCGTTGCGGCCGGACACCTGCCAGAGGCACGTCAGCCCGGGCTTCATGCTGAGCCGCCGACGCTGCCAGGGCTCGTAGCGGGAGACCTCCTCGGGCAGGGGCGGACGCGGTCCGACGAGGCTCATGTCGCCGATGATCACGTTCCAGAGCTGCGGCAGCTCGTCGATCGACAGGCGGCGCAGGAGCCGGCCGATCGGCGTCAGCCGGGGATCGTGCCGGACCTTGAAGACGGGGCCGGTCATCTCGTTCAAGTGCGAGACCTCGGTCAGGCGTTCCTCGGACCCCGCCTGCATCGTGCGGAACTTCAGCAGCGTGAATTGGCGGCCGTTCAGCCCGCACCGCACCTGGCGGAACAGGATGGGCCCGCTCGACCCGAGGCGGATCCCGAGGGCGGCCAGGATCTGGATCGGAAGCGTCACGAGGAAGAGCGCGAGCGCGAACACGAGGTCGATCGTTCGCTTGGCGGCGAGCTCGGCCGGGTTGGTCGGCGTCGTCGTGAACGTCAGGAGGGGAATCCCGTCGAGCTCCTCGAGCACGGGACGGGCGAGCACGTGGGGAAAGATGTCCAGGGAGACGTGCGCCCGCACGCCGTGCCGCTCCGCGACGAGGAGCGCGCCCTCGTACTCGGCGAGCTTGCCCTTCTCGATCACGAAGATGACCTCGTCGACGACCCGCGACGAGAGGATGGCCTCCATGTCCGTGATCCTCCCGAGCCGCGGCCATCGCGCCGCGAGAGCGGCCTCGTGGCCGTTGTCGTCGTCGACGTAGCCGACCACGCGGAATCCCCAGTGGGGATGCCCCTCGAGGAAATCGCCGAACTGCGCGGCCTTCGGTCCCGTCCCGACCAGCAGCGCCGTGCGGAAGTTGAACCCCCGCGCGCGGACGAACCGCGAGGCGCCCCGGAGCGCCGACTTCTCCACCGCGAGGAGCAGGAAGTTCACGATTCCGAAGAGGACGAGGAACCAGCGGCTGACGAAGTCCAGGCGCAGGCCGAAGATCAGGAGGACCAGGATGACCGTGCCTCCGAGAGACACGCGGGCGGCGGCCCAGATCTCCTCGCCGAACGGCAGCGTGCGATGGCTGCGGTAGAACCCCGCCCCGGCGAGCAGGACCCCCCAGATCGGCAGGATGAAGAAGAGGAGCAGCAGGTACTGCTCGAGCGGGTAGATCGCGAGCGGGAAGAGCCCGGGCAGCTCGGTCCGGAGCACACCCTGCCGCAGCGCCCACGCGATCGGCAGCGACGCGGCCGTCAGCGCCAGGTCCGCCAGGAGGACCCCGATCGCAATCGCGCGCGCTTTCTGTTTCAGCATGAGACGTTGGGGACGGCGGGGCCCGGGCCGGCCGCGCCGATGTTATGGGATGCCGTTTCTCCCTTCAAGGACCGCCTCGTACCGGTCGGTGACGTCTTCCCACCGGTAGCGCTCCTGGACTCTTCGCCGGGCTCGCTCCTTCCATACGGAGTGCGCGGGAGGGTCGTCCAGGACCTCTCGCAATACTTTTGCCAGCGTCCCGGGCGAGCGGGCCTCGAAGGGCAGCCCCGCTCCCCCGGCCACCTCCTCGTTCTCGGGGGTCGCGTTGTAGGCGACGATGCGTCCGTAGCCGAGGGCCTCGACCAGCGCCGGATGGGTGCCGCCCACCTCGGTCGCCTGCACGTACGCGGCGGCGTTCGCGAGGAGCTCGCGGTAGCCCTCGCCGTAGACGGCGCCGGGAAACACGACCCGCGGATCGGCGGCCGCGCGCACCTGCGCGATGTAGCCGGCCGCGTAGGGAGCGTCGCCCACGACGACGAGCGGGGTCGAGCCCGGCACGTCGCGATACGCCCGCACGACCTCGAGCGCGTTGTTCTCGGGCTCGAGGCGCGAGACGTAGAGGACGTAGCGCTCCTTCTCGAGGCCGAGCCGGTCGAGGGCGGCGCGTCCGGCGGGCTCCGGCAGATCGCCGCCGTAGGGAATGAAGATCGAATCGACGCCGTACCGCTCGCGGTAGTAGCGCTGGATGACCGCGGCGTCCGAGACGATCGCATCGGGCACCATCGTCGAGAGCCGCTCCGAGAAGCGGTAGGCGAGGCGGCCGATCGCGCTCCACTTCCGGCGATTCCGCTCGAGGCCGTCGACGTTCAAGACGACGCGGGTGCGTCCGCCGAGGCGCGGCAGGAAGGACGACGCGGCGTTGATCGCGTTGCACACGAGGACGGCGTCGAACCGATCGAAGGCGGCGTCGACTCCCGAGAGGACGCCGTGGACGACCGTGTCGAGATATTTCGTCGGCACGGTCGGCAGCACCCGGATCTTCGCGCCGCGATGGACGGAGAGGCCGGGCTCCGCGTAGCGGGATCGCGTGTACACGATCACGTCGTGGCCGCGCGCGGCGAGACGCGCGGAGAGCTCCTCGGCGAGCGTCTCGAAGCCACCGTAGCGCGCCGGAATGCCGCGCGTGCCGAGGATGCCGACGCGCATGCTCAGAAGTCTCCCTCTCCCCCCGGGAGAGGGCCGGGGTGAGGGGCGCGACCGAGCCGCATGGACGCCACCTTCGCCTGGATCTCCTTTCGCTTCGCCCACAGCCTCCGCCGGTTCCGCCACAGCCACCCGAACGCCGGCAGCGACGAGCGCTCGACGGTCAGGCAGGCGCCGACCACGACGAGGTCGCGCGCGAACGTCGGGACGGCCGTCGCGAGCGCCTCCCCCGCCGTCTGATTGTTGATGCGCAGAAGAAATCGGTTCTTGACCGAGTGCCGGTTCGCCTCGGCGGACATGCGCCGGCGCCGGTCGGGCGTGTTGAGGCGCCGGTGCGCCGCGACGGCCGCGGGCACGTACAGGCAGCGCCAGCCGAGCCGGCGCAGGCGCCACGCGAGGTCCGCGTCCTCGCGGTAGAGGAAGAAGTCCGCGTCGAACACGCCCGTCGAGATGCGCGCGTCCTCGAGCGCCGCCCGGCGGTAGAAACCCGCCGCACCGCTCGCTCCGCCGACCTCCTCCTCGGTCTCGAAGCGCCCCGCCGCGGCCTCTCCGGCGCCGCGATCGAAGTGCCGTCCCGAGGCTGTGAAGCGGATCCCCGTCGAGTCGAGCCGGTCGGTCCGGGCGAGCTCCGGCCCCGCCGCGCGGTAGAGCCGACCCGACGCCGAGCCGACGTCGGCCGCGTCGGCGGCGTCGAGGCGCCGCGCGAGGACGGCGGCGAAGTCCGGCTCGAGGCGGCAGTCGGGATTCAGCGCGAGCACGTAGCGTCCCGTCGTCGCGGCGATGCCCTCGTTCATCGCGGCCGCGAACCCCGCGTTCGTCGGCAGGGCCACGACGCGCACCGCGCCCCCGAGCGCCGCGGCGGCGTCCCGCGAGCCGTCCGTGGACGCGTTGTCGACGAGCACGATCTCGCTCGCGACGCCGCGCTGCGCCGCGGCGGCCGCGAGAGAGACCGGCAGGTCCGCCGCGCTGTCCTTCGAGACGACGACGATCGAGACGTCGGGCGTCACTTCGAGACTCCCAGCGCGAGACCGAGCACGCGCCCGTACGCCCTCGCGGCCTCGGTCCGGGGACGCGGCAAGCCGCGGCGGAACGGCAGCAGACCGAGCCGCAGGACCATGCCGGCGCCGAGCAGACCGCGATAGGCGGCGCGCGCCGCGGGCGAGTAGTGGTCGCGCCGATAGCGGAGGGCGTTGCGGTAGAACGCCGGGAGGAAGCGGTCGTAGCCGAGCCGCGATGCCGAGTGGCCGCCGCGATGGCGGATGCGCGCCTCCGGCACGAACAGGATCGATCCCTCGTCGACGAGCCGCCGGCAGAGCTCGACGTCCTCGTGCCAGGCCGGCACGTAGCGCTCGTCGAATCCGCCGACCCGGACGAACGCGTCGCGCCGCACGGCCAGCGCCGCCGCCGCGGGCTGCTCGACCGGAAACGACCGGCTGCGGTCCTCGTCCGCGTAGCGCCGCATCCTTCGCCCGCGATGGTTCGGGAAGGCGTGGTCGAGCATCAGGAGCTCGCTCGCGTCGGCCGCGAGCGTCGGCAGCCGCCGCAGCTGGAACGTCGCCTGGTCCTCGCGTCCCGGCGGCGCGAGCGCGAGGGGCCCGCCTTCGGCGGAGGCGCCCTCCATCTCGACGAGCCGCGGCGCCGCGGCGACCACGCGCGGATCCTCCGCGAAGGCGCGCGCGAGCGGCGTGAACGGCTCGCCCTCGGCGCGCGTGTCGGGGTTGACGAAGAGGAGGACGTCGCCCGCCGCGCGCGCGCCGCCCTGGTTCGCGGCGGGGCCGAAGCCGCGGTTCTCCGCGTTGACGAGGACGACCGCGCCGGGCCACCGCGCCGCGACTTCCGCCGCGGGCAGCGCGCCGCCCGCGTTGTCCACGACGACGAGCGAGACCGCGACTCCTCCCGAAGGCACGCGCGCGCGCGCCGCCGCGTAGGACGCGATCGCCTCGAGCGCGTCCTCTTCGTCCCTCCAGGAGACCAGGACGATCGAGATTTCTCGAATCATCCGAGCGGAGCGCGGCGCGGCCAGGCGTCGAGGCGCTTCGTCTCACCCGCGGACCGCCAGGCGATCCACGGCAGACGCGGCCAGACGAGAAAGGGCAGCGCGAGACCGCCGATTCCCGCCGCGCGCGCATGGGCGAGGTCCGCGCGGAGAAGAGCCGGAAAACGCCGCGCGAGGAGCCGCGGCTCGAAGTTGCGGAAGAGCGCGCGCCAGCGGTTGCGCGCGGTCCACATCGCGCGGCGGAAGGGGGTGCGCCGTCCGGTCCGCGATCCCTCGTGCCGCGCCACGGCGCCCGGATCGCACACGAAGCGCCACCCCGCGCGAGCGAGGCGGAGCGACAGGTCCACGTCCTCGTAGTAGGCGAAGAAGGCGTCGTCGAAGACCGAAGCCCCGCGCGCGACCGCCTCCAGCGCCTCCCGGCGGTACAGCGCCGCCGTCGCCGAGACGCCCGGCACCTCGAAGGGCGCGCGGGGCGCCGAGGCCGCGTCCTCCCCGTGCAGCACCGGGACGGCCTCGCCGCGGCCGTTCCACTCGAACCCGGCGGAATCCACGCGGCGGCCGTCGCCGGAGAGAACCAGGCCCTGCGCGGCCGCGAGGCGGCCGTCGAGCTCGAGCCGCGCCGCGAGCCGCGCCACGTAGTCCGGTTCGAGCACCGCGTCGTTGTTCACGAGCAACACGCCGGCCGAGCGCGTGCGAGCGATGCCCTCGTTGGCGCCGCCCGCGAACCCGAGATTGCGCGAGAACCCGATCACCCGCGCCGCCGGTACCTCCCGCGCGATCCGGTCTCGCTCCGCGGGGTCCGAGCCGTTGTCGATCACGACGACCGAGAGGGCCACGCCCTCCTGCCGCTCGAGCGAGGCGAGAGCGCGGAAGAGGGCGCCGCCCCCGTCGCGGTTGACCACGATGGCGTCCACGTCGGGAAGGTGCGGGGCCCCGCTCAAACGGTTGACTCGGTTGGCGCGCGCGATGTGAAATCGCCGGACGATGCTACCACGCGACTTCCTGCGCGAGAACGCGCCCCGGCTGCTCGCCGAGTATCCGGAGCGCTACGCCGACACGGGACTGGAGGACTACGTCCGACTGGATCGCGAGCGGCGTGACGCGGTGACCGCGCTCGAGGAGAAGCGGCGGCGGCGGAACACGCTCACGGCGGGGAAGGGCAAGCCGTCTCCCGAGGCGCTCGAGGAGATGAAGGCGCTGAAGGAGGAGATCCGCGCGCTCGAGACGAAGGCGGAGGAGGCGGACGGCCAGCTCGCGGCCGTCGAGACCGGCATTCCGAACGTTCCCGACTCGACGGTGCCGCGCGGCCGCGACGAGACCGCGAACCGGGTCGAACGCACCTGGGGCGCGCCGCGCGACTTCGGCTTTGTCCCGCAGGCCCACTGGGACCTCGGGCCCGCGCTCGGCATCCTCGATTTCGAGCGCGGCGCCAAGATCGCCGGCGCCCGCTTCACGGTCCTGCGCGGTGCCGCGGCGCGCCTCTCGCGCGCGCTCATCCAGTTCTGCCTCGACATCCACGTCGAGGAGCAGGGATACGTCGAGATCCTCCCGCCGTTTCTCGCGAACGCCGATTCGCTCTTCGGCACCGGACAGCTGCCGAAGTTCGGGGCGGACCTCTTCCAGACGACGAACGGCTACTACCTGATCCCGACCGCGGAGGTGCCCGTCACGAACCTGCACCGCGACGAGGTCCTCGCGGACGCGGACATGCCGCGGCTCTACACCGCCTACACGCCGTGCTTCCGGTCCGAGGCCGGCGCCGCGGGCCGCGACACGCGCGGCATGATCCGGCAGCACCAGTTCGACAAGGTCGAGGTCGTGATGCTGGTGCGCCCGGAGACGTCCGCGGCGGCGCTCGAGACGCTCACCGACCAGAACGAGGAGATCCTGCGCCGGCTCGGCCTGCCCTATCGCGTCGTGACGCTCTGCACCGGCGACCTCGGCTTCGGGTCGACGAAGACGTACGACATCGAGGTGTGGCTCCCCGGCATGAACACGTACAAGGAGATCTCGTCCTGCTCGAATTACGGGGACTTCCAGGCGCGGCGCGCGTCGATCCGGTTCCGCCGCGCCGAGGGCGAGAAGCCGGAGTTCGTGCACACGCTGAACGGTTCGGGTCTGCCCATCGGCCGCACGATCGTCGCGATCCTCGAGAACTATCAGCGGCCCGACGGCTCGGTGGACGTGCCGGAGGCGCTGCAGCCCTACATGCGCGGGCAGACGCGGATCGGCCGAGTGGGGTCAGGTCTCTGAAAGCGTGAACTGGCGGATCAGAGTCCGGCCCAAAGTCACACATTCAGAGACCTGACCCCATGCCTCAGCCTCATGTCGCCGCCGCCGTCCTTCGCGCGGCGCGGAGACTTCCCGGCTATCCGAAGCTGAGGGTTCTCGACCTCTCCGCCGGCCGCGGCGAGATCGCGGCCGCGCTCGCCCGGGACGGCTGCACGGTGCGCGGCACGCACTTCCGCGCCGACGACTACAAGCTCGCGGGCGCGCCGCCCGAGCTTCCGCCGGGGGTTGCGATCGACCCGAACGTCGACCTCATGCGGCCGCTCCCCCATCCGGACGGCGCCTTCGACCTCGTCCTCCTCTGCGAGGTCGCGGAGCACCTGCCGACCGAGATCCCGGTCGTCGCGGAGATCGGGCGCGTGCTCGCCCCGGGCGGCCACTTCGTGCTCTCGACGCCGAACGTCGCGCGCCTGCACTCGCGGTGGCACTTCCTGTTCACGGGCACGCACAAGCTCATCCGCCGGCGCGCCGGCTGGGACCTCGCCGCCGACGATCTGTACGCCTACCACATCAACCCGATCGACTTTCCGCTCCTGCACACCCTGCTGCACCAGGCGGGGCTCTCGGTCACGCGCCTCGACGTCACACTCTTCAAGGCGAAGCACGCGTGGATGCTGCTCCTCTATCCCTTCGTATGGCTCGCGACGCGCGTCGAGACGCGGCGGCATCGCTCGGGACCCGCGCACGCGCGGGGCGAGGACGATCTGTTCCACTGGATGACGCGGCCGGCGATGCTCGTCAGCGAGCAGCTCCTGGTGACGGCGCGGAAGACGCCTCCTTCCGGACGCTGACGGAGGACACGGGCGGCACGAGCGCGCCGGCCGACACGATCATCTTCATCGCCTGCTCGGGAGTCATGTCGAGATAGGTCACCTTCTCCTGCGGCACGACGAGGAGGAAGCCGGTCGTCGGGTTGACCGCGCTCGGAATGAAGACGCTGCAGACCGGCCGGCCCGTCTTCGCGCTCGTTTCGCCGTCGTCGGTGGACGTCACGAACCCTAGGCCCCACGTGCCCGGCGACGGAAACTCGACGATCGCCACGCGGCCGAAGGAGCCGATGCGCGAGGGACCGAGGAGCAGCTCCGCGATCTGACGCAGCGTCGCGTAGATCTTGTTGATGAGCGGCACCCGGTGCATCAGCCGGTCCCAGAGCGCGAAGGCGCGCTTGCCGACGAAGTTCGCGGCGACGAATCCGAGGATCAGCAGCAGCAGGTTGAGCAGAACGAAGCCGAGCCCGACGACCGAGATGCCGAGGGCGCGCAGCTGGGCGCCGAGGATGTTGTCGAAGAACTGGAACAGGCTCCAGACGACCCAGAGCGTCAGCGCGGTCGGCGCGAGAACGAGGATGCCCGCCACCCAGTAGCGGCGCAGCCGCACGCCGAGACTCGCCGACATGACGTCATCGTAACTCCCCGATGAACGATCCGCGCGAGCGGACATGAACGGCCCGCGCGAGCGCACCCCAATTTCGCGCGCGAGCCCGTACAATGGGTGGCGATGCGCGCTCGCGAGACTCTCGGAATGCTTCTCTTCGGGGCCGCGGCCTCCATGGCCGCGCAGCCGGCGGGTTGGGAGAGCTTCGGCCCTCCCCTGTACCAGATCAGCGACGTCGCGACCGGTTCGGACGAGACGACCGTCTACGCCTCCGGCGCCAACACGGCGGCCGGGCAGAGCGGCATCTTCGAGAGCACCGACGCGGGCAGCCTCTGGACCGGCCTCGTCGCGGCGCCGCTCGGCGAAGCGTACGGGGATCTGCTCGTCGATCCCGGCAACTCTCAGACGATCTATACGGGGACCCTCGGCAGCGACCACAGGACGCGCCTGTACCGCTCTCTCGACGGCGGAGTCACGTGGTTCCTCGGCCAGACGCTGGGCGCGCTCTGCGTGCCCTCGTTCGCGCCGGGCGCCTCGACCGGAACCGCGCTCGTCGCGTGCGGGACCGGCCTCTGGAAGACGGCCGACTCGGGCCAGAGCTGGCAGGCGCTGTCGCCGCCGTTCACGCAGACGACGCGGCTCGCGCCCGGAGCCGCCGGAGCGCTGTGGGCCTACGGGCCGACCACGCTCTTCCGCTCGAACGACGGCGGGACGACGTGGCAGGCCGCCGGCACCCCACCTCCCTGCGCGGGCGTCAACGCGCTCGCCGCCGACCCCACGCAGCCGAACGTCCTGATCGCGGGAACCGGGGTCGTCGGCGGATCGGGCCTGGTCTGCGGCTCGATCTATCGGAGCACGGACGGGGGCGCGACGTGGACCGGAACCACCGGTGCCACCGGCGCCTTCATCACGGACATCATCGTGAACGCCGTCGACCCGACGCGCATGTACGCGAGCGCCGGCAACTTCCCGGGGATCCTGCCGCAGGGCGGTGTCTTCGCGAGCCTCGACGGCGGCGCGACCTGGACGAACATGGCGCTCCCGGCGAACTCCGCCTCGCGACTCGCGCTCTCGCCGAGCGGCCAGATTCTCTACGCGGCGACTCCCGTCGGCGTGTACGAGATCGGCGTCACGAGCGGCACCCCCACGTGCACGCCGAACGACTTCACCCTGTGCCTCGACGGCGTGCGATATCGCGTGCAGGCGACATGGACCCGGCCCGACCAGACGAACGGCTCCGGCCATGCGATGGGGCTGACGAACGACACCGGCTACTTCTGGTTCTTCGATCCGACCAACGTCGAGGTCATCGTCAAGGTGCTCGAGGGCTGCGGTACGAACTCGCATCGCTGGGTCTTCGCCAGCGGCCTCACCAACGTCTTCGTCAATCTCACCGTCACGGACATCCTGACCAACGAGGTGAAGACGTATACGAACGCGCAGGGAACGGCGTTCGTCCCCGTCCAGGACACGCACGCGTTCGCGTGCAGCCCCTAGACCTTCAGAGGTTGGCGGAGAGGACGGAATAGCCGCCGGCAGCGCCGGCGGGGCCGACGGCCGCGGGTCGGCCGGTGGTCGGCTCGAACCCGCGCCGGGTGCTCGGCTCGATCTGAAACCCTCAATTCCTTCCGGGCGGACAATCCACTAACATCGTCCCCCTGACCACTCGCGGAGAGGTGGGTGAGTGGCTGAAACCAGCGGTTTGCTAAACCGCCGTAGGGGCCTAAACCTCTACCACGGGTTCGAATCCCGTCCTCTCCGCCACTATCCTTCCTCCGCGCGCGTCGTCCGCGTCAGCCGGCGTCCGTCTTGCGCCGGAAGCTCACAGCCGGCTTCCCGGAACGGACTCGGCAGGGGAAACGGATCGAGGACCCGCGAGCTCGCAAAGATCGACGGGATCGACGACCGGGCCCGTATCGAGCATGGCGCAATCCTCGACGTGGATGCATCGCCGCACGCCGTTGGCGAAACGCTCGAGAGCACCGAGTCGGCGGCAGCGAGGGCAGTGGATGATCGTTCGCCCTCCGGAAACGACCGTTCCGACGACGAGTTGGGTGAAGTCGTTCTTCATGGGCATGATCCCTGGATCCGGGTCACAGGTGGAACGTCTTCGTGAGGAACACGGCCATCTGACCGCGCGTGTTCGGGTTCGCGGGGCAGTAGTCGCCGCCGCCGCACCCGCTCGTGATTCCCTCGGCCGCGAGCTGCTCGATCCAGTCGGCGAAGAGGCTCGGGCACGAGACGTCGCCGAAGACGCCGGTGCACGACGGCGGCGCATAAGCCGAGCCGTGCTCCGCCTTGAGAAGAAACACCGCCATCTGCGCCCGCGTCACCGGGGTCGACGGACAGTAGTTGCGGCCGCCGCAGCCGGCCGTGATGCCTTCGCGCGCCAGCTGCTCGATCCAGTCGGCAAAGAGGCTCGGGCATGGCACGTCCGCGAAGAAGCCGTTGCAGTGAGGTGGCGCATAGCCGGAGCCGTGCTCGGCCTTCAGCAGGAAGGCCGCCATCTGCGCGCGGGTGACCGCATCGCCTCCGCAGTAGCTCCCATTGCCGCAGCCGGCGGTGATGCCGGCGCGGAAGATCTTTTCCACGAAGTCGTGAAAGGGATCGAGCTGCGGCACGTCCAGGAAGTCGGCGAAGAAGGCTTTGGGTCGAGTCGCCGTTGCGAGACTCGACCCTGTATTCGCAACCGAGACGTCGTTCAGAGTCCCTGGAGATAGGGCCGGGGTGAACAGGTACAGAAACGTCGAGTCGGAAACTGTCACATCGGTTCCCGCCGTGACGCCGACGGTCACGATGGCACCAGAAGAAAAGCCCCCGCCGAGAACGACGAGGGCCGCGCCGCCCGAGGCGGCGCCCGATGAGGGCGATACCTCATTGACGGCCAGGGGCCTGTCCGCGAAGCGGATGATCCCTCCCCCACCGAGCGGGCTTGCTCCGCTTCCATAGATGAACCCGTCGGCCGCTTGCATGAATCCGCTGGCATAAGCGCCCGGCAAACTCGTCACGTTGCCGTCGTAGTCCATCGTGAAGACTGTCCCGGTGGGACCTGAGAACGTGCCATAGAACTTGCCCTGCGAGCCCGCCCAGAAAAGCTCCGTCGGGTTGGCGCCATCAACGCCGTTGAAGGCGTGCTTGGTGTCGAGAGCGTAGCTGTCAGGAATGGTCTTGAAAGCGGTTCCCGGTCCGGGATCGCCGCCATAGTAGGTGGTGCCCCACAGATCTCCATCCACGTACGTCAGACCGGCCATGGGAGTGGCACCGTCAAGTCCGCCGAAGCTGTACTGCGGCCAGACGTCACCGTCCATGCTCAAGCGGAAGACGATCCCCATTCCATACGCGCCGCCCTGCGAGGTGGTCCCGTAGAACTTTTCGTTGGCTGCGATGAGCGGACCGTTTGGAGAGGCTCCGTCCATCTCCGGGTTGAAGCTGGCGATCGTTGCGAAATTCCCCGACGAGTCCATTCTGAAAGCCGTGCCCCACTGAGCGCTTCCGAGGCCGCCCGGAGTGACTCCGTAGAACTTGCCGTCTGAGGCCTGGATCAGCCCGGAAGAACTCCCACCATCGTTGCCGTCGAAGCTGTGTAGGGTCGTCACGGCACCGTCGTACCCGATCCTGTAGATGGTGCCCCACCCGCCCGCTCCTCCAGATTCCGTCGTGCCATAGAGCTTTCCGTCCGTAGCCTGAACGAGGGCAGCACGCGGATGCGTGCCGTCTGAGTCGCTGAAGGTGTGAAGCGATGTCACGACATCCAGGGAGTCCAGCCGGTAGATCGTGCCGAGGTCGTACGCGCCTCCGGTGTTCGTCGTGCCATACAAGCTACCGTCGGTGGCCTGCGTGAGTTTCCCCGGCTCGGCTCCGTCCGACCAGCCAAAACGATGCACCGTTGTGAAGCTACCGCCGATGTCGACGCGAAAGACCGTTCCGGCGATCGAGGCAGTGTCGGGCCAGCCCCTGGTGGACGTGGTCGCGCCATAGAGGAGGCCGTCGTTATTCAGAACCATCGCGACCCTCGGACGGGCTCCGTCCTCTCCCGTGAAGGCGTGCAAGACGCTGACGTTGCCGGAGCCGTCCACTCTGTACACAGCTCCATATGGGCACGTCTCTGCGCCCGAACTGGTCGACCCGAAAAACGCTCCGTCGGAGCCCTCGACCAGACCAGCCACCGGAAGGTAACCCTCCGTGGACGGGTCGAATTGGTGGAGCACGGCTGCATCGCCGGCGAGTTCAATCCGCACAATCGTGCTTGGCCCGGCTCCGTTATCGGCGGCTTTGGTCGTTCCGAGCAGGGCCCCCGAACCAGTCTGAATCAAAGAGGAGACAGACGTGTTGATTCCGAACGAGTGAAGGACCGCAAAGTCACCGGTCGAGGTGATACGGAATACCGTCCCGCCAACGCTCGTCGTGCCGTAGAGGTTGCCATCGGCGCCTTCCCGGAGTTCCGTGAGCGGATGGGCTCCGTCTACCCACGTCGAAAAGCTGTGAAGAATCGTCAGCGTTCCATTGGTGCTGACTCGAAATACCGTTCCGTCGCCATTCGTGCCGCCCGACTCCGCCGTCCCATACAGGTTCCCGTCCGCCGCTTCGATGAGAGCCGCGCGCGGGTTCTTCCCGTTCACGCCGTCGAAGCTGTAGAGCCTCGTCACCGTGCCGCCCGCGTCCATGCGAAACACGATTCCCTGGTTGTTCCCACCGCCCCTGGTCGTCGTGCCATAGAAACTCCCGTCGGTGCCACGAACCAGTCCCGCTGCCGGATTCGCACCATCGGCGTAGGCGAAGCTGTGCAGCGTCGTCAGGTTTCCAGCGGAATCCATGCGGAAAATCGTGCCGACCCCGCTCGAGCCGCCCCAGTACGTCGTGCCGTAGAAGTAGCCGTCGGGCGCCAGGAGCAGGCTGCTGACGCTCGGCGCGTCGCCTGAGGCTGGCTGGCCCGAGGCCCGAAACGCGTGAACGATCTCGTACGTCGTCGGCGCCTGCGCCATCGCCGCGACGGCGCCGAACCAACCCACCAGGACAGCGATTAGAAATTCCCGACGAAACGCTCGGGCCTCCCGGGGAGAGAGACCGGTCGTGGAAGTTTTCATCGCCGCCTCCTTCCTGTCCGCGACAGGCGTTACAGGCCTGAGGGGGCTCGATGAGCGTTTCGCTAAATCGGGGAGATTTCCTGATCCAATCCCATCAAGACGCCGGCGCGACGATGCGCTCGCCTCTGCGTGATTCCATTATCTGGACCATCCAACAGACGTCCGCGATCAGGAGCAGGTCGACGAGGGCGTGAAAGGAGTAGAGCGCGCGCGAATCGTCCACCGGCGCGTCGGCGAGCGCGCAGACGAAGAAGGCGAGTCCCCCCATGGCCACCAGCAGGACCACGCCCTCGCGGAAGAGGCGTTCCCCCGGCGACGCGCGCCGATAGCCCGCCGCCGCGGCGGCGAGGCTCGCCCCGAAGAGAAGCGAGACCCAGAGCACCGGCCGCTTCCCGAGATGCTCGAGCAGTCCGCTCCAGACCGCAAACGCGCTCGTCCGAGCCCCCGGCGGCCGGCCCGCCGAGCGCTCGAAATTCCCGAAGGAGGGCCGCAGCGTCCACAGGTCCCGGGAGGCCCGCTCCAGCCGCGCGGCCAGGCGCCTCGGATGGTGGAGATAGAAGCGGAGCACCTTGCGGTAGCCGACCCGGTGGAGAAACGCCCTCCGAAACTCGGAGCGGAGCAGGGGCGAATCGGGGGCATAGGCGTTCGTGCCGGCATAACGAAGCCAGTCGCCGTCGAGCCCCAGCTCGGCGGCATCCTGCGCCGGGCTCTCCGAACGGCCGAGGATCTCGCCGAACACGACCTGGAACATCGTCGACTCCCGCAGCGTGTAGGGGGTGTGCCGGCCGTACCAGACGGCGAACGCGCAGAGGGCGGCCGCGAGCCAGGCCGCGCCGCTGCGCCACGGCGCGCGCCACGAGGTGCCCGCGAGGCGCATTCCGTAGAGCGCGAGGAGCGGCGCCGCGAGCCGCTCCTGGGGCTTCGATCCGACGAACAGGAGCGCGCCGGCGAAGTACGCGGCCAGCCACGGCCCCGCCAGCCGCGCACGCCGGACGGCCTCGGCGGCGACGGCCGCGGTCAGGAGGAGGAAGAGGAGCGACGCCGTCTGGCTGTAGAACGACTGGAAGGGCGCCACGTAGCCGACGTCGGTGAAGACGACGACGAGCAGAGCGGCGGCCGCGATCTGCGTCGGCGGCGCGAGACCCCGGCAGGCGCGGACGAGGCCGGCGAGGGCGAGGAGGAAGAACGCGGCGTGGAGCGCGGCGAGCGTGCGGAGATCGAACACGGCGCCGCCGCCGAGCGCGCGGTGAGCGCCCCGGGCGACGAAGGCCAGCAGCGTCTCGGACGAGTGGTAGCCGGGGCGAAACCAGCCCGGACGGACCACGGCGTATCGCGTGCGGAGAAACGAGAAGTACCGTTCCGCGTCGTCCGACGTGGTGTGCTGGAATCCCGCGTACCCCATCACCCGCTGGTAGTCGCCGTTGTCGGCGAGGCCGATCACCGGGGAAACGAAGAGCTGGACGGCGAGCGCCGCCGCGGCGAGGATCAGGACCCCGGCGACGAGAACGCGATTGGTCGTCTCGCAGTCCGCCCGCTCAGGCGACATCGGAGCCGACGAGCGCCCGGACGACCTCCGGCGGGATGCCCGGAACCCCCGACGCGGCGCCGCCCTGGTGCACCTCGGACCACGCGGCGATCTCCTCGCGCCCGCCCGCCTGCCGGATCAGCCGCGCGCCGACCTCACCGTGCGTCAGGTAGAGGCCGATGCGGGCGAGGCCGGGGCGTCTCGACCGCGCGAGCCGGCGCGCCGTCTCGAGGTCGATGAAGCGGTTGACGAGCACGGCCGCGGCGCGCTCGAGGAACGAGAGGCCCGCGGCCGCCTTGCCGACGTCGTGCATGAGCGCCGCCGCGATCCAGCGCGCCTCCCGCGCGTGGGACGTCCCCGCGAGGCGCGCCTCGAGTCTCCGGGCGACGCG
Organism: Acidobacteriota bacterium; assembly: GCA_027307335.1. Lineage (GTDB taxonomy): Bacteria > Acidobacteriota > Thermoanaerobaculia > UBA5066 > Gp7-AA6 > DAHUXD01. The sequence continues at coordinate 32,925 of DAHUXD010000050.1, forward strand.
CAGCGAGTGACGGCGGTCGTACGCCCGCTGGCGAACCCAGATCGCGTGCTCCGCGGGGCGCAGGAGCGACCGGACCCACGCCTCGTCCGCGGCGCCCTCCGCATCCCGGCGCAGCGCACGCCAGACCCGCGCCACGATGTCTCGCGGCGTCGCGCGCGGCAGCGGGCGCTCGGGACCCGGGGTCACGCCGTCTGCGCCCGCGACGACTCGGTCAGCGCCCGCACGGCGTCGCGGCCGAAGCGGAGCTGGTCGTGGAGGTGGCTGTACACGAAGGCGCCCGCGCGCCCGAGCGCCTCGAGGTTCGAGAAGCGCGACAGCGCCTCGCGGACCGCGGCGACGTCGTTCGCGTAGTCCCGGGTGTAGACCGGGTAGGCATTCGGAATCGTGTGCGCGCGCCACTCGACCACGAGCCGCGGGTGCACGAGGCGCAGCGCGGCGAGCTCGCGGAGGACGCGTTGCGCGAAGTCCGCTGGCGAGAGCCGCGCGACGGCATCGCCGCGGAAGCACGGCGCCTCGGCGACGAGCGCGGTCTCGTGGGCCGGTCCCATCGCGATCGAGCGGTTCTTCGGCTCGTAGATGCGGCTGACGCAGAACGCCGGATCGGGCACGTAGATCGACGCCTTGGACGACAGCCGGTCGACGCGGAGGCGCACGAACAGCAGCCGCACGTCGCGAAACCGCAGCCGGGAGGCGGCCGCGCGGGCCGCGTCCGGCACGGCGTCGCCCAGGAGCCGCGCGAGGACCGGCAGCGGCAACGTCGAGATCACGCGATCGCGCACCTCGAGCGTCTCGCCCGTCGCGCCGCGAACCCGCCGGACCTCGTCCCCCGTATGCTCGAGCGCGGCCACCTCGAAGCCCGTGCGCACCGACTCCCGCGGCAGCGCCGCCGCGAGGGCCTCCACGATGCGGCCGTAGCCGCCGCGGGGGTAGAGAAAGCTGCCGTCGATGTGCTCGGCCTTGCGGCCCGGCACGAGCAGCTCGTAGAAGAGCGACCGCAGCGTCATGCCGCGCAGGCGGCGCGTCGCGACGTCGGGCGAGAGCCGGTCGGTCGGCAGACCCCAGAGCTTCTCCGAGTAGTTGAGGAGGATGCGCCGCGCCAGCGTGCGGCCGAACCGGCGCACCGCGAGGTCCTCGAAGCTGAACGCCGGCGGGTGGCGGCGCAGCGTCGAGCGCGCGAGATCGGCCAGGATGCGGCCCGCCTCCCGCGGCCCGTACGCGAAGACGGCGTTGAGCGGCGTCGGAGGAAAGTCGATGAAGCGCCCGCGCTCCCAGATCGCGCTCGGGGCGTCGACGCGCACGAGCTCGTCGCCGAGGAGCGCGGCGACGTCGCGCGTGATCTCGGGGTCGCGGTCGTGGAAGCGGTGGGCGCCCGTGTCGTAGCGGTGCGCGCCGCACTCGAGCGTGCGGCACATGCCGCCGAGCGTCTCCGAGGCCTCGCCGAGGACGAATGGGATTCCCGCGCGGTGCGCGTAGAACGCCACGCCCAGACCGGCCGGTCCCCCGCCGAGGATCGTGATGTGCGGCATGGCGCTCGGACAAGGATACCCTCGGCCCCGGCCGCGCCGCCCTCCCGGGCCGCGTCCGCCGGGTCCGCGCGTCGGTCGGGTACCATGCCGGTCCGTGCGGCGCATCCTCCTCGTCCTCGGCCTCGTGCTCGCGGCGGCCGCCGGGTGGTGGGTCTACCAGAACGCCTCCCTCGAGCGCCTGCGCTCCCGCTTCGAGCCCTGGATGGCGAGGCTCTCCCGCTGGCGCGACGGGTGCGAGGCGGCCCGCCGGGCGCTCCGGTCCAGGGAGGCGGGCGCGGCCGAGCCCGCCGGCATCGCCGCCCTCCGGAGCTGGGCGTGGGACGGCCTCGACCGCCTCGGCTACGTCGACTACCGCGTCGAGAAACCCATCCACGACATCCGCCCCGAGCGGGAGAGGACCTCCGGCCGCGTGGTGTTCACCGTCGGCGGCTTCCGGACGGACGGGACGCGTGTCGAGCGCGCCGCGGAGACGACCGTCACGGAGGAGAAGGACGCGGTCGGTTCGCGCGTCACGATCGCGTTCGGCCGTCCGCTCTGGAACCGAGAGGAGCGGTCGCCGCGCTTCCACGATGGGACCGCGGCGGCGGGCCTCGGCGCGCTGCGCCACGACCCGCCCCTCCCGATCGTCAACCACCTCCTCGCCGATCTCTGGCCGGGCTCCGGCGTCGCGGTCCTCGACTTCGATCGCGACGGGTACGAGGACCTGTTCGTCGCCGACGGCGTGCGCTCGATCCTGTATCGCAACGACGGCGCCGGCCGCTTCACCGACGTCACGGAGAGGGCCGGCCTCGCGAAGTCGCCGACCGAAGGCGTCGCGGCGACGGGCGTCGCGGCGGGGGACATCGACGGAGACGGTTACCCGGACCTGCTCGTCACGAACGCCTTCGGCCCCGTCCGTCTCTTCCACAATCGCGGCGACGGCACGTTCGAGGAGACGACGGCCGCCTCCGGCATCGCGGTTCCCGGAAACGCGCGCTCGGCGGCCTTCGCCGACGTCGACGGCGACGGCGACCTCGACCTCTTCGTGTGCGTCACCGGCGACTACTACCGCAAGATGCCCGACCCGCCCTTCGACGCGAACGACGGCCTGCCGAACTTCCTGTACCTGAACGACGGTCACGGCCATTTCACCGACGCCACGAAGGCCTGGGGCATCGATCGCATGACGCGCTGGTCGCTCTCGTGTCTCTTCCAGGATTACGACCAGGACGGCCGCGTCGACCTGATGGTCACGAACGACTTCGGCCTGAAGAACCTCTACCGAAACGCCGGCGGCCGCCTCGAGGACGTCGCGAAGCGCACCGGCACGCTCGCGCGCGCCTACGGGATGTCCGGAGCATGGGCGGACTTCGACGGCGACGGCCGTCCCGACGTCTACACGACGGGCACCGACACGCAGTGGTATTTCCTGCACGAGTACCCCGCGATCCCGGTCGGCTTCATGGGGCGCCTCTTCCTGCCGTTCGCGATCCGATGGTGCGAGGAGATGGCGGAGGGCAACCACCTCTTCCTGCAGAAGGCGGATCACACGTTCGAGGACGCGACGGCGCGCTCGGGCGCGCAGCATGCCGGCTGGAACTGGAGCTCGATCGCGGCGGACCTCGACGACGACGGCTGGCCGGACCTGTACGCGACCAACGGCCTTCTGGGCGACGGCCGCGACCGCGACGCCGAGCTCGAGTTCTGGTGGCAGACGCTCGCGTACTGGGACGACTACGTCGCGGGCACGAAGACCTTCCACTCGAACGGCGCCGGCGTCGCCGGCATGGAGCGCGACCGCTACTTCCACAACCGCGGCGGCGCGGCCGCCGGCGCTCCTCTCTTCGAGGACCGCGCGTTTCTGGACGGCCTCGACCTCGAGTCGAACGGCCGGGCCGCCGTCGCCTTCGACGCGAACGGCGACGGCGCGCTCGACCTCTACGTCCGCTCGAACGGCGCCCCCGAGGCGCTCTTCCTCGGCTCGCGCCGCGCCGACGAGCACTTCCTGCGGCTGCGCCTCGCGGGCTCGCCCGGCCGCGACAACCGCGACGGCATCGGCGCCGAGGTGACCGCGGTCCTCCCGGACGGCCGGCGCATCGTCACGCAGAACGTCAACCAGAGCGGGTATCTCTCGACCGGGAGCCCGATCGTCCACCTCGGGCTCGGCCGCGCGACGCGTCTCGAGGGGTTGGCCGTGCGGTGGCCCTCCGGCTACCGGCAGGACCTCGGCGCCGTCGCCGTTGTCGACCGCACGGTGGTCGTCGACGAGGCCGCCGGCGTCCGCGACTTCACGACGCCGGGGCGGTAGACTCGGGATCGCCATGGAAAGCCCGCTGCCCTCGAGCGAGACCTCTTCGTACGACGTCGTCATCGTCGGCGGCGCGGTCGCGGGCGCCTCGACCGCGATCGTCCTGAAGCGCGGAAACCCGAAGCTGCGCATCCTGGTCGTCGAGAAGACCGACCGATTCGACTGGAAGGTGGGCGAGTCGACCGTCGAGGTGTCCGCCTATTTCCTGACAAGGGTCCTCAAGCAGTGGACCTACCTGACGCGCGAGCAGCTGCCGAAGCAGGCGTTCCGGTACTGGTTCTTCAACGACGACGTGCACAACCTGCGCGAGGCGTCCGAAACCGGCCCGACGCAGCTCGCGCGCACCCCGTCCTTCCAGCTCGACCGCGCCAAGCTCGACACGCATCTTCTCGAGGTCGCCGGCGACGAGGGCACCGAGGTGTGGCGCCCCGCGAGGGTCACCGGCTGGACCCTCGGCGAGGGCTCCGGCCCGAACACCCTCACGGTCGAGAAGGCCGACGGCGCGATCGCAACCGTGTCCTGCCGCTGGTTGGTGGATGCCACGGGACGGCAGGCGATGCTCGCCCGCAAGCGCGGCGGCGTCACGCCGATCGACTCGCACCCGACCGCGGCGATCTGGGTCCGGTACCGCAACGTCAAGGACATGGACGGCGTCGCCTGCGCCGGCCCCGATCCCGGCGACCCGTGGCAGCGGTCGGTTCTGGCGCCGCGGCGCCTCGCGACGAATCACTTCTGCGGCTGGGGCTACTGGATCTGGTTCATCCCGCTCCACGACGGCGAGATGAGCGTTGGTCTCGTGTGGGACAAACGGCTCGTCACCCCCGAGGGCGGCACGCCGCTCGAGAAGCTCACCCGCTTCCTCGACGGCAACCCGCTGACCCGGGAGATGATCGAGGGCGCGACTCCGATCGAGGGCGACTGCCGCTATTACGCGCAGCTGCCCTACTTCGTCGACCGGTTCGTCGGTCCCGGCTGGACCTGCGTCGGCGACGCCGGCGGATTCCTAGATCCCTTCTACTCGCCCGGCCTCGACCAGATGTCGATGTCGGTGTGGGCGCGCACCCGCCTGATCCTCGAGGACCTCGCCGGCGCGGGGCCGGAGGCGATGGCGGCGAAGTACGACGACCACAACCGGCGCTGGCACCAGTTCTTCCACTACTTCTACGAATCGATCTACCAGGACAAGTACTACGTCATGGGCGACTACGACACCATGACGACCGCGTTTCTCCTCGACACGGCCCTCTATTACTTCGCGATGGTCATGCCGCTCTACCGCTGGTCGCATGACCGACTCGGCGTGCCGCCGTTCTTCCAGGACGGCGCCAAGATCGGCTACTACCCGATCCGCTTCTACAACCGCCGGCTGACCACGATCGCCAAGCGGAAGATGGCGCTCGGCATCTACGGCAACCACAACAAGGGCCTCCGCCCCAAGTTCGTCGGCTTCTCGATCCGCAGCGCGATCTGGGTGATGTTCTTCCACGGATTCCTGCGTTGGGGGAAGGCCGAGCTCGCGAACGCCTGGACCTACGTCGTGCGCCCGCGGCCGATCGCGAAGCCCGCCGCCGCCGCCGAGCCCGTCCCCGAGCCGCGCGGCGCCGCGGCCCGTTAGGCCCGACCTCTCCATGCCGACCGCGCTCGTTACCGGCGCGTCGAGCGGCATCGGTCTCGAGCTCGCGGGCCTCCTCGCGCGCGACCGATACGACCTCGTTCTCGTCGCACGAAGCCGCGAGCGGCTCGAGACGGTCGCGCGCGGCCTGGCCGAGGAGTTCGGCATCCGCGCGCGGGTCCTTCCCGCCGACCTCTCCGATCCCGCGGCGCCGGCGGCGATCGCGGCGGAGCTCTCCGCGTCCGCCACGCCGATCGACGTCCTCGTCAACGACGCGGGCTTCGGCGCCCACGGCTTCTTCGCGGCGCGGCCTCTCGACGAGCAGCTCGCGATGATCCAGGTCAACGTCGCGGCGCTCACGCACCTGACCGGCCTCTTCCTGCCCGCGATGCTCGCGCGCCGCTCGGGAAGGATCCTCAACGTCGCGTCGACCGCGGCGTTCCAGCCGGGCCCCCTCATGGCCGTGTACTACGCGACCAAGGCGTACGTCCTCTCCTTCTCCGAGGCGCTCGCGAGCGAAACCGCGGGCACCGGCGTGACCGTGACGGCCCTCTGTCCGGGCCCCGTTCCCACGGAGTTCCAGAAGCGGGCCGGCACCGAGAAGACGACGCTCGTGTCGGGTCCGCTGTCGGTGCCCGCGCGCGCCGTCGCGGAGGCCGGCTATCGCGGCATGCTGCACGGACGTCCGCTCGTGATTCCCGGTGCCGGAAACCGGGCGCTGGTTCAGGCGCTCCGCATCTCGCCGCGCCGCCTCGTCACGAGAGTCTCGAGGAAGCTGCAGGAGAAGCGTCGATAAAGGCTGCTGATACCATCGCCGCGGTGCCCCTCTCCTCCTTCCATCCCGCGGTCCGAGACTGGTTCTCCGAGCGCCTGGGCGAGCCGACCGAGTGCCAGCGCGCGGGTTGGCCCGCGATCGCTGCGGGCGAGAACGCGCTGATCGCCGCGCCCACGGGTTCGGGGAAGACGCTCGCGGCATTCCTCTGGGCCGTCGACCGGCTCCTGCGCCGGCCGGTGCCGCTGCCGGATGCGACCGAGGTCCTCTACGTCTCGCCGCTGCGCGCGCTCTCGAACGACGTCCACAGGAACCTGCAGGCCCCGCTCGCGGAGATCCGGGCGCTCGACGCGTCGCTGCCGGAGATCCGCGTCGACGTGCGCACCGGCGACACGCCCCCGGCCGAGCGCGGCGCGATGACGAAGCGCCCGCCGCACATCCTCATCACGACCCCCGAGTCGCTCTACCTGCTGCTGACGAGCGATGGCGGCCGCCGCATACTCGCCTCGGTCCGCACGGCGATCGTGGACGAGATCCACGCCCTCTACCGGGACAAGCGCGGCACGCACCTCGCGCTGTCGCTCGAGCGGCTCGAGGCGCTCGTCGGCCGCCCGTTCCAGCGCATCGGCCTCTCCGCGACCACGAAGCCCCTCGACGAGGTCGGCCGCTTCCTCGCCGGCGCGGGCCGAGCGTGCCGCCTCGTGGACACGGGCACGTACCGGGAGCTCGACGTCGCGATCGAGGTGCCGCCGTCGCCGCTCTCGACCGTCTGCTCGCACGAACAGTGGGAGGAGATTTACGCGCGCGTCGACGCGCTCGTGCGCGCGCACCGCACGACGCTCGTGTTCGTCAACACCCGCAAGATGGCCGAGCGCCTCGCCGGCAAGCTCTCCGAGCGCCTCGGCCCGGATGCGGTGACGAGCCACCACGGCAGCCTCGCCCGCGACCGCCGACTCGACGCCGAGGAGCGGCTGAAGGCCGGCAAGCTGCGGGCGCTCGTCGCCACGGCCTCGCTCGAGCTCGGCATCGACATCGGCGACGTCGACCTCGTCGTCCAGATCGGATCGACGCGCTCGATCTCGACGTTCCTCCAGCGGGTCGGCCGGTCCGGCCACGCGCTCTCGCGCGTGCCGAAGGGGCGCCTCTTCCCGCTGACGCTCGACGAGCTGGTGGAGGGCGCGGCGCTCGCGGGGGCGGTCCGCCGGGGGGAGCTCGACCGGCTCGTGCCGCCGCCGCCGGCGCTCGACATCCTCGCGCAGCAGGTCGTCGCCGCGTGCGTGGCGGGCGAGTGGACGGAGGACGCGCTGTACGCCGCGTGCGTCCGGGCGGCCCCATACCGCGATCTCTCGCGCGCCGACTTCGATGCGGTGCTCGCGCTCCACTCCCGCGGCCGCCAGGCCCTGCTCCACCGCGACGGCGTGGGCGGCCGCGTCCTCGCGACGCGGCGCGCGCGCCTGACCGCGCTCCTCGGCGGCGGCGCGATCCCGGACGCCGCCGACTACCAGGTGAGGCTCGAGCCCGAGGGCCACCTCGTCGGCACCGTCAACGAGGACTGGGCGATCGAGTCGAACCGCGGCGACATCTTCCAGCTCGGCAACGCCTCCTGGCGGATCCTCCGCGTCGAGCCCGGCGTCGTGCGCGTGGCGGACGCGCACGGGCAGCCGCCCTCGCTCCCGTTCTGGCTCGGCGAGGCGCCCGGCCGGACCCGCGAGCTGGCCGACGCCGTCGGCGCCCTGCGCGAGAGGGCGGCCGCCGCGCCGACCGTCGAGGACGCCGTCCGTCGTCTCGCGGAGGACTGCGGCGACGCGCTCCCCGAGGGCGCCGCGGTCCAGGTCGCCGAGTACGCGGCGGCGGGCGCCCGCGCTCTCGGGGCCGTCCCGACGCGGCGGCGCGTCGTCCTCGAGCGCTTCTTCGACGAGAGCGGCGGGACGCAGCTCGTCGTGCACGCGCCGTTCGGCTCGCGGATCAACCGGGCGTGGGGTCTCGCGCTGCGCAAGAAGTTCTGCGTCGGGTTCGGTTTCGAGCTCCAGGCCGCCGCGAACGAGGAGGCGATCGTCCTCTCGCTCGGGCTCCAGCACAGCTTCGAGCTCGCCGACGTGTTCGAGTACCTGCACCCCGACACCGCGCGCGAGGTCCTGATCCAGGCCGTTCTCGGCGCACCGCTCTTCGAGACGCGGTGGCGCTGGAACGCGCAGCGGTCGCTCCTCGTCGAGCGGTACCGCGGCGGCAAGAAGGTGCCCGCGCCGCTCCTCCGCATGCGCGCGAACGACGCGCTCGCCGACGCGTTCCCGCAGGTCCTCGCGTGCCCCGAGACGCTGCCGGGCGGCCCGATCGAGGTCCCGCGCGACCATCCGATCGTCGCGCAGACGATCGAGGACTGCCTGAACGAGGCGATGGACGTCGACGGCTTCCTCGCGGTGCTGCGGGGCCTGCGGGACGGCTCGATCGAGCGCGTCGCGGTCGACACGGTCGAGCCCTCGGCGTTTGCGCGCGGCATTCTGAGCGCCCAGCCGTACACCTTCCTCGACGACGCGCCGCTCGAGGAGCGGCGGACGCACGCCGTGTACGCGCGGCGCGTCCTCGGCCCCGACGCCGCCGACCAGATCGGCTCGCTCGACCCCGACGCGATCGCGCGCGTTCGCGAGGAGGCGTGGCCGCGCCCCGAAAACGACGAGGAGATCCACGAGGCGCTCCTGTGGATGGGATACGTCGAGACCGCCGAGGCGCCCGGGTGGCGCGAGGGCCTCGAGCGCCTCGCCGCCGTCGGTCGCGTCGTCGCAGAGGATGGCCGGTGGTTCGCCGTCGAGGCGAGCCGCGACCCGAAGGCCGTGCTGCGGGGCCGCCTCGAGGCGCTCGGTCCGATCGAGAGCGGCGACCCGCTCCTGCTCGCGCTCGAGAGCGAGGGCGTCGTGATGCGGACGCGCGTCGGCGGAAAGACCGTCTGGTGCGACCGCCGCCTCCTCGCCCGCATCCACCGCTACACGATCGAGCGCCTGCGGCGGGAGATCGAGCCGGTCAGCGCGGCGCAGTTCGTCCGCTTCCTCGCGCGGTGGCAGCACGCCGCCGACGCGCACCGCCTCGACGGGCCGCGCGGCGTCGCCGCCGCGGTCGCGCAGCTCTCGGGATTCGAGACGCCCGCGTGGGCGTGGGAGGGAACGGTGCTCCCCGCGCGCGTGCGCGGATACAAGCGCGAGTGGCTCGACCAGCTCACGACCTCGGGCGAGCTCGTGTGGGCGCGGCTCTGGGGATCCGGGCCCGGACCCCTGCGGCGCGCGCCGATCGCCCTGCTGCCCCGCGAGGATCTCGACGCCTGGCTCGGCCTGCGAACGGGCGAAGCCGCGCCGCCGCCGGTCGGCTCCTCCTCGAGGGTCGTCGACGCCCTCGCGCGCCGGGGCGCGATGTTCTTCGCCGAGTTGCGCCGCGCGACCGGAGCGGCGTCCGCGGAGCTCGAGGCGGACCTCGAGGAGCTGATCGCGGCGGGCGCCGTGACCTGCGACGCCTACGCGGGACTCCGCGCGCTCCTCCTGCCCCCGTGGCGCCGCCGGCCCGAGGCGCTCTCCGTCGGCCGCTGGAGCCTCCTCGCCCGCGAGGAGGCCTCCCCGACGACGATCTTCTCGAAGCCCGACTTCGTCGCGCGGAAGCTCCTCGCGCGCACGGGCGTCGTCTTCCGCAGGACCCTGGAGCGCGAGAAGCAGCCCGTGCCCTGGCGCGAGATCGCGCGCGCGCTCCGCGTCCTCGAGGCGCGCGGAGAAGTCCGCGGCGGCCGTTTCGTCGCCGGGTTCGACGGCGAGCAGTACGCGCTCGCCGACGCGGTCGCCATGCTCCGCGACGAGCGGCGGCGCGGCGGAGAGGAGCCGGTCACGGTCTCCGCCGCCGATCCCCTCAATTTCCGGGGAATCCTCACGCCCGACGAGAAGGTCTCCCCCGCGACGCGCCGGCACGTCCTCGTCGCCTGACCCTTGCGGCGCGAAACGCCGCGTCGGATTGAGGTCGATGCAGCCGAGGTTGACCTCTCCCGGAGAGAGGTCTCCGTCCCGGCGCTATCCGCCGGCGTCCTGTCTCGCGAGATCTCCGACCGCCGACCAGTCGAGCCTCTCGCCGCCTCGCGCGAGGAGCGTCAGGAAGCGGTCCCTCAGCAGGCTCGCGAGCGGCATCGGCACGTGCAGCCTCTCGGCGGCCTCGAGCGCCAGTCGAATGTCTTTCTGCCCGAGCGGCGCCGCAAAGCCGGCAGGCTCGAACGCCCGTTCCGCGATCAATCTTCCGTAGTTGCGGTAGACGGGAACGTCGAAGAGCGAGGACGTCAGCAGCTCCAGAAAACGGCCGCGATCGAGGCCCGCCTTGCCGATCAGAGCGAGCGCCTCGCCGAGACTCTCGACCACCGCCGCGAGGAGGAAATTCCCGGAGAGCTTCACGAGATTGGCGTCCTGCGGGCGATCCGAGACGACGAAGGTCTTCTGCCCGATCGCGTCGAAGAGCGCCTGCGCCTCCCCGACCGCGCCGGCCGCTCCCGCGGCGACGACGAAGAGCTTGCCCGCGGCCGCGGCCTCCGGACGTCCGAAGACGGGCGCCGCGAGGAAACGCCGCCCCGCATCGGCATGCGAGAGCGCGAGCCGCTCCGACAGCACCACCCCGATCGTGCTCGAGGAGACGTGCAGGGCGCCGGGAGCGAGGTGACGCAGCAGCCCGTCGTCGCCGAACACGACCGCCTCGAGCGCGGCATCGTCGGACAGCATCGTGAAGACGACCGGATTCTTCGCCGCCTCGGCGATCGAGGGGACGACCCGCGCGCCCTGCTCCGCGAGCGGGCGGACCTTCGAAGGAGTCCGGTTGTAGACGGTCAGCTCGTGACCAGCGCGGAGGAGACTCCCGGCCATCCCGGCGCCCATTCGTCCCAGACCGATGAATCCGACTTTCATGGGAGACCTCTGTGTCGAAGAGACGTTGGCGGAGGAGGAGGGATTCGAACCCCCGGTACCGTTCCCGGTACAGCGGTTTTCAAGACCGCCGCCTTAAACCACTCGGCCACTCCTCCGAGCGTTCCAGTGTAGCGAACGCCGCCCACGTGAGCACGCCGCCGCCTGCCGGGGGTCCGCCTCGGTGGCGGACCCGTCGCCCTTGACACCTCCCCACACGCCGGGCCCTGGCACTGATAGCGTTCACAAACAGATCAAGGAGGACGGTCATGGGAATCATGGAGAACCTCAGCAACCTGGCGAGCCAGTTCGCGAGCGGCGCCGCGTCGGAGCGCGACGTGCACGACGCCTACGATCAGACCGCCACGGCGGTGCCGCAGGGGTCGCTGGCCACCGCGCTCTCGCACACGTTCCAGTCGGACCAGACGCCGCCCTTTCAGCAGATGATCGCGGGGCTCTTCCAGAACTCGAGCCCCGAGCAGAAGGCGGGGCTCCTCAACCAGCTCGCGGCGGCGCTCGGTCCCGGCGGCCTCGCCGCGCTCGGCGCCGCGGGCTCGGGGGCCCTCGGCGGCCTCCTCTCCGGAGGGACCGTGACGCCGCAGCAGGCGCAGCAGGCCTCTCCCCAGCAGGTCCAGGTCCTCGCCGAGAAGGCGGCGACGAAGAACCCGTCCATCGTCGACACGGCCGCCGGCTTCTACGCGCAGCACCCCACCCTGGTGAAGGCGATCGGTGCCGGAGCGCTCGCGCTCCTGATGTCGAGGCTCTCCGCCTCGAGGAGGTGAACGATGGGGATCATCTGGTGGCTGATCGTGGGTCTCATCGCCGGCTGGCTGACGGGCAAGATCATGGGAGGTGGCGGCAAGGGCGCGCTGATGGACATCATCATCGGACTCATCGGCGCGCTCATCGGCGGCTTCCTCATGCGTCTGCTCGGCTTTTCGGGCGAGGGCGGGATGATCTACACGATTCTCGTAGCCACGCTCGGCGCCATCATCCTGACGTGGATCGTACGGAAGATGTCCGCGAAAACCGCCTGACGGGTCCGTGTCGATCGGGGGACCGCTCCGCCCCGGGGCGGTCCCCCTAACTTGCCAGCTTCTCCTTCAGAAACGCGACCGTCCGCGGCCAGGCCTCCTTCGTCGCCTTGAGGTTCGCGCCGTCGCGGCCGGACTGATCGCGCAGGAATCCGTGGCCCGCGCCGGGGTAGACGTGGACCTCGAAGCTCTTCCCGAGCTTCTTCATCTGCGCCTCGGCCGGGGGGATCGTCGCGTCCACGCGCTCGTCGTCGCCGCCGTAGTGGCCGAGGACCGGCGCGCGGATGGCGTCGATGACCGCGGGATCGGGTGAGGTGCCGTAATAGACGACGGCCCCGGCGAGGCCGGGCCATGCGCCGGCGTACGCGAAGCTGATTGAGCCGCCCCAGCAGAAGCCGACCGTCGCGACGCGGCCGTTGCCGGCGGGGATCTTCACGGCCCAGTCGCGCACCGCGTTCAAGCGCTTGTTCGCCTCGTCCGGCGTGATCTTCCGCACGAGGGCGACGACGTCGTCGCGGCTCGGCACCGAGTCCGTGCCGCCGCCGTTCGGCCCATAGCCCGACACCATGTCCGGCGCGACCGCGATGAAGCCCTCCTTCGCGAGCTGGTCCGCGACGCCGCGCAGCCAGTCGGTCAGGCCGAACACCTCCTGGATCACGATGACGACGCCGGCCTTGTCCCTGCGCTCCGGGTAGGAGATCCAGGTCCTGAGCTTCGGTCCGCCCGCATAGGGCACGTCGACGTACTCGCCGTGCCGCGGAGACGACTCGAGCGCCGCCTTCGCCGTCTCGGCGGAGGGCGGGAGCGACGGGTCGCGCGGCGGCGCCGGAGCCGGCGCGGCGGCCTGCGCGAGAACGGCGGAGACGAGCAGAACGGCGGAGATCATGCGGTCCTCCTCCCGGAAGAACGGAGCTTACGCCTCGCTACGGCTTGCCGCCCGCGCTCGTCAGCGGCTTTCCGATCGCCGAGACCCAGTCCGTCTTCGACTCGTCGCGGACGAGGTGGGGATACCGCTCGCCGCCGTGGTAGTCCACCGCGTACGTGCGGAACATCTCCACGTTCTCGACGAGGAGCTCGATCGGCGCCCTGGCGTCGCGCGCCGCGCGCAGCGCGTCCCGCAGGACCCGCTCGGAATAGCGCCGGCCGTTGACCGCGACGAGGCGCATGCCCGGCGCGACGCCCGCCGCGGCCGCCGGCAGGCCCGGCACCACGTCGCGGATCGTGCCGCCGTCCGCGTCGCCCCTGCCGCCCTCGCCGTCGACCATGATCCCGAGCGAGTACCAGAAGTCGTAGACCTTGGTCTCGGCCTCCCCCGCCTCGGTCAGGTCCGGCTCGACGTCGTTGTAGGCGAGCCTCCAGCCGCCGCTCTCGATGCCGCCGAGAGGCGCGCGCGGCGCGACGCTCCGGACGCGCGTCTCGAAGAAGCCGTTCCAGTCGTACGGCAGCACGGACTGCAGGGCCGCGATCACGTCGGCGTACTCGTATGTCCTCACCTCGGGCGCACCGCCCGGAGGTCCGTGAAACGTTCGCACGAAGTCGTCGAGCGACTTCTTCCCGCCGGTCTTCTCGCGGATCAGGACGTCGGCGTCGAGCCAGATCAACTCGCTCTCGGTGTAGAAGTCGACGCCGCGGCGCCAGTCCGCCCAGTCCGCGCGCGCGTCGTACAGCAGCTGCGCCGCCGTCGCCGTGTCCTCGAGCGGCCGCCACTCGCGGCCCTTCTGGTAGTCCATGCTGGCGGCCGCGAGGGCGAGGTTCTCGCGGTAGAGCTCGGGCGAGCGCAGTCCGCTGCGCGCGCCGAGGACGTCGCCGTAGTACTCGGTCAGCCCCTCGTAGACCCAGAGGAGGCGGCTGTCCACCGGCTCCTGGTAGTCGGCGGACACGCCCGAGACGAGCCCCTTCGGCCGGCGGTACTTCCCATTCCACGAGTGCACGTACTCGTGCGAGAGGAGCGTGCCGAGGATCTTTCGCGGCCCGTCGTCGAGGAACGACCGCTCGAGGCCGCGGTTGTCGCTGGCCTCGTGATGCTCGAGACCGTTCGAGGGGACGTGGTCGGAGAGCGTCAGCAGAAAGTGGTAGTCGCGATAGTGCCGCGCGCCGAACAGCGCGTACGCCTCGGCGACGAGGCGGCGGTAGTGCGCGACGTCGTCGTCCGGAATCGCGAGCGCGGCTTCGGAATCGGCCGCCAGGTGGAGGTAGTGAGCCGGCGTCTGACCCGGCGTGAGTTCGATCGTCTTGAAGTGCGCGCCGGCGAGCACCGGCGAGTCGATCAGCATGACGAGCGAGATCGGCTGAAAGACGACCGTATCCCCATTCGTCCGCTCGACGGGAAGCGCCGTGCCGAACTTCCATCCGGCGGGAAGCCGGAGCGAAGGCGTGAAGACGGTGGCGTCGTCATCGGGTCCGACGGGATACACCAGGAGCGGCCACCAGTTCGCGACGAGCAGGCGGTCGGTCGCCGTCGTCCACGCGTGCAGGGGCGGCGTGTAGTCGAAGGCGACATCGACCTCGTGGACGCCCGCCGGCACGTCGCAGGTCACGTTCCACATCTCGGTGGGCACGCGCCTCCACGGCACCGGCTTCCCGGCGGCGCTGATCTTCAGGCCGACGAAGTCGGTCACGGGGCCCGCCGCGCTGTGCTCGCCGGGAATCCACTTCGGGTAGGCGAGCGTCAGCAACCCCGGTACCGCCGGGATCGTCTCCCGGACGTGGAAGATGTGCCGCGGGGCCTCGGTCGCGTCGACGGCGATCGTCACCGGGCCGCCCGAGGCGAGCGCGCCGGCGGCCGGGATCGACAGGGTCGCCGCGAGGGCCACGAACGGGACGATCCGGAACACACGCATGCCGAGACCTCCTGTCATCGCGGGGGGTTCCGAGGCGGCGAGTCTATCGCGCCCGCCGCGACTCCGGCGGGATCTCGAACCCCACGGCCGCTTCGGGCGATGGGTAGAGGCGCGTCAGGATCGGCGTCGTGATGACCGTCGTGAACAGCGCCATCGCGACGAGCCAGAAGAAGGCGGCCGGCGAGATCACGCCCATGTCCGCGCCGATGTTGATGACGACGAGGGCCATCAGCGCGCGCGTGTTCATCAGGAGGCCGATCGACAGCGACTCCTTCCACGGCAGCCCGCTCGCCCGGGCCGCGAGCGCCGTCGACCCGAACTTCGACGCGCAGGCGACGCCGATCACGAGGACGAGCGCGATCCAGAGTGCCGCCGTTGCGCCGAGCGAGCCGATGTCGGTGCGCAGGCCCGAGAAGACGAAGAAGATCGGCAGAAACAGCACCGCGACCAGATCGCCGATCGAGTTCCGGATTGCCTCGGCGAGCCCGCGATGGAAGGAGCCGGCGATCCCGCAGAGGAAGCCGCCGAAGATCGAGAACACGCCGAGCGCGTTGGTCGCGGTCGCCGCCGCGAACACGACGACGAGGAGCGCCGCGAGCTCCGCGGGCGGAAGGCCCCCGGCCGGGGTCCTCCGGATCGTCAGGCGCGACAGGCCGAATCGGCCGAGCGCCCAGAACGCCGTTCCGAGAACGGCGACGCCCGCGAGCGAGAGGACGAGCGAGCGCGCATCCGCGCGGCCGTGCGTGGTCATCGCCACGACGCCGCCGAGGAGGATCCAGCCGAGCACGTCGTCGATCGCGGCCGCCGTGATCGACGTCAGCCCCATGCGCGTGCGCGTCAGCCGCGTGTGCATGAGGATGCGGCCCATGATCGGGATCGCGGTGATCGAAACCGCCGTCGCGAAGAAGAGTCGGAACGCGAGCTCCGGCGCCGCCACGGGCGAGAGCCGATAGAGGTATCCCGCGAGCGCGTAGCTCGCCGCGAAAGGCACCGCGATGCCGGCGACGGCGACGAACACCGACGCGCGCGCCGCCTCGCCCAGGCGGTCGAAGGGAAACTCGAGGCCGATCAGGAGCATCAGCAGCACGAGCCCGACCTGCGCCATCGCGGCCAGCACCGAGGACGTCGCCGGGGTCAGCATCGTCTTCATCGCGCCCGGGTAGAACCGCCCCGCCACCGAGGGCCCGAGGATGACGCCCGCGAGGATCTCGCCCACGACCGGCGGCTGTCCCACCTTGCCGAAGAGCCAGCCGAAGACGCGGGCGGATCCCACGATGACCGCGAGGTCCGCGCAGAGGAGGAGCAGCGTGTGCTCGAGCGCGAGGTAGGAGTCCACCGGCGGCTCAGCCTTTCTTCGGGGCGGCGCCGCCGGCGAGCTGCTGCCGGATGGCCTTCGACAGCGGCACGAGGGCGGCGGCCCTCTTCTGCGTCGCGCGGTCGTACGCCTCGAAGAACGCGCGGGGACCGCCGGCGAGCGCCGCGCGGTACCCCTCGACGCCGAGAAACTCGAAGATCCCATCCGCGAGAAACGAGCCCGACGGGCCGGCCAGGTTCGCGGTGAACTCCGGCTTCTGGATTTCGGCCGCCACCTCCATGCGCGCGTCGAGATCGCCGCCCGCCGCCGCGATGCGGTCCGCGTACCGATTGAGCTCGTCGATCGAGTCGCGCATCGGCTGCCGCAGCCACACGGCGAGCGGAAAGAAGTTCTCGTCCACGGCGTAGAGCGCGATCGGGCCGGCCTCCGCGACCTTCCGCAGGAGCGGCTCGAGCGTGCCCAGCGAGGGATCGTGCTTCTGCCAAGCGGGGCTTCCCGTCCGGTACGTGGCCCAGGCGAGCCGGAACGCCTCTCCCGCCATCATGCGGGACAGGTGCTTGACCTGCTCCTCGGGCGCGGCGGACGGCTCGTCGGAGAGCTCGCGCGCGACGTCCGCGACGACCGACCAGCTCGCGCCGTCCGGCGACCCGATCGCGACGTGGTCCGCGCGGCCGGGGAGACCGAACGTGAAGAGGATGGGCTCCCGCACGGAGACGGCGCGGTCCGAAGGCATGAGCGCGCGGGCCCGCTCCGACGCGATCCGGGTCAGGTCGACCCGGCGGCCCGCGATCATCGCGAGCAACGCGCTCCAGCGCGACCGGTCGTCGCGAATGCGGTGAAAGTCGAACAGCGTCGTGCGCGCCTTCTCGTCCCACGCCGACCCGAGGTCCTTCTCCCACACCTCGGGGCCGCGCCGGGACTCCCGGATCGCCGCCTCGATCGCGGGCAGCGTCTCGAGCGAGCGCGCGCGCTCGAGGTCGAAGGCCGGCTGGGAGAGCAGATCGAGGAGTCCCTGCGCGGCCTCGATGTCGAGAGTCACCTCGATGGCGACGTTCGGCGCGGGCGGCCCGTCGTACGGGGCGGGCGACTTCGCGCCCGACGCTCCGGGATTCGTCGCGGCGGGAGAACGCCGCGTCGAAGCCCCGACCGAGCGAAGCGAGGGCCGGGCTTCGAGAAAAGACTCCGCGGAAACGGGAGCGAGGCCGAGAGCGAAGAGGATCCCGGCGAGGAGTCTCTTCATTCCACGATCGCCGAGAACGCCCTTTCGGTGTCGGCGAAGCTCTCGAAGATCGCGTCGGGCCGCTCCGCGGCCAGCCTCTCGACGCTCGTGATGCCGGTGGCGACCGCCACGGCGCGGACGCCGAGCGAGCGTCCGCAGGCGACGTCGTGGACCGAGTCGCCGACGATGACGACCGACTTGCCCTCGAAGCGGCGGCCGCAGTGCGCGTGCGCGCGCTCGACGGCGATGGGCGGCAGGAGATAGCGGTCCGCCGAGTCGCTGCCGAAGGCGCCGAACGGAAAGTATCGGTTGAATGCCGGCGGCGCGAGCTTCAGCCGCGCTCCCCGCTCGAGGTTGCCGGTCAGGAGCCCGAGCGTGACGCGGGGCTCGGCCGCCAGCCGCTCGAGCAGCGCCTCGATGCCGGGCTTGGGCTGGACGGTCCCGGGCAGGAGCTGCCGCTCGAGCTCCTCGAGATAGATCTCGAGGGCGCGGGGCAGGCCCTTCTCGAACCGGTCCGCGCCGACGTCCTCGAGGACGAGCTCCCGGACGATCTGCGGGTCGGTCTTGCCGGAGAAGTCGAATTTCCCGCGGTCCTCGTGGTCGGGCGTGTAGCTCCAGCCGAACGAGGCCTGCAGAGAGCGCAGGATCGCGTCGCGCGCGACGCGTCCCGCCGACAGCAGCGTGCCGTCGATGTCGAAGAGAACGAGCCGATGCCCGTTCGAAGAGGCCCCACTCATGAGGGGGGATCATATTCAAAGCGGGCGCCGTGCCACGCGAGGATGTCCATCATCGCGCCCTTCCAGTAACTCCAGTCGTGGCCGCCCCGCTCGAGGACGACGGTCGTCGGAATCCCCCGCTCGTTCAAGAGCATGCCGTACTGAGCGGCCACGCGGTCGAGGCCGTAGAAGTCCTCCGTGCCGGCGCGCAGCTCGACGGAAAACGGAGGCGCGTCGAAGCAGAGCCGCCAGATCAGGAGCCACGCGTCGTTCGCGTCGAGCGAGTTGTCCTCCTCCGTGCGGCCGAAGGTGCGCATCAGCGTCCACCGCGCGACCCAGCTGTAGCGTTTCAGCTCGTTCCAGCCGAACGGGATGATCGCGCCCGAGAGAGCGGACACCGTCCCGTAGAGGTCGGGGTGCTGGATCGCCGTCTTGACCGAGCCGTAGCCTCCCATCGAGATGCCGGTGATTCCGCGCGACGCCTTCGCCGGGATCACGCGGTACTTCGCCTCGATCGTCCGCGGAAGGTCCTGCGTCAGGTACTGCTCGAAACGGCGGACACCGTCGTGCGAATCCGAGAACCACGTGCCGGGTCCGTCCGGCGCGACGATCAGGAACTCGGGGAGACGGCCGTCGCGCATGCGCGCGAGCGCCTCCGCGGCCACCCCCCGCCGCTCGAGCGAGAGGCCGTCGCCATAGCCGTCGTGGAGGAAGTAGAGCACCGGGTATCGCCGGCCGGGCGACGACTCGTAGGACGGAGGCGTGACGACGAGGACCTCGTTCGGGGAGGGCAGCGACCGCGTCGGGACCATCTCGACGCGCATCCCCGGCGGCGGCGCCGTCGCGCAGGCGGCGGCCAGCACGGAGGACAACGCCGCCGCCCGGATCGCGACGGCGAGAAGCGAGGCTCGCTTCACGGCCCGATCATAATTGCTGTCGAACGCCCTCGCTCGTCCCCCGTCTCGCCCCATTCTTTTCGCCATACACTCATGCTCGATGACCGAGTTCCGTCGGATGCCCCGGGAGATCGAGATCGCCTTCTCGGGCGTCGCGTTCCGGCGGCGCCGGCGGCTCGTCATTCCGCTCATCACCATGGATCCGAACGGCTTTCCGCGGGTCGCGCTTCTGACGATGGGCGAGGTGCGCGCGGTGTCGCCCGTGCGGATGGCCGTCGCCGTCATGGCGGGCAGCCGGACCGCCTTCAACCTGGTCCGGCGCGGGACGGCCACGGTCCTCTACCTCTTCCGGAGGACGACCGCTTCCATTCAGGCCCGCGCGGGGCACGCACGGGTCTGCCGCACGGATCCGCGCCGGCGGCTCTTCCCGCTCGACATCGAATCGGTGCGCCTCGATCAGCCCGCGCAAGGCGAGGAGGACGTCGCGCTCCTGATGGGTCCGACCTTCGGCGGCCGCGACTCGGCGCGCCTCTTCTCCGACGAGCTGTACGGCGAGCTCGGGACGGTCGCGGGCGCATGAGGTTCGAGAATCGGACCGTCCTCGTCACCGGCGCCGGGCGCGGCATCGGGCGGTCGATCGCGCTCCGTTTCGCGGAGGAGCGCGCGCGCGTCGCGGTCGTGTCCCGGACGGCCGCCGAGCTCGCGCAGACCGGCGCCCTCATCGAGGAGATCGGCGCGAAAAGCGCGGTCATTCCGGCGGACATCACGGTGCCGGGCGCGGCCGAGGCGTGCGTCGCCCGGGCGGAGAGGGAGCTCGGTCCGATCGACGTCCTCGTCAACAACGCCGGGATCTTCCTGTGGCGGCCGTTCCTGAAGCTCACGCCGGAGGACTGGGACCGCGTCATGGCGACGAACCTCTCCGGCGCCGCGGCGTTCTGCCGAGCGGTGCTGCCCGGGATGGTCGAGCGCCGGCGCGGCAAGATCGTGAGCGTGTCCTCGATCCACGGCATGCGCGGCGATGCGAACGTCGTGGCGCAGAGCGCCGCGAAGTTCGGCCTGATCGGCATGACCCAGGCGCTCGCCCGCGAGTTCCGCTCGCACAACATCGCCGTCAACGCCGTCTGCCCCGGCACGGTCGAGAACCGCAAGGACGAGGGCGATGGCCTGCACGCGGAGCCGCTCGCGGAAAAGCTCTGGCCGCGAGACGTCGCGAAGGCCGTCCTCTTCCTCGCCTCCGACGACGCGGCGGGGATCACCGGCGCGGCCCTCGAGATCTTCGGCGGCACGCACCTGGTGATCCAGCCGTAAAAAGGGGGGGCCCAAGGGCCGCCCCACACGATTTCCGGACCTGGACCGTAGGGGCGGGGCTTGCCCCCGCCCCCGTCTCGCGACAAATCTTCATGTGCTCCCTTCTCGGAAGCGAATTCGCCTTCACGACCACGCGTACCGCGAGTCGGGCCGCGCCTTCTCGGTCACCATCGCTGTCGCTGAGCGACGACGGATCTTCGAGGATCTCGGGTTCGGCCGAGAATGCGTCGAGCTTCTCCAGAAATGCTGTCGGGAAATGGATTTCCGGTGCCTCGCCTATTGCTTGATGCCAGACCACGTTCATCTGCTCGTCTGCGTCGGAGGCAAGAACTCGCTCACGGAGCTCGTGGGAGCTTGGAAGTCGCTGTGCGCGCTGGCGGCCCGTCAACGAGGTAAGCCCGCCGGTTTATGGCAACGGAGCTTCTTCGACCATGCCCTTCGCTCAGAGGAGAGCCTTCAGGCCGTCGCCGACTACATCCTCGCCAACCCCGTTCGGGCCGGTCTGGTGACTCGACAGGCCGACTACCCCCTGTCCGGATCTTTCGAATACGTCCTTTAGTCGTGCGGGCGGCCACGAGGGCCGCCCCTACAGGTGGCGAATAGCTGGAGCGGCACCAGAACCGTCCCGCCTTCTCGTCGTAATAATCTTCCGGCGGTCTTTCCCGTCTCTGGCCGCCCCTTGTTTACCGAACGGAGGAGGTCCCGGATGCTCGGACGCACCCTGACCGCGCTCGCCCTGTCGGCCGCGCCGATTCTCGCCCAGCAGCCCGCCGCCGCCCCACCGAGCGCCGACGAGATCGTCGCGAAGTACGTGGAGAAGGTCGGCGGCATCGCGAAGATCGAGGCCGTCAGGACCCTGAAACGCAGCGGCAAGTTCCGCGGCGGCGGCGGCTTCGAGGCGAAATACGTCCAGGAGAACAAGCGGCCGGACCTCGTGCGCGAGGAATTGACGTATCAGGGTCTGACCGGCGTCAACGCCTGGGACGGGAAGACCGGCTGGAAGATCGACCCCTTCGGGGGGAAGAAGGACCCCGAACCGCTCGGCGAGGACGAGCTCAAGGACATCATCGAAGACTCCGTTTTCGATGGTCAGCTCGTGAACTACAAGGCGAAGGGCAACGCGATCGAGTTCGCCGGAGTCGAACCGGTGGAAGGAAGCGACACCTGGAGGCTCAGGGTCACGCTGAAGAACGGCGACGTGACCTACTACTACATCGACACCGAGGATTTCGTTCCGATCAAGATCGAGTACAAGCGGATGATCCGCGGCGCCGAACAGGTGACCGACGTTTATCCCGGCGACTACAAGGCGGTCGACGGCTGGTACATACCGCACTCGTACGAGCAGGGGCGGCCGGGAAGCAGCCAGCGCTCGAGCGTCGTGTTCGAGAAGATCGAGGCCAACGTCCCGATGGACGATTCGCTCTTCGCCAAGCCGGCGGGGCCGGGACAGTGAGGACCAGAACGATGAGAACGCCCGTGCTCCCCGGGATTCCCGCGGCCCTCCTGCTCGCCTCGGTGACGGCGCTCGGACAGACGAAGCCCGCGTCGACCGCCGCGTCCCCCTCGCCCGTCAGGGTCGACTCCGAGACCATCTCGGGCCTCGGCGCGCGCAACATCGGATCGGCGACGATGAGCGGCCGAATCGCGGCGATCGACGCCGTGCGCGAGGGCTCGCGCCTGACCGTCTACATCGGTTCGGCCTCCGGCGGCGTGTGGAAGTCGGTCAATGGAGGCACGACGTACAAGCCCGTCTTCGACAAGCAGCCCGTCCAGTCGATCGGCGCCATCACGATCGACCCGAAGAACCCCAAGGTCGTCTGGGTCGGCAGCGGCGAGCCGTGGACGCGCAACAGCGTTTCGATCGGCGACGGGGTCTACAAGTCGGTCGACGGCGGCGACAACTGGGTCAACGTCGGCCTCGGCGGCACCGAGCGAATCGCGAAGATCCTGGTCGACCCGACGCACACGGACACCGTGTACGCCTGCGCGCCGGGCAAGCTCTGGTCCGACTCCGACGACCGCGGCGTCTACAAGACCACCGACGGCGGCAAGACGTGGACGAAGGTGCTCAAGGGCGCCAACGCCTCGACCGGCTGCTCGATGATCTCGATGGACTCGCAGAACCCTCAGACGCTGTTCGCGGGGACGTGGGACTTCCGGCGCCAGGGCTGGACGTTCCGCTCGGGCGGCGAGTCGTCCGAGGCGCCGAGCGCGAGCGGACTCCTGAAGTCGACCGACGGCGGAGCGACGTGGCAGGACCTCGACGAGAAGTCGGCGAAGGGATTGCCGCCGAAGCCGTGGGGCCGCGTGGCCGTGACGGTCGCGCCCTCGAAACCGAACGTGGTGTACGCGTTCATCGAGGCCGTCATCCCAAGGAACGGGCTCTACCGCTCCGACGACGGCGGCGCCACCTGGCAGGCGATGGACCGCAGCCAGTGGATGGTCTGGCGGCCGTTCTACTTCGCGAACCTGATCGTCGATCCGAAGAACGAGAACAGGGTCTACAAGCCCGACCTGACGCTGATCGCGTCGAACGACGGCGGCAAGAGCTTCTCGGTCGTCGGCGGCGGCGCGCACGGCGATTTCCACTGCGTGTGGATCGATCCCGACAACCCGGACCGCCTCATCGCGGGCGACGACGGCGGCGTCTGGTACTCGTACGACGGCGCGAACACCTGGTGGAAAGCGGAGAACCTGCCGGTCTCGCAGTTCTACCACGTCAGTCTCGACATGGACCGGCCGTACCACGTGTACGGCGGACTGCAGGACAACAGCTCGTGGGTCGGCGACTCGGCCTACCCGGGCGGCATCGCGAACGCGCAGTGGGAGAACATGTACGGCGGCGACGGCTTCTGGATGTTCGCCGACACCGCGGATCCGACGTACATCTACGCCGAGGCGCAGGGCGGCGAGATCGGCCGCGTCAATCGCAAGACGCACGAGATCCGGCGTATTCAGCCGCTCCCCGGCTACAAGGAGGGGAAGCTCCGCTGGAACTGGAACACGCCCATCCACATGAGCCCGACGCAGGCGGGCACCGTCTACATCGCTGCGCAGTATCTCTTCCGGACGCGCGACCACGGGCAGACGTGGCAGCGCATCTCGCCGGACCTGACGACGAACGACCCGGCGAAGCAGAAGCAGGAGCAGTCGGGCGGCGTCACGATCGACAACTCGGCCGCCGAGATGCACGAGACGATCTACGCGATCGCCGAGTCGCCGAAGGATCCGAACGTCATCTGGGCGGGCACCGACGACGGCAACCTCCAGCTGACGCGCGACGGCGGGAAGACGTGGAAGAACGTCGTCGGCAACGTCGCCGGTTTGCCGAAGTTCGCATGGGTGTCGTCGATCGACGTGGGCCACTTCGACGCGGGCACGGCGTACGCCACGTTCGATCTGCACACGTTCGGCGACATGCGGCCGTACGTCTACCGCACGACCGACTTCGGTGCGACGTGGACCCCGCTCACGACACCCGACGGCGCGATGAAGGGTTACGCGCACGTCGTCAAGGAAGACCTCGTGCGCAAGGACCTCCTCTTCGTCGGCACCGAGCTCGGACTGTGGGTGTCGCTCGACGGCGGGAAGCAGTGGGCGCAGTACAAGGGCGGCGAGATGCCGAATGTCGCCGTGCGCGACCTCGCGATCCATCCGCGCGACCGCGCGCTCGTGATCGCGACGCACGGCCGCGGGATCTGGATCGTGGACGACATCACGCCTCTGCGGTCGCTGACCGCGGAGATGCTCGCGAGGGAGGCGGCGTTCGTGCCGGCGGCCCCGGTCGTTCAGCGCATCCCCGCGTTCGGCGGCTGGGTCAACGGCGACGCGGCGTTCGAGGGACCGAACCCGCCGTCGGAAGCCCAGATCGTCTATTACCAGAGGAAGCGCCACATCTTCGGGGACCTGACGCTCGAGGTGTTCGGACCCGACGGCAAGAAGCTCGCGGACATCCCCTCCTCGAAGCGCCGCGGCCTGTCGAAGGCCGGCTGGTCCATGCGCCTGAAGCCTCCCCGCGTCCCCACCGCGGCCCAGGCGGCGGGCGCCGGGCTCGGCCCGCGGGTCCCTCCGGGCACGTACACGGTGAAGATGACGAAAGACAAGAACGTCTACGAGACGAAGATCCAGGTCGTGGCCGATCCGCGCTCGAAGCACACGCCGGAGGACCGGCAGGCGCAGTTCGCGCTCGCGATGAAGCTGTACGGCATGCTCGGCGACATGACGTTCGCGGTCGATCGCATCAACGGCGTGCGCGGCGCGCTGCTCGAGCGCGCGGGCAAACTGCCGGCCGGCGATCCGCTCGCGGCCACGCTGCGCGCGGACGCGGACCAGGTCGACGCCATGCGGAAGAAGATTGTCGCGACGACGGAGGGCGGCGCGATCACGGGCGAGGAGCGCCTGCGGGAATACCTGTCGAACCTCTACGACAGCGTCGCGCGCTACGAGGGCCGGCCCTCGGCGACGCAGGTCCAGCGCACGGACGCGCTCGGGCGCGAGCTCGGCGACGTCGTGGCGGAGTTCGACGCGTGGACGGCGAAGAACCTGGGCGGAATCAACGACCAGCTCAAGGCGAAGAGCCAGCCGCCGATCGAGCCGCTGACCCGCGCGGCGTGGGAAAAGCAGGGGTCGGAGGACCAAGGCGGGGGCGGGAGCGGCGCGGTGTCTCTGGAGACCGAGCGGCTCTTCGAGCGCGACTAGCTCCCATTGTTCCCTCTCCCCCGCAACGCGGGGGGGAGGGCCGTCATGGCGGTGAGACGATTTGCGATCGCCTCACCATGGTCCGCGCCGCTCCGGTTCCTCCTCGTCGGTGTAGTCGCTCGCGGCCCGAGCCGGCGCTCGGGGACTTATGCGCCGCGCCCGGCGCATGCGGATCGTCATCAGCACGAGCACGCCGACCAGTACGGCGGAAATGACCATGTTCGATACGGTCATGGCCTCAGTTCACCGTGATCGCCTTGCTGTTGACGTTGTTGGTCTCGTTGTACTCGGGCTGGGCATTGCCGTCGTCGGACACGACCACGATGTAGTAACTGCCTGGCGTCGACGGCAGAGTGACGGAGAGCGCGGGTGACGTATCGATGGAGCCGACGCCCAGGCCGGCGGCAACCGTGCGAGTCGCCTTCACCGCTCCCGACGGCGACGTCGTCGTCGAGATGTAGACGTTGCTCGCCGTAGTCACGGTTGTGGGCGCACCACCCTGGTTCTTCGTCTTGACCGTGACGGAGATCGTTGCGCCATGGATTCCCGAAGTCGGCGCCGAAATCGCCGAGATAATCAGGTCGGGGCCGATCGAGATCGCCTTCGCGCGCGTGTTGTTGGTCTCGTTCGTCTCGGAGACGACGTTGCCCGAATCGGCCGCGGCAATGATGTAGTAGCTGCCGGCCGCCGTGCCTGCCGGGATCGTCACGTTCGTCGCCGCGGTGCTCGAGCCACCCGCCGCGATCACGCCAGGCGCGAGGCTCCCCAGCAGCACGTCCGAAGCATCCAGGACGTTGTCGGTCGAGAGATAGAAACTCGTCGTCGATGCCGCGGCGTCACCGCCACCCCCGTTGGACGTCGTGTCGGTGATCGCAAGCGTCAGGCCGGCGCCGGAGCTCGCGGGCGCGGTGAGGCTGGAAACCGTCAGATCGGGCCCGATCTTGACCGCCCCGCTCGCCCGCGTGTTGTTGTTCTCGTTCGTCTCGAAGATTGCGTTCGGGCCATCGGCCTTCGCAATGACGTGATAGGTCCCGGTCGGCGTGTTCGAGGGGATCGTCAGGCTGAGAATCGGTCCCGAGTCGCTGGCGCCGGGCGCAAGGGCTGCCACGGACCGGCTCCCGAGGAGTACGTCCGAGGCGTCGAGCGTCGTGTCTGTGGACAGGTAATAGCTCGTGCTCGATGCGGGCGCGGGGCTCATCCCCGCCGCGTTGTTCGTCGTGTCGTTGATCGCGATTGGATATCCCGCGCCGCCGGATGCGGGCACCGTCAACGCGGTGACCGACAGGTCGGGGCCAATCTTGATCGCTGCGCTCGCCCGCGTGTTGTTGTTCTCCAGTGTCTCAGGGACGTCGCCATTGCCGAGGACGGGCCCGTTCCCGTCCGCCTTGGCGATGATGTAGTAGGTGTTCGGCGCCGTTCCCGCGGGGATGGTCAGTGTCGTGGACGCCGCGCTCGTCGCACCCGAAGCCAGAGGGGGAACCGCTCGCGTCCCCAGCAACACGTCGGAGGCATCCAGTGTCGTGTCCAACGAAAGGAAGAAGGCTGTCGGCACTCCCGGCGTGACCGTTCCCCCGGCGAAGTTCTTGGTGGTGTCCGTCACCGTGATCGGCTGCCCCGCTCCGACGGGGCCCGTGGCCGACAGCGCGGTGACGCGATAGTCCGGTTTGGCGACGATCGTCACGACCACCGTGTTTGAGACGCTCGGCTGGAAATTCGAGTCGCCCGCGTAAGAGACGCTCAGGGAATGGCTGCCGAGCGCGAGGCTCGAGGTGGGGAAGATGACAGAGGGCGGGCCGTCGATGCCGATCGTTGCGAGCACCGTTGAGCCATCTTTGAAAGTCAGAACCCCGGTCGGGCTGCCTGAGTAAGCGGGGGAAACGGTTCCCGTCAGCTTCACCGTTTGTCCCTGCGCAGCCGAAGTGAAATCGACCGTCAGCGTCGTCGTCGTCGGCGCGGGCGCGATCGTCAGGTCTCCGCTCGCGCTCGAAGCGCCAAGCGTGATGTCCCCCGCAAACGACGCCTGAATCGCTCCCGGATAGGAGCCGGCCGTGAAGCTCGCAATGCTGATTCCCCCGGCCGACGCAAGGCCGGCGCCGTCGGTGACCCCCGAACCGACGACGTTTCCGCCAACGACGAAGGAGACAGTCTTGCCGACCACCGGAGCGCCCTGCGACGTCAGTGCCGCCGAAAGGGCGACGTTGCCGCCCATTACTCCCGTTGTCGGCGCCACAGTCAGTGCCGACACCGGCACTGGCTGCCACAGGGTCGCATGCGACGCCGTATCGCCGACCACGTTCGACTCCCCAACGATCTGACCCAGGTTATTCACTCCGTACGCATGAGCCTGGCTTCCGCCGAGGCCCCCGGGATCCTGAAGAGCAGCGCCATTCGACACGAATGCGCGGACTATCCCGCTCGACAATTGAACTTCGCCGACAGTCAGTCCTGAGTCACTGAGACCATTCGCCTCGTTTAGCGCGCCTCCGTCAGAGCCGAGGTCATAGCGCCCGAAGTCCCCACTGCTGTTGTCGAGGAGGCCGCCCGACCACAATGCAACGTGTTCATAATTCGCCGGTGGATAGGTGAAGTAGCCTCCAACAACTCCAGCGTTATTGATCGCAAACGCCGCCGCATCGATGGATAGCGTACCCAGATCAATCGGGGGCTGAGCAAATAGAACCGAGTGATACGCCACATTGTAGGGAATGTCCGAAAACCCGACGATCTGGCCAGTGGCATTGATCCCATACGCGGCGCTCCTGGAGCCTCCGAGAGTTCCCAGGGACTGCAACGAGCCTCCCGAATAGAGGAATGCTTGGTAGGTTGCGTCTCCGGCTAGGAACGAATATCCGACGACGTTGCCGTCATCATTGATCCCATTCCCGATTCCCATGCTTCCGCCCAAGGTACCCAGGTCAGTCATCACACCGCCCGAATAGAGGAACGGATGGTAAGACGTCGACGACGACCAATAGGCGCCCGTCACCTGGCCGCTTGCATTGATGTCGGCCGCTTCACTGTCCGTCCCGAGCGAACCGAGATCATTCATCGCCCCTGCGGAACTCAGGAACGCATGAAATCCGCCGCCCGAGAGGTCGGATCGCCCGACGATTTGACTCGAGTCATTGATCTTGGTCGCATAGCTGTTCGGGCCGCCCAGGGTTCCCAGATCCACGGCGAAATAGGTTCCTGGGCTTATCGTTTGCGAAATGGGGGATGCGCCGCTCGAGCCAAACGTCGCATCGCCCAGATAATTCGCGGTGATCGAGTAGGTACCGGGCGCCAGTGTGGCGCCGCCGTGCACCGCGATGCTCTGGCCTCCTTTCACGAAGACAGGCGAAACCCCCAGGGAAACGCCGTCCGCGAAAAACTCGACCTGACCGGTCACCTGGAGCACCGGTGGCGTTGCAATCACGGTCGCGGTGAATACGGGTGGCGCGGAAGTGAGCGCAACAGGTTGACTGGTCGACACGTTCGTCGTGGTCGTCACGTTCGTCAGCACCGTCACGGTCACGGTAGGGGCATTTATCGAGGAACAACCGTTCCCATCCAGGACCGTCAGCGTGTAGGTCGTCGTCGAGGTGGGAGTGGCCACCGGAGTGCAAGACGAAGGGTCATTCAGACCGGTCGCTGGGACCCATGAACAGGACACGCCGCCCGAGCCGAGAAGCGGGGCCGAGCTGCCGGCCGTAATCGAAGCCGACCCGGAGGCGGATGCGACCGGTACGCCGCAAGTCACGGACAGGTCGGCGGAACCCGCGCTGGGTCCGAGTCCCGCGTCCCCTGCGAAGCTGGCGGCGATGGCGTTTGGGTAACCACCCGACAAGATGCCGACCAAACTGACGCCGGCCAAGGTGGCCTTTCCCGAACCATCGGTGACCGTCGACCCGACGCTTGCGCCGTTGATCGAGAACATCACGGCTTCGCCGACAACGGGATTTCCCGCCGACGCCAAAATCGCAGTCAACGTCACCGTTGAATTCTGGAGAGCCGTGACCGGCGCAACCGAAAGAGCCGTGGCTGGCACTGGGCTCCAAAGGACGGCGCGCGATCCACCGGCGAACCAGTACGTGCCGGCGATCTGTCCGGCATCATTTACCGCGACTGTCTGGCTGGCGTACCCCCCCAGATTCCCAAGGTCGATGACTGAGCCGGCCACGAATGCCACGCCGTGGGTGTTGCCATCGCTCGCCGCTGCATATCCGACGACCACGCCGGCATTACTGATCGCCGCGCCGTAGCTGAACCCAACGAGCGTCCCGAGATCGCTCATCTGGTTGCCCGAATAGAGAAACGCATGTTGAGCGGAGTCGCCGGCGATCGTGGCTAACCCGGTGACGTCCGATCCGGCGTTAACGGCGGTAGCCTGACTGAGGGAGCCTCCCAAGGTTCCGAGGTCCGTCATCGTTCCGCCCGAATAGACAAACCCGTGGTAAGTCGCGTTGCTCGTGAGGTACGAATAGCCCACGACCGGTCCCGCTGCAGAAACGGCAACCGCCTGACTGTAGGTTCCGCCCAACGTGCCGAGATCGCTCATGGTCGCGTCGTCCAAGAAAGCGTGATTCCCATTCCCGATGGCTGAGGTCCCTACGATCCGACCGTCGTCGTTGATCGCCGCGACCTGTGCATTCGCACCACCGAGGGTACCCACATCGGACCATGTGCTGTTGATGTCCACGAAGCCGCGCCCGCCCGCGTTACACAGAATCACACCGTCATCGTTCAGAGCGACGCCGAAGCCGTCCGCGGAGCCGCCGGGCACTCCGAGATCAGCAAGATCTCCGGGAACCCATGAAATCACCCGATCGTGATAACTCGGTCCGTAGCAGCACTGACCTCCGAAGATGCCGCAGTTATAGGACGTGCATCCATACGTGACATAGTCGGCCGTTCCGACGAGACGGCCTGAGTCGTTGATTGCTACGACCGAAGACTGATCTCCCCCGATCGCGAAGAGCACTCCGATATCCACCATGGATGACCCGTCGTAGCGGAATCCGTGCTCCTGGCCCGACCCGATCACCGAGTTTCCTGCAACTTGACCGAGATTGTTGAGGCCGGTCGCCTGACTCCACGTGCCGCCAAGGGTGCCGAGTACGGTCGGGTAATAGCTTCCGGCCGCCACCGTCTGAGGAATTGCACCGGCGGAGCTCGTTCCGAACAGCGAATCGCCGAGGTACGACGCAGTGATCGAGTAGCTGCCGACTCCAAGCGTCGCACCGCCGCGAAGCGCGACGTATTGACCGTTCTTGAGAAACACCGGCGAGCGACCAATCGATTGGCCGTTCGAGAAGAACTCCACCTGTCCGGTCGGCGCCCCGTCGACGGAGAGGACCGGCGCGACGATCGCCGTGAAGATCGGGGGCTGAGTCGTCAGAGCCGAGCCCCTGTTCGTGCTCAAGGTCGTCGTCGTCGAGGCTGGGAGGACCGTGATCGTGACGTTCGCAGGATTCGCGGACAGGCATCCCGTGCCGTCTCCGACCACCAGGTTGTAGGTCGTCGTGGCCTCCGGGCTCGCATTGAGCGAGCATGAGTTGGGGTTGTCGAGACCGGTCGAGGGCGACCAGACGCAGCTCGTACCGCCTGCCCCTGCGAGCACGGCCGACTCTCCACGATGGATCGTCGCGGAGCCGGTGGCGACCGCGACCAGAGGCATGCACGTGATCTGAAGATCTGCGGTCGCGGTGGCGCCTCCGAGGGTCGGGTCGCCTGCGAAGATCGCGACGACGCCACCCGGGTAGGAGCCGGGCGGGATACCGACGAGGCTCACGTTCGGCAGTGCGGCCGTTCCGGTCGCGTCGGTGACTGCCGAACCCGCGGGATTCCCGTTGACTGTGAACGTAATCGACTTTCCTGCAACCGGCGAACCGACTGACGTCAGGGTTGCCGCAAGAACAACCTGCCCGCCGGCCGGAACAGTAAACGTCGACATCGTCAGAACCGATGCTGGGACCGGTTGCCAGAGCGTCGCGTGGGATTCGCCTCCCGAGGTCGTCGAGTCGCCGACGATCTGTCCTGAGGTATTGATCGCCCGACCGGTGCTAAAGCCACCCGGCGTCCCCAGATCCAGCATCTGACCTGCCGAATACGCGAAGGCGTGTTGGGTTCCCCCGACCGGCGTCGATCCTGTAACAAGTCCGGCATCGTTTATCGCGAGCCCCTGCCCGACGATGCTGACTGTCTTGGCAGCGACCCGACCGGTCTTGCCGGTCGCCGTACCGGTCGGCGCTCGGTCCGCCAGGACTATCGTGATCCCGGCCGGGCTGGGGAGAGAACCCAGGTCGATCATCTGACCGTTGGAGTAGAGAAAGGCGTGCTCCTCGGTCGCCGTATAGGCAGAGCCCGTCACCTGACCGGCGTTGTTAAGAGCCAATCCCTGACTGTAGCCGCCTCCCAGGGTGCCGAGGTCCGCCATCTGTCCGTTCCAGTACAGAAAGGCGTGCGTCTGCGCATCGCCGGACGTGCTGGCATATCCGGTGACCTGCCCTGCATCGTTGATCGCCAGACCTCCACTTTGAGTGCCGCCGAGCGTTCCGAGATCGCTCATCTGGCTGCTCGAGCAAATGAATGCGTGGGTCTGGGTCGGAGGCGCGGTCGAGGAGGATCCCGTGACTTGCCCTTGTTCGTTAATTGCGGTTCCAGAGCTGTTCGATCCCCCGAGTGTCCCGAGATCGCTCATTGCTCCGAACTGATACAGAAAGGCGTGCTGGGCGGACGGCGTGAAAGCGAAGCCCGTCACCTGACCGGCGTCGTTAATGGCCTGCCCCGCGCTGGAGCTTCCACCAAGCGTGCCCAGATCGGTCATCGACCCACCGGTGTACAGGAATGCGTCGCTCCCATTTCCACTCGTACTCGCGTAGCCGGTCGCCGCCCCGGAGCTGTTGATGACGGAGCCCGCGCTGGTCGCACCGCCCAACGTGCCCAGGTCGGACATCTGGCCGTTAGAGAACAAGAAGGCGTGCTGAGTCGCCCCGACGCTGGCGACGCCCGTCACCTGGCCGAGGTCGTTGATCGAGAAAGCGCCGCTGCTGTCGCCGCCGAGCGTTCCGAGATCGATGGCGAAATAGGAGCCTGAATTAACCGTCTGCGGGCTCGCCCCCGACGCACTCGGGCCGAAGTTCGTGTCCCCCAGGTATTGAGCCGTGATGGAGTGGACACCGATGCTGAGGGAAGCGCTGCCGCGCACCGCGACAGATGCACCATTTCTGATAAACACTGGCGACTTGCCAAGAGAAACTCCGTCGGCGAAGAACTCAACCTGCCCCGTCGGTGAGCCGGCGGCCGGCGGCACCGGCACGACGCTGGCCATGAACACCGCAGGTTGCGTCGTCAGAGCCGGGTTGCGATTCGACGAGAGACTTGTCGTTGTCGCTGCGGTCGTGGGGGCGCCCACGGACACGGTCACCGTCGGCGCGTTCGTAGAGGCGCAACCCGCCGCAGTCGCGACGGTGAGGGTGTAAGTCGTCGAAGTGGTCGGGTTCGCCGTCGGGTTACAGCTGTTCGGATCACTCAGGGCGGAAGGGGGGGTCCAGGAACAGCTTGCCCCACCAGATCCCAGTAGCGGCGTCGATTGGCCCTGCGTGATCGTCGCGGAACCTGAGGCTACCGCTGTAGGTGTGGCATCGACACTCTGAGTCCACGCTGCCGATGCGGAACAGAGCCCCCCCGTGACTGTGACTGAATAGATCGTCGCAGTGCTTGGTGACACCGTGATCGATTCTGTCGTCTCACCGGTCGACCACGAATAGCTCGAGTAGCCGGGCCCGGCGTCGAGGGTCACCGCCTGACCAGCGCAGCTCGGGTTTGTTCCTGCCCCGAGCGTGATCGTGGGATTGACCAGACCGGCGCACGAGACGACCAGCGTCGTCGCGAAGCCGGCGGCGGCGAGGTCGGCGGTGTAGTAGTAGCGGTTGTTCCCGACGAGGTCCTGGACCTGGACGTAGTAGACGCTCCAGAGTCCAGCCTCGTCGTACTGCGGAAAGATGATCGATGCCTGGTACTGGCCATCGAGACCGGTCCCCGATACCCGATTC
>DAHUXD010000057.1 GCA_027307335.1 Acidobacteriota bacterium
GGCGGGGCGCGGCGGCCCGCGCGGCCCGGCGGCGGCGGTCGCGGACGCCGACCGCCACGCGCGCCGCGAGCAGCACCGCGAGCACGGCCGCGTAGATCGCCGGCTCGCGGACGTCCTTCTTGACGCGGAGCCAGAAGTGAAACGCGGCGAGGGCGCCGGCGGCGTACGCGAGGCGGTGCAGCCGCTTCCAGCGCGGGAAGCCGAGGCGGCGCACCGCGCCGGCCGTGGAGGTCGCCGCGAGGGGCGTCAGCAGCAGGAAGGCCGCGAAGCCGCTCAGGATGAACGGCCGCCTAGTCACGTCCGCGACGATCGCCTTTGCGCGCAGGCCCTGGTCGACGATCGCGTACGTCGCGAAGTGGACGCACGCGTAGAAGTACGCGAAGAGGCCGAGCATCCGCCGCAGTCCGATCGCCCACGTCCAGCCCAGGACCTCGCGCGCGGGCGTGCACGCGAGCGATGCCACGAGAAAGACGAGCGCGGTCAGGCCGAGCCGGTTGAGCGCCTCGGCGACGGGGTCGGCGCCGAGCGCGCCGCCCTCGGCCTGGAGGAGGACGGAGGCGAGCGGGGCGAGGGCCGCGGCGAAGACGGCCGGCTTCAGCCACGGGCGCGGCCCGCCGCGGAGAGCGACCACGGTGCTCAGACTCTCAGAAGTAGCGCGCGAGGTCCATGCCGGCGTAGAGGCCGGCGACCTGGTCGGCGTAGCCGTTGAACGGCAGGGTCGGCCGGCGGGCGACCTCGCCGATGCGGCGCTCGGTCGCCTGGCTCCAGCGCGGATGGTCGACCGCGGGGTTGACGTTGGCGTAGAAGCCGTACTCGTCGGGTCCCGCCACGTTCCACGTCGTCGGCGGCTGCTCGCGCGTCAGCGCGATGCGGACGATCGACTTGATGCCCTTGAAGCCGTACTTCCACGGGACGACGAGGCGCAGCGGGGCGCCGTTCTGATTCGGGAGCGGCCGGCCGTAGAGCCCCGACGCGAGGATCGTCAGCGGATGCAGCGCCTCGTCGAGGCGCAGCCCCTCGACGTACGGCCACTCGAGGTAGCCGCGCCGCTGCCCGGGCATCTCCTTCGGGTCCAGGATCGAAGTGAAGGCGACGTATCTCGCGTTCGACGTGGGCTCGGCGCGGCGGAGCAGATCGCCGAGGGGGAATCCCCGCCAGGGAATGACCATCGACCAGGCCTCGACGCAGCGCATGCGATAGATCCGGTCCTGAGCGGGGAAGGCCGCGAGCAGCGCGTCGACGTCGAAGGTCTGCGGCCGCCGCACCTCGCCCTCGACGACGACCGTCCAGGGCCGCGTGCGAAACGCGCCGGAGAGCCGCGAGGGATCGTCCTTGTTCGAGCCGAACTCGTAGAAGTTGTTGTAGGTCGTCACCGCCTCGAACGGCGTCTGGGGTTCCCCGGTGTCGTACGGGCCGCGCGCCCGGGCCCCGGTGCGCGTCGGCTCGCCGGCCCGGGGTGTCGCGCGGGAACCCGGCTTCAGTCCGCCCGTGAGCCAGACGAGACCCGCGCCGGCGCCCGCAGCGGTCGCCGCGAACAATGCCGCGTTCTTCAGGAACCGCCGGCGGTCGGCGTACACGGCCTCCGGCGTGATCTCGGAGGACGGCGGATTCGGAGGCGGCTTCGGCACGATGCTCCTTCGATGCCCGGAACAACACGGAGGCTACCCCCGGAATGCCCCGCCGCGACGGATTGGTTAGAGTGGCCCTCGCGGCGGGAAAGAAGCCATGCGGCAGGAGGTCGATCGATGATGAAGACGTTGGCGGTGCTGGCCTTCGTCGTCGCGGGGGCATCCGCGGCGGCGGCGGCCGAGATCCACGGCACGGTGAGCGATGGCGGCAAGCCGGTCCCGAAGGGCGTCGCCCTGAAGCTCGACTGCGGCGGGGCCAGCGCCGAGGCGGCGACGGACGAGTTCGGCTCCTACAGCCTGAAGGTCGCGGCGACGGGCGAGTGCCGGCTGACCGTGGGCTACCAGGGCGCCAGCGGTTCGCTCGGGGTGTCGGTCTACGAACGCCCCAGCCGCTACGACCTCGCGGTGAGCAAGGACGGCGGCAAGCTCGTCGTGTCGCGAAAGTGACGGACGAGACCGCGCCGCCGCGCCGCCGCGACACGTGGGACAAGGCGGCGATCGTCCTCCAGCCCGTCGGCGGCCTGCTGACGGCGTTGGCGGTCGCCATCCTCGGCTTCTGGACCTCCAGCTACCTGCGCGACCGGGAGGCGCGGGAGACCGCGCTGCGGGAGCGCATGGACACGAGCGAGACGAACGCGCGGCTGTACTCCGAGCTGATCAGCAAGCGCGAGGAGTCGGAGAGCGCGCTCCGGAAGGACATGTTCACGTCGATCATCAACTCGTTCCTCGGCGGCGGCGCGGGAAACCTCGAGCAGAAGGTCCTGAACCTCGAGCTCCTCGTCTACAACTTCCACGAGTCGCTCGACCTGAAGCCGCTCTTCCTCCACATCGCCCGTCAGGCGCGCACGAGCCCGGACCGCTCCGAATACATGGCGCGCCTGAATCGCGTCGCGGAGGAGATCTCGAAGAAGCAGATGCTCGTCATCGAGGAGGGAGGCGCCGCCTTCGACGTCTCGGCCGACGGGAAGGCGCTCGCGTTCGTCGGTCCCGACGGCGTGTCCCGCGTTCCCTACGTCGCGCGCGACCTCGTCGTCGACGGCATCGGCCGCAACTTCAAGCTCGAGATCCTCGACTTCGACAAGGCCGGCGAGCAGGTGCAGCTTCGAATCACGGTGCGCACCGCCGAGCCCACGGGAACGGAGACGATCTCGACCGAGTTCTGGGTCGGCCACTTCGATTTCCCGATGATCGACAACACGCGCCTGCCGCACGACCAGCGGGTGGCGGTGGTGATGAACGCGCTCGACCCGGGGAGCGCCCGCGCCGACCTGACGCTCGCGTACTTCCCGGGCAAGTACGCCGGCCTGCGCGAGAAGCCGTACTACGACGAGGTGCTCGCGAAGCTGCTCGCGGTCAACGCGGCCGCGTTCATTCCGCCGGCGACGCCGACGCCCGCCGCGTCGCGCCGCTAGCGGCGCGTCACGCCCTCGGGAACGTCGCGATCCACCAGACCGCGACGACCAGCATGACGAACGCGACCGCGATCAGCCCGACGCGGGCGGCGTGGATCCGGAAGCGCTGGCTGAGCACCGTCAGGAGGAGGACCGTGGCGAGCACGACCGTGATGCGGACGTACTCGTCGCCGGTCTCGCGGCTGGAAACGCCGCGCTCGTACTCGCTCCGCGACTGCTCCGAGAGGGCCCGGGCCTTCTCGAGCCGCGCGTCCCTGTACTCGGGCATGAAGCTCGGGCCCGCGGGTGCCGACGCGTTTTTCATCGGTCCGTCTTGATCCACGCCTCGTAGGCGACGCGGTACTCGGGCCGGAAGCGGCGCTCGAAGGTGGCCGCGAGCGCACCCTGGCCGCTCTGCGTCGCCGCGATCTAGGAATTGAAGGTGCTGATGTCGTAGAGGTGCTCCTGTCCGGCGAGCGTCTGCTGTTCCTGCGCCTCGGCCGTGATCGAGCTCGC
Organism: Acidobacteriota bacterium; assembly: GCA_027307335.1. Lineage (GTDB taxonomy): Bacteria > Acidobacteriota > Thermoanaerobaculia > UBA5066 > Gp7-AA6 > DAHUXD01. Next base: position 3,536 of record DAHUXD010000057.1, read on the forward strand.
GCGGGCGTAGGCCGCCGCGCTCCGCGCGTCCCACTTCGCGGCCTGGTAACCGCTCCAGGCGGTCAGGACGGCGACGGCGGCGAGCACGACCGCTTCGAGGACCTCGAGCCACTCGGCCCGCCCGTGCGGTCCGCCGCCATGGTGGCCCTGCTCGTGGATCCGGTGCGCGAACTCGACGTTCGACGTGCTCTCGGGCATTGACCCTCCGCTGTTTCGCGGAGAATACCCGAGCACCTCCGTTACAAGGACGAGAGGAGTTGTCCTACCAAGGATGCGATGTCGTTAGGGATCGATGATTATCTTCCCGAGCATCTTCTCGTGGGTGGTCTCTGGTGGACCCCCTTGAGCGCAGCTGTCGTTGGTACAGTGAAAATCCTGCTCGGGTGCACCGACGGGGATGTTCAGTACGAAAGAGGCGGTCTCCCCGGGGTTAAGGGGAGTTGCGGGCAGTCCGATCGCGGAGTTGTCGCTTATCGCGTGCATGCTCGACGGCTCCCCGAGAGGCGGATCAGCGTTGTACATGTTCAAGTTGTATGTACAGCCCTCGTGAAGGTGTATGACGCAGTTGTGGCACTGAAACGTGTTCGGAGGAATACCTAAGGTCGACGTGTCCTCGATCGTATAGGAGCAGATGCCTGGAGTGCATGGCATGAATCCCTGGTCAGCCGGGGGACAAAAGCTCCAGCCCCAGGACAATGAGCGCAGTGTAATCGTTGTTGGCCCAGACGGCGTCTGCGTGGGCGTCGGCGTCGCGGGACTTCCCGTGGGCGTGGGCGTCGGCGTCGCGGCCCGGGTCGGCGTGCGCGTGTGCGACGGCTGGCCCGGCACCGGCGTCTCGGTCGGCGGAGCGGGCGTCGGCGAGGGCGCGTACGGGAAGCTCTTCAAATCCCAGCTGCCGCACGGCGAGTCGTCGTTCTTCTCGTAGACCTCGACCTGGTTCGTCGAGACGTCGCGCACGGTCATCGTGTAGTGGAGGCTCGTCATCGCGCTCCAGAAGATCCAGTAGTGGCCGAACGTGGGCGCCTCGAGCACCTTCACGGTGACCTCGGGATTGCCGGGGTCGTTCGTCAGCGACGGGAAACTGAACCAGCCGAAGCGATCGGTGACGTCCACGGCCTGCGCCGCCGAGGCCGCGCCCGTGTTCGGGTCCTTGACCTGGATCGAGATCTCGAAGGGATGGACGCCGAGGAGCCGCAGCGTCGAGGGGTCCGAGACGGTGAGGCTCTGCGCGACCGTCGTGCCCTGCGTCGTCAGCCGGACGTCGTAGGCGCCCGAAGCGGACCAGGCGTGCGACGGGGCGGCCTGCGTCGCGGAGCCGCCGTCGCCGAAGTCCCAGAGCCACGATGCGCCGCCGGCGGCGGAGGTGTCGCGGAGCGAGACCATCTGGCCGGCGACCGGGTTGGGCGGGTCGATCTCGAACGTCACGGTCGGCGTCGCGCCCGCTTTCGCGAGCCACACGGCGGCGAGAGCGATCGCGAAGAGGGGGATGAAGGCGGCGAGCTTGCGGTTCATCGGGACGGTCGGAGAAACAACCGGGGGCGGCCCCGCGGCCGCCCCCGATCGAGCATCCGTTCTAGCAGCCTCCTGGAGGAGCTCCCATGAAGCCGAGGTCCATCGTGGCGAAGTTCCCCGCGTTCGGGAAGACCGTGGCCATGTCGATGTCGGCCACGCCGAACCACTTGGCGAGCGTTCCGGCGTACTGGTCCGCGGCGGACGTCGGGATCCAGCGGCCGCGGCCGCCCGTGGGACTGCTGGTCGTGTCGTCCGGACCTCCGGCCTGGAGCGTGGGGAAGATCGAGCCGGTCGACCCGTTGGGCGTGCCGTAGAAGTTGCCTCCGGTCACGGCGTCGCCGACGACCAGGTGGTGGCTGCCCCAGCCGTGGTCGGTGCCGGCGTTGCCGCCGGAGCCCGACTCCTGCAGGGTGCGGGCGAAGTCCGAGAGGGTGAAGGCGGTGATGTTGTCCTGGAGGCCGAGCTCGACCGTCGCCTGGTAGAACGAGGAGAGCGACTGCGAGAGATCGAGCAGGTTCGCGTCCTGGTTGTTGCGCTGGTTCTGGTGCGTGTCGTAGCCGCCCTGCTGCACGAAGAAGATCTGGCGGGAGAGGTTCAGGCTCGGCGATCCCTGGATGAGCTTGATGACCTTGGCGACCTGCTTCAACTGGTTGCCGAGGCCCGAGCTCGGAAAGACCGTGTTGATGGTCGGGTCGGTCGTGAAGTCGGAACCGATGTCGACGCCCTGCTGCGTCGTCGTGCTCGCGCCGGCGACCATGAACGGCGTCAGGTCGATCGTCCGCAGGTAGTTCATCGAGGCGAGCCGCGCCTGGTCCGTGGTCGTCGAGCTGAAGCCGTTCAGGACGAGCACGCTCGTCAGGGAGCCGGTGCCGATCGAGAGGGGCCGCTGGAGGCCGATCGCGAAGGTCGACGATCCCGCGATCGAGGTGATCGTCGGGAAGCCGCTGCCCGCGTTGCAGGTCGCGACGGCGTCGGCGGTGCGGCCGCCCCAGCCGGTCGAGATCTTGATGTCGGCGCGTCCCGATTCCCACGCGTTGACCTGGTCGGAGTGCGAGAAGAGGGAGTAGGGCTTGGGCTTCGAGTTGGCCATGTACTCCGCCTGCGACATCGGCACGACGAGCGGCCCGACGTTCGTCACGACCGCGAGCTTGCCGGCGTTGTACAGGCTGACCGGTCCGGGGTAGAGCGGCCCCGAGTTGGGGGTCTGGTAGTCCCCCATGTTCGGGTGGAACCCGAACGTGCGGCCGCCGAGGCTCGCGGGCGGATTCGCGAGCGGGAGGAGGTTGCCCGCCGGGATCGCGATGGTGGGCCGCTGGCTCGTGTACGACGTGTAGTACGAGTCGTTCGGGATGATCATGTTGTTCGAGTCGTTGCCGCCCTGCAGGAACACGCAGACGAGCGCGCGATAGTTCCCGCTCACGCCGTTGCCGGGTGTCGCGAGCAGGTTGGCGAGGCCGAACTTCTTGACGGTGCCCTGCAGCGCCGCGGCGCCGAGGGCAGCGCAGGTCGTCCGGACGAGGAAGTCCCTTCTGGAATGCGACATGGCGTTACCTCTGCACCTGGTACTGCGACGACGTCGCGACCAGATAAAGCGCCTGGCGGGCGCGTTTCAACGTGTCGGTCGACGGCGAGACCGCCTCGACGGCCGTGACGATCGAGCTCCGCATGTTGTCGGACATGGTGCCGTGCAGCAGGAGCCGATTGAGACGATCGACGAGGTTCGCGGAGTTCGGCGCGAGCTGCTGCAGCTCGGTAAAGTCGATCGAAGTTCCGTTCGGCTGGTAGCAGGACGACACGCTGCAGGAAACGCCGAACGTCGCGAACACGACCGTGTTGACGAAGTTGGCGCGCTTCAAAGAGGTCGACGCGTCCATGATGCCGAACTCGGGCCCGAGGAGACCGGCCGACGCCGGCGGGGCGAGGAACGCCTGCGGGTAGTAGCTGAAGACCGTGGACGGCTTGAAGATCTCCTGGCCCTGATCGCGCGTGCAGTTGGTGCACGTCGAGAGGGCGCCGTCCGACTGCGTGCTGCGGTTGGCCGACTGCGCATTGAAGGCGCGCAGGATGCCGAGCTCGTACTGGGCCGGATCCTTCAGCTTGCCGAAGTTCGGATCGCCGGAGTCGACGCGGGCCTCGGGGTCGAGGAGGATGGCCTTCACGACGGCCCACAGGCTTCCGCGCGTTCCCGACCCGTTGTCGTTGAAGAACCCCGCGACCCTCTCGATGTAGCCGGCCGACGGGTTCGAGGTCACGAGGCTGTGGATGAGCTCCCGCGACAGGTACGGGCCGACATTCGGGTGATTGAAGAGGGCGTTGAGCGCCGCGGTCAGGTCCTGGTCGCCCGTCTGGCCCGCCGGGATGATCGTGGGGGTGCCGTCGCCGTTCTGGTTGGGCAGGAACGGCTGCGCGCCGCCCACGTCCTGGACGAAGAGGTCCTTCTCGGTCGTGTCGTGCTGGACGGCCTTGAGCGTCATCGGGCTGATGTAGTCCGGAGCCTGCTCGCCGGTGTCCCCGGCCAGCGGAGGCACCGAGACCTGCGGGATGTACCAGCCGGTGAAGACGAGCTTCATGTTGTCGATGACCGACTGGTCGTAGGACGGCAGGGGCAGACTCGAGATCGGGTCGTTCTGCGTCGTGCCGTCCTGGTTGAGCAGCACCGTCCCGATCGAGAAGAGCTGCATGATCTCGCGGGCGTAGTTCTCGTTCGGGTTGCCCTTGGTCGACGAGTCCATGTTGAGGAAGTCGCCCATGGCCGGGTTCAGGGTCAGATTGTTCAGGATGTCGCTGTAGCTGCCGAGCGCGTTGCTGTAGAGGATGTTCAGGTACGGAATGACCTGTGCCGGCTGCGTGATCGTGTTCGTCGAAACGACGTCGAGCTTGTGGAGCGCGAAGAAGACGCGCTGCCGCAGCTGATCGGGCTGATAGAGGGCGTTCCGGAAGAACGTCGTGTAGAGCGGGTACGTGGAGTAGTTGTCGCGGCGGCAGTTCGGCGGGTTGGCGCCGGTGCCGTCACCGCAGCCCGAGGGGACGCCGCTCGGGACGAGGTTCTGCGCCGGGAAGAGCGACGCCGTCGCCTGGTGCTGCGCCGCGAGCCACGGCAGGACGCCCTGACCGAGCACGGCCGAGATGTCCGAATCCGTCGGTCCCCAGGTGGCCTGCTCGAGGAGCCGCGTGGCCTCGGGGCGGTGGAACGTCTTCGCGAGGAAGACCGCCATCTGGCCGCGCGTGACCGAGCTGCTCGGACAGTACTGCGTGCCCCCGCAGCCGGTCGTCACGTAGAGGCGCGCGAGCTCCTCGACCCAGGGCGCGAAGGGGCTCGAGACCGGCACGTCGGAGAAGACGCCGGTGGCGGCGGGCGGGGCGTAACCGGTGCCGTGGTAGATCTTCAGGAGGAAGACCGCCATCTGGCCGCGCAGGACCGATGAGGACGGGCAGTAGTTCGGCGGAGAGCCCGCCTGGCAGCCGCCCGTGATCCCCTCGGCGTAGAGCTGCTCGATCCAGTCCGCGGCGAAGTCGCCGATGTGCACGTCGCCGAAGATCGTGCCGGTCGCGGGAGGCGGCACGTAGGCCGGGCCGTGCTCGGCGCGGAGCAGGAACACCGCCATCTGCGCGCGGGTGATCGACGAGCTCGGGCAATAGTTGCCGCCGCCGCATCCCGCCGTGATGCCGTCGCGGATGATCGTCTCGACGGGCGCGTGGTACGGGCTCGCCTGCGCGACGTCGCCGAAGTCGGAGAACCAGCCCTTCGGGATCACCGATGCCGGTCCGCCATTGTTGACGATGACGTCGTACAGCGCGCCCGCCGCGAGGCCCGGGCTCGTCGCCTTGATCAGCGTCGTGCTCGTCACGACGCCGCCCGCGCCGACGCCGCCGATCGTCACGGTGGCGGACGGCGAGAACGCATTTCCGACGAGATTGATCGCCGTGCCGCCGGACGCCGGGCCCGAGGTGCCCGAGACGTACGCGAGCTGGAAGGGCGTCGAGGTCGTCGCGCCGAAAGCGCTACCCGCGGACTCCGGTCCGAGGGTCGCGAGAATCGTCGCCATGCCCGGGACGACGACTCTCGCGAGGAGCGAGGAGAGGGAGGATCGGCCAAAGGGTCGTTCTCTCATCGGCACTGGTCCTTTCTGGACAGCCGTCCGCGCAAGATTGATTTGTATTGGTGTCGGGCATTCTAGGGGCGGGCATCACAGCCATGCTGTGATGGGAGTCACTTTCTGCCGATGATTCCTTCAAAGTGAAGCCGAGGTTACGGCGGCCGGGGCCGCGCCGCGACTGTTCGCGCGTGCCGAAGAAGGACAGGTGCCCGACGCGTCCCGGGCTCGTCCTTCTGGTCAGGTGCTCCGCGGGCGTGCGCCGCCTCATAATGCTTTCGGACGATCCACCGATGAATCCGTTGACGCGGGGCGCGACATTTTTCGCGCGGACGGGGCTCCTCCTCGCCGCCGCGGGGGCCGCCGCGGCCCAGACGATGCCGCCGCGTCTCGAGGCGGGACTCCCCGGGCCCTCGCTCGCGAACGCGACGAACTGGTGGGGGACCGACGTGTCGGCCGCTCCGGTCGACGGCGGGTCGGACGCCTTCATCGCGTACATCAACAACGGCAGCCCGCGGCCCCTCCACCCGGACTTCGGCGGCACGCTTCCGGACGGCGTCTCGATCTACGGCTTCCCCTACGCGGTGGTCGACGGCGGCCAGCCGAAGAAGACCGTGCAGTTCGCGCAACCCGACGAGAGCGACGGCGTCGACCACTCGACGCAGACGTCGTACCCGTTCTACCCGATCCCCGACGCCGCGATCACGCAGCCTCACTGGATCGAGGGCGGCGATCCGGGTTCGATCGACGACACCGGAACCGAGGACCGGCACCTGCTGATCGTCGATCGCGACAACCGCCATCTCTACGAGCTCTACAACGTCTGGTGGGACGGATCTCAGTGGACGGCGTACTCCGGCGCGTTCTGGGACCTGAAGACCGACGACCGCCGCCCCGACGGATGGACGTCGGCCGACGCCGCCGGGCTCGACATTCTTCCCGGCCTCGTTCGCTACGACGAGGTGTACGGCCGGGACGAGATCCGCCACGCGTTCCGCTTCACGGTCCGCCACACGAACGGCTACCGGTATCCGGCCTCGCACCTCGCCGGACCGCAGGTCTCCGGCGCGCCGCCGATGGGCATGCGGATGCGCCTGAAGGCGTCGAAGGACATCTCGGGCTTCGATCCCGCCATTCAGAAGATCTTCCGGGCGATGAAACGGTACGGCCTGATCGTCGCCGACAACGGCACCGACATGTACGTCAGCGGCACCTGGGACGACCGCTGGGACAACGACGTCCTCAATCCGGCGTTCGCCGCCCTGACGGCCTCCGACTTCGAGGTCGTGCAGCTCGGCTGGCAGCCGCCGCTCGCCGCCGCTCTCGCCGTCGACCGGCGCGCGGGCGGATCGTCGAACGAGAACGGGATCCTCGAGCCGGGCGAGACCGCCGTCGTCGAGCCGTCCTGGGAGAATCCGCCGTCGGGCTCGGCCGCGCTCGCGGGCGCGGCCTCGGCGTTCGGCGGCCCTTCCGGCGCGGCATACACGATCGCCGACGGCACCGCGGCGTACGGGGCGCCGCCATTCGGCGCGCCGGCGAGCTGCTTCGACGCGACGGGCGACTGTGATGCGCTCGGCCTTTCGAACCCCTCGCCGCGTCCGGCGCTCCACTGGGACGCCGTCTTCACCGAGACCGTGAACGGAACCGCCGCGAAGACCTGGACGCTGCACGTCGGGGGCAGCTTCGCCGACGTCCCGGCGAGCGACTCCTTCTACGCGAAGGTCGAGACGCTGTTCCACAACGGCATCACCGCGGGGTGCAGCGGGTCCAACTACTGTCCCGCGGATTCCGTCACGCGCGCGCAGATGGCCGTCTTCCTCCTGAAGGGCAAGCTCGGATTCGTCTACGGGCCGCCCGCCGGAAGCGGAACGCGCTTTCTCGACGTGCCGACGGGTTCCTTCGCCCTCGACTGGATCGAGGACCTCGCGGACAGCGGCATCACGGCGGGCTGCGACGCGTCGCTCTACTGTCCCGACGCCGCCGTCACGCGCGCGCAGATGGCGGTCTTCCTGCTGAAGGCGAAGCACGGCAGCGCGTACGCGCCGCCGCCGGCCGCCGGCGTCTTCGCCGACGTCCCGGTCGACAGCAACTTCGCGCCATGGATCGAGGAGCTGGCCGCCGAGGGAATCACCGCCGGCTGCGGCGGGGGCAACTACTGTCCCGACGCACCCAACACCCGCGCGCAGATGGCCGCGTTCATCGACGCGACGTTCGGGCTGAGTCTGTATGGTCCTTGAGAAGGAGACCGAAGCGATCGCCTAGCCGCGCGCCGGGAGCTTTCCCTTCGCGTAGACGAAGACGCCGATCCCGAGCATCGCCACCGTCAGACCCACGACCTTCACGACCGCCAGAGCCTTGTGGGGCTCCTCGTCCGGGGGGAGGAGCGAGAGGACGATCGAGACGAGCGTCGTTGCGAGCCCGACGGCGCCGAGAACGGCGACGCCGAGCGCGCCCCCGGGAATCCAGAATCCCGGCACCTTCGCTTCCGCGCGGAGCTTGATCGCGGCCGCGAAGAGGTAGAGGAACGGGATGAAGTACCAGATGATCGTCATGCTGACGAGCGCGTCGTAGGCGCCGCGCACGGACGTGCCGGCCTGGCCGAGAAAGACGAAGACGGCCGTGATCAGAGCCTGCGAGACGAGCGCGACCCAGGGCGTCCCCCACCGCGGGTGGATGCGGGCGAACCCCTCCGGCAGGTAGCGGTCGAGTCCCGCGACGAAGGGGATCCGCGCCACCGACGCGAGCCACGCGCCGACGCTCCCGAGCGCCGTCACCGTGACGAGGACGGCCGCCACGGGCGAGAGGCCGGAGACGCCGATGCGCGCCTCCGCGCGCGCGATCGCCTGCACGATTCCCTGGAGGCTCGTGACCTCGGCGGCCGGAAGCGCGATCAGCACGCTCACCGTCCCGGCCAGGTAGATCGCCACGATGATCGGGATCGAGACGAGGATCGCGCGCGGGACCGTGCGGCGCGCGTCGCGGATCTCGTCGCCGAGGAACGAGGCCGATTCGAGTCCGGTGAGCGCGAACGCGATCGTGGACCAGAAGACGACGTCCTTGAAGTGCGTGCCGGGCACGAGCGCGCGCGCGGTGAACGCGGTGGCGGATCCGAGCCGCGAGAGCGCGGCGACGCCAATGCCGATCAGGAGCGCCGTCGCGAGCCATCGGGCGATCGCGCCGACGTTCGACAGCCACTTGCCGATCTCGATGCCGACGACGTTGACGACGGTCGCGACGGCGAGCCCCGCCAGCGACGCGGCGATGAAGTAGGGCGCGCTCGTCGAGAGGGCGGTCCAGCGCGGGCCGCCGGCGTAGAGCGCGTTGCCGGCGGCGAAGTAGAGGACGGCGGGGAAGTAGGGCAGGTTCGACATCCAGTAGGACCACCCCGTGACGAAGCCCGCGAAGTCGCCGAAGGCGAGCTTCGTCCAGACATAGACGCCGCCCTCCTCGGGATGGCGGGAGGACAGCGCGATCACGCAGACGCCGAGCGGGGCCGCCATCGCGAAGAACCCGATCGCCCAGACCGTCAGCGCGGAGGCGCCCCCCGCCGCGGCGGTCGCGACCCACTGCAGGTTCGTGCCGGCGGTGATGAGGAACAGGAGAACGTCGCGGAACCCGAGGTTCCGGTGGAGACCCGCCGCACGCGCGGCGAGGGGTACGTCGGAGTTTTCGAGCTCGGCGATGCCGCCGAGCGTAGCAGAGGCCTACGCCCTCAGCGCCGCGGCGAGGAGACCGTGGAAGTGGTGGACGCCGTTCTCGCGGCGCACGGAGTAGCGCCCGCGGTCGTACGTGCGGGATCCGAGCCCCTTCTGCACGGCCTCGCAGACGGCGACGTCCTCCCGCTGCACCTCTTCGGCGAGCGCGAAGGAGCGCGCGAACTCCTCGGAGGCGCCGGGACGGTCCGGCTCGAGGAGGTACCACTCGAAGCGCGTCCGCGTCCTCTCGGGGGAGAGCGGCAGGACGAGGTTCGTCTGGAGGTTGTCCGGGTAGAGGTTGAGCATCAGGTTCGGGAACACCCAGTAGTAGAAGGCCTCGGCGCCGCCCCCGGCCGCTCCGTCACCGGTGCGGAGGGGGGCGTGCTGCTTCGAGTGGCTGCCGGCGGTCTCGACCGCGTACGCGCCGTAGTCGAGCCGGCGGAAGAGCCCGGGGTGCACGATCGGGATGTGGTACCCCTCGACGTAGTTGTCGACGTACACCTTCCAGTTGCACGCGATCTCGTCGTCCACCGTCCGGACGCGGCGCATGCGCTCGAGCGGCAGGTGCGCCGTCTCGTCGATGATCGCGCCGAGCGCCGCCGGGAGGGAGGGCGCGGCCGGGTCGAGACAGACGAAGAGGAAGGGGCCGAAGCTCTCGACGCGCATCGAGGGAAGGCTTTCCGCCGCCGGATCGAATCGGCGGACGCCCTCCCAGTCGGGCATCGACTGCAGGCGGCCGTCGAGCCCGTAGATCCAGCCGTGATACCCGCAGCGGAACGCGCGGCGGCGGCCCGCGCCCTGGGCGACGGGACCCGCCCGGTGGCGGCAGACGTTCGAGAACGCGCGGATCGTCCCGTCCTCGACGCGGACGACGACGAGCGGCTCGCCCGCGACCTCCGTCGTGAAGTAATCGCCGTCGCGCGCCACCTGCTCCGCGCGGCCGACGAGCTGCCACGTCCGCGCGAACACGCGGTCGCGCTCGAGGGCGAAGAGGCCCGGATCGCGATACCAGGAGGCGGGCAGCGTGGACGCCTCGGCGACGTCCGGCTCGAACCGGAACGCCTCCGGGTCGGGGGTCACACGCGGCGTTCCCTGCCGGCCGCCCGGGGACGGGACGGCGCCCGCGCCGCGATCGCGCCGGCGAGCAGGTCGAGGAACTGCTCGATGCGAGCCGCGGTCTTCTCCGCGCGGTTCCCCTGGCGGGAGAAGAGGCCGGGATCGAGCTCCTCGGTCAGCAGCGCGTCCTGGAAGCGCTCGACCGTCCACTCGAGGATCGAGACGATCATCGCCTGGTCGACGTCCGGCCGGACCTCGCCGCGCTCGACGCCGAGGCGCACGAAGGCCGCGGTGCCGTACGGATCGTTGTCGCGGAGAAAGCGGTTGATCTCCTGCCGCAGCTTCAGGTCCGTGCCGTAGTTGCCGAGGAGCGCGATCCGGTAGGGGATCCAGTCCTCCCGCACGAGACGGTCGGTCCGCTCGAGCCAGTAGCGCAGGGTCGCGAAGAAGCCGCGGGCGACGACCTCCGCGGGCGCGTCGAGCCAGGCCGGAAACGAGCGCACCGCCTTCTGGTACCCGGCCAGGAAGAGGCCCTCCTTCGTGCCGAAGTGCTGGAAGACCGAGCCCTTCGCGATCGAGAGCTCGCGGGCGACGTCCTCGATGCGCGTGTCGTGGTAGCCGCGCTCGGCGAAGCGACGCATGGCGGTCTCGAGGATGAGCGCGCGTTTCGCCTCGGTGCGGGACGGCGCGCCGGCGGCGCGGGGCAGGGCGGGAGAGGTGCTGGTTTTCATGACTGCCGGTCAGCGTACAGGAGGCGCAGCCCGGAATCAACGTGTGCTAGCTTAATTTTCACGGGCATGCCGCGATGACTCGCGATCAGAAGCGCCGGTCCTACGACGCGATCGTCGTGGGCGCCGGGCACAACGGCCTGACGGCGGCCGCGTACCTCGCACGGGCGGGGCTCACGACGCTCGTGCTCGAGCGCCGCGCGATCGTCGGCGGGGCGTGCGTCACCGAGGAGATCGCGCCGGGCTGCCGCGCCTCGACGACCTCGTACATCGCGAGCATGCTCCGGCCCGAGGTCATCCGCGATCTCGGCCTCGCGCGGCACGGACTCAGGATGGTGCCGTGCGATCCGGCGCTGCTCGTGCCTTTCTCCGACGGCGCCGCGGTCGCGTGGTGGTCCGATCGCGAGCGGACCGTCCGCGAGCTCGCAAGGCTCTCTCCGGCCGACGCCCGCACGTTCGTGCGCGTCGACGAGGAGCTGAAGAAGCTCGCGCGCTACCTTCAGCCGTTCTTCCTCGAGCCGCCGCCGGACGTCGGCGCACGGGGGCTCGCCGGGCTCGTCGAGGCCCTCCGCGTCGGGCGCCGCTTCCGCGGCATCACCGGCGCCGAGATCGGCCGCATGGTCGCGTTCTTAACCGGGAGCCTCGGCGACTTCCTCGACCGCAACTACGAGTCCGAGAAGGTCAAGACGCTCCTCCTCGCCAACAACGTCTACGGCAAGCACGGCGGCCCGTACGCGCCGGGCACCGCGCTCGGGCTGCTCTTCCACCTCCTCTCGGGAGGGGAGCACGGGCTCCAGGGCTTCTACGGCCACGTCCTCGGCGGGATGGGCGCGATCACGCAGGCGATGGCCGCCGCGGCGGGAGGGTTCGGCGCGGAGATCATCACCGGTGCGTCGGTCGCGCGCATCGCGGTCGCGAACGGGCGCGCGCGCGGCGTCGTGCTCGAGGACGGGACCGAGATCGGCGCCCGCGTGGTCGTGTCGAACGCCGATCCGAAGCGCACGTTCCTCGGCCTGCTCGAGCCGTCGGCGCTCCCCGCGGACTTCCGAGCGGCCGTCGCCGGCATCAAGATGGACGGTCCCTGCGCGAAGGTGAATTTCGTGCTCGCCGAGGAGCCCCGCGTCACCGCGATGCCCGCGGGCTTCACGACGCCTCAGCGCGCGCTCTTCACGCTCGTGCCCTCGCTCGACTTCGCCGAGCGCTGCTACAACCTCGCGCGCGAGGGGGAGCTCCCCGAGGAGCTCTGGGTCGACTGCGTCGTCGCGTCGAACGTGGATCCTTCGCTCGCGCCCCCGGACCGCCACGTCATGACCTGCTTCGTGCAGTACGTCCCGTACCGCCTCCGCGAGGGCACCTGGGACGAGAAGCGGGAGCTCCTCGGCGACCGCGTCGTGAAGAAGATCGGCGAGTACGCGCCGAACGTCCCGGGCGCCGTCGTCGCGCGGCAGGTGCTGACGCCGCTGGATCTCGAACGCACGTACGGGCTGACCGAGGGCAACATCTTCCACGGCGACCTCTCGCTCGAGCAGCTCTTCTTCCTGCGGCCCGTCGGCGGCTGGGCGCGTTACCGGACGCCGGTCGAGGGCCTCTACCTCTGCGGCGCGGGCGCCCATCCCGGCGGCGGCGTGACCGGCGCGCCCGGCCACAACGCGTCGCGGCAGGTGCTCCGCGACTGGAAGCGGCGGGCCGCGTGAGTCGCGAGCTGCCGAAGGCGGCCGACGTCGTGATCCTCGGCGCGGGCGTGATGGGAGCGTCGATCGCGTTCCACCTCGCGCGCCGAGGGGCCGGGCGCGTGCTCGTCCTCGACAAGGCCGACGTGGCGTCGGGCGGCAGCGGGCGCTCGTCGGCGCTCGTCCGCATGCACTACAGCTTCCCGCCCGAGGTGGACCTCGCGGTGAAGAGCCTCGAGATCTTCCGTTCGTGGAAGGACTACGTCGGACGCGACGGGCACTTCCGCGAGACCGGCTTCGTGCGGATCGTGCCCGAGAAGGAGATCCCCCGACTCGAGAAGAACGTCGCGATGCAGCGCTCCCGCGGCGTCGACGCGCGCGTGGTGTCGCGGCAGGAGCTGCGCGAGATCGCGCCGGCGTGGAACGTGGACGACGTGCCGAAGGCGGCGTGGGAGCCGGGCTCCGGCCACGGGGACGGCGCCGGCGTCGCGGCCGATTTCCTCGAGCGCGCGCGGGAGATGGGCGTCGAGTACCGATCGCAGACGCGCGTGGCCGCGTTCGCCGTCGAGGGCGGGCGCCTTCGCGGCGTCCGCACGGACCGCGGCGAGGTCGCGGCGCCGCGCGTGGTCGCGGCCGCGGGGCCCTGGAGCCGGCCGCTTTTCGCCGCGGTCGGCTTCGACCTGCCGGTCGAGGGCGAGTACCACGAGGTCGCGATCCTGAAGGACCCGCCGGGACTGCCGCGCGTGGGGCCGGCGTGCATCGACGGCGTCACGACCACCTACTTCCGGCCCGAGGTCGGCGGGCTGACGCTCGTCGGCGACTTCTGGGGGAAGCGGGGCGCCGATCCGGACGCGTTCCCGCAGTCGCCGTCGCCGGACACGCTCGCGGAGCTCGTCGGCCGGGCGGTCGGGCGCGTGCCCGCGCTCGAGGACGCGGCGATCTGGCGCGGCGTGACCGGCGTCTACGACGTCAGCCCGGACTTTCGCCCGCTGATCGGCCCGGTCCCCGGCGTCGAGGGGCTGTTCACGGTCTGCGGCTTCTCGGGAATGGGCTTCAAGATCTCGCCCGCCGTCGGGCTGTGCGTCGCCGAGCGGCTCCTCGACGGGAGGGCATCGAGCGTCGACATCTCCGCGTTCGATCCGGAGCGGTTCGCGCGCGGCGCCCCGATTCATGCGGAGTGGGAATACGGCGACGAAGAACCCGCGGCGTACACATAGGGTCAGGTCTCTCAATGGTGAATTCGGTCGCGTGAGATCACCTTTGAGAGACCTGACCCCAAAGGAGGAGACTTGAAGAAGAGCATCCTCGACCGGCTCAAGGAGGGTCCCGTTCTCGGCGACGGCGGATACCTGCTCGAGCTCGAGAAGCGCGGCTGGGTGCGCGCCGGTCCGTTCACTCCCGAGGTCGCGCTGACGCGCCCCTCGGCGCTGCGCGAGCTCCACGACGAGTTCCGCGAGGCCGGAGCGGAGGTGCTCCAGGCGCTGACCTTCTACGCGAGCCGCGACAAGCTCGCCACCGTCGGCCTCGCGAACCGCCTCGAGGACCTGAACCGCGCCGCCGTCCGCATCGCCCGCGAGGCCGCGGGCGACCGCTGCCTGGTCGCCGGGAACATCTCGCTCACCTGGATGTACGAGCCCGACAGCCCCGCCGCGGTGGATCGCGTGCGGCGGACGTTCGACGAGCAGCTCGCCGTGCAGGTGGACGAGGGCGTCGACTTCGTGATCGGCGAGACCTTCTCGTTTCTCGGCGAGGCGCTCCTCGCCGTCGAGCGCGCGAGGGCGACCAGGCTCCCCGTGATGGTCACGGTCTGCTTCGAGAACCAGCCCGTCACGACCGACGGCCACACGGCCGCCGACTGCGGGCGGGCGCTGCAGGACGCCGGCGCGGACATCGTGGGCATCAACTGCCTGCGCGGGCCCGAGACGACGCTGCCGCTGATCGAGGAGATGCGGAAGGCGGTGAAGGGGTTCGTCGCGTGCCAGCCCGTCGGATACCGCACGCCGCCCGACCGGCCCGACTTCACGAGCCTCGAGGCCTTCCCGTTCGAGCTCGACCCGCTGCAGCACTCCCGGCGCGAGATGGCGCGGTGGGCCGAGCAGGCGCGGGACCTCGGCATCGACTACATCGGTTCCTGCTGCGGCTCGGTCGCCGCGCACGTCCGCGAGATGGCGCGCGCGCTCGGCAAGCTCCCGCAGGAGAACCGCGAGTGGAAGGTCGACTACTCGAAGCCGATGTCGGCCTACGAGTACTACCGGCACGAGGGAAAGTAGGACTCGAGAGGATGGCCCTGGAGAAGTCGCTGCCGTCCGAGTACTACCGCTCGCCCGAGATCTTCGCGCGCGAGCGGGATCGGATCTTCGGGCGCGAGTGGTTCTGCGCGGGCCGCTCCGACTCCCTCCCCGAGGCGGGACGCGTCCGGGTGCTCGAGGCCCACGGCGAGAGCCTGCTCGTCGCCCGGACGGCCGACGGCCGCCTCGAGGCCCACTACAACGTCTGCCGCCACCGTGGCGCGCGGCTCTGCGCGACGGACGCCGAGGGGCCGACCCTGCGCTGCCCGTACCACGCCTGGACGTACGCGCTCGACGGGAAACTTCTCGCCGCGCCGTACCTGAACCAGGACCCGGCCCTGTCGCAGGAGGACTTCTCGCTCCACCCGGTGTCGATCGCCGAGTGGGGCGGCTTCTACTTCCTGAACCTGTGGCCGAAGGGGCCCGCGGCCCGCGACTTCGCGCGCTGGCTCGGACCGGTCGCGGAGCGCGTCGCCCGCTACCCGCTCGCGCGCCTGACGACGGCGCGGTCGATCGAGTACGACGTCGCGGCCAACTGGAAGATCGTCGCCGAGAACTACAACGAGTGCTACCACTGCGCGGGCGTCCATCCCGAGCTGTGCGAGGTCGTGCCGGCCTTCAAGACGAACGGCGGCGCGGGCCTCGACTGGGACCGGGGGATTCCGCACCGCGACGGGGCCTTCACTTTCACCCGCAGCGGCAAGACGTCGCGGGCGCCGTTCCCCGGCCTCTCGGAGGAGGAGAAGACCCGCCACAAGGGCGAGCTCGTCTATCCGAACCTGTTCCTCTCCCTGTCTGCCGAGCACGTCGCGGCGTTCCGCCTGACGCCGGAGGCGCCGGACCGGACGCGCGTCGTCTGCGAGTTCCTGTTCGATCCGGACGAGGCGCGCCGGCTCGAGTTCGATCCGTCGGACGCCGTGGAGTTCTGGGACCTGATCAACCGGCAGGACTGGCGGATCTGCGAGGAGGTCCAGCGCGGCGTCTCCTCGCGAGCGCACCGCTTCGGCTACTACGCGCCGATGGAGGACCAGAGCCTCGACATCCGCCGTTACGTCCTCGAGCGCCTCGGCGAGGCGCCGTAGGCCCTCCGCCTAGCGCGCGACGGCTGGGACGGGCACGGCAATCCCCTCGAGGATCTTCGCCTCGACGTACGAGAAGAACGGGTTGCAGTTCAGGCGCATGAACTGGTCGATCGGGACGGACAGGACGCCCTTCTCCCCGCGCGGCGCTAGCAGGCCGAGCCGAAGGCCGTAGTCCTTCGAAAGATCCGGCGCGATGCCGTAGAGCGGATCGTCCGGACGGAACGGCGTTGCGAGATGGGAGAGGGAGAAGATCTGCGGCGGCCATGCGAGGCCGGGCGCCATCTCGTGCGCCTCGACCGAGCCGGGGTCGAGCGTCTTCACCACGACCTCGGGCGCGCCCGCACGGGCGTTGGTGAGAAGGTCGAGGCGATAGTGTCGATCGCGGCTCGCGAGGAGCGCCGCGAGCCGGTCGTCGTAGCTGTGTTCGAGGAGGCCCGCGGCGACCGCGGACCGGTTGACGTCGAAGAGGACGAGCTCGCTGCCGTTGTCCTGCAGGTGCCCGAAGAGCGCGTCGATCGTCGACCACGTCTCGACCGTCGAGTCCTCGAGAGAGACGAAGGCGAGGATCGGCGGCAGCGCCCGGATCCGGTTGCCCGAGGCGGCGGTCTCGATCTCGCCCTGGATCGCGCGCGTGATCTCGGTCGTCTGCTCGCCGGCGAACGCCGGGAACGAGTTGTACTTGAACGGGTTGAACTCCGGCTGGATGTCCAGCCACCGCGACTGGGCGAAGTAGGGGATCGCGCCGACCGCGCCGACGAGCTTCGCGATCGCGGTCGCCGCGCGCGCGAACTGCGTCACGCCGATCATCGGCGAGAAGAGCACGACGCGATCCGGTCGCGGCAGCGACGCGTCGCCGAGCGCGTCGAGGGCGTACTGCACGGAGAGCGCGCCGCCGTTCGAGTAGCCGACGAGGTGAAACGGGAGCTTGTCGCCGACGCGCGCGCGCACCGCCCGCGCGCCGAGGCGGGCCGCCGCGCGCCAGTCCTCCCAGCGCGCCTCGGTCAGCGCCCCGGGCACCGTACCGTGGCCCGGCACGCGCAGCGCGAGCGCGTAGAAGCCCTCGCGCGCGTAGATCTCCGCCTCCGCCCGCACGCTGTACGGCGAATCGGTCAACCCGTGCAGGAGGAGCACGCCGCCGCGGACGTCCCCCGCGGGCACCATCTCGTAGGTGTGGTTCCAGTTCTTGTCGAAACGGAGCGGGTTGACGGCGCCCTCGATCGAATAGCGGGAGAGCCGTCCCTTCACCGTCGGCGGCCCCGGCGTCATCACCGTCCGTTCCATCTCGGAGAAGAGCGTCTCCTCTCGGCGGAGGTAGTCGGCGAGCGTCGTGTTCGGCTGGAGATCCGCGGCGCGAAACTCGCCGGGAAGCGGGCGGTGCCACGCCTGCAGCGGGGGCTTGTGCCGGGCGTCGCAGGCCCGGACGAAGACGATGGTGACGACCGCGATGAGCGCGACGTCGACGGCGCCGAAGACCCACTTGAAGAACCGTTTCACGCGAGAGCTCCTTCGAGGGGGGCGAGCCGGCGCGCGGCCCGCCAGGCCAGCCAGGCGGCCGGCACGGCGACCAGGGCGAGCGCCGCGCCGAACTCGCCGATGATCCAGGGCGTGGGACCGGTGTTGCCCGTCAGCGGGTCGAAGACCTCCTGGATCCAGAGGTTGTGGCTCGCGTGGAGGATCGCGGCCGGCCAGACGCTGCCGGAGGCGAGACGGATCCACGCGAAGACGAAGGCGATCCCGAGCACGAGAACCGTGAAACAGGCGAGGCTGTACCCGGGACGCGTGCCCCCGTTGTAGTCGGCGAAGAGCAGGAGGGGCCAGTGCCAGACCGCCCAGATGGCGCCCGAGACGAGGGCGACACGGGGCAGGCTCGAGCGACGGGCCAGCTCCGGGACGAGGAATCCCCGCCAGCCGATCTCCTCTCCCAGCGCGGTCAGGCAGGAAAAAAGGACGCCGGCCGTCGCCTGCAGGAGGAGAAACTTTCCGAACGCGGTTGCGGCCGAGCCCGGGCCGAAGCGCAACGCGATCGTGCCGGCGAAGACGGGGTCGGGGAGCCGCCCGAGGCCGAGCGCCCACGTCGCGCCGTAGGCGACGAGCGCGTAGGCGACGGGAATCGCGTAGGCGAGACCCGCGTAACGCCAGCTCCAGCGCCAGCCGATCGCGCGCAGGCGCCGCCCCGTCAGGAGCGATGCGACGAGGGCGGCCGCCGCGGGGCACCACATCAGCCCGACAACCCAGGCGCCGCCCGCGGCGTCGACACTGCCGGCGCGGATGACGCGGTACTCGAAGTACGCCGAGAAGGCGAAGGTCAGGAGGACGTAGAGCCCCACGCGGAGCGAGGCGGACTTCCGTTCGGGCATCGGCTGGCGCGGAGTGTACAGCGATCCCCCCTCTCCCTCCGGGAGAGGGCCGGGGTGAGGGGCGTCCTGGAGCCGCTCTCTTCCCTATTTCTTCCAGAAGAACTTCGGCGGCGGCTCCTCGCGGGGCCAGACCTCCTTCATCGTCTCCGCGTCCCACATCTCGCCGTTCTTGACGACCCACCGGATCTTCGTCGTGTTGTGGATGTCGTCGAGCGGGTTCGCGTCGAGGACGATGAAGTCGGCGAGCTTGCCCGCCTCGATCGATCCGAGGTCGGGCTGGAACCCGATCTTCTCCGCGGCGAGGATCGTCGAGGCGCGCAGCGCCTCCATCGGCGTCATCGCCCAGTTCTTCTGCGTCGCGCCCTCGCCGGCCATGGCCCAGATCTCCCAGTGCGGCCCGAGGCCCTGGAGCTGGCCGTGCGCGCCGAGCGCGACGTTGCCGCCCGCGCGCAGGATCTCGGTCGCGCCGTGGGCGACCGTGGGGAAGTGGTACTCCGCCGGCCAGATCCACGGGTGCCGCCGCGCCATGCGGTCGAGCGACTCGTGCGGCACGAAGCGGTTCAGCTTCGGGTCGTCGTGCGGGTTCGCGTTCTGCCAGTAGTAGAGCTCTCCCCACGGTCCGCCGTACGCGACGAGGAGCGTCGGCGTGTAGAAGGTCGTCGACTTGGCGAAGAAGTCGACCGCGTCCCTTCCGAGCGCGACGGGCAGCGCGTGTTCCCAGGCCGTGAACCCGTCCATCGCCATCGTCAGGTCGGTCGAGTACTCGCCCGCGCCCTCCGCGGTCAGGAGCATGTGCAGCTCCCGGCAGGCCTCGGCGAAGTAGATGCGCTGCGAGCGGCGCGGCTGCTGGTAGACCTTGATCATCCGCGCGCCATACGCCTTCATGCGCCGCACCTGGTGCTTCGCGTCGTCGAGGTTGTTGACCTCCGCGAAGACGTCGGACTGCTGGCCGCCGTAGAGCACGTCGCCGGAGGAGTACACGCGCGGGCCGACCATGAGGCCCGCCTCCACGTCCTCGGCCTGCGCGAAGACGTCGAGCGACGGCGCCGAAGGGTCGTACACGGTCGTCACGCCGTACGCGAGGTTCGCGAGGTACTCCCACTTCGCCTCCGGGAAGAGCTCGAAGCCGGAGTAGTGCAGGTGCGCGTGGGTGTCGACGAAGCCCGGGATGATCGTCTCGCCGCGCGCCTCGTACACCTTCGCGCCCGGCGGCACGGAGAGCGTTCCGCTCGCGCCGACCGCGGCGATGCGGTTGCCGGTCACGAGCACGTCGGCGTTCTCGAGCACCGTGTCGCCCTGCATCGGGATCACGCGCGCGCCGCGGAGCACGAAGGAGCCCCCGGGCGCCGGACGCGGCGCGGTCAGCGCGATCTCGATCGTCTCGGATTTCGGCACGCGCGCGTCCTGGACCTTCTCCTTCTCCTTGTCGGCCTTCTCCTTGTCGGTCGACGGCTCGGACTTCTGCGCCTCCTCCTTCTTCGCCTTCTCCTCGGCCTTGCGGCGCTCCGCGCGCGCGAACTCGACCGCGGAGGCGATCGGCAGCCGGTAGAAGGCGTTCGCGAGGCCCCACGTGATCGTCTTGCCGCCGTCGGCCCAGCGCACGTAACCTCCCGCGTCGTCCGACAGGCGGTAGACGGGGACCGCTCCCTCCTTGAGAGACACCTCGGGCGGCTCCTTCAGGTACACGCCCGGCATCGCCGTCACGTAGACGTTGTCGCGCGACGTGAAGACGATCCACTGCCCGTCCGGCGACGGCACGATGTCGTCCACCACCGGAAAGCGGATCACGCGCTTCTTGTCGGTGCCGTCCGGGCGAACCGAGACGAGGTCGTTCTTCGGATCGTCGGTCGGCTTCTTCGGCTCGATCGGGTCGCGGTACCAGATCCGCGTGCCGTCGGCGTTCCAGAAGGCCTGCGGGTGGAAGCGCAGCGCGTCGCCGAGCTTCACGGAGGTCACGGGCCGGACCTCGCCTCCCGCCGCGTCGAGCACGCCGATCTCGAAGAAGTCCTCCTCCTCCGGCTGATGGCCGCGGAACTCGAGGCCCGATCCGCGGACGACCGCGAGGCGGTCGCCCTTCGGCGACCACGACGGGTTCGCGTAGTGGCCCGCCTGGCGCGTCAGCTTGACCGGCACGGCGCCCGGAGCCGCCGCCGCCTTCCAGACCTGGCCGCCGTCCGCGTCGCTCCACGAGACGTACGCGATCCACTTGCCGTCGTCGGAGAAGGCCGGCGCGTACTCGCGGCGCGGCATCGACGGGTCGTCCTTCGTGAGACGCCGGGGCGCGCCCACGGCCTTGCCCGCCGCCACCTCCTGCAGCCAGACGCGCCCGAACGCCTCGAACGCGATCCAGCGGCCGTCGCGCGACTGGCTCGGCCATCGCAGGATGCGCGCCTTCACGGGGCCCTGTTCGACCTTCTCCTGCCAGGTCACGCGCGGCGCGACGAACTGCTCGACCGGAGCCGTGAACGGAATGTCGCGACGCGCCCCGCTCGCCACCTCGAGGCGGGTGAGCCTGCCCTTGTCGGAGAAGACGAGCGCCTTGCCGTCGGGCGTGAAGGCGTAGTTCGGCCAGAGGTCCATCTGCGCGAAGCCCTCCTCCTCGTCGCGCGTGACGGCGCGCGCGAGGATGCGCTCGGAGCCGGCCGCGAGGTCGCGCGCCACGAGGACCGTGTCGTCGTCGCGCCGCGACACGTAGACGAGGGTCTTTCCGTCCGGCGAGACGGCGGGGCGGACCGCGCCGCCGAACCCGGTCGTCACCGGGAAGCTCTCGGCGAGCTCGCGGTCGTAGCGGAAGATCTGCCAGAGGCCGTCCTTGAGGTCGGGGATGTAGTTGAAGCGGCGCTGGCGCGCCTCGTAGTAGATCGACTTGCCGTCGCGCGACGCGACGGCGCCGCCGGCGTTGTTCGCGTCGTCCGACGAGGTCAGCTTGAATCCGCTGCCGCCCTCGCGGTGGTAGATCCAGAGCTCGACGGGCGGGATCCCGGCGCGCTTGCCGTCCTCCTTGCGCGCGATCAGGTAGTTGCCGTCGGGGGTCCAGGCGGCGCTGCGCACGTAGGCGTCCTTCTCGGTCGTGAGGGCGCGCGGGTTCTTCCCGTCGGCGTCCATCAGCCAGACGTTCTCGATGCCGCTGCGGTCGCTGGTGAACGCGATCGTCTTCCCGTCCGGCGAGTAGCGCGGGTGGGAGTCGAACGCGGGGCCCCGCGAGATCGCGGTCGCCGCGCCGCCCGCGAGCGGGACCGTGTAGATGTCGCCGAGGAGGTCGAAGGCGATCGTCGTCCCGTCGGGCGAGACGTCGACCGACATCCACGTGCCCTCGCTCGCCGTGAAGGCGATCTTTCGCGCGTCGGCGCGCGGCTTGTTGATGTCGGCGGCGGGGTCGGGTTTCTTCTCCGCGTCGGTCTTCGGCGGGTCGGCGGCGAACGCCGCGGCGGCCGCCGCGAGAGCGGCCCCCATTCCCACGAGCACCCGAAGCGTCTGCAGCCGCTGGCGCATGCGTCTCTCCTATGCGGAAGGGAAGCCGCGGATTATCCGTCCCGGGTCGCGGGGCTTGTCAACAGGGAAGTGACCGGAGCGACAATGTCCGGTACGTGAAGACGCGGACGTCGGCGGTCCTCGCGGGAGCGGCGCTCCTCCTCGTCGTGGTGCGCCACCCGCTCGAGCTCCGGCTCCTCCGACATCGGGCCGCTCCCCGGCCGGACGTGCAGCGGGAACCGCTGCAGCTGGCGGAGTCGCGGGCGCCCTTCGAGCACGCGGCGGGCCGCGGCCGTTACCGGATCGTGCCGCGCTTCCGCTGGGACCAGGCGGCGCGGGTCGTTTCGGAGGAGCCGTATCGTTTTGGCGCAGCCGGGTCGCTCATCCCGGAGGACCTCGCGCTCGCCTGGGGGCCGCTCCTCGAGCCGCCCTACGCCGGCAGAGTTTCGTACAGCCAGGGGATGCGCTTCTTCTTCTGGAGGACGAAAGACCTCTCGCTCGACCGCGGCACGATCGTGTCCCACTCGGCCAACGTCCACGTCATCCCGGCGACGGGGCGCCTCTCGCACGCTCTTTCGGCCGTCTCGAAGGGCGACGACGTACGGCTCGAGGGCTGGCTCGTGGACGTCGAGGGAATCACCGATCCGGACTTCCGGTGGACCACGAGCACGACGCGCACGGACGAGGGCCCGAACTCCTGCGAGACGGTGTACCTGGAGAGGCTGACGATCGGGGAGAGAGCGTACGAGTAGGAGCTCCGTCTCCTCCGAAATCGCTCGGAGGAGCCCATCCCCATTCGCTTTACGTCGCCTCCCAGCGCTCGGCGACGCGGCGGGCGACGAAGAAGAAGAGGAGGCCGAGCCCGACCAGCACCGCCACCTGCGGCCAGATCGCCCAGACCGGCTCGTCGCGCCAGAAGATCTTCTGGAACCCGTCGAGCGCCCAGGCGTTCAGCGTGATCAATCCGATCTTCTGGAGCTTCTCCGACATCAGGAACCGCGGGAAGAGGCTGCCGCCGAGGGCCGACATCAGGAGGATCGACAGGTTCGACAGCGCGACGAGCTGCATCCGCGAGCGGCACACCGAGGCGAGCATCAGGCCGAAGGCGGACGAGACCGCCGCCGTGGCGATCGTCATCACGAAGAACCCGGGCAGGTGGTTCCAGAGCTCGAGGCCGAAGAAGAGCGCGCCCCAGACGAACATCAGGCAGAGCTGGACGACGCCGACGCCGCCGAGGTAGAGCAGCTTGCCGAGCAGGAGCCGCGTCATCGAGACGCGCGTCGAGAGGATCCGGTCGAGCGTGCCGCTCTCCGCCTCCTCGATGAGCGCGCCGCCCGCGCCCGTCGCCGAGAAGAGGAGGAACATCACGCCGAGGCCGGCCGCATAGAAGGTCACCGTGGGGTTCTTCTTCTTCCCGCCGACGACGTCCCGCGTCTCGACCGCGACGAGGCCGGCGTTCGCGCGGCCGGCGCCCGAGGCCGCGGCGGCGCCGTCCCGCGCGCGGTCGATCGCGCCGATCGCCTCCTCCATGCGCGCCCGCTGCTCGGGCGTGAGGCCGCCGCTCCACTTCTCGAGCTCCGACATTCCGGACCTCGCGAGCGCCGCGGGCATCGACGTCATCGCGACCTTCTGGACGAGGCCGTTGACGACCTGCGGCGCGATCGGGTCCGAGCTGTCGGCGAGGACGCGGACGGTGCTCCGCTCGCTGCCGGGCCCGAACGCGAGGGGGTGCGCGCCGAAGCCCTTCGGAACGATCAGCGCGACGGGCGCCTCGCCCTTCTTCACCGCCTGCTCGGCCTGCGCGGCCGTGTAGAGGGGGCCGTTCGGGTCGTTCTCCTCTCCCGGCTTCAGCCCGACCGAGAGGCCGGCCTCCGCCTTCAACCCGGCGACGAACTGGCGCGAGGCGTCCGAACCGTCCTCGTCCACGACGATCAGCGGGATCTTCCGCGTCGCGGCCTTCCCCGCGCCCGAGAAGATGGCGGCGAAGATCGTGAAGAAGGCGACCGGCAGGATGAACGCGAGCGTGAACGCGGCGCGGTCGCGCTTCAGGTTCATCACCCGGTTCTTCGCGACGGCGAGGATCATGCTCACTCGCGCAGCTCCCGTCCCGTCAGCTGCAGGAACACCTGCTCGAGCGTCGGCGCTTTGAGCGTCAGGTCGCGCACCGGCACGCCGGCCGAGTGGAAGAGGTCGAGGAGGCGGCGGATCTCGGCCGCCGGGTCCTCGACCGAGAGACGCACCTGCTGCCCGTCGCGTTGCGCGCCGAGGCCGGCGAGGCGGTCCCAGAGCGCGGCCGGGATCGGCGCCGCGGCGTCGACGGCGACGGCCTGCCGCGTGCCGACCGTCTTCCGGACGAGGTCCTCCTTCGTGCCCGACGCGATGATCTTGCCATGGTCGATGATCGCGATCCGGTCGCAGAGCCGTTCGGCCTCCTCCATGTAGTGCGTCGTGTAGAGGAGCGAGACGCCGCGGCCCTTGAGCTCGCCGATCATCGCGTAGATGCGCTCGCGGGACTGCGGGTCGACGCCGACCGTGGGCTCGTCCAAGAGCAGGACGCGCGGGTCGTGGATGGTCCCGGCGGCGATGTTCAGGCGCCGCTTCATCCCGCCCGAGAGCTTGTCGGTCTTGTCGTCCGCGCGGTCGGCGAGCCCGATCCAGTCCAGGCTCGCGGCGATCCCGCGGTCGAGCGCCCCGCCCGAGAGTCCCTGGTAGCGGCCGAAGGTCCAGAGGTTCTCCTTGGGAGACAGCAGCGGATACAGGGCGATCTCCTGCGGCACCCACCCGCGCACGGCGCGCGCCCGGGGGTCGGCGGCGTCGAAGCCGAGGATCCGGACCGTCCCCGAATCCGGCACGACCCGCGACGCGACGCTCCGGACGAGGGTCGTCTTGCCGGCGCCGTTCGGCCCGAGGAGCCCGAGGATCTCGCCCGGGCGCATCTCGAGGGAGACGCCGTCCAGCGCGCGCCGGTCCGCGAAGGACTTGGACACGTCGCGAATCTCGAGGGGCAGCGCTTCGGCCGGCACGGCGCAATCCTAGCCGATCGCCTCCGGCGCCTCGCCAGGCGCGGGCGGCGCCTTGTGGGCGCTCGAGAGCCGGGTTATCCTGCGCCGCTTGCCTTCCGAAAAAGCATGAGCTCTCTGGCGTTCGTCCTGCTCGTCGTCGCGGGAAGCCTCGGAATCCTCCTTTCGTTCGTCCAGGCGCGGTCGCGCGCCGTGTTCACGGAGGACGGCTTCGAAGAGCCGGGACGGCGCGCCGTCGCCATGGGCCTGCTCGCCGGCGTTCTGCTCCTGACGGTCGCGATCCCGTTCGCCGGCGGTCTCGCGGGGTCGCAGCCGGAGACGAAGGAGCTGTCGCTCGTCTCGGTCTTCGCCGTGCACGGAATGCTCCTGTTCTTCCTCGCGTGCTACTACGCGTTGTCGGGGCGGCGCTCCGTCACCGACTTCCTGCGGCTCCGGACGGACCGGCCGGGCACGGAGCTCGCGCGCGGGGTCTTGATCGGCGTCGCGGGGTGGCTCGTGACGATCGTGACCGCGATGGTCCTCGTCGGGCTCTGGTATCTCGTGGCCCACCGCGGCCGCGCGGAAGCGCCCGGCGGCTCCATCTCCCCGACGATCGTGTGGCTCGTGTCGCGGCCGCTCTGGGTCCGGCTCTCGATCGTCGTGTCGGCGATGGTCGTCGAGGAGTTCTTCTTCCGCTCTTTCCTGCAGCCGCGGGTCGGGGCGGTCGCCGCGACGCTGATGTTCACGGCCGCCCACGGCGCCTACGGCCAGCCGCTGATGCTCGTCGGGATCCTCGTCATCTCGACGGTGCTGTCCTTCACGTTCGCCCGATCGAAGAGCGTTCTGCCGTGCATCGCGGCGCACGGCGTGTTCGACGCGATCCAGATGTTCGTGATCATTCCCTGGTACCTGAGTCAGGCGTCGGCCACCTGAAGTGGTGCTGAAGAGGGGAGATGCTCCGGGCCCGGGTCGAGGGGCTCGGTAGAGACGGATGGATCAGGGTGACGTGACGACGACGTCCCGCGTCTCCCTCTTGATCGTCTCGGCGGATCCCGTCGGCTTGACCGAGCGCGTCTTCCTCAGCGCCGCCTCGAAGCGCGCCGCCGCGTCGGGGTCGTCGAACCGCACGCGCCAGACGTAGCCCATCTTTCCGTTTGCGACGCCGAACGCGACGCGGTCGCCCCGCCAGCCCTCCGAGGCGCGCTCGGCCTCGTCCTCGGGCAGCGCGCGCTCGAGGAGGAACTTCACCGTCCACTCCCCGAGCGTGTCGGTGTAGACGAGCCGTCCTCCCGGGAAGAGGGACGCGGCGTTGGCGGGGAGGAGGCCGGTCGCGGGCGAAGGGTAGGGGCGTCCGTGCAGGATCTCGGCGCTCGACTCGGGGGGATTCCTCCAGAGGCGGTCGACCTCGGCCCAGCCGCCCTTCTCGTAGGCGGCCCGCACGAACGAAGTGCCGGCGGCGTAGGGGAAGAAGAGCTGCTCGACGAAGTAGTCCGGCACGTCCTTCGGCACGTTCGCCTTCTCGAGGCCTCCGGCGGTTAAGAGGGGCGCGAGCTCCTCCTCGGCCTTCTCGTCGGCGCCGGGGATGTCCTTCAGCGCGACCTTGATCATCACGAACGTGGCCTCGCCCTCGAGCAGGCACTGCAGCGCGAACGAACGGTCGCCGTCGTCCTTCAGCGCCTTCGTGCGCGCATCGAGCCGCAGGGTCTCGTCCTGCAAAGCGTGCATCAGCTCGTGGGAATAGATGAGGCCCTGGGCGAGCCCCTCCATCTCCACGCCGCCCGCGACGGCGTTCTCCGCCCCCTTGACGACGAAGAACCGCCTCGGCTCCGGGTCGTAGAAGGCCACCACCTGCGACGCATAGAAGTCGACGAGCCGGTCGAGGGTTCCCGGCGACTCGTCGATCAGGCCGAGGACCTTGAGCGAGCGCAGGTACTCCTCGGCGGAGGCCGGCAGCGCCTCGACGATCTTGCCGCGGAGGATGCGCCGGGCCTCCGCGGGGTCGATCTCGGTCGCGGGCACCGGCCGCTCGAACCGGCGTCCGCGCACCTCCTCGACCTGTCGGGAGACCTCGGCGACGCGCTGCGGCACGAGGTCGGTCGCGGCGGGGCAAAGGGAGGCGGCGAGGGCGAGAAAACCCGCCGTCACGAGCCCTTTTCGAGGCATTCCACGAGGGTAGCACGGGGGAGATCTCGGCTTCCTTTCGGCGGGGGCTTTGGTCTAAGATCCGCGCGACTCCAGAAGTCCGTGAATGAGCGCAGTGTCACCTTCCAGCAAGCCCGGGCCGATCCGGATGTCTCTGTCGAGCCGTTTCGAGAACATCGAGATGGTGCAGCATCTCTGTTCGAAGCTGCTGGAAGGGCGAGACGTCCCGGAGGAGCTGCGCCACTGGATCCTGATGGCCCTGCGCGAGGCGCTCGCCAACGCGATCAAGCACGGCAACCAGCAGGACACGACCAAGCACGTCCACCTCGAGATGGACATCGTCGGGGACACGCTCGCGATCTCGATTCGCGACGAGGGGCCCGGATTCGACCCCGAGGCGGTCGCCGATCCCCTCGCGCCGGAGAATCGCCTCAAGACCTCCGGCCGTGGCATCTTCTACATGCGCACGTTCATGGATGACGTGCGCTTCCGCCGTCACGCGAGCGGCGGCATGGAAATCGTTCTCAAGAAAACTTTGGGCGCTGTCAACGAGAAGGAGGAAGACCGAGCATGAAAACCAACGTGCGCGATGCCGGCGGCGTGCAGGTCGTCGAGCTCAAGGGCAAGATCACGATCGGTTCGGGAGACGTGCAGCTGCGCGAGACGATCAACAAGCTCGTCGACTCGGGCAAGAAGAACATTCTCGTCGACATGAAAGAGGTCACGACCATCGACTCGTCGGGCATCGGCGAGCTCGTCGGCTGCTACACGTCGGTGACGAACAAGGGGGGCAAGCTGAAGCTGCTGCACCTTCCCCCGAAGATCAACGACGTGCTGACCGTGACCCAGCTCATCACCGTTTTCGACGTCTACGAATCGGAGTCGGAGGCGCTGGCGAGCTTTCGCGGCTAGCGGATAGGGCAGCCGTCCTGACGGGTCCCTCCGCGGGCGGCGGCGCGTTCGATCGCTTCGCCGCGTTCGCGCGGCCCTCGCTCGAGGAGGCGCTCTCTCGGGCTCTTCCTCCGCCCGTCCCAGGTGCCGCGGGTCTGTCCCGGGCGATCGGCGAAGCCGTTCTGTCCCCGGGAAAACGCCTGCGTCCGCTCGCGGCGCTCGCCGCGGGCGACGTCGCGAAGGCGCCGCGGGAGGCGGCGATGGCCGTGGCCGTCGCCGTCGAGTACGTCCACGCGGCGTCGCTCGTGCTCGACGACCTGCCGTCGATGGACGACGCCGGCCGGCGCCGGGGAAGGCCCGCGCTTCACCGCGTGCACGGCGTCGCGACGGCGGAGCTCGCCGCCGTGGCGCTGCTCTCCCGGGCCTTCGAGGTCGTCGCGGCCGCGCCGTCGGCGACCGCCGCGGCCCGCGCGCGGATGACCGAGGAGCTCGCGGGCGCGGTCGGCGCTTCCGGCTGCTGCGCGGGCCAGGCGGCGGACCTGTCCGCGGATCCCGCAGCGCTCGCCCTCGACGATCTCGAGGCGATCCACGCGCGAAAGACCGGCGCGCTCTTCGTCGCCGCCGTGCGCGGCGGCGCCCTCGCGGGCGGCGCGGCCGAGAAGGTCCTGGCGGCCCTGACCCTGTTTGCGCGCAACCTCGGCCTGGCCTTTCAGATCACCGATGACCTCCTCGACCTCGAGGGGGACCCCGAGCGCATGGGCAAGGACATCCACCGCGACAGCCACCGCGCCAACTTCGCGACGGTGCTCGGCCCCGGGTCCGCCCGCCTCCTCGTCGACGAGCTGCTCGAGGCCGCGCGGGGCGCTCTGACGCCGCTCGGCGCGCGCGGAGAAGTGCTGGTCGACCTCGCCCGGGTGGTCCGGACCCGGCGCTCGTGAGCGCGCGGCCGACGCTCGAGCAGGCCCGCTCGCGGCTCCGGGAGCTCGGGTACCTCGATGCCGGCGTCGACCGGCTGCTGTTCGGCCCGGTGTTCCGGGGCCGGGGCGGCGCCTTCCTGCCCGCGGTGCTGCTCGCCGGCCTCGGCGGCGCACTCGCGGCCGTCGCGGCGGTCGAGGCGTCGGAGCCGGGCTTCGGAGCGTCGCCCGCGTCGATCGCCGCCCTGCTCGTGCACGTGTTCGTCGCGGACCTGGTCCCGGCCGGCCTCATCGCGCTCGCCGTCGGCGCCGTCGCCGACCGCTCGAGGCGGCCGGGCGCCGCCGCCACCGCGGCCGGGCTCGCCGCCGGGGCGGCGGTGTTCGTCCTCTGGATCGTCGGCGCCTACGGACTCGCGCACGAGCTCTCGCCGCGCTCGCTCCTCTGGGGGATCCCGGTCGCGGCGGCCGCCCTGTTTCTCGCCGCCGCGGTGCGTCTCGGTTTCCTCGCCCGGGCGTTCGCGCGGTCCGGCTCGCTGCCGGGACGCGCGGCGCGGCGCGTGTTCGCGGGAGCGGCCGTGCTGGGCCTCGCCACGGCCGCGCTGCTGCTCCTGCCGCGGCGGGAGCCGCCCGCGTCCGAGGCTCCGCACGTCGCGCCGCGGAGGATTCCGGTCGTCGTCCTCGCGGTCGACGGTCTCGACCTCGACGGTCCCGGCCGCTCCGACGAGATCGCCCGCCGTCTCGGCTCCGGGGCGACGGGATGGTGGCCGGCGGAGCGGCTCTCGCCGCCCGAGATCTGGACCGATCTCGCGACGGGCGCCGCGGCGAGCGCTCACGGCGTGCGCGCGCTCGCCCGGGTCCGGCCGCTCGGGTCGCCGCTCGCGCTGCGGCCGCCCTTCGGCACCGCCTGGTACCTGCGCTTCGCGGGGCCGGCCGTCGGCCTCGTCGCGAACGCGCCCGTGTCGGAGGCCGACCGCCTGCGCCTCGACTTCTGGGAGGTCGCCGCGTCGGCGGGCATCCGCAGCCTCTCGGTCGGCTGGTGGGCGGCGGGACCGTGGCCCGGCGCGACGGTCGTCGAGAACCGCTCGATCCTGGAGCGGGCGTCCGGCGGTCCCGAGGCCGATGCGATCGCGCTCGGGATCTTCGAGGCGGAGATGGCGAAGGGCTACGGCGTCGCGACCGTCTACCTGCCCGGTTGCGACATCGCCCGCGACGACGCGAAGGCGCGGGCGAGCGCGGTCGCCGGCGTCGCCGCGGCGCTCGAGAGCTGGGCCGCCCGAGCGGCGGCGGGGGAGTGCGCGCTGGTCGTCCTCGCCGCCGACAGCCATCCGCGCGCGGCGGGAGCACTCGGGAGAATGGTGGTGTTCGACACCGGGGTCTCGCCGCGCACGCTCCGCATGCGCCCCGATGACGCCGCGCCCTCGATCCTGGCCCGCGCGGGCGTGCCGCCGGCCCGCGATCTTCCCGGCGCCGCCCTCGCCGCGCTCTTCGCGCCGGGCTCGATCGAGACGGCGACCGTCGCGACGTACGGTCCGCGATCCGTTCCCCGGACTTCGGCGAAGCCGGAGAGCGACCGCGAGTACCTGGAGAAGCTAAGATCCCTCGGTTACCTGCAGTGACGGGGCGCGCATGAGAGCGGTCTTCTTCGAGAAGCACGGCGGCGACGAGGTCCTCCAATACGGCGAGCGCCCCGATCCGGCGCCCGGCCCGGGGGAGGTGCGCCTCGCGATCCACGCGGCGGCGATGAATCACCTGGACGTCTTCGTGCGCGAGGGCATCCCCGGCGTCCCGCTGCCTCAGATTCCCGGCGCGGACGGCGCGGGCGTCGTCGACGCCGTCGGGGACGGCGTCTCCGACGTGAAGCCCGGCGACCGCATGCTGGTGCAGCCCGGCCTCTACTGCACGGAGTGCGAGTTCTGCCGCCGCGGCGAGCAGAGCCTGTGCACCACGTTTCGGATCGTCGGCGAGCACGTGCCGGGCACGTTCGCGGAGAGGGCCGTCCTGCCGCGCCGGAACTTCTTCCCGGTCCCCGCGGGCCTCTCGTTCGCCGAGGCGGCCGCTTTCCCGCTCGCGTATCAGACCGCGTGGCGGATGATCGTGGGCCGCGCCGCGGTCCGCGCGGGCGAATCCGTGCTGATCCACGGCGTCGGCGGCGGCGTCGGCATGGCCTGCCTCGAGATCGCCGTCCTGTGCGGGGCCCGCGTGATCGCGACGACGTCGGACGAGGAGAAGGGGCGCCGCGCCCGCGAGGCCGGTGCCGAGACGGTCGTCGACTACAGGAAGGAGGACGTCGCCAGGGCGGTCCAGCGCTTGACGGACCGGCGCGGCGTGGACGTCGTGGTCGACACCGTCGGCGAGGCCACCTGGATGACGTCGCTCAAGTCCGCGGCGAGGGCCGGGCGCATCGTGACCTGCGGCGCGACCTCCGGGCCGAACCCGAAGGAGGAGATCCGCCTCGTCTTCTGGAAGCATCTGTCGATCCTCGGTTCGACGATGGCCAGCGACCACGAGTTCCGCGCGCTCTACGCCGCGGTCGCGGCGGGGAGGCTGCGGCCCCGCGTCGACCGGGTGTTTCCGCTCTCGCGCTCCGCCGACGCCTACCGGTACATGGAGGAGGGGAGGCAGCACGGGAAGATCGTGCTGGTCCCCGAGGGAATCACGGACGCGGAGGCGCGGCCCTAGCTACCGGCGGAACAGCCAGAGCAGCAGCGTGAGCACCGCCGAGAGAACGAGGCAGGTCACGATCGGGAAGGCGAAGGTCCAGCCTTCCCGCCGGACCACGATGTCGCCGGGGAGCCTGCCGAGGTAGCGCGACAGCAGCGGCCAGGCGACACCGGCGAAGACGAGCACCGCGCCGGCGACGATCAGCAGCGTGCGCAGAGGGCTCTGGACGGGGTCGGCCATCGGTGCGATTATGGCCTCGTCCTCTCGGGTTCGCAGGCGTTCCGTCGGCGACCCATGACCGAACCATCTCCGCGATCCGTCTTCCGCGTCTGCGACCTTCCCTCCGACGAGCGCCCCCGCGAGCGTCTCTTCCGCCTCGGCGCCGCGTCGCTGTCGAACGAGGAGCTGCTCGCGCTGCTGCTCCGGACCGGCATCGCCGGCCAGAGCGCGCTCGACGGCGCGCGGCGCCTGCTCGCCACGCGCGAGGGGCTGAACGGCCTCTCGGGCGCCTCGCCGGTCGAGCTCGCGGCCGAGCGCGGTGTCGGGCCGACGCGCGCGGCCGCCATCGCCGCGGCCCTCGAGATCGCGCGCCGCCTGCCCGCCGAGACCCTCGCCGGCCGCGACCTCTTCAACGAGCCGCGGCTGGTGAAGGACTTCCTCCGCCAGTCCCAGGCCGACGACGCGCAGGAGCGGACCGGGGCGCTGTTCCTGAATGCGCGCAACCGTCTCCTGCGAAACGACCCGGACATCTACCGCGGGACGCTCGACCGCGCCGTCGTCGAGCCGCGCGAGATCCTGCGGCGCGCGCTGCTCGGCCGCGCGGCCGCCGTGATCCTGTACCACAACCATCCGTCCGGCGACCCGACGCCCTCGCGCGAGGACCGCGAGTTCACGCGGCGGCTCGCGACGGCTTCGGAGGCCGTCGGCGTGCGCCTCCTCGACCACATCGTGGTCGGCCGGGAGGGCTGCGTCTCGTTTCGCGAGGCGGGGCTGCTGTGAGTTGCATATATAACATAAGATTTATATGCTCCAGGCATGAGAACCACCGTGGATCTCCCCGACGAGCTTCTCGAGGAAGCGCGAAAGGCGACGGACTCGAAGACGATGCGCGAAACGCTGATCCTCGGCCTCCAGGAGCTGATCAAGAAAGACAAGCGAGAGCGGCTTCTGTCTCTGGCCGGCAAGATCCACATCGATTTCGACCCCTCCGTTTCCCGGGGCCGCGGCCGAAGCCGAAAGTCCCGTTGACGCGCGTTCTCATCGACACTTCCGCCTGGGTGGATTTCCTCGGCGGGGAGAAGACGGCCGTTTCTCGGGTCGGCGAACTCCTCGAGGGGGGAGGAGCGATCCTCTGCGGACCGGTTGCCGCCGAGCTCCTCTCCGGTGCGCGAAGCACCGCGGAGTACGCGGTCTTGAAGGAGCTTGCGGAGGGGCTGGAGAGCCTCCCGGATCCTGCGGGGGTGTGGCCGCGCGTCGCGGACTATCGATTCGCGCTCGCTCGCGGCGGGTTTCTCGTCGGCATTCTCGATCTGGTGATCGCGGTGACCGCCCTCGATGCCGCCGTGCCGCTGCTCACCCGCGACCGTGGATTCGAGCGCATCCGCACGGTCGTGCCCATCGAGCTGGACCTGTTCTAGAGTATCGTCCCGCTCCCGAAGATGAAGACCTTCTACGCGACGACGCCGATCTACTACGTCAACGATCTGCCCCACATCGGGCACATCTACACGACCGTGGTCACGGACGTCGTCACCCGCTTTCGCCGCCTCTCCGGCGAGCCCACGCGATTCCTCACCGGCACCGACGAGCACGGCCAGAACATCGAGAAGGCGGCCGCGGCCCAGGGCATCCCGCCGCTCGCGCTGGCGGACCGGGTCGTCGAGCGATACCACCAGCTCTACCGGACCTTCGAGATCCGGAACGACGATTTCATCCGCACGACGGAGGCGCGGCACCGCCGCGGGGTGGAGGCCCTGATCGCGCGCATCGCCGCCGCCGGCGACTTCTACACGGCGAAGCACGAGGGCTGGTACTGCTCGAGCTGCGAGGCCTTCTACACCGAGAAGGAGCTCGACCCCGAGAAGCGCTGTCCGGTGCACGCCACCGCGACGGCCTGGGAGTCGGAGGAGAACGTGTTCTTCCGCCTCTCGAAATACGCGGGGCCGCTCCTCGAGCACTACGAGCGGCACCCGGAGTTCGTGCGGCCCGAGAGCCGGCTGGCCGAGGTCGCCTCCTTCGTCCGGGGCGGTCTGAACGATCTCTCGGTTTCGCGCTCGAAGGTGCGCTGGGGCATTCCGTTTCCGGGGCACCCCGGCCACGTCGTCTACGTGTGGCTCGACGCCCTCGCCAACTACATCACCGCGCTCGGCTTCGGCTCGCCGGAGGACCGCTTCTACCGGGAGTTCTGGGATCATCCGGAAGCGGAGCGCGTGCACTTCATCGGCAAGGACATCCTCCGGTTCCACGCGGTCTACTGGCCGGCGTTCCTCCTGTCGGCCGGCCTGCCGCTCCCCACGACGGTCTGGGCCCATGGCTGGTGGCTGCGCGACGCGAAGAAGGTCTCGAAGTCGGTCGGCAACGTCGTCCGCCCGGACGCGCTCGTCGCGGAGTTCGGCCCCGACGCGTTCCGCTACTTCCTGATGAGGGAGATGGCGTTCGGGCAGGACGCGAGCTTCTCGGATGAGGCGTTCCTGACGCGCTACAACGCCGACCTCGCGAACGACCTCGGCAACACGGTATCCCGGGTGGCGGCGCTGTGCCGCCAGTCGTTCGGCGGGACGCCGCGCGAGGTCTGCACCGACAACGAGATCGTCGGCGCGTTCGGGGACGCCGAGGCGGAGTGGCGCGCGGCGATGACGGCGTGCCAGTTCGCCCGTGCGCTCGAGGCGGTGTGGCGCCTGCTGACCGCGGTCAACGGCTACGTCGTCGCGAAGGAGCCCTGGAAGATCCGCAAGCAGGAGGGCGCCGATTCGGCCCGCCTCCACCGCGTGCTGTCGGCGTCCGCCGAGGGCGTGCGCCTCGCGGCCGTGATGCTCTCGCCGTTCGTCCCGTTCACGAGCCGCCGCATCTTCGAGACGTTCGGCATGATGGCCGCCGATCCGACGGCCTCCGACCTCGCGTGGGGAAGGCTCCCGGTGTCGGCGCCGATGCCCGAGCTGCCGGCCCTCTTCCCGCGCGCCGACGCCGCCGCCTACTTCCAGAAGGAGACCGCCATGACCGAATCGGCTGCCTCTCCCGCGCCCGCCGCTCCCGAAGACGACCGGATCGCGATCGAGGACTTTCAGAGGGTGCGGCTGCGCACGGCGAAGGTGCTCGTCGCCGAGCGCGTGCCGAAGTCGAACAAGCTCATGCGCCTCGAGGTCGATCTCGGCGGCGAGCGCCGCCAGATCGTCGCGGGCATCGCGGCGCAGTACGCGCCCGAGCAGCTCGTCGGCCGCAACGTGGTCGTCGTCGCGAACCTCAAGCCCGCGAAGCTGATGGGCGTCGAGTCGAACGGCATGGTCCTGGCGGCGTCGGTGGGAGAGGCGGGAGCGCCCGTCCTGCTCGACGTGCCGGCGGACGTCCCGCCGGGCAGCAAGGTCAAGTAGTTTGCTCGCCGATTCCCACTGCCACCTGCAGATGGGAGGGGACGCCGACGCGCTCATCGAGCGGGCGCAGCTTTCGGGCGTGACGCGCTTCCTGGTCCCCGGCACCACGCTCGATGACTCGCTCGCGGCCGTGGAGCTCGCCGCGTCCCGCGACGGCGTCTGGGCCGCGGTCGGCGTCCACCCGCACGAGGCGAAGGACTTCGACCCGGCGCGCGACGGCGCCGCCTTCGAGCGGCTCGCCCGGTCGCCCAAGGTCGTCGCCATCGGCGAGATCGGCCTCGATTTCCACTACGACCACTCGCCGAGGGAGAGGCAGCTCGAGGTCCTCGACTGGATGCTCGACTGCGCCGAGCGGCTGCGACTGCCGGTCCTCCTCCACAACCGCGAGAGCGGCGCCGAGATGCTCGCGCGGCTCGCCCGGCGCGGCCCCCGCGAGAACGCGGGCGTGTTCCACTCGTTCACCGAGGACGCGGACTACGGACGCGAGGCCATCGCGCTCGGCTACCTCGTGTCGTACTCGGGCATGATCACCTTCCGGGCCGCGGAGAACATCCGCGCCTCGGCCGCCGAACTCCCGCTCGACCGCATGCTGGTCGAGACCGACACGCCCTACCTCGCGCCGGTGCCGCACCGGGGCCAGCCGTGCGAGCCCGCGTTCGTGGTCGAGACCGCGAAGAAGCTGGCGGAGGTCAAGGGCGTCTCGTTCGAGGCCGTGGCCGCCTCGACGACCGCCAATTTCGGCCGCCTGTTCGGCGCGTGAGCTCGCGCCGCATCTCGCCGGCCGAGTTCGAAGCCTGCGTCGAGGAGGCGCTCTCCTCCGTCCCGGCGTCGTTCCGCAAGTATCTCGACAACGTCGTGGTCGCCGTCGAGGACGAGCCGACCGACGACGACTACGAGGAGTCCGACACGCCCGACGAGGAGGAGCTCTTCGGCATCTTCCGGGGCGTGCCGTTCTTCGATCGCTCCTCGATGGTGACGGCGCTGCCGGCGCAGATCGCGATCTTCCGCGGCCCGATCCTGCGGTGCTGCGCGACACGGGGCGAGGCCGTGCGCGAGATCCGCGACACCGTCGTCCACGAGGTCGGCCACATGCTGGGCCTCGAAGACGAGGAGATGCCGTACTGAGTGCTATCGTCGGCCGCGTGAAGGGGACCGCCCGCGTCGCGCTCGCCCTGGCGTTGCTCGCCGCCGGCCCGGCGGCCGCCCAGGAGAAGACCAGCCCGACGATCGCCCGCGAAACGGCCGAGTCGAACGCGAAGACGCCCGCCGGCCGGCGCTACGAGTCCGCGCTGGAGTCGAGCCTCGACTCCTGGCTGCGCAGGGCGCTGGAGAAGTGCCTGAAGGGCGTGACGAAGGAGGATGCCGTCTCCTTCGATTTCCTGGTCCGGATCGGCGACAACGGGAGGGCCGAGGAGGTCCTCTACGCCCCCGAAACCTCCGTCGGCCGCTGCGCGAAGGAGGACTTCGAGGACGCGAAGTACCCGTTTCCGCCGCAGGCCCACTGGTGGGTCAAGATCCCGGTCGAGATCCGCTGATCCGCAGCGCGGCGGCGAGGGCCGCGCAGTCGCGCTCGCGCGACAGGAACACGACGACGTCCGGACTGCGGGAGGCGTGGACCGACGCGCAAGGCCGGAACCGCTCCGCGAGCGCCGCCTCGAGCTCCGGCGACGAGTCCGCGGCGTAGAGCGCGATCGCGTCCGCGCCATTCGAAGCGGCGCGCACCGAGTCCGCGGAGAGGGGGTGCGCCGGCGCGAGGTCGCGGATCTCGGTTCCCGCCGGGAACGCGAGCGCGTCTCCGTACGCCCACGCCTGCTCGAGCACCACGACGCGCGGCGGATCGGGCGACGCCGCCAGGGCGGCCGCGGCCGCGGCGGCGGCCATCGACTTGTGCGAGAGCAGGTGCCAGGTCCGCTCGAGTCCGAGCGGCACGGCGGCGGCGCGCGCCGCCGTCGCGAGCCCCGCCTGCCGGCGCCGCAGCCGCTCCCACCCGAACCCCGCCGCGATCGCGAGAAACGGGACGGCGGCCTGGACGTACCGCGGCTGCTTCAGGGGGGAGAAGGACAGGAGAACCACGGTGGAGGCCGCGACGAGGAGCGGCGCCCGGGCCCGCCGGTCTCGCGCGCCCGCGGCGGCGAGCAGGACGAGGAGCGGCCCCGCCCAGCCGAGGAGGTTCGACGCGTACCAGAACCAGGGGCGGCGGCGGTCGAGCGCGCCCCATTCGGAGGGATGGCGGGTGTACCGGATAAACGCGCGGAGGCTCGCAAACCATCCGCCTCGCGTGGTCGCGTCGAACAGGCCGGCGAAGAGGAGCAGCCCCACCGCAAAGCCCCCGAGGACCGCCAGAACGCGGGAGGCCCGTCGCGTCCGAGCGGCCGCGAAGGCGAGGAGCGGAACGATGAGCACGCCCTCGCTCCATCGGACGGTCATCGCGGCGGCCGCGGCGACACCGGCCGAAAACGCCGGCAGGCCGCCGGCGTCGTCGCGCGCGACCAGAAGGAACGCGGCGAGGAGGAGCGTCGTCGAGATCGGCCGGGGAAAGGGCATGGTCGCGTAGGCGAACGGCAGCCAGTGGAGCGCGAAGAGAAACGCCGCCGCGCGGGCGGCCGCGGCGCTCGCCCCGAGGGTCCGCGCGAGGCGGTCGACGAGGACGATTCCGGCGGTCGAGAACAGGGCCGTCGGGAGCGCCGCGAGCCACGTCAGCGCCCGAGGTCCGTGAAAGCCGAGGAGGCCCCCGAGGCGCAGAAACGGGGCGGCGACGAGGAGGGGGTGGAGCGGCGAGCGGATGTCCCACGGCACGTACGGAAAGCGGAGCGCCGCGCGGGCGGCGCTCTCGACGATCTCGAGATCGTCGCCGGACTGGAAGCCCGGGAACGCCGCGGCGAGGGCGAGCTTGGCGGCGAGCGTCGCGGCGGCGAGAGCGGGGACGAAGAAGCGCCAGGCGCCCGCGTCCTCCGCCGCCCGATCCATCGCGGGAATTGTGTCAGGTCGGACACGAAAAAGGCGCGGCTTTCACCGCGCCCTTTCCGATTCCGGGTTTCGGATCTCGAACTTACTTCCGGGGCCCCCGGGGCCCGCGGTGGTCGCGGTTGAAGTGGCCGCGATGCTCGCCCGGGCCTCTCCCGCCGCGCGGGAACTCGTCGCGGCCCTCGTCCTCGCCCGGCGCGCCGACCGGAGCGAGCGCCATCTCGGCGTCGAGCTGCTCCTTCGTCATGGCCTGCTTGCGCGACAGCTTGATCTTGCCGGTCGGGTCGACGGCGATGATCTTGACGGTGACCTCGTCGCCTTCCTTGACGACGTCGGTCGTCTGCCGCACGCGGTAGGGCGCGAGCTCCGAGATGTGGACCAGGCCGTCCTGTCCCGGCAGGATCTCGACGAACGCGCCGTATGCCTCGACGCGCCGGACCTTGCCCGTGTAGACCTTGCCGATCTCGGGCTCCTGCGTGAGGCTCTCGATGATCTCGATGGCCTTCATCGCGGCGGCCTCGTCCGAGGACGCGATGGACACCTTGCCGGAGTCCTCGACGTCGATCTTGCAGCCGGTCGCCTCGATGATCGAGCGGATCGTCTTGCCGCCCGAGCCGATCACGTCGCGGATGCGGTCGCGCGGGATCTGAATGGTGAAGATCCGCGGCGCGTAGCGGGAGATGTTCGGCCGCGGGCTCGCGAGCGCCGACGCCATCTTCTCGAGGATGTGGAAGCGGCCCTCGCGCGCCTGCTCGAGCGCCTTCTCGAGAATGTCGCGGCGCAGCCCCTTGATCTTGATGTCCATCTGGAGCGCCGTGATGCCCTCGCGCGACCCGGCCACCTTGAAGTCCATGTCGCCGTAGTGGTCCTCCTGGCCGGCGATGTCGCTCAGGACCGCGTAGCGGTCGCCCTCGGAGACGAGACCCATCGCGACGCCCGCGATCGGCGCCTTGATGGGCACGCCCGCGTCCATGAGCGACAGAGTGCCGCCGCAGACCGTCGCCATCGATGAGGAGCCGTTCGACTCGAGGATGTCCGACACGACGCGCACGGTGTACGGGAATGCCTCCTCGGACGGGAGCATCGGCGCGAGCGCCCGGCGCGCGAGGTTGCCGTGGCCGATGTCCCGGCGCGAGGGGCCGCGCATGAACTTCGTCTCTCCCACCGAGAAGGGCGGGAAGTTGTAGTGGAGGAGGAAGGTGTTCTCCGACTCGCCCTCGTACTCCTCGATGATCTGGGCGTCGTCGGACGTGCCGAGCGTCGCGGTCACCAGGGCCTGGGTCTCGCCGCGCGTGAAGAGCGCCGAGCCGTGGGTGCGGGGGAGGAGGCCCACCTCGCAGGCGATCGGCCGGATCTCGGAGAACGCGCGGCCGTCGAGGCGGCGCCCGGCCATGATCGTCTCGCGGGTCAGGACCTTCACGAGGTCGTCCGCGGCCTTCGCCACCTGCTTCCGCTTCTCCGCCTCGGTCTCCGGCACCATCGAGACCGCGGCCTTCTTGACCGCCTTGATCTCGGCGTAGGAGGCGATCTTGTTCGGCATGGTCATCGCGGCCAGCATCGGCTCCTGCCACGCTCGACGCACCTCGGCGAAGAGCTCCGGCGAGTAGGGTTCGGCGGACGTCCAGTTCGGCTTCTGGTACCCGGCCCGGCGCTGGAGCTCCTTCTGGGCGGCGACGATCTCGCGGCAGGCCGCGTGGCCGAACAGGATGGCATCGATCATGTCGCGCTCGGCCACCTCGCGGGCGCCGGCCTCGACCATGCACACGGCGTCCTCGGTGCCGCAGACGATCAGGTCGACGTCGCACTTGTCGCGCTCGGCGTTCGTCGGGTTCAGGACGAAGCGGCCGTCGAGGCGGCCGACGCGCACGGCGCCGACCGGAGTCGGGAACGGCACGACCGAACACGTCAGCGCGGTGGACGCGCCGTTGATCGCCAGGATGTCGGGATCGTTCTGCCCGTCGGCGGAGAGGACGAAGACGATGATCTGCGTCTCGTGGTTGAAGCCCTTCGGGAAGAGGGGCCGCATCGGACGGTCGATCATGCGCGAGGTGAGGATCTCTTTCTCCGTGGGGCGGCCCTCGCGCTTGAACCAGCCGCCGGGAATCCGGCCGGCCGCGTAGGTCGCCTCGCGGTAGTCGACGGTCAGCGGGAAGAACTCGGCGTTCTCCTTGGGCTCCTTCGCGAAGACGGCCGTCGCGAGAACGACGGTGTCGCCGAGGCGCACGACGGCGGCGCCGTCGGCCTGCTTGGCGAGCTTGCCGATCTCGATCTGCAAGGACTTCGAGCCGACGGGGACGGTGATCTGCTGGATCATGATTTTTACCCTTCTCGTGAAGGGCGCCGGGTCGGGGCCAGCCGCACGAACGCGGCCGCGGAAATCGCGGTCGGGCCGCGCCGGACGAGCCCGGCGCCCGGTTCGACTACTTGCGCAGGCCGAGGCGCTCGATCAGCTTCTGATAGCGACCGGCGTCTTCGCCGCGGAGATACTCGAGGAGCCGGCGCCGGCGCCCGACCATCTTCAGCAGGCCGCGGCGGGAGTGGTGGTCCTTCGCGTTCGACTGGAAGTGTTCGGTCAAGTACGCGATGCGGCTGGTCAGCAGCGCGACCTGGACCTCGGGAGAGCCCGTGTCGGTGTCGTGCGTCCGGTACTGCTTGACGATGTCAGGCTTGCCGGACTGATATTCGGTGACGTTCACCATGCCTCCAAACTACTCAAAACACTCACTCTTTTTAATAAGCCGCGAAGACTACCACAAGGCGGGGTGGGGCTGCCAGCCGGGGGCCCGGCCGCCGCGAGTTACCCCAGCACGATCCGCGGCTTGATCATCGCGACCCCGCGGTCCCCGATGGGATTGACCTGGCCGAGGGCCAGCATGTCGTCGGCCGGGCCGACGAGGGTCACCCAGTCGCCCTCCCGGGCGTGGACGTCGCGCGCCGGAACGGCCTGGCCCCTTCGGATCTTCCAGGCCTCGAGCGACGCGAGCTGGACCCGAGGGAAGGGGAACGCGACGCGGGCGAGCGGGACCGCATGCGGCGCGGCGAGCCGGTCGGCCGGCGCCAGCGCCTCGAAGCGTTCGAGGGGAACGGCGTCCTCCACACGAAAGGTCCCGATCCGGGTGCGCCGCAGCGCCTCGAGATGGGCGCCGCACCCGAGCTTCCCGCCGAGCTCGTTCGCGATCGATCGGATGTAGGTCCCGGAGGAACAGGAGATCGAGAAGGCGACCGCACCGTCCTTCGGCGTCCCGAACTCGAGGCGCTCGACGCGCACCTTCTTCGGGAGCGAGGGCACGCTCTCGCCCTTTCGGGCCATCTCGTAGAACTTGCGGCCGCCGACCTTCTTCGCCGAATACGGAGGCGGCGCCTGGAGGAACTCGCCGCGGAAACCGGCGGCGGCCTGCTCGATCGCGGCCGCGGTCACGCCGGAGGCATCGCGCTCGGGTCCGATCGTCTCGCCCTCCCGGTCGTACGTGGCCGTCGCGCGACCGAGCCGGATGACGCCCTCGTAGGACTTGTCCATGAGCGTGAAGAACCCCTGGAGTCGCGCCGCGTTGCCGGCGCAGAGGAGCAGGAGTCCCGTCGCCATCGGGTCGAGCGTGCCGCTGTGCCCGATGCGGGCCAGGCCCGTCGCCCGGCGCGCGCGCTCGACGACGTCGTGCGAGGTGAGGCCCTCGGGCTTGTCGAGCAGCAGCAGGTAGCCCCGCTGCAGGGGATCCGTCGCGATCACTCGGGGTCCTCGCCGGTGTCGCCGTCCTCGAGGTCGGGCTCCGGCGGGCGCACCTGGTGGAGCAGCTCCTCGATCCGCGCACCGCGCTCGAGCGAGCGGTCGGCGACGAAGTGCAGCTCGGGCGCGTAGCGCAGCTGGCAGCGCTGGCCGACCTCGCGGCGCAGGTAGCCCGCGGCGCGGCGAAGGGCCTCGAGCGCGAGCGCGCGTTCGTCGTCTCCGCCGAGGCAGGAGAAGAAGACCCGCGCGGACTTCAAGTCCGGCGGCATCTCGACGTCGGTCACGGTCACGCGCTTCAGGTCGGGGTCGTGGGCCTCGAGCAGGAGCAGGCGCGACAGCTCCGCCCGGACGACGTCCGCGACGCGTTGCGAGCGGCGCGATTCCTTCTTCATCGGGTTTCGGACACGTCAGACATGGATGAACTCGTTCCGGTACTCCAGGATCTCTCCGTCCAGATTCTCCTCGACGAAGCGGAGGACGTGCTGCAGGAGGGCGTCGAGCGGCGCCTGCTCCGGTCCGACCACCGCGACGCCGATCCGGGCCCGCTGCAGGAGGTCCTGGCCGTCGACCTCGGCGGCCGAAACCTCGAAGTCATTCCGGATGCGCGTCTTCAGGCTCTTGACGATCATCCGCTTTTCCTTCAGCCCGCGACAGCCCGGCAGGTGAAGATCGAAGACCGCGTAGGCGATGACCATGGCTCCGAAATCCCAAATCCGAGACGCGGACGAGACGCGGCTTACGCGCCGAGGACGCCGGCGACCTTCTCCACCTGGAACGCCTCGATGATGTCGCCGATCTTGACGTCCTGGTACTTCTCGAGTCCGATGCCGCACTCGAATCCCTGCTTGACCTCGGAGACGTCGTCCTTGAAGCGTCGCAGCGATCCGATCTTGCCCTCGTAGATGACGCGGTTGTCGCGCAGGAGCCGCACTCCGGCGCTGCGCGGGATCGTCCCCTCGGTGACGTAGCAGCCGGCGACGACGCCGAACTTCGGCACCTTG
Source organism: Acidobacteriota bacterium (assembly GCA_027307335.1). Lineage (GTDB taxonomy): Bacteria > Acidobacteriota > Thermoanaerobaculia > UBA5066 > Gp7-AA6 > DAHUXD01. Next base: position 46,369 of record DAHUXD010000057.1, read on the forward strand.
AAGGTGTTGCGCACCTCGGCGCGGCCGCGGGCGACCTCCTTCAGCGTCGGCTCGAGGAGGCCCTCCATCGCCTTCTTGATCTCGTCGGTGACGTTGTAGATGACCGTGTGGAGGCGGATCTCGACGCCGTCCTTTTCGGCCTCCTCCGCCGCCTTCTTCTCGGGCCGCACGTTGAAGCCGACGATGATCGCGCCCGACGCCGAGGCGAGGAGCACGTCGTTGATCGTGATCGCGCCGACGCCCGCGTGGAGCAGGGACACCTTCACCTTGTCGTTCGAGAGGGCCTTCAGCGACTGCGAGAGGACCTCCATCGAGCCCGAGACGTCGGTCTTGAGGATCAGGGGCAGGTCCTTGATCTTGCCTTCCTGGATCTTCGAGAACAGCTGCTCGAGCGAGACGCGCGAGCTGGCGGCCATCGCCTTGTCCCGCTCCCGCTGCTGCCGGAACGCGACGACGGAGCGCGCCTTCGCCTCGTCTTCGACGACCTGGAAGGCGTCGCCCGCCTGCGGCAGGTCCTCGAAGCCCGTGACCTCGACCGGCGTCGCGGGGCCCGCCTCGCCGACCTTCTCGCCGCGGTCGTCGTTCATCGAGCGCACGCGCCCGAAGACCGAGCCCGCAAAAAACACGTCGCCGACGCGGAGCGTGCCGGCCTGGATGAGCACGGTGGCCACGTTGCCGCGGCCCGCCTCCCGCCGCGCCTCGAGAACGACCCCGCGCGCCTCTCCGGTCGCGGGCGCGGTCAACTCGCCCATCTCGGCGACGAGGTTGATCAGCTCGAGGAGGTGATCGATGCCCTGCTTCTTCACGGCCGAGATCTCGGCCGACGGCGTGTCGCCGCCCCACGCCTCCAGCAGGACGTTCTGGTCGGCGAGCTCCTTCTTGACGCGGTCGACGTTCGCGTTCGGCTTGTCGATCTTGTTGATCGCGACGACGATCGGCACCTTGGCGGCCCGCGCGTGAGCGATCGCCTCGATCGTCTGGGGCATGACCGCATCGTCGGCCGCCACCACCAGCACGACGATGTCCGTCGCCTTGGCGCCGCGGGCGCGCATCGAGGTGAACGCCTCGTGGCCCGGCGTGTCGAGGAAGACGATCGGCTTCCCGTGCACCTCGACGCGGTAGGCGCCGATGTGCTGCGTGATGCCGCCCGCCTCGCCGGCGGCGACGTTCGTCTGTCGGATCGCGTCCAAGAGCGACGTCTTGCCGTGGTCGACGTGGCCCATGACCGTCACGACCGGCGCGCGGGGCACCCGGGCGGCCGCCGCGGCGCCCTCGCCCTCGCGGGCGGAGCGGGACAGGTCGAGCTCCTCCTCGAACGAGACGACCGCGGCCTCGACGCCGATCTCCTTGGCGATCTGCACGGCCGTCGGGGCGTCGAGGGTCTGGTTGACCGTGGCGAGCACGCCCCGCTGCATCAGCAGGCGCTGGATGTCGCGGGCGAGCACGCCGAGCTTCTCGGAGAGCTCCTTGACCGTCACGCCCTCGCTGAAGAACACGGGGCCGGTCGGCGCGGGCTTCTTGAATTCGAGGAGCTTGCCCGAGTCGTGGGCCCGCGTCTCCTTCGCCGCCCGGCGGATGGCGGACTTCGACGCCGGCCGTTCGACCGCGGCCGCGTCGGGCACCTCCGCCGTCTTCTCGATCAACGGCAGCGAGATGTCGGAGTAGGTGTCTTCCTGGTACGTGCCGACGAACTCCCGCAGGTCGACCTCGTCGGCGACGGTGATCTTCGGGCGCGCGCCGCGCTTTCCGGCTGCGGCCTTCTTCTTCTCGTCCTCGCCTTCCTTCTTGCGCTTGGGCGCGCCGCGGTCGGCGCCGGCGGGCGCGGTGCGGCCGACGGGCGCTCCGGGGCGGGGCGGTCCGCCGAGCGGGCGGGCGCCGGGCCCTCCGGGCGCCGGCCGATAGACCGACGGACCCGACGGCCTTCCCATCGGACGGCCGACGCCGCCCGCCGGACCCATCGGCCTTCCCGCGGCGGGTCCCATGGGACGGCTCGCCGAGGGTCCCATCGGGCGAGTTCCGGCCGCCGGACCCATCGGGCGCTGCAGCGGGCCGGCCGGACGAGGGCCGGCCGCGGGGGCGGCCGGGCGCGGCGGCACGACCGGACGGGGCGGAAGAACGATCTTGCGCGGCAGGGGCGGGGCCGCCGGCTTCGGCGCCGGAGCGGGAACCGGCTCGGGCTCCTCCTCGACGACCGCGGTGCGCGCGGGCTCGACGGCGGCGCGCGGGGCCTTCGCCTCGGCGGACTCCGCGACCTTCGCCGGAGCGGCCGGCTCCG
>DAHUXD010000052.1 GCA_027307335.1 Acidobacteriota bacterium
CTCCTCGAGGGCGCCGTGATGCACGAGGTCGAAGAAACGTTCGGCGGGGTCGGGCTCCGCGGCGGACCGAGCCTCGACGATGTCGCGCCGCGCCTCCCCGTCGAGGGCCGGCACGAGGGCGGCCAGAGCGGCGGCGCCGCCCTCGCGCGCGGCGTCGGCGAGGGCCTCGAGCGCCTCCGGCTCGCCGGTCCAGCCCGGGATCAGCGGGAAGACCGCCGCCGCGCGAAGACCCGCCGCCCGCGCCGCGCGGAGCGCCGGGAAGGCCGCGGCGGCACGACCCGCCCGCCACGATGCCAGGACGACCGCCGCACCCGCATCCGGCGGAATCCCATCCGCCTCCGGATCCAGGAGGTAGACGGCCCGCCCGGATCGCAGCGCCGCCTCCGCGGCCGCGCGATACGCCCCGCGCACCGCCTCGGCGGCCGAGGACGGACCCACCAGCAGCGGCCCGGTCGGAAGGCGCGCGACCGCCTCCTGCCACGGCTCGGGGTCCGCCGGACCCGCGGCGAGCAGGGGCTCCGGCCTCGGCACGACGAAGCGGCGTTCGACGGGGTCGAAGCGCAGCCGCTCACCGTCGGGACCGTAGGGCAGCAGCCGGCCGGCCAGGCGCCGGCCGGCCACGAGAGCCTCCCCGGCGCGCACCGCGGGGGCGCCGGCGCTCTCGACGACGATCACCGGCGCTTCCGCGCGCGACCCACCCGCCGCAGGGTTCCGACCTGGCCGTAGCGGGCGAAGACGTCTCCCTCGAAGTGAATCGCATCGCCGGGGCGAGCGGTCCCGAACGTCGTGCGTCGCCTCGTCTCCGGGATGATCGCGACGTCGAACGCACCCGGACGCCGCGCGGCGACGGTCAGGCTGATGCCGTCCAGGGCCACCGAGCCCTTGACCGCGACGAGCGGCGCGAGTCCCCTCGGGATCGTGAACGTGTAGGTCCACGAGTTGCCCGCCGTCGCAATGCGGGAGAGGCGCGCGATGCCGTCGACGTGGCCGAGCACGAAGTGTCCCGAGAGCCGGTCGCCCCAGCGCAGCGCCCGTTCGAGGTTGACCCCGTCGCCGGGAACGAGCGCACCGAGGCGGGACCTCCGGAGCGTCTCGGCCGAGAGGTCGGCGACGAAATCCGAGCCGGGCTCGAGGGCCGTGAGGCACACGCCGGCGACCGCGACGCTCTCCCCGCGGCGGAGGCGGCCGAACCCGCGGGGCGGCGCGATCGCGATGCGGAGGCCGCCGCGCCGCCGCCGGACGTCCGTAACGCGGCCGACGCCCTCGACGATGCCGGTGAACACGACGGCAGTCTACGCGAGGCGGCCGGTGACCAGGAGATCCTCGCCGAGCCGCTCGAACCGAGCGTCGCGGAGGACGGGCGCTCGTCGGAGCCCGAATCCCGGGCCGCCGATCGCCCCCGGCGCGGCGCTGCCCCCGAGCACCCGCGGCGCCAGGAAGGCCGCGACGCGATCGACCAGGCCCGCGTCGAAGAAGGCGCCGAGCGTCGCGCCGCCGCCCTCGACCATGAGGCTGGTGACGCCCTCGCGGTACAGCGCGTCGAGGAGCCGGGCGAGGTCCACCGTCCCCCGCCTCCGCCCCGGCAGGCTCCATACGCGCACGCCGCGTCGTTCGAGCCGCCGCGCTCCCGGGGCATCCGCCGGCACCGCGGTCACGACGAGCCTCTCGCCCGGCCCGCCGAACACCCGCGCGCCCGGCGGCGTCCGGAGCCGCCCGTCGAGCACGATCCGCCAGTGGGCGCGCTCGCCGGACCGGCCGAGCCGCCGCGTCAGGCGCGGATCGTCGGCGAGGACGGTTCCCGCACCGACGAGCACCGCGTCGTACTCCTCGCGCAGGAGGAGGCCGCGCCGGCGGGCGCGCTCGCCGGTGATCCAGCGGCTCTCCCCCGACGCCGTGGCGATCCGTCCATCGAGACTCGAGGCCCACTTCGCGAGGACGAAGGGCCGGCGCCGCGCGATCGCCGCGAGGAATTTCTCGTTCTGCTCCTCGGCCCTGCGGCGGACGTTCGCCGGGGCGAGCACGATTTCGACGCCGGCGCGCCGCAGCGCCGCGAGCCCGCGCCCCGCGACGAGCGGATTCGGATCGCGGGCGGCGACGACGACGCGGCGGACACCGGCCGCGATCACCGCCGGCGCGCACGGAGGCGTGCGGCCGAAGTGCGCGCAGGGCTCGAGCGTCAGGTAGAGGTCGGCGCCCCGTGCCCGAGCCCCCGCTCGCCTGAGCGCCGCCGCCTCGGCGTGCGGCCCCCCCGCGCGCCGGTGGAACGCTTCCGCCACCACACGGCCGCTCCGCACGATCACCGCGCCGACCATCGGGTTGGGCGGGACGGTGTAGCGCCCCTTCTCGGCGAGCGCGAGCGCCCGCTCGAGGAAGGCGAGGTCAATGCGCGACATCGTCCCCGAGGAGGGCCTTCGCGTACTCGGACGGCTCGAACGGCACGAGGTCGTCGGCCGACTCGCCGACCCCGACGTACAGCACGGGCAGCTTCAGCTCCCGGTAGATCGCCAGCACGATCCCGCCGCGCGCGCTGCCGTCGAGCTTCGTCAGCACGACGCCCGTCGCTCCCGCCGCCTCCACGAACCGCCGCGCCTGCTCGAGCCCGTTGATCCCGGTCGTCGCGTCGAGGACGAGGAGCGTCTCGTGCGGCGCGCCCGGCACCTCGCGCGCGGCGATCCGGCGCATCTTCGCGAGCTCCTCCATCAGGTTCTTCTTCGTGTGGAGGCGTCCGGCCGTGTCCACGAAGAGAGTGGCGACACCCCGCGCCTTCGCGGCGGACAGCGCATCGAAGAGCACGGCGGAAGGGTCGGCGCCCTCCCGGTGGCGCACCAGGGGCACCCCGAGCCGGTCGGCCCAGGTCTGGAGCTGCTCGATGGCACCCGCCCGGAACGTGTCGGCCGCCGCGAGCAGCACCGCGCGGCCCGCCGCCTTCTCGCGCGCCGCCAGCTTCGCGGTCGTCGTCGTCTTGCCGGAACCATTGACGCCCACCAGGAACGTCACGAACAGCGGGACGTCGGCCCGGGGACCCGGCCTCGGCGCCGACGCGATGACCTTCTCGATCTCCTCGAGCAGCAGTTCCTTCAACGCCTCCACGTCCTGGCGCCGCGAGGCGCCGGCGCGCGAGCGCACGCTCCGGGTGAGCGCGTCGGCGGTGTCCGCCCCCACGTCGGCGGAGAGGAGCGCTTCCTCGAGCGACGCGAGCACCGACTCGTCGATGCCGAGGCTCTCCTTGACGGCCGTCCCGAGTTTCTCGAGGATCTCGGTGTGGGTCATGAAGAGCCCGCGCTTGACCTTCGCGAAGAAGCCCGTGCGCGCGCCCGGAGCGGCGTCCTTTCGATCCTCGGCCATTTCGGAGGACGCAAGATACCGCATGCTTCGCCCGGGGAAGGCGGGATTCCTCGGGGCGATCGAGGGAACGGGCGGCGGCTTCGCTCCGCCCGCTACTGCGCCTTCAGCGCCTCTTTCTCGAGCAGGAGGCGCGCGCGGGCGCCCGTGTCGCCCGCCGGATCGAGGTCCACCGCCCGCTGCAGGTAGCGCTTGCCGAGGTCGGCCTTCTGCATCGAGATCAGGACCATCCCGAGGCGGAGGTTGGCGTCGGCATTGGATGGGTCGAGCTTGACCGCGGCGAGGAAATCCTCGGCCGCGCCCTCGAGGTGGCCCGCGGACTCGCGGGCGACGGCCCGGCCGACGTAGGCGGCGTACGTCTTGGGGTCGCGGGCGATCGCCGACGAGAACTCCGTCTCGGCCGCCGCATAGTCTCCCTCGCGCTGCCAGAGGCGCCCGAGATTGATCGTGGCCGACAGCCGGTCGTCCGAGTTCTGGGAAGCCGCCGCGACCGTGAAATCGTCCTGCGCGTCCTTGAAGCGGCCGAGCTCCATCAGCACGACGCCCCGGTTGTTGCGATAGGAGCCGTTCTCCGGCGCGAGCGCGACCGCCTTGTCGAGCGGGACGAGCGAGTCCTTGTAACGGGCCTGCATCAGCATCGCGACGCCGAGGCCGTCGAGGACCTCGGGGTTCTTCGGATCGTCCTTCAGGCACTCGCGGAAGGCCTTCTCGGCCTCTGCGGGCCGATTGTCGCGCAGCAGGACCTGGGCCATGCGCTCGTTCAAGAGGAGCTCGGCCGACGTCTTCGGCTTGGCCTTCTGGCAGCCCGCGGCGAGCGTCGCGGCGGCCAGCGCGAGCGCGGAGAGCCGTCTCATCGCGCCGCGGCGCGGCTCGCGACGCGCGGGAGCGAGGCGGCCTCCGCGGGGACGAGCTCGCCCTTCCCGTGCGAGCGCGCGAGGGCCTCCACCACGCCGCCATCGAAGCGCTTGCCGGACATCTCGCGCAGCCGCTCGAGCACGTAGGAGACCTCCATCGCCTTCTGATACGGCCGCGTCGTCGTCATGGCGTCGAAGGCGTCCGCGACGGCGACGATCCGCGCCTGCAGCGGGATCTGCTCGCCCTTGAGGCCGTCGGGATAGCCGCCCCCCTCCCACTTCTCGTGGTGATACTTCATGCCCGGGATGATATCGGCCATCTGCGGGATTGTCTCCATGATCGCCGCGCCCTTGACCGGATGCGCCTTCATCAGGTCGAACTCCTCGTCGGTGAGCGCCGTCGGCTTGCGGATGATGCGATCGTCGACGCCGATCTTCCCGACGTCGTGGAGGAGCGCCGACAACCGCACCTTGCGCGCCTCCTCCGCCGGAAGCGCGAGCTCCTTCGCGATGGCGGCCGAGTAGCGCGCGACGCGCTCGGAGTGGCCGCGCGTGTACGGGTCCTTCGCGTCGATCGCGGCCGCGAGCGCGCGAATCGACGAGATGAAGAGCTCCTGGTTCTCGCGCGCCGCCTTCTGCACCCGCTCGAACGCGTCGCGGATCGACGCGCTCATGATGTTGAAGTTCTCCGACAGGTCGGCGATCTCCGCCGTGCCGGTGACCTCGACGCCCGTGCCGTACTGTCCGACCGCGACGGCCCGCGTGGATTCGGCGAGCCGGGCGATCGGCCGCGAGAGGCGGCGGGCAAAGAGCACGCCGAGCGCGAGCGCGCCCGCGAGGCAGGCCGCGCTCCAGAGCAGCGTGTCGCGGACCATGCCGTCCACCGAGGCGAACGCGATGTCGCGATCGCGCTCCACGAGCACGCCCCAGGGCGGGTCGCCGACCGGGGCGATCGAGGCGAGCACGTCCCCCGAGGCCCCCCTCTCGGAGCGCGTGAGGCGGGCCGGAAAACGGACGAAGTCGGTCACGAGTGTCGAGGGATGGACGGGACCGCGTCCCCCCGAGGCGGGCGGGAAGAGGATGTGGCCCTGGCGGTCGACCAGCGTCGCGCGCGCCTCGCGGCGCGCCTCGTCCTCGAACTCGCGGAGGATCGGTCCCCACGAGACGAGCGCCTCCACGACGCCGATGCGCGTTCCCTTCTCGTCGACGACCGGCTGCGCGAGCACGGCCACCGTGCCCAGGCCGACGACCGGGAACGGGCTCCCCTCGTAGCGCAACCCGTCGCGGGCCGACTCGAATCCCTTGCGGAACTCGAAGTCGACGTCCGGGGACTTGACGTCCGGACCGACGAAGCTGCCGCGCCCGTCCAGGTTGACGCCTCGGAGCGCCGAGAGCTGCGTCTGTCCCGACAACGCCGACCCCAGGATCTCGGGTCCCCCGGCGGCTCCGAACGGGTCCTTGCCGGTCAGCTGGACGGCCAGCCGGATCGCGTCCGCCGCCTTGGTCAACTGCTGCCCCGCGGAGGCGTAGTAGGCGGCGATGTGGTCCGCGATCGCCGCGGAGGAGCGCGTCAGGTACTTCTCCTCGAGGGTCTCGAGGGTGCGCCGGTTGCGCCGGATCAGCACGGCCTCGGCGACGGCGAGGGGAATCAGGGAGGCGAGAATCAGGGCTCCGGAGAGAAGGACGAACAGGCGAATCCGACGACGACCGGAACGCCCACTCACGATAACGACATTATACGCGCTGCCTCCAGCCACTCCTCGAGCGGCACCGTCTCGTCCACGATCGCCGACCCGATTCGATCGAGGAGCACCGAGGCGAGGCCGCGCGCGGTCGTCTTCTTGTCGCGCGCGAGGTATTCGCGCAGGCGCCGCGGGTCGCGCTCGGGCTCGGGAAACGGACCGAGCCCCGCGAGCACCCGCCGCACCGCGTCGGCGTCGGAGGCGGACAGGCCGGCGCGGCGTCGCGAGATCTCGACGGCGGCGGCGATGCCCCACGCGACCGCCTCGCCGTGACGCAGGGCACCGAAGCCGCCCGCCGCCTCGAGCGCGTGGCCGAGCGTGTGACCGAAGTTGAGGATCCGCCGGCGGCCGCCCTCCTTCGGATCGGAAAGGACGACCGCCGCCTTCACGCGCACGGAGCCGGCGAGGAGTTCGAGCAGCGCGCCCTCGTCGCGCTCGAGCACGTCGGAGAGACGCGCGCCCGCCCGCGCGGCGAGCGCCGGGTCGCCGATCCACGCGTCCTTGTACGCCTCGACGAGGCCGGCGCGGAAGTCCCGCTCCGGCAGCGTCGCGAGAGCGCGCGGGTCGACGAGGATCGCGCCCGGCGGATGGAAGGCGCCGAGCAGGTTCTTGCCGAGACGGTGGTTCACGCCGGTCTTTCCGCCGATCGCCGCGTCCGCCATCCCGGCCGTCGTCGTGGGCACCGCGTTCCAGGCGACCCCCCGGAAGAGGATCGCCGCGACGAAGCCGACGAGGTCGGTCACGACGCCGCCGCCGACCGCCACGAACGCGTCGTCGCGCCGCGTCCCGGCCGCGAGCGCCGCGTCCGCGACGCGCTCGGCGGACGCGAGCGTTTTCGCGCTCTCGGCGTCGTCGATCGCGATCTCCGCGAGGACGGCCGTTCCCAGGGCGCGCCGGACCGCCGCCGCGGCGGCCCGCGCGGCCGGAGGCGCCGCGAGCAGGAATCGACCGGACGGCGAGCGCAGATACTCGGCGGCCCGCTCGAGAAGACCGACGCCGACCCAGGCGGTGCTCTCGTGGGGCGGGCCCGAGACGGAGATCCGCTCGGGCGCGGCGGCGCTCACCGCCTCGTTTTTCTCACCGGTCGGCCCTCGTTTCACTCGGCCCGTCCGGTGACGCGGCGTTCCCTCGCCGCGAGTCGAGGCCGAGCTCGCGGAGCTGGTCCGAAAGCACCGATGCCGGCGCCTTCGTCATGAGGTCGATGCCCGACGTCGTCTTGGGGAAGGCGATGACCTCGCGCAGAGAGGTGGCGCCCGCCGCGATCGCGCAGATCCGGTCGAGGCCGAGCGCGATGCCGCCGTGCGGCGGCGCGCCGAACTGCAGCGCCTCGAGCAGGAACCCGAAGCGCTCCCTCCCCTCCTCCGGTCCGATGCCGAGGACGCGGAAGACGCGCTCCTGCAGGTCCGCGCGGTGGATGCGGATCGATCCCGAGCCGAGCTCCCAGCCGTTGACGACGACGTCGTACGCGCGCGCGCACGCTGCCCGGATCGGACTCGAGCCGGTCGAGGTCCTCCTCGCGGGGCCCCGTGAACGGGTGGTTCATCGGGAACCACTGCTTCGTCTCGTCGTCGAATCCGAGCAGCGGGAACTCGGTGACCCAGCAGAAGACGTAGCGCGACTCGTCGACGAGCTTCAGTTCGCGGGCGGCCTCGGCTCGGAGGGCCGCGAGCGCCGCGAGCGCGTGCTTCTCCTTGTCGGCGACGGCGAGGAGCAGGTCGCCGTCGGCGACGCCCGCCGCCGCGAGGATGCGGTCGAGCTGCTCGGGCGCCAGCGCCTTCTTCGCCGGCGAGGCGATCTCCGCGCCCTGCCTCTTGAACCACAGCAGTCCGCCGGCGCCGAGCTCCTTCGCCTTCTCCGTGAGCTCGTCGAGGCGCTTCCGGGAGAGGCCCGCGCCGCCCGGCACCCGGAGTCCGCGCACGGTGCCTCCGCCGCCGAGCGCCTTCTCGAAGGGCGCGAAGCCGCTCCCGGCCGCGGCCGGGGAGAGGTCGCAGAGCGGCAGGTCGTAGCGCAGATCCGGGCGGTCGGTGCCGTAGCGGTCCATCGCCTCGCGGAAGGTCAGCCGCCGGAACGGCCGGGCCGCCGCGATGCCGGCCGCGGCGAAGGCCTCGACGAGAAAGGCCTCGACCGTGTCGAACACGTCCTCCTCGGTCGGGAAGGACATCTCGAGGTCGATCTGCGTGAACTCGAACTGGCGGTCGGCCCGCAGGTCCTCGTCCCGGAAGCAGCGCGCGATCTGGAAGTACCGCTCGAACCCCGACATCATCAGAATCTGCTTGAAGAGCTGCGGCGACTGCGGCAGCGCGTAGAACTTCCCGCGATGGACCCGCGACGGCACGAGGAAGTCGCGCGCGCCCTCCGGCGTCGAGCGCGTCAGCATGGGCGTCTCGACCTCGAGAAAGCCGCGCTCGTGGAGAACCTTGCGCACGCGGAACGCAATCTCGTCGCGCAGGACGAAGTTCTTGAGCATCACGGGCCGGCGCAGGTCGAGGTAACGGTACTCGAGGCGCAGCTCCTCGGTCGCGTTCGTGCGATCCTCCACGACGAACGGCGGCGTCTGCGAGCGGGCCAGGAACTCGAGCCGCGTGGCGAGGACCTCGACGTCGCCGGTCGGCAGCTCGCGGTTGCGCTGCCCCTCCGCCCGCAGCAGGACCTCGCCCTCGACCGCGACCACGTCCTCGCTCCGCGCGTCCGCCGCGGCGTCCACCGCCTCCGAGGGACAGCGCCCGCGGTCGAAGACGACCTGGACGAAGCCGCTCCGGTCGCGGAGGGTCAGGAAGATGAGCTCCCCCAGGTCCCGCCGCCGCGCGACCCAGCCCTTCAGCAGCACGCGGCGCCCGGCGTCCGCGGCGCGCAGGGCACCGCCCGGGTCCCTCCGCTGGCTGGACGCCGTCACCGCTCCCTCCCCGCCAGGCGCTCGGGAAGCTGCGCTCTCGGGAAGGTCGCCTGAGCGCCCGTCGCGAGGTCCTTGAGCGTGACCGTATCGGCCTCCCGCTCCCGCGAGCCGAGGAGCACCGCGTTCACCCTCGCGATCCGCGCGGCATGCCGATCGGGGTGCGCCGCGAACTGGCTCGCCCGGCCGAGCCCCTTGCCGATGCCGCGGCCGAGGAGGTCGCTCTCGACGACCGCATCCGGCAGCAGCCGGCGGATCTCGCCGGCGACGCCGAGCGCGTAGAGGAACTCGGCCGGCCCGTCGGGGATCACCGCGAAGAGCGTCCTCGGGGGCCTCACGTCCGAGGTCATCGCCTCGACGAGACGGTCCTCGCCGATCGCGAAGCCGACGGCCGGAGTCGGCGGGCCGCCGAGGTCGGCGACCAGCCCGTCGTAGCGGCCGCCGCCGAGAATCGCGTTCTGCGCGCCGAGCCGCTCGGACGCGACCTCGAACACGGTCAGCGTGTAGTAGTCGATGCCGCGGACGATCCCCGCGCTCTCGACGAATCGGACGCCGAGGCGCGGCAACAGGTTCTTCAGCTCCTCGTGGTGCGCTCGCGAGGCGTCGTCGAGGAACTCGAGCGTCGCCGGCGCGCCCTCGAGGATCCGCCTCGTCTCCGGGTCCTTCGAGTCGAAGAGGCGGAGCGGGTTCTCGTCGAGGCGCTTTCGGTCGTCCGCTCCGAGGCTCCCCGCGTGCGGCCGCACGTGCTCCTGGAGCGCTCGCGAGAACGCGGCGCGGGCCTCGCCCTTCGGGATGCAGTTGACGGTGGCGATCAGGTCCGTCAGCCCGAGCTCGCCGAGGAACGCGAAGAGCATCGCGAGCACCTCGGCGTCGCCGGCCGCCGACGGCACGCCCAGGAGCTCGACGCCGATCTGCCGGAACTCCCGGTACCGCCCGGCCTGCGGCTGCTCGTAGCGAAACTGCGGCCCCGCATACCAGAGGCGGATGGGCTTCGGGACGTCCTGGATGCCCTTCTCGACGAGGGCGCGCACGACGCCGGCGGTGTTCTCGGGGCGCAGCGTCAGCGACCGGCCCTTGCGATCGAGAAACGTGTACATCTCCTTGTGGACGATGTCGGTGGTCTCGCCGACCGAGCCGGCGAAGAGCTCGGTGGACTCGAAGGTCGGCGTGCGGACCTCGCCGTAGCCGTGGGCGCCGAACACGCGGCGCGCGGTGGCCTCGACGGCGGCGAACTTCTCGCTCTCGGGCGGCAAAAGGTCGTGCGTGCCCTTCGGCGCCTGGATCCGCGCCGTCACCGCGCCCACGTCCCGTCGACCCGGAAGTACTCCTCTTTGTAGCCGAGGTAGTTCCGGTGGTAGTGCTTCAGGTCCTCCACCTCGGCGTCCGAGAGCGTCTTCGCCTGCCTCGCCGGCGCGCCGAGCCAGAGGGTGCGGGGCGGCACGATCTTGCCGGGCGTCACGAGGGCGCCGGCGCCGATGAAGGCGGACTCGCCCACGACCGCTCCGTCCATGACGGTCGCGCGGATGCCGATCAGCGCGCCGCGCCGGACCGTCGCCCCGTGGACGATGGCGCCGTGGCCGAGCGTGACCTCCTCCTCGAGCACGCTCGGATGCGTTCCCTGCGTCACGTGGATCGCGCAGTTGTCCTGGATGTTCGTGCGGGCGCCGATGCGGATGAAGTGGCAGTCGCCGCGGACGACCGAGTTGTACCAGATCGACACGTCGTCCCCGAGGACGACGTCGCCGATCACCGCCGCCGTTTCGGCGAGGTAAACGCGCTCGCCCAGGACCGGGCGCTTGCCCCCGTACTCGCGAATGAGGCCCATGAAAACGCGGAATCTAGCACGGAACCGGCGCTACGCCGGCGGCCAGCGGAACTCGCCCTCGCGTAGCACGCGCGGCGGCGACACGGTCGCGTCGAGCAGCGTCGACGGCGCGCCGCCCGGCGTCTTTCCGCCGTCGACGAGCAGGTCGATCTCGCCCGCGCCGCCCGGCGTCTTTCCGCCGTCGACGAGCAGGTCGATCTCGCCCGCGCCGCCCGGCACGTCGGGGTCCGCGCGGGGCGGCTCTCCGGCGCGGTTCCAGCTCGTGCCGGTCACCGGGCCCGTGCGCGCGAGGAGCGCGCGCAGCGCGGCGTGCGCGGGCATGCGCACGCCAAGGGAGAGCGCGCCGAGCGATGCGGGGATCGGCCGCGCGATCGGCAGGACCACCGTCAGGGGCGCCGGCCAGATCGCAAAATAAGGGTCGAGCGCGTCCCCGCCGGCGGCGACTCCGAGCGGCGCCAGCTGCTCGCGGGAGGCGAACAGCACCAGGAGCGGCTTCGACCCGTCGCGGCCCTTCAGCGCCCGCACGCGCTCGACGCCCGTGGCGCTCGTCGGGTCCGCCGCCAGCCCGTAGAAGGTCTCGGTCGGCACCGCGGCGACGCCGCCGCGGGAAAGGAGCGACCGGAGATCGTCGAGCGCGTCCGGCGACGCGAGGAGCTCGTCGATCGAGACGCGCCGCAGTCTAGCCCCCCACGTAGCGGTCGTAGTAGCCGCGCGCGCACGCCGGATCCGCGGTGCCCCTCACGACGCAGCGGCCGTCCGCGAAGACCGAGAGGCTCACCCCGTCGAGGTCCGCGTTCAGGAGCTGCGGCGAGCGCCGCACGCGCCCGACGCCCGCGAGGCGCCGCTCGAGCGCGTCGAAGTCGGGGCGCGGCCGCCCGCGCGGCGTGATCTGGACCGACTGGCGCCCGCAGAGCTTGACGAGGTCGGCGGCATCGGTTTCGAGGGCCGGATGGCGTCCCTCCGCGCAGACGGGACAAGCGGACGAGGGCCGCGCCTGCTCGAAGAGCCGCCGCGAGCGGAAGCCCCCGCTCCAGACCGTCAGGCACAGGAGTCCCGCGGCCGGCGTCTCTCCGGCCGCGAATCGCAGCGCCTCGGTCATCGCGATCGCGGCGACGAGCGGCGGCAGCGACGGCACGACCCCCGCCGTGTCGCACGTCGGCCCCTCGCCGGGCGGCGGCAGCGCCTCGAGGTAGCAGCGCAGGCAGGGCGTCTTCCCCGGGATCGAGACGGCGACGCGGCCCTCCTCGCCGACGCAGGCGGCGTAGATCGAGGCGATCCCGAGTGCGCGGCATGCGTCGGAGACGAGCAGCCGCGTCTCGAAGTTGTCGGAACCGTCGACGACGAGGTCGTGGCCGCCGAGGATCTCGCACGCGTTGCCCGGCTCGAGGTCCGCGACGATCGCGCGGACGGCGGCCGCCGGGTCGATTTCGCGAAGCCGGTCGGCGGCGGCGTCGGCCTTCGGCCGCACGCTCCGCGCGTCGTCGTCATCGAAGAGGACCTGACGCGAGAGATTCGACGGCTCCACGACGTCGCGGTCGACGAGCGCGATCCGGCCGAAGCCGGCGCGCAACGCGATCTCGGCCGCCGCCGCCCCCACGGCGCCCACGCCGATGAACGCCACCGACGTCCTGGAAATCCGCGCCTGCCCCTCCGGCCCGATGCCGGGGAAGAGGACCGATCTCGCGTGGCGCTCGCTCATCGGGCCGCCGCCTCGAGCAGCGTGCGGGCGTGCTTCATTGCAGTCTCGGGGACCTTCTCCCCGGCGAGCATCCGGGCGATCTCGGCCACCCGGTCCCGGCCCTCCAGGGCGCGGACGCTCGCGACCGTGCGCCCCTTCGTCTCGCGCTTCTCGGCGAGGAAGTGGCGGTCGGCCAGCGCCGCGATCTGCGGCACGTGGGTCACGCAGAGCACCTGGTCCCTCGCCGCGAGCGCGCGGAGCTTCTTCCCGACGACCTCGGCGACGCGCCCGCCGATGCCGGCGTCCACCTCGTCGAACACGAGGGTCCGGCCGTGGCCGCCGCGCGACGCCGCGACCGAGCGGATCGCGAGCTGCAGGCGGGACAGCTCGCCGCCCGACGCGATCTTCTCGAGCGGCTTCTCCGGCTCGCCGGCGTTCGGCGCGAAGAGAAGAGCCGCCGTCTCCGCGCCGGAGGGGCGCGGCGCCTCGTCCCCGTACGCGTCGAGGGCCACGCGCAGGCGGGCCTTCTCCAGGGCGAGCGCCTTCAGCTCCTTCTCGACCGCGGCGGAGAAACGGCCGGCGGCCGCCCGCCGTCGCGCGGTCAAACCCTCGGCCGCCGCGCGGTACGCCTGACGCGCCGCCGCCTCCTCGGCCGCGGAGCGTTCGAGCGCGTCCTCGACGTGCGCCAGATCGTCGCGCTCGGCCTTCAGCGCGTCGAGCCGCTCCAGGATCTCGGGCACGGTCGAACCATGCTTGCGCTTCAGACGCGCGATGTCCGCGAGGCGGGACTCGAGAGCGGTCAGCCGCTCCGGATCCGCCTCGATCGCACCGGCGGCGTCCCGCGCCGCGGCCGCCAGGTCCGCGATGCGCCGCTTCAGCTCCTCCGCCTCCTCGCGGTGCGGCGCCTCGCGCGGATCGATCGCGGCGAGCTCGCCGAAGGCGCGCGACGCCTCGCCGAGCCGATCCGCGGCGGAGTCCTCCCCTTCCGAGAGCGCGTCGAGCGCCGCCTCGCCGGCGCGCCGGATCCGGTCGGCGTGCAGCAGCCGGTCGCGCTCGGCCGGCAGCACCTCGTCCTCGGTGCCCTCGAGGGAAGCCGCCTCGATCTCGCGGATCGAGAAGTCAAGCGCCTCGAGCCGGTTCGCGCGGTCGCGCCGGGAGGCCGCGAGATCCTCCCGGCGGCGCTGCGCGTCGCGCCACGCGGCGGCGGCCGCGACGACTCCGGCGCGTTCGGCGTCGTCGGCGGCGAAGGCGTCGAGCAGCTCGAGCGCCGCGCCGGGGTCGACGAGATCCTGCTCCGACGACTGTCCGAGGATCGAGACGAGCCGCTCTCCGATTCTCGCGAGCGTGCGCACGGGCGCCGGCTCGTCCTCGACGAAGGCGCGGCCCTTGCCGTCCGGCGAGAGCTCCCGCCGCACCAGCACGACCTCGCCCTCCGGGAGCCCCGCCTGCACGAGGCGCGAGCGGGTCTCGGTGTCCGCGTCGAACTCGCCGGCGACCGACAGGCGCGCGGCGCCCTGCCGCACCAGCTCGGACGATCCCCGGCCTCCCGACAGGAGCGCCAGCGCGTCCACCAGGATGGACTTGCCGGCGCCGGTCTCGCCGGTGATCACGGTGAGCCCCTCGCCGAGCTCGAGCTCCAGGTCCTCGACGATCGCCAGGTTGCGGACCGTCAGGCGGCGCAGCACGAAGCGGAGCTTACAGCGACCGGCTACTTCAGGGTTCTCTGGGCGATCAGTTTCGCGGGGATGCCGCCGACGATCCACCCCCGCTCGACCGGCTTCGACGCGACCCCCATCGAGCCGACGATCGCGTCGTCCGCGATCTTGACGCCGGACAGAATCACCGAGTGATAGGTCACGCGCACCCGGGCGCCGATCTCGGTCTTCGCGAGCGACACGTCGTGGATGTCCTCGACGGCGTGCGAGTGCGAGTAGATGTTCGCGTAGTCGGAGATCGAGGCGTCGTCGCCGATGACGACCTCGCCCCGGTCGTCGATCAACACGTTCCGGTGAATCGTCACGCCGTTGCCCACGGTCAGGTTGTAGCCGAACGAGAACTCGCAGTCGTGGAAGATCCGCACGCGCTCGCCGCAGTAGCGGAACGCGCGCCGGGCGAGCATGTACCGCATCTGGGTGCCGAGACGGACGTTCCGGCCGACCGGCGAATGGTCGAACATCTGCCAGAACCAGAAGAGCGGCTTCACCCGCGCCCACTTCGCGAGGTCGATCTCCCTGTAGTACTCGGCCTCGAGCGTCCCGTTTCGGGGGTCGAACGACGCGACGAGCGTCCGCGTCGGGATCGGCACCTTCGGATCCGACACGATGGCTTCGTGATCGACCGTGCGCCCGAGGTACAGCTGCGCGAGCGTGTCGCGGACCACGACGTTTCGGTCGAGCGCCGGGTCGTCGAGTCTCTCGGCGAGCTCCGCCACGAAGCGGGGATAGAGTTCTTCGCCGGCCGGCCCGATCGGGAAACTGCGGAGGGGCATGTGGCGCGCAAGCTAGCAAAGCGGTCTGGACGAGTCAAACTCGCCGCGGGCGCACTCGCGCTTGGAGTCTCCGCCCGACTCGCCGCGCAGGATCCGGCGGAGGCCCCGCCCGCGCCGCGCACGACCACGGCACCCTCCGCCCCGGTCGGCGCGATCTCACGCTCCGACGTGGACCAGAAGGCGCTCCAAGACACGGTCGACGCGCTCGTCGCGTGCGGGACGCGCCACTCGCTCTCCTCCTGGGACGACGCGACGCGCGGTATCGGCTGCGGTCGGGACCGGGTGCTCGCGCGCTATCGCGCGATCGCGGCGGCCTCGGGGGGCCGGCTCGAGGTCGTCGTCGACCGCTTCGAGGCGGCGTCGCCGCGCACGTCCGACGCGCCCGCCCGCTTCGAGAACGTCGTCGCGATCCTGCCCGGCACGGACGCGGTCCTCGCGAAGACCGCCTTCGTCACGGCCGGGCACTTCGACTCGATGCCGTCGTCGGTCATGGACCCGAAGAGCGACGCGCCCGGCGCGGACGACGACGCCTCAGGCGTCGCGGCGGCGCTCGAGACGGCGCGGCTCCTCGCCGGCGGCCGCTACCGCGCCACGCTCGTCTTCGCCGCGCTGTCCGGAGAGGAGCAGGGGCTGATCGGCGGCACGCGGCTTCTCGCCTTCCTGCGGGAGCGCGGCCTCGCCGTCGGCGGATTCCTCGACAACGACATCGTCGGCGCCGACCCGGCTCCGGGCGGACCGCACCGCGTGCGGGTCTTCTCGGGCGGCGGGCCCGACGGCATGGGCTCCCCCTCCCGCGACCTCGCGCGCGCCGTCGAGGAGATCGCGGGGCACGAGGCCGTGCGGCTCGTGTTCCGGAGCGACCGGCTCGGCCGCGGCGGCGATCACCTGCCGTTCGTCGAGGCGGGGCTCCCGGCGGTGCGGCTGACCGAGCCGCTCGAGAACTACGACCACGAGCACCAGACCCCTCGCGTCGAGAACGGCCGCGAGTACGGGGACCTGCCGAAGTTCCTCGACTTCCGCTTCCTCGGCAACGTCGCGCGGGTCGACGCGGAGACGCTCCGGGTCCTCGCGCTCGCCCCGGCGGCGCCGCGGGAGGCGGTGCTCACGGGCGGCGTGACGCCCGACGCGAAGTTGGCGTGGGCGGCCGATCCGGACTCCGAGCGCGCGGGCTTCGAGATCCTGTGGCGCGAGACGACGGACCCGCGCTGGTCGGTCGCCGCGTTCGTCGCGAATCCCGGCGAGACGGTGCTGACGGGCGTATCGACCGACAACCACTTCTTCGCGGTCCGAGCGGTCGGGAGAAACGGCGCGCGCTCGATTCCCGTCGCCGCGGAGCCGAAGCGGCCTGCGCCGAAGAATTAGGGACCTAGAAACTCCGCGTCAGGCCGCCGTCGCTCCGGATGCTCTGCCCCGTGATGTAGCCCGACTCGGCGGACAGCAGGAACGCCGCGACGCGCGCGACCTCTTCCGGATCCGCGACGCGGTCCATCGGGATCGCCTGGCGGAACTTCTCCGCCACCGGGTAGGTGGTCATGAAGCCCGCGAGGAGGCAGTTCATCCGGATCCGGTCCTTCGCGAAGCGGTCGGCGTAGAGCTTGGTGTAGGCGGACAGCGCCGCGCGGAGCGTCGATGAGACCGGCGCATCGAGGTGCGGCTCGACCGCCCAGAGCGAGGAGACGTTGACGATCGCGCCGCCGCCCTGGCGCTGCAGGATCGGCGTCACGAGGCGGGCGAGGCGCACGACGGGCATCAGGATGAGGTCGACGCCGCCACGCCAGTCTTCGTCCGACAGCGCGAGGAGTTCGCCCTTGGCGGGATGGCCCGTGTTGTTCACGATCGCGTCGATGCGCCCGTGCGCGTCCATGGCGGCGGCGACGAGGCGCTCGAGGGCCCCGGCGTCGGTGACCGAGCCCTGGACGGCGACCGCGCCGAGCGCCCGCGCGAGCGCGGCCACGTCGTTCGACCGTGCGAGGAGCGCGAGCCGGTACCCGCGCTCGGCGAGGACCCGCGCGCACGACGCTCCGATGCCGCGGCTCGCCGCGGTCACGAGCGCGACCGGAGCGCCGCTCACCGCGCCGGACCGGAAAAACGCCGGCGCAGGTACTCGATCGTGAGCCCGACGCCGAAGCCGCTCGCGCCCGCCGGCCAGCCGCTCTGCTCCTTCTCGAAGTGCGCCACCGCGGCGACGTCGAGGTGCGCCCACGGCACGCCCTCGGGCACGAACTCCTTCAGGAACACGCCGCCGTTGATCGTTCCCGCCGCGCGGCCGCCGGTGTTCCGCATGTCGGCCCATTCGGACTTGAGGTTCTCGCGGTACTCGTCCCAGACGGGCAGGCGCCACAGCCGCTCGCCCGTCGCCTCGCCGGCCGCGATCAGGTCCGCCGCGAGGGCGTCGTCCGGCGAGAGCAGGCCGCCGCACTCGCTGCCGAGCGCGATCTGCACCGCGCCCGTCAGGGTCGCGTAGTCGATGAGGACGTCGGGCCGGAACCGCTCCGCGTACGAAAGGGCGTCGGCGAGGATCAGGCGGCCCTCGGCGTCGGTGTTGTCGACCTCCACGGTCTTGCCGCTGCGCATCCGAAGGATGTCGCCCGGCCGCGTGGCGGTGCCGCCCGGCATGTTCTCCGTCACCGGAGCGAGCGCCACCACGCGCACGGGAAGCCCGAGCGCCGCCGCGGCCGCGAGCGAGGCGAACACCGTCGCGGCGCCCATCATGTCGTACTTCATCTCCCCCATCGACGGCGCCGGCTTCAGCGAGATGCCGCCCGAGTCGAAGGTGATGCCCTTGCCGACGAGGACGGCCGTGCCGCGCGCGTTCTTCGGCGCATACTCGCCCACGAGGAACACGGGCGGCCGCGCGCTGCCGGCGTTGACGCCCAGGAGCCCTCCCATCCGCTCCTTCTCGATCTCCTTCCGATCGAGCGCCCGGAAGCGCGCCCCGCGCGAGACCGCGAGCGTCTTCGCTTCGCGCGAGAGGTCTTCGGGGCCGAGGTCGTTTCCCGGCGTGTTGCCGACGTCGCGCGCCCAGGCGACGGCCGCGGCGAGGGCCTCCGCCTCGCGGGCCGCCGCGACGAAGTCGCGCGCCCGCTTCCCGGCGGGAGGCACGAGCGTCGCCGTCCCGCGGGACCCGGCGCTCTTCTTCTCCCGGTCCTTCGACTTGTAACGGTCGAACGCGTAGTCGAACAGGGCGGCGTGAGGCAGGATCGAGCGGAACGCCTCCGCCGGGACGGCGGCGTCGAAGCAGAGCACGACGCCGCGCTCCCCGGGCCGCCGGACCTCCCGGCCCGCGCGGCGCAGCGCCGCCCGCAGCCGGGCCGGCGTGACGGGCGCCTTCCCGAGGCCGCACAGCACCCAGCCGTCCTCGGCCGCGAGCTCCCGGTCCTTGCCGCGGAAGGAGGCCGCCCTCGCGGCCGCGCGGACGGCCGCCCGGACCGGGGACGGCGCGCCGGCGCCGGGATCCCTTCCCTCGTGGAGAAACGCGATGCGGCGCGCGCCGCGCGCGCGCGGAACGGTGTCGCTCAGTCGCAGTCGCATGACGCGTGACGATAGCAGAGCGGCGTCGACGGGCGGCCTTTGTGCTAACTTTCCGGCCCCATGACGACCGTCACAGAAACCCATCTCTCCGGCGCCCGCCTGTCGCGGCGCGGGAAGGTCCGCGAGCTCTACGACCTCGGCGCTTCGCTCCTGCTGGTCGCGAGCGACCGCATCTCGGCGTTCGACGTGGTGCTGTCGCCGGGAATTCCCGACAAGGGCAAGATCCTGACGCAGCTGTCGAATTTCTGGTTCCGCAAGTTCGCGGACGTCGAGAACCACCTGGTCGAGACCGACATCGCCCGTTTTCCCGAGGAGCTGCGAACCGACGCCGCGCTCCTGGCCGGCCGCTCCGTGCTCGTGAAGAAGTGCGAGGTGATCCCGTTCGAGTGCGTCGCGCGCGGCTACCTCGCGGGCTCGGGCTGGGCGGAGTACAAGAAGACCGGACAC
Organism: Acidobacteriota bacterium; assembly: GCA_027307335.1. Lineage (GTDB taxonomy): Bacteria > Acidobacteriota > Thermoanaerobaculia > UBA5066 > Gp7-AA6 > DAHUXD01. The sequence continues at coordinate 18,798 of DAHUXD010000052.1, forward strand.
GTCTGCGGCATCCGCCTGCCGGACGGCCTGCGCGAGTCCGACCGGCTGCCCCAGCCGATCTTCACGCCGGCCACCAAGGCCGAGACGGGGCACGACGAGAACATCTCGTTCGAGACCATGGCCCGCGGCCTCCCCGAGGGTGACGCGGAGCGCCTGCGGGACCTGACGCTGTCGCTCTACAGGCGCGCGGCCGAGTTCGCCGGCGAACGCGGCCTGATCCTCGCGGACACCAAGCTCGAGTTCGGCCGCCTCGACGGCCGCATCGTCTGGATCGACGAGGCGTTCACTCCCGACTCGTCGCGCTTCTGGGACATGGCGCACTATGCGCCGGGCCGCAGCCAGCCCTCCTTCGACAAGCAGTTCGTCCGCGACTGGCTCGAGTCGACGGGCTGGGACAAGAAGCCGCCGGCGCCGAAGCTCCCCGAGGGGGTCGTGCGCACCACGCGCGAGAAATATCTCGACGCGTACCGCAAGCTCACGGACTCGATGCCGGAGCACCTGACCGGATAGCTTCGACGCCCGCGCCTCGACCCCGGCGGCGTCAGACCTTCAGGGCGCCGAGCAGGTCCGCCACGCGGTGGACCGGGATCGCGCGCAGGTCCGGGAACGCCGCCGCCTCGCCCGCGTTGCCCGCCGGCATGTAGACGGCGCCGAAGCCGAGCGCCGCCGCCTCCTTCAGGCGCCCCGAGGCGGCCGGCACGCGGCGCACCTCGCCGAGCAGCCCGATCTCGCCGAAGAAGACGGCGCCGTCCGGAAGCGGCCGGGCCCGCGCGGACGAGACGAGCGCCGCGACGATCGCGAGGTCGCCGGCGGGCTCCGTCACCTCGATGCCCCCGGTGCACGACACGAAGATCTCGCGGGACGACAGCGGCAGCCCCGCACCCTCGAGCACGGCGAGGAGCAGCGCGAGGCGGCCGCCGTCGACGCCGATGCCGACGCGCCGGGGCGACCCGGCGGCGGCGGCGCCCACGAGCGCCTGGATCTCGACCAGCACCGAGCGCGATCCCTCGCGCGCGGCGGTCACGGCGCTCCCGGCGAGTCCCGGCCGCCGCTCGGCGAGGAGGGTCGCGGACGCATCGGGCAGCTCCGCCAGGCCGTCGCCCGTCATCTCGTAGAGCGCGATCTCGTCGACGGGACCGAAGCGGTTCTTGGTCGCCCGCAGGAGCCGGCGCGAGGAGCCGCGGTCGCCCTCGATCGAGACCACCGCGTCGACGAGGTGCTCGAGGGACTTCGGTCCGGCGAGCGAGCCGTCCTTCGTCACGTGGCCGACGAGGAGGACCGGGACGCCGTGCGACTTGGCGAGCCGCACGAGCTCCGCCGCGGCCGCGCGGACCTGCGACACGGTCCCGGGCGCCGACGCGAGCGACGGCTCGCGGACCGCCTGCACGGAGTCGATGACGACGACCGCCGGCGCGCGGCTCTCCGCCTCCGCGACGATGCGCGAAACGTCCGTCTCCGCGAGCACGAGCAGGCGCTCCTCGCGAATTCCCAGGCGTCCGCCGCGGAGCCGCACCTGCGCCGACGATTCCTCGGCGCTCGCGTAGAGCACGTCGCGGCCGCGCCCGGCGAGGCCTCGGCCGGCCTGGAGGAGGAGGGTCGACTTGCCGATGCCCGGCTCGCCGCCGAGCAGGATCACCGAGCCCGGCACGAGGCCGCCGCCGAGGACGCGGTCGAGCCCGCCGAGCCCCGTCGCGAGACGGGGCTTCTCCTCCGCATCGAGCGCGGCGATCGAGACGGCGGCCGCTCCGCCCGACGGGACCGCGCGCGGCGCCGGCCCGCGCGTCTCCTCGACGAACGAGTTCCACTCGCCGCACTCGGGACAGCGGCCGAGCCACTTGGGCGAGGTGGCGCCGCAGGCCTGGCAGGCGAAGACAGCGGTCAGCCTCGAGGCCACGCGCCCTCCTTCCCGCCCGCGTACCGGCGGCCGATCCGCGGGCCGAAGCCGCAGAGGATCTCGTAGGGAATCGTCCCCGCCGCCTCGGCGAGGTCCCAGGCCGTGATCCGCGCCCCAGCCTGGACGCCCAGACACACGACCTCGTCGCCGCGCTCGGCGCCGGTCTCCGTCGCGTCGACGAGCGCGACGTCCATGCTCACCGCGCCCACGACCGGCGCGCGCCCGCCGCGCAGCAGCACGGCGGCCCGGCCCGAGAGGCTCCGCCGGAACCCGTCGTGGTAGCCGATGGGAATCACGGCGACCGTCGTCTCGCGGACCGTGACGAATCGCCCGCCGTAGCCGAGGGGCGTTCCGGCGGGAACCCGGCGGGTCGCCAGCACCTCGGTCTCGATCCGGAGCGCGGGGCGCAGCGCCTCGCCGCCGAAGTCCGGTCGGGGCGGGACACCGTAGAGCGCGAGGCCGGGCCGCACCGCGTCGAGCCAGGCGTCGGGATGCGCGAGGACTCCGGCGGAGTTGGCGAGGTGGAGGATTCCCGGCGAAACGCCCGCCTCGCGCAGGCGTCCCGCCGCCGCGCGCAGCCCCTCCGCCTGCGCCGCGGTCGCACCCGACGTGCGGTCGTCGGCGCTCGAGAGGTTCGCGAACGTGCCGACGAGCGACAGCCCGCGGGCCTCGCGCAGGAGGTCGGCCGCCTCGCCGAGCCGCTCGGGCCGGATCCCCGCGCGTCCCATGCCCGTGTCCACCTCGAGGTGAACGGGCAGGCGGGCGGATCCGTCGCGCGCGGCTTCGGCGAGCGCCGCGGCCTGGCCGATGTCGTAGAGCGCGGGCGTGAGCCCGTACGCGCGCAGACGCGGCAGGTCGGCGGCCTCCGCGTACGAGAGAACGAGCACCTCGCCGGCGACCCCGGCGCGGCGCAGCGCGACGCCCTCGTCGGCCTGGGCGACCGCGAAGCGGTCCGCGCCCTCCGCGGCGAGGCGCCGCGCGACGGCGGCCGCGCCGTGTCCGTAGGCGTCGGCCTTGACCACCGCGTACACCGCGCGCGGTGCGACCCGATCGCGCAGCCGCGCGAAGTTCCCGGCCACCGCGTCGAGGTCGACGACGGCGCGGACGGCGGCGCCGCTGCGCGGGAAGCGGGACCCGCCGCCGCCGCTCTCCGCGTTTAGAACGGCTGGCCTTCCGACGGCGCGGGAGGTCCGCCCGCGTAGTTGGCGAACGTCATGTGGTCGCCGAGGAACACGACCGGGAAGTCCCCCGTGGGCCCGTTGCGCTGCTTGGCGATGATGACGTCGGCGATGCCCTTGCGTTCGGTCTCCTTGTCGTAGAGCTCCTCCCGGTAGAGGAACACGACGACGTCCGCATCCTGCTCGATCGACCCCGAGTCGCGCAGGTCGGCGAGCTGGGGCCTGCGCAGCTCGCCCTTGCGCTGCTCGGGCTGACGCGAGAGCTGGGACAGGGCGATGATCGGCACGCGCAGCTCCTTCGCGAGGAGCTTCAAGCCGCGCGAGATCATCGAGACCTCCTGCGTCCGGTTGTCGAAGCGGCCGTGGCCGGCCATCAGCTGCATGTAATCCACGATCAGAAGATCGAGTCCGTGCTCGCGCTTCAGCCGCTGACCCTTCGCCCGCATGTCGGGGACGTTCAACGCCGCGCTGTCGTCGATGTAGAAGCGGGCGCCGTGGATCTTCGACTGGGCGAGCACGAGCCGCTGCATCGCCTCCTTCGAGGCGTACCCGTCGCGCACCTTCTTCGCGTCGACGTCGGCCTCGGAGCAAAGCACGCGGAAGCCGAGCTGCTCGCGCGACATCTCGAGCGAGAAGAATCCGACCGCGCGGCCCTCGCGGATCGCGACGTGCTGGGCGATGTTCAGGGCGAACGAGGTCTTCCCGACGGAGGGCCGGGCGGCGAGCACGATCAGGTCCGTCCCCTGGAGCCCCGAGGTCATCCGGTCGAACTCGGTGAAGCCGGTGGCGAGCCCGGAGAGCATGCCCTGGCGGCCGCGGGCCTCCTCGATGATCTCGAGGTTGCGCGTGACGACCTGGCCGATGGGCTCGAAGCCGCCCTGGATCGAGCCCTCGGCGATGTCGAAGATCTCGCCCGTCGCCTCCGACAGCAGGGCCTCGGCGTCCCGCTCCCCCGCCAGGCCGTCGCGCACGATGCGCTGCCCGGCCCGGATCAGGCGGCGCAGCGTGGCCTTCTCCTTGACGATCTTCGCGTAGTGCTCGACGTTCCCGACGTCGGGGACCCCGTCGAGGAGCGCGGTCAGGTAGGAGGCGCCGCCCACCTTCTCGATCGCGCCCGCGCGGTCGAGCTCTTCCCTGAGCGTGAGGACGTCGATCTCGGAGGAGCGCTCGGAGAGCTCGCGCATCGCGCCGTAGATCCGGCGATGACTGTCCGGAAAGAAGTCATCCGCGTCGAGGATCGGGACGACGAAATTGAGCGAGGCGGGATCGAGGAGGATCGCGCCGAGGACCGACCGCTCGGCCTCGAGGTTCGCGGGCAGACTCTTATCGGCGGTAGCGGCGTCCCACATCGCGAAGGTTGCGGCGATTCTCGTCACGCTCTCCTCGAGAGTCAACGGGCTCCGGGATTTCCGCACGGTCATTCGCGCCCTCCCGCGCGATCGTTGCGGTGAAAAAAATTTCTTTTCCGCAACGGCGCAGTTTTCCGCAGTTCCATGGAATCCCGAGCGCCCGGACAGATGAAGTCCGACCTCGCGGCGAGGAGACGCCCCGGCGAAGCCGGGGCCGACTCGCGGCGAGAGAACGCCGCGTCGAAGCCGGGGCCGAGCGAAGCGAGGGCCGGGCTTCGAAGAGGGATGCGCGAAGGCCGGGCTACGAGAAACGAAGCGATGCTAGCGGGAGCGCCGCGCGCGCAGGGACTCGAGCATCCGCTCGTCCCCGGTGACCGCGCCCGGACGCTTGCGGCCCTCCGGCGTTCCGTGGAAGTCGCTGCCTGCCGTGGTCGCGAGGCCCAGCTCGCGGGAGAGCTTGAGGAACAGGCGCTCCTCATCGGGACCGTGGTCGGGATGGAAGACCTCGATCGCGTCGAGCCCCTCCGCCGCGAGAGCGCCGATCAGCGCCTCCCGCTCCTTGTACCAGACCGCGTGCGCGATCGACGAGACGCCGCCGGCATCCCGGATCGCGCGCACCACCTCGATCGCCTTCCACTTCTCGTAGGGCACGTACCAGGGGTGCTCGCGGCCGAGGAACCGGCCGAACGCATCGTCGTTGTCCTTCGCGTAGCCCGCGCGGATCAGCGCCCGGGCGAGGTGCGGACGGCCCCAGACGCCGTCGCCCACGTCGGCCCGGATCGCGTCGAGGTCGATCTTGTACCCGTGCTCGACGAGCCGCTGCGCCATGCGCTCCCCGCGGGTGCGGCGCCCCTCCTGCCGCGTCTCGAGGGCGGCGTTGAAGGCGGCGTTGCTCTCGTCGACGAACAGCGCGAGGATGTGGATGTCGTCCTGGCCGCCCCACTCGGCCGAGATCTCCGCGCCCGCGATGAGCTCGATCCCCCGGCGCCCGGCCTCGGCCCGAGCCTCCGGCAGCCCCTGGAGCGTGTCGTGGTCGGTGAGAGCGAAGGCCGTCAGCCCGGCGTCGGCCATGCGTCCGACGAGGGCCGCCGGCGTGTCCAGGCCGTCCGAGACCGTGGAGTGACTGTGCAGGTCGATCTTCATGCGCGGGGGGATCTTACCCGCGGCGGGTCCTGGCAAGGGATAGAATCGCCGCCCCGCGGAAATGCCGCGACGACATTCATCGAAGGAGTCTCACGATGGCCCTCAAGCCCGGCGACAACGCTCCCGACTTCACCCTCCCCTCCACCGTCGGCGACAAGGTGACCCTCTCGGATTACCGCGGCAAGAAGAGCGTGGTTCTGCTGTTCTACCCCCTCGACTTCTCGCCGGTCTGCTCGGTCGAGACGAAACAGTGCGCCGAGATGCTGCCGACGAAGGGCGCCGGCGACGTCGAGGTGCTCGGAATCTCCGTCGACTCGCTCTGGTCCCACAAGGCGTTCGCCGCGCAGCAGGGCATCTCCTATCCGCTCCTCGCGGATTTTCACCCGAAGGGCGCGGTCGCCGAGAAGTACGGCGTCTACCTGCCCGAGAAGGGCATCTCCGCGCGCACGGCCTTCATCGTCGGCAAGGACGGCCGGATCAGGGACGTCGTGGCGAACGACATCCCGGTCGGGCGCGACATCGGCGGCCTCATCGAGAAGGCCCGGGCCGCGGCCGCATGAAGAGCCGCGCCTCGCGGGAGGAGCCGAATGGCGCGCCGCTCGCCGACGCGGACCGCGTCCCCGCGATCGCGGCCCACTTCCGGAAGATCATCGAGCTCCTCGGCCTCGACCTCGAGGACCCCAACCTCGTCGAGACGCCCGAGCGCGTCGCGAAGATGTACCTCGAGCTCTTCGAGGGGCTCGCGGAGGGCGCCGAGCCGAAGGTCACGTTCTTCCCGAACGACGAGCGCTACTCCGCGATGGTCATCGAGAAGGACATCCCCTTCTACTCGCTCTGCTCCCACCACTTCGTGCCGTTCTACGGCCACGCGCACGTCGCCTACATCCCGAACGAATCGATCGTGGGGCTCTCGAAGATGGCGCGCATCGTCGAGTTCTACGCGCGCCGCCCTCAGCTCCAGGAGCGCTTGACCGAGCAGATCGCCCGCTACATGGCGGCGAAGCTCGACCCGCAGGGCGTGATGGTCGTGATCGAGGCCCGGCACCTCTGCGTCGAGATGCGCGGGATCAAGAAGCCGGGCGCGCTGACCGTCACCTCGGCCATCCGCGGCATCTTCAACACGCAGAGAGTCCGCGAGGAGTTCTTAGACCTCCTGAATCGGGGGAAGGGCTAAACCGACTTCTCCCCCTCACCCTCGCCCTCTCTCCCGCTGGAGAGAGAAGGGACGAGACCTCAGCGCGTCAGCGTCTCGTCGTAGAACTTCGCCAGGTCCGTCTTCAGCTTCGCGAGCGACGGCTCGTTCAGGTAGATCATGTGACCCGAGGGGTAGTACCCGAACACGACGTTCTTCTCGAGCGACGGGTCGAGCCCCATGTGCCCGAGCGTGAACTCGGTCTCGAAGAAGGGCGTCGCGAAGTCGAAGTAGCCGTTGGCCGAGAAGATGCGCAGGTGCGGGTTCATCGACATGACGAGACGCAGGTCCTCCGCGACGTCGGGCATCGGCGCGCGCCCCGTGTCGGTCCGGTGCCGGTCGTCCCAGTCCTTGCCGACCTCCTCGTAATTGGTCGGCTTGTACAGGTCGTCCGTCTTGTAGCCGAGCGTGCCGCGCAGGTAGGCGTTGGCCGTCGCCGTGAACGCTCCCATGAACGCGGCGCTCGCCGCGTCGAACTCGGGGTTCTCGCCGGCCGCGTCGTGATCGATGCCGCGGTAGCGCGCGTCGAGCCGCCCGATCGTCCGGCGCTCGCCGCGGAGGAGCTCCTTCTCGAAGCGGTTCGGGTCGATGCGGAGGTTCGCCTGGAGGATGTACGCCTCGGGCAGACCCGTGTAGCGGTGGAGCTTCGCGGCGATCGGCGCGCGCGCGGCCGCGTCGAGACGGCTGCCCTGCGCGAGCGCCCGCGCGTAGTCGCCGAGCGCGAACGCGCGGACCTCGTCGAGAAACGGCGCGAGGTCCCCGGGCATCGGGTCGAGCCGCTTGTGGTACCAGGCCGCCGCCGCCATCGTCGGCAGGTAGAGCTCGTACGCGCGGTCGTTCGAGAACGGAGGGCCGTTGAAGTCGTCCCACGCGTTCAGGTACGAGGAGATGAAGATCGCGCCGTTGAAAGCGATCCCGTGGCGCTCGAGGTACGCCAGGAGCGCCGCGCCGCGCGTCGTGCCGTACGACTCGCCGAGCAGAAACTTCGGGGAGTTCCAGCGGTTGTTCGCGCTGATCCAGCGCTCGATGAACTGCGCGAACGCGGCGACGTCCTGGTCGGTGCCGTAGAAGTCCTTGCCCTCGCCCTTGCCCACGATGCGTGAGAATCCCGTGCCGACCGCGTCCACGAAGACGAGATCGGTCCGGTCGAGGAGGCTCTGTCCGTTCTCGACGAGCCGGTACGGTGCGGGCGCCGCGGGGGCCGCGTCCGGCGTCTCGACGCGCATGGGTCCGAACGAGCCCATGTGGAGCCACAGGCTCGAGGAGCCCGGGCCGCCGTTGAAGCAGAAGGTGACCGGCCGCTGCGCCGGGTCGGCGCCGTCGGCCGTGTAGGCGACCGAGAACATGCGCGCGACCGCCTCGTCCTTGGGATTCTTCAGGTCGATCGTCGAGGCCGTCGCCGTGTAGGCGAGCGGCTTTCCGCCGAACGTCATGCGCCGATGCGTCACGGCCGGCGCGGGCGCCGCCGGAACCGGCGTGGGCGAGACGGCCGGCTCCGCCTTCTTGTCGCCCTTGGCGTCCTCCTGCGCCAGGGCCCCCGCGGCCAGCGCCGCCGCGAAGCCCGCCGCGAGCGCACCCCTCCGAACTCCGCCCGATCTCATGTCCTCTCCCCTTCCGCGCGCGCCTCAGGCGCGACGCCTCTTTTTTCGCGCGCGTCCGCGCGCTTCCTCTCGCTGCGCGTCAGCGCGCTTCCTCTCAGGGCGCGTCAGCGCGCCCCGCGGTAGATCCGCCCGTCCTTCATCACGAAGGAGACGCTCTCGAGCGCCCGCACGTCCGCGAGCGGATCGCCCGCCACGGCGATGACGTCGGCATAGGCGCCCGGCGCGACGACGCCGAGCTCGCCCTTCTTCCCCAGCATCTCCGCCGCGCGCGACGTTGCGGTCTGGATCGCCTCCATCGGCGTCAGGCCGAATTCGACGAGCCGCGGGAACTCCTGCGCGATCGGCTGCGTCCACGGAAAGCCGCCGACGTCCGTGCCGAACGCGATCTTCACGCCCGCCCTGACGGCGCGCCGGAGCGAGGGTCCGTGCACGGCGGCGCGCTTCCGGTCGCGGTCGCCCTCCGGCGTGCCCTCGGGCGCCCAGTCGCCGTAGTAGACGCTCATCGTCGGCACGAACCAGGTCCCCTGCCGGACCATCTGCGCGACCGAGCGGTCGTCGAGGTCGAGCCCGTGCTCGATCGAGTCGCAGCCTCCGTCGAGCGCGCGCTTCAAGCCGATGCCGCCGTACGCGTGGCAGGCGACCTTGCGGCCCCAGCCGTGCGCCTCGTCCACGACGGCCTGCAGCTCCTCGAGCGTCAGCGTCGGCTGCGAGACGAGATTGCCCGAGGCGTCGAGCCACGAGCGGTGCGTCATGTACACCTTGATCCAGTCGGCGCCGTTCGAAAGCTGCTCGCGCGCGGCCTTGCGCGCCTCGACGGGGCCGTCGACGAGCTGCGCGCCCTTCGGCACGTCGATCTCGGGCGCGTAGCCCTCGAGCGGATAGCCGCCGGTCGTCGAGATCGCGCGCGTGACGACGAACATCCGGGGACCCGGGATGTAGCCGCCTTCGATCGCCTGCTTGATCCCGAGGTCGCCATAGCCCGCGCCCTCGGTCTCGACGTCGCGGATCGTCGTGAAGCCCTGCTCGAGCGCGCGCCGGGCGGCCACGGTGGCCCGGGCGGCCCGAAACGCGATGCCCTGCTTCAGGAGCTGCACGTCGTAGCCGCCCTCGGCCGGCACCTCGCCCTGCAGGAAGATGTGCGTATGCGTGTCGATCATGCCGGGGAGGACGGTCGAGGACGAGAGGTCGACGAGCGTCGCGCCGGGCGACACGCTCCCCGTCCACGGTCCGACGCTCTCGATGCGGTTGCCGCGCACCACGATCGCCTGATCGCGCCTCGGGCCCGGCGAGACGCCGTCGATGAGCACGCCGGCGTGGACGACCGTCTGAGCGGGGGTCGGCGTCGGAGCCGGCGCAGCGCCGGCCGCGGCCCAGGGAGCGAGCAGGCCGATGGCCGCGATGAGCCGCGGGGAACCTCCCATGGGCGCGAATTTCAGCACGATCCAGAGCTGCCGAATAAAATTAGGCATTTCGACGAACTATCCTAATAAAATAAGGCTCTCAGTCGCCCGGGACACTCAGCTCGGCGGCGCGGCGAAGCCCCTCGAGCGTCCGGACGCCGTGCCAGCAGAAGTCGTCCCCCTCGACGAAGAGCCGCCGCGTGTGCCCCCCGAAGAGCCGCTCGACGAGCGCGCCGTGCTTCTCCTCCGAGAACGGATACGGCTCGCTCGCGAAGATGTGGACCTGGGGCTCCCGGGCGAGCGCCTCCGAGGGGTGCGTCGTGGGATATCGCGTCCTCTCCGCCCCGTAGACGTTCTCGCCGCCGGCCAGGCGGAGCAGGTCCGCGACGTAGGTGTCGTCCGAGATCGTCATCCACGGGTCCTTCCAGATCCAGTACGCGTAGCGAAAGCGCGGGCGTGCGGGGCGGTCCTCGAGCTCCTTCCACGCGCTCTCGATGCGCGCCGCCAGCGCATCGGCCTCGGCGTCGGTGCCGAGGCGCCTCCCCCAGTTCCGGATGGCCGAGGGGACCTCGGACACCGTCTTCGGCAGCGTCACGTCGACCTCGACGCCGGCCTTGCGCAGCGCCTCGACGTCCTCGCGGCGGTTCTCCTCGGCGTTCGCGAAGACCAGATCCGGGGACAGATCGAGGATGCGAGAGATCTCCGGGCTCTTCGTGCCGCCGACGCGCGGCAGCCCCCACAGGATTCCGCTCGGACGGGTGCAGTACCGCGTCACGCCGACGAGGGCCCGACGCCCCCCGATGGCCACGATCGTTTCGGTGATGGACGGGCAGAGGGATACCACCCGCTGGGCCGGCACGAGGAGAAGTCTATGCCCGAATGTCCGCTACACTCGGCCGAGCTTGGACGTCGCCGCCAAAGACCTCGCGGTCCTCCTGAAGTCCCGGCATCCCCTGATCGTCTGCGAGACCGTGGAGGAACAGCGCTTCGAAGCCCTCGTGCGGGAGGTCTCGGGCTCGCTCGCCCTTCCCTTCTGGAGCTGGAGCGCCGCGAGCGGCCTCCAGCCCTCCCACCCGCAGGACGCCGAGCGCTCGGCCGAGCTCGCGTACGCCCTCCGCATCGTCCGGAAGACCTCGGGCGACGGCACGTACCTGCTCAAGGACCCGATGGCGCACCTCGAGAACGCGGCGACCCTGCGGCTCCTGCGGGAGACGGCCCAGGAGTTCGCCGACTCGGCCCGGACGATCGTCATGGTCGGTCCCTCGATGCCCGAGAAGCCGGAGCTTTCCGACCTCGCCGTCCGGTTCGAGTTCGCCCTGCCGGGCCCCGAGGAGCTGCGCGCGCTGCTCGAGCGCGTCGTGCGGGCCCTCCCTCGCCAGAGCCCGGGCGCCCGGGTCGCGCTCTCCCGGGCCGAGGCCGACGGCATCGTCTCCGACCTCCAGGGGCTGACGCTCTTCGAGGCCGAGCGCGCCCTGGCGCAGGCGGTCGTCGAGGACCACGCGTTGACCGGCGCCGATCGCGCGCGCCTCCGCGAGCTGAAGAAGGGCCTCGTCGAGGGCGGCGGCCTCCTCGAGTTCATCCCGACGCCCGAGGGGCTCGACCAGCTCGGCGGACTGGGGAAGCTGAAGAGGTGGATCGCGACGCGGAAGATCGGCCTCCTGCCCGACCCCGGCGACCGCGGACTCGATCCGCCCAAGGGGATTCTCCTCCTCGGCGTGCAGGGGTGCGGCAAGAGCATCGCCGCCAAGGCCGTCGCCGCGACCTGGGGCCTGCCGCTGCTGTCCCTCGACGCCGGGAAGCTCCTCGCTCCGTTCGTCGGCGAGTCCGAGCGCAACCTGCGGGACGCGCTGCGGCGGGTCGAGCGCATGGCGCCCTGCGTTCTGTGGATCGACGAGATCGAGAAGGCGTTCGTGTCGTCGCGCTCGGCCGAGTCGGACGGCGGCGTGTCGAAGCGCCTGATCGGCATGCTGCTCGTGTGGATGCAGGAGCGCGCCGCCCGCGTCTTCCTCGTGGCGACCGCGAACTCCGTCGAGGAGCTGCCTCCCGAGCTCATGCGCAAGGGGCGCGTCGACGAGATCTTCTTCGTGGACCTGCCGGGACCGGCCGCGCGCGCGGAGATCTTCCGCCTGCACCTCGCGCGCCGCGCCGAAGACGGGGCGCGCTTCGACGTCCCCGCGCTCGCGGCCGCCTCGGAGGGATTCTCGGGCGCCGAGATCGAGCAGGCCGTCGTCGCGGCGCTCTACGAGGCGCGGGCCGGCGGCTACCCGCTCGACACGGCCGCGCTCCTCGTCTCGCTCCGATCGACGCGGCCGCTCTCGGTCACCCGCGCCGAGCCGATCGCGGCGCTCCGGCGCTGGGCGGCGGGGCGCTGCGTCCCGACGGACTGACCGGTCGCGGCGCGACCGGCGAACGAGAGAGGGCGAGCCTCTCGGATCGCCTCGCCCCGGGAAGCCGCTTCACGCCTCGACGACTTCCCGATAGATCTCGAGACAGCGAGCCGCCGGCTCGAGCCACGTCAGGCCCGCCACCTCGGCCCGGCCGCGCCTCGAGAGCTCCGCCTGGAGCGACGGGGACGCCAGAACGAGCTGGACCTGGCGGGCGATCTCCTCGACGTCGGCCGAGTCGACCGGGATCGCGCTGTGCACGACCTCGTGCACGCCCGCGTTTCTCGCCGCGATCGTCGGCACCCCCGGGCGCATCGCCTCGAGCACCGTCAGCCCGAAGGGCTCGTTGACCGAGGGCAGCACGTAGACGCTCGCCCGCCGATAGAGCCCGGGCAGACGATCCGGGGGTACGAAACCCAGAAAGGACAGCTTCCCCGAGAGCCCGAGCTCGGCCGCGCGGCGGCGCAGCCAGGGCAGGCGGTCGCCCGTGCCGGCGACCGCGAAGCGCGCCTCCGGCATGCCGTCGAGGACGCGCCGCGCCACCTCGAGGAAGCGCGCCGGCCCCTTCTGCTTCGTCAGGCGCCCCACGAAGAGGACGAGCGGCGGCGCGGGAGGCGCGGACCGCTCGACCGCCGCGCCCCCCTCGATCGCGTTGTGCACGACGCGGATCCGCGAGTCGGGGACGCGGTAGTGGCGCTGCACGTTGGCCGCCGTGACGCTCGAGACGCAGATCACCCGGTCGGCGCGCCGCAGGCCCTCGCCCTCGATGCGGGAGACGGCGGGGTCGCCGGCGCCGCCGCCGCTCCGCGCGTACTCCGTGGCGTGCACGTGCGCGACGAACGGCCGCCCGGAGACGTCGCGCGCCGCGACCGCCGCCGGGAACGTCATCCAGTCGTGGGCGTGGATGACGTCGAAGCGTTCCTCGGCGGCCACGATCCGGGCGACCGAGGCGAGCCGGCTGACCTCGTCGAGGAGCTGCTCGCCGTAGAGGCCGCCCGTCTCCTCGTACGGCCGCAGCGGCGTGCCGATCGCCACGATGCGAAGGCCGCGGCCGGCCGGCGCGGCGAACGGCGTCCGACGCCTCGAGGCGCGCGGCGCGCGCCGTCCCGGCAGGAGGAGCACGATCTCGGCCCCCAGTTCCCGGAGGCCGCGCACGAGGCCCTCGCAGGCGACGCCGAGCCCTCCCGCGACGAAGGGCGGGAACTCCCAGCCGATCATCAGGACGCGGGCGCACGGGGCGGCGCCCGGCCCCCCGGCGGCGGCCGCCGTTGCCGGAGCCGTCTCGGCGAGGGAAGCGGGCGGGGCGGCGACCTCCATGGAACACCTCCTGTGCCGGGAACGGCCCGGACGCCTCCCAAATTTCGTGGAAAGGGCCCGGGCAGTCATTTATATCGTATTGCGATATGATCGTCCCATGCGGCGGACGTCTCCCAGGCTGAAGGAGTCGGACTATCAGCGCCTCGCGCGATTCCGACAGGCGCTGCGCCACTTCCTCCGCTTCTCGGAGGATGCGGCCCGGCGGGCCGGCATCTCGCCGGCGCAGTACCAGCTGCTTCTGTTCGTCCGCAGCTTCGGGGCGCGGCCGCCCGCGGTGGGCGACCTGGCGGACCGCCTCCGCGTGCTTCACCAGAGCGCGGTCGGGCTGGTCGACCGGTGCGCCCGCGCGGGCCTGGTCCGTCGCCGCCGCGATACGGTGGACCGGCGGCGCGTCCGGGTGGCGCTGACGGCCGCCGGGGGACGGCTCGTCGAGCGCCTCGTCCTCGAGCACTACCGCGGGGTCGCGGAGCTTCGGCGCGCGATTCCTCGCGCGGACGTTCTCCACATTCCCTCCTCACGAGCGAGACGGCGCCGTGTCTGAGGCCCCCCGCGCCGTGCGGCTCGGCGATTACTCGGCCGACCGACGGGTCCTCGTGCTCTCGGCGGCCGCCCTGGTCATCGGCGCGATCGGCGCCTTCGTGGCCAAGGCGCTCCTCTGGCTGATCGACGCGATCACGAACCTCGCGTACTTCGGCCGCCTCTCGGCGCAGCCGGTGACTCCCGCGCAGAACACCCTGGGCGCCTGGAGCATCCTCGTCCCGGTCGTCGGCGGCCTCCTCATCGGCGCCATGGCGCGGTGGGGGTCTCCCAAGATCCGGGGCCACGGCATCCCCGAGGCCCTGGAGGCCATCCTGATCGGCCGGAGCCGGCTCGAGGCCCGAGTCGCGATCTTGAAGCCGGTCTCCTCGGCCGTCTCGATCGGCACGGGCGGGCCGTTCGGCGCCGAGGGACCGATCATCATGACCGGCGGCGCCTTCGGATCGCTGTTCGCCCAGCTCTTCCACTTCTCGTCGGCCGAGCGCAAGACGCTGCTCGTCGCGGGCGCCGCCGCCGGCATGTCGGCGGTGTTCGCCTCGCCGATCGCCGCCACGCTGCTCGCGGTCGAGCTCCTCCTCTTCGAATGGAAGCCCCGCAGCTTCATCCCGGTCGCCCTCGCGGCCGCGCTCGCCTCGGTCGTGCGCGGGTTCCTGATCGGACCCGGTCCCGTGTTCGCGGTCCCCCCGCATGCGCCGCTCTCGCCCGGAGGGCTGCTCGCCGCGCTCATCCTCGGCATCGCGGCGGGAGTCGCCTCGGGCCTCCTGACCGCGCTCGTCTACGGCTGCGAGGACGCCTTCCTGAAACTGCCGATCCACTGGATGTGGTGGCCGGCGATCGGCGGCATCGCGGTCGGCGTCGGAGGCCTCATCGATCCCCGCGTGCTCGGCGTCGGCTACGGCACGATCCACGCGCTCCTGCGCGGACAGATCGACCACGGCGCCGCGGCGAGCCTCCTGGTCGGGAAGTCGGTCGTCTGGTCGGTCTCGCTCGGCTCCGGAACGTCCGGCGGCGTGCTCGCGCCGCTGCTGATGATGGGCGGCGCGCTCGGCGCGCTCGCCGCTCCCCTGCTCCACGGCGACGTGGGTCTCTGGGCGATGATCGGCATGGCCGCGATGATGGGCGGCACGATGCGCTCGCCCCTGACCGCGATGTTCTTCGCGGGCGAGCTGACCCGGGACTGGAACGTGCTGCCCGGTCTGCTCGTGGCGTGCGTCGCCGCCTACGCCGTGACCGTGCTGCTCCTGCGCCGTTCGATCCTCACGGAGAAGATCGCCCGCCGCGGCCACCACATCTTCCGCGAGTACTCGGTCGACCCGTTCGACATCCACCGCATCGGCGAGGTGATGGACCGGGACGTGCCGACGGTGCCGACGGCCATGACGGTCGCGGAGCTCTCGCGGCGCGTCGCGGGCGGCGACCCGCGCCTCGCCCGGCGGCAGGGAACCCCGATCGTCGACGGCTCCGGGCGCCTCGTGGGAATCGTCACCCGCAGCGATCTCATGCGCGCGATGGAGAAGGACCCCCGGGGCCAGGGCGGCGTGCTCGACGCGGGCAGCCGCCCGCCGATCGTCGCCTACGAGGACGAGCTCATCCGCGACGCGGTCGAGCGCATGCTCTCGAACGACATCGGCCGGCTGCTGGTCGTCGCCCGCGACGATCCCGGGCGCCTGGTCGGATACCTCGGCCGCTCCGGCATCGTGGCCGCGCGCCAGCACTTGATGGAGGACGAGAACGTCCGTGAGCGGGGCCACCCCCGATAAAGCGGGGTCAGGTCTCTCTCAAAGAGCGTCTCTGGAGTCGGAGATCACCTTTGAGAGACCTGACCCCACACGCTATAGGCGAGGGCGAGGCCCTTGGGGTCCGCCTCCGCGCCCCCGAGCCAGCGGTGCAGCCAGTCCATGACCGTGTTGTGCCAGAGGCATGAGTTGCCGGGCTTCAGCACCCAGTGCCCCTCGTCGGGGAAGGTCAGGAGCTTCGAGGGAACGTTCTGCACCTGCAGGGCGGTGAAGAGCTGCAGGCCCTGGCCGAACGGGACGCGGTAGTCGCGCTCGCTCGTGATGACGAGCATCGGCGTCTTGAAGTGGCCGGCCGACTCGAGCGGGTTCCACGTGCGGTACAGGTCCGAGTTCCAGGGCCAACCGCCGAACTCCCACTTCGGGAACCAGAGCTCCTCGGTTTCCAGGTTCGCGGAGACGAGGTCGAACGTGCCGTCGTGCGAGACGAGCGTCGCGAAACGGTCCGTGTGCCCCGCGATCCAGTCGATCATGTAGCCGCCGTAGGACGCGCCGGCCGCGCCGATCTTCGTCTTGTCGACGAAGGGCAGCGCCGCGAGGTCGTCGGCCTGCCGCATGAGGTCGTCGTAGGCCTTGCCGCCCCAGTCGCGGCTGATCGCGTCGACGAAGTCCTGGCCGAAGCCGGTCGAGCCGCGAGGGTTCGCGGCGTACACGACGTAGCCGTAGGCCGCCCAGACCTCGGGATTCCAGCGGGTGGACCAGCCGTCGACCCAGGCGCCCTGCGGACCGCCGTGGATCAGGAAGACGGCCGGGTACTTCTTCTTCGCGTCGAAGAACGGCGGCTTGACGACCCATGCGTGGAGCCGCTGCCCGTCCGCGGCGGCCGTGAAGCGCTCCGACACCTCTCCCATCGCGATCTCGCGGAGCCGCGCGTCGTCGACGTGCGTCAGGGCCGCGGGCGCGGCGCCGTCGACGCCGACCGACCAGAGCTCGGGCGGCCGCGTCAGGGCGCTCGCCGCGAAGACGACGCGCCGCCCCGCGATCCCGACGGCGGTCGCCGCGCCGCCGGTCCAGATCGGCACCGGGGCGCCGGCGGGCAGGTCGAGCCGATAGAGGCTCTCGCGCCCGCGCACCTGCGACGCGAACACGATCGACTTCGAATCGCCCGTCCAGCGGAAGTCGTCGACCCAGAAGTCGAACCCGTCCGTGAGGCTCCGGGAGACGCCGGTCGCCCGGTCGAGGAGCATCAGGCGGAAGCGGTCCGACTCGAACCCCGGCCGCGTCTGCGCCCGGTAGGCGATCCACTTCCCGTCGGGCGAGAACCGGGGATTGCCGTCGAAGGCCTTGTTGCCGGCCGTGAGGTTCTTCGGCGCGCCGCCGTCGAGCGAGACCGCGAAGAGGTCCGAGTTCGTCGAGAGCGCCTCGTCCCGGTCCGGATTCGAGGAATAGACGAGCTCCCGCGAGTCCGGCGAGACGGTCCAGTCGACCCCGCCGCCGACATGGAACGGCGGCGCATCGTGGTCGCCCGGCGTGAGGTCGAGGGCCGCGCCGGCGCCCTCGACGGCGGGCAGCTTCCAGATGTGGGTGCGCGTGCCGTCCTTCCAGGTGTTCCAGTGCCGGAAGAGCAGGCGCTCGGCGACGCGGCCGTGGACCTTCGCGTCGGCGCGCTGCTTCCGCACGCGCTCGAGGCACGCCGTGTCGGCGCACTCGGGAAAAACGTCCGACGAGATCAGGAACCACTTCCCGTCCGGCGACCACGTGAAGTCCGAGACCTCCGTCGGAAACGACGTCGCGCGGATGGGATCGCCGCCCGCGAGGTCGAGCACCCAGATCTGCTGGCCGCCGTCGCGGTCCGACAGGAAGGCGAGGCGCCGGCCGTCGGGCGAGAACCTGGGATCGGCGTCGTGCTTGTCGCTCCGCGTCAGCCGCCGCGCCTCGCCGCCGCCGGCGGGGACGATCCAGATCGCGCCGTGCGAGGTGTTCGCCTCGACGTCCGGCGTCGCGACGGCGAAGGCCACCTGCCGTCCGTCCGGCGAGACCGAGAAGCCCCCGAGCCGGTCGAGCTTCGCGAGTTCCTCGAATCGGAGGAGGCGCTGCTGCCCGACGGCCGATCCGGCCGAGGCGAGGCCCAGGACGAACGGGAGCAGGCGGCGAAAACGCATGAGCGTCGGTCCTCCGGCCGCGGATTCTAACCGCGGGCGGGCGCCGCGCCGGACGCCCCGATTCCCTTTGGTATCATCCCCGTTCCGCGGGTCCGCTCCCGCCGAAGGAGACGCATGTCCACCGCCGTTCTCGAAGAAAAGCGCCCGGAAACCGCCAACCGACCGCCGGTCATCAACGACTTCTCGATCCACGTGGCGACCGCCAACGGTTCGGGATCCCAGTCGTCGAACAACATCCTCATGCGCTCCATCTTCCAGATGGGCATTCCGGTCTCGGGCAAGAACCTCTTTCCCTCGAACATCCAGGGCCTGCCCACATGGTTCACCATCCGCGCCTCGAAGGAGGGCTTCATCGCCCGCCGGCGCGACGTGGGCGTGCTCATCTGCATGAACCCCGAGACGGCCCACGAAGACGTCAAGACGGTCGCTCCGGGCGCGGCGGTGATCTACGAGGAGAGCCTCAAGCTCGACGGCCTTCGCCAGGACGTCGTCTTCTACCCGGTGCCGTTCCAGAAGCTCGTCCTCGAGCTCGTGCACGACGGCAAGCTCCGGCGGCTCGCGGTCAACATGATCTACGTGGGTGTCGCGGCGTGGCTCCTCGGCATCGACATGGCCGAGATCGAGAAGGCGGTCGCCAAGCAGTTCAAGAGCAAGGCCTCGGCGGTCGAGGTCAACATGAGCGCGATCCGGGGCGGCCTCGAGTGGGCCGGGAAGAACCTGACGAAGCGGGATCCGTTTAGGCTCGAGCGCATGAACGCGACGGCGGGCAAGATCATCATCGAGGGCAACGCGGCGGCGGCGATCGGCTGCATGATGGCCGGCGTCCAGTTCCTCGCGTGGTACCCGATCACCCCGTCCTCGTCGCTCGCCGAGGCGCTCATCGACTACGCGGGCCGGTATCGCATCGATCCCGAGACGGGCCAGCCGACCTTCGCGGTC
Source organism: Acidobacteriota bacterium (assembly GCA_027307335.1). Classification (GTDB taxonomy): domain Bacteria; phylum Acidobacteriota; class Thermoanaerobaculia; order UBA5066; family Gp7-AA6; genus DAHUXD01. The sequence continues at coordinate 37,627 of DAHUXD010000052.1, forward strand.
GTGCAGGCGGAGGACGAGCTCGCGGCGCTCGGCATGGTGCTCGGTGCGGCCTGGGCGGGCGCCCGCTCGATGACCACGACGTCGGGCCCGGGGATCTCGCTGATGTCGGAGTTCGCCGGGCTCGGCTACTACACGGAGATTCCGGCCGTCGTCGTGGACGTCCAGCGGGTCGGCCCGTCGACGGGCCTTCCCACGCGCACGATGCAGGGCGACATCACGTCGACCTATTACCTGTCCCACGGCGACGCGAAGCACATCCTTCTCCTCCCCGGATCGGTCGAGGAGTGCTACTCGATGGCGATCGACGCCTTCGACCTCGCGGAACGCTTCCAGACGCCCGTCTTCCTCATGAGCGATCTCGACCTCGGGATGAACAACTGGATGGCGGATCCGTTCCCCTACCCGGACAAGCCGCTCGACCGGGGCAAGGTCCTGAAGACCAGGGAGGAGCTCGAGGCGCACATCGCCCGGTTCAAGGAGTTCGCCCGCTACCGCGACGTCGACGGCGACGGAATTCCGTGGCGCACGCTGCCGGGCTTCATCGACTCCCCCGCCGCGACGTACTTCACGCGCGGCTCGGGCCACAACGAGCGCGGCCTCTACACCGAGCGCCCGGACGACTATCAACGGAACATGGACCGCCTCGCCCGCAAGTTCGACACGGCCCGCCGCTTCGTGCCGCGCCCGGTCGTCTCGAACGGCTCGGGGTCCCGGGTCGGCGTCATCGCCTACGGCTCGTCGGACTTCGCGGTCGAGGAGGCGCGCGTGATTCTCGCGCGCAAGGGGCTCCCGATCGACTATCTCCGCCTCCGGGCGCTGCCCTTCACGACGGAGACGGCCGACTTCGTCTCCGCCCACGACCGCGTGTACGTCGTCGATCAGAACCGCGACGGCCAGATGGTCGACCTGCTCCGGCTCGAGCTCGGCCCCCACGCGACGAAGCTCCGCTCGATCCGCCACTACGACGGCTTCCCCCTCGACGCCGAGACGGTGATCGAGGGCATCGAGGCCGGGGAGAAACGCTGATGTCCTCCACGACGCCCGAAACCAAGGCTCCGACGGCCGAAACCAAGGCGCCCGCCACCAACCGCGTCGGCCTCTCCATCAAGGAATACGGCGGCTCGAAGTCCACGCTCTGCGTCGGCTGCGGCCACGACGTCATCACGCGCCAGATCACGCAGGCGATGTACGAGATGTCGATCGCGCCTCACAAGGTCGCCAAGCTGTCCGGCATCGGCTGCTCGTCCAAGACGACGGCTTACTTCGCCGACCGCGGCCACGGATTCAACGCCGTCCACGGACGCATGCCGGCCGTGGCCACGGGGGCGCTGATGGTCAACTCCTCGCTCATCGGAATCGGCGTCTCGGGCGACGGCGACACGGCCTCGATCGGCGCCGGCCAGTTCGTGCACCTCCTCCGCCGCAACGTCCCGATGGTCTACATCGTCGAGAACAACGGCGTGTACGGGCTCACCAAGGGCCAGTTCTCCGCGACGGCGGACGCGGGATCGAAGCTGAAGACCGGCGCCGTCAACGACCTGCCGGCCATCGACCTCTGCGCGATGGCGATCGAGCTCGGCTGCGGCTACGTCGCGCGCTCCTTCTCGGGGGACATGAAGCAGCTCGTCGCCCTGCTCAAGGGCGCGTTCGCGCACCGGGGCACCGCGCTCCTCGACGTGATCTCTCCGTGCGTGACCTTCAACAACCACGAGAGCTCGACGAAGTCGTACAAGTGGGCCAAGGATCACGAGATCCCGATCCACGAGATCGGCTTCATCCCCTACTTCGAGGAGATCGCGGTCGAGTACGACCCGGGCACCACCCAGGACGTCGAGCTGCACGACGGCTCCCACATCCGGCTCCGCAAGCTGCGCGAGGACTACGACCCGACGAGCAAGGGGCAGGCGCTCTCGCTCTGCCTGGAGGCCCAGGCGAAGACCGAGTTCCTGACGGGACTGATCTACGCGGAGCCGCGCAAGAAGGACTTCCTCGAGCTTTCCGGCGTCGCCGGCGAGCCGATCGTCTCGATCCCCGACGCGCGGCTGCGGCCGCCGAAGAAGTCTCTCGACGAGATCATGGAGTCCCTCAAGTAAGGACGGCGCGGGAATATCGGTCGGTTGCGCGGGTTTGCCCCGGCATGATCAAGCCGATGTCGATCGCCTTGCTCCTGGCACTGCCTGCGGCCCTGATCGGCTCTTCGGCCGAGTCGAAGAAGCCGACGCCGAAGCCCGCGGCGCCCACGAACTCCTGCACGACGTGCAGGGAGCGGCGGCCGACGCTCGATCCCGCCCAGTTCTCGAAGGGGGCCGAGCCGGGCGTGAAGGAAGGCTACGAGATCGCCCGGAAGTACCCGGCCACGCTCGACCAGATTCACTGCTTCTGCGAGTGCGCCGAGAGCCCGATGTTCCACCACAAGACGCTGCTGACGTGTTTCACGAACACGCACGCGGCGGGCTGCGGCATCTGCCTCTCGGAGGCACGCCTCGCGGGTCAGCTGAAGGAGAAGGGCCTCTCGGACGCGGAGATCAAGAACACGGTCGAGTCCGTGCACCACACGGACGGCCATCCGCCGACGAGCTGACGCTCAGCTTCCCTTCGCCAGCCTCAGGTACACCGGCCCATCCAGATCGAGCGGCGAGCGTGCCGCGACCGCGGACAGGGACCGTCCGAATGCCGCGACGGCTTCCTCCTCGTCGGCCGGCAGCGCGCGTCCGATGGTCAGGGTCCAGCGTCCGCCGGGAAGCGTGAGGAACGCCGGACGGCAGGCAACCCCCGCCGCGCGCGCGAGGCGGAACGGCCGCGGGTCGAGCATGACCCGGCCGCCGAGCAGCGGCACGGGGACGCCGTCGCCGGGGACGGGCAGGTCGGCGGCCAGGACGAGGCTCCCCCCCTTCCGCAGCGCGGTCCGCAGCCGGTGGACCGCCGACGCGGGGAGGACGTGCGGGAAGCCGAGAGGATGACGCGCGTCGAAGGCTCGATCCTGCCGCTCCGCCTCCGGCCGCTGCAGGTTGTGGGGGCCGAGCACGGTCGCGACCGGGATCCCCATCGCGCGGAGCGCGTAGCGGAGCCCCTGGAGCGAGCCGAGGTGCGCGCTCACGAACACCGCGGGGCCGTCCCGGGGACCCGGCGCGTCGCCCTCGATGCGCCCTCCCCAGCGGCCGGTCCGGAGTCGCCGCGCCGCGAGACGCGCCAGCAGGACCCGGCGCGCCGCGGCCCGGGGTCCGGCCGCGGCGGGAAGGCGCGGAAAGGCGCCTCGAAGCTCCTTCCAGCCGGCGGCGGAGAGGCCGGTCAAGGCGGCGATCCGGCCCGAGGCCGTCATCGCGGCGCGCCGCCCTTCAGGCGGTGAACTTCGCGGCCTGAGACGTCGCGTTCAGCGGCCCCGCGCCGACGTGACGGTTCGGCAGCGCCACGCCCGCCTGCCGCAGCGCATCGCGCTCGCCGCTTCCCGCAACGACCGGAAGGCGGGACGCGTCCGTCGGCGGCGTCGTGCCGTCGCCGGGATAGTACGGACGGTAGCCGTACCCGTGGGCGTCGATCTCCGCCTTGCTCTCCCGGAGGCGATCGATCGAGAAGACCGCCTCCTCGCGCGTAAAGAACGCCATCTCGTAGTTCCGCGTCATCCAGATCGCGTCCTTCGGGCACGCGTCGACGCAGTAGCCGCAGAAGACGCAGCGCATCATGTCGATGTCGAAGACGACCGGGTACTTCTCGTACGCGATCTTGGGGTGCTCGCCCGCGACGATCGTGATGCACTCGGCCGGACACGCCTGCGCACACATGTAGCACGCGACGCACTTGAGGGTCCCGTCCTCGCGGGTCTTGAGGATGTGCTTCCCGCGGAACCGCGCCGAGTAGTTGCGCTTCTGCTCGGGATACTGGATGGTCGGCATTCGCCGGGGATTGACGACGTTGAGGACGAGATGGCGGAGAGTCACCGCCATTCCACGGAAGATCTCCGGCAGATACAGCCGCTGCCAGAAGGTCAGCCGGTCGGGGATGCGCGCGCTGACGTCGATGACGCCGCTCATCGATCGAGCTCCCCGGCGATGATGTTGAGCGTCCCGAGCGTCGCGACCGCGTCGGATACGGTGCCTCCGATGACCATCTTCTGGAACGCCTGCATGTTCGCGAAGCAGGGCGGCCGGACGCGAAGGCGGTACGGACCGCCGCGGCCATCGGAGACCGCGTGGAACCCCAGCTCCCCGTTTCCGCCCTCGATCCATTCGTACCGCTCGCCCGGCGGAACGCGGATGCCCTCCATGACGAGCTTGAAGTGATAGATGAGCGACTCCATGTCGTGGTAGACGGCGTCCTTCGGCGGCAGGACGACGCGCCAGTCGTCGGAGCTGACCGCGCCCTTCGCCGGCAGGATGTCGAGGGCCTGCCGGATGATCTTCAACGACTGCCGGATCTCCTCGATGCGGACGAGGTACCGCGCGAAGTTGTCCCCCTCGTTCGAGATCGGCACGTCCCAGTCGAACTTGTCGTAGAAGTCGTAGGGTCGCGCCCGCCGCACGTCGTACGGCACTCCCGAGGCCCGGAGCATCGGCCCGGTCAGGCCCCACGCGATTGCCTGCTCGCGGGTGACCACGCCGGTGCCCTGCAGGCGCTGGCGCACGATGCGGTTGTTGTCGACGAGCTTCTGGACGTCCTTCAGAAACAGCGGGATCGACTCGAGGAGCGATCGGCATCGCGGCACGAAGTCGTCGGGGACGTCGATCGCAAGGCCGCCGACGCGCACGTACGACACCGTCAGGCGCGCGCCGCAGCACGCCTCGATGAGGTCGTAGATGTTCTCCCGGTTCTGGTACAGGTAGATGAAGTTCGACAGCGCGCCGATGTCGACGAGGTTCGCGCCGATGCAGACACAGTGGTCCATGATGCGCGTGAACTCGGAGAGGATCGTCCGAACGAGCCGGCCGCGGTCCGGAACCTCGATGCCGAGCATCTTCTCGGCGGTGCGGACGAACCCGACGCCGTTGATCATCGCCGAAACGTAGTTGAGGCGGTCGCAGTACGGAACGATCTGGTTCCACTGGTGCGTCTCGGACATCTTCTCGAAGCACCGGTGGAGGTAGCCGATGTTCGTCTCGGCGCGGATGATCTTCTCGCCGTCGAGGCGCGCGATCAGGTGGATGATCCCGTGGGTCGCCGGGTGCGACGGGCCGATCGAGATCGTCTGCGTCTCGAAGTGGCCGGCCCGCTCGTCGGTGTGCGTCGCCCACTCCGGGGCCTTCATGTCCTCCTCGGCGAAGAACCAGCGCTGCCCGGGCGCGTAGTCCTTGCGCAGCGCGTGGCCGACGAAGGCGTCGTGGCAGAGGATCCGGCGCAGGTTCGGGTGGCCCGTGAAATCGAATCCGTAGAGGTCGAACGCCTCGCGCTCGAACCAGTCGGCCGCGGGATAGACCTCGCTCGCCGTCGGGAGCGCCGGCTTCTTCTCGTCCGGCAGCGGGATCTTCACCCGCACGTGCTCGTTGCGCGCCAGCGCATGGAGGTGCACGACCGTTTCAAAACGACTCTTCTGACCCGGCCGCCGCAGGTTGTCGACGCCGAAGAGGTCGACGAAGAGGTCGTACCGGCACTCCGGATCGTCGCGGAGGAAGCGGGCGAGCGAAGGCCACGCGTCCGGCGAGACTTCGATCGTCGGCAGGTCCCGGTCGGCGACCTCGCACCGGCCCGCGAGCGGCGTGCCGGCGAGGCGGCCGCGGAGCCGCTCGGCCGCCGGAGAGAGTGCCGGCTCGGTCGCGACCGTCACGAGATCCGCTCCGCCGCGAGCTTCGCCGATCGCTGGTCGCGGGACTTCTCCCCCGACTGGATCTTCTTCTGGAGCTGCATGATCGCGTAGATGAGCTCTTCGGGCGTGGGCGGACAGCCGGGGACGTACACGTCCACCGGAACGATCTCGTCGATGCCCTGGGTCACGTGGTAGGCGCGGTAGAAGCCGCCGGACGAGGCGCACACGCCCATCGAGATGACCCACTTCGGCTCCGGCATCTGGTCGTAGATCTTCCGGAGCACGGGGGCCATCTTGTCGGTCACGGTGCCCGCCACGATGAGGAGATCGGCCTGGCGGGGCGAGAACCGCATGACCTCCGATCCGAAGCGCGAGATGTCGTAGTGGGCCGACGCGACCGACATGAACTCGATGCCGCAGCAGGCGGTCGCGAACGGGAACGGCCAGAGGGAGTTCTTCCGCGCCCAGGAGACCATCTCCTCGAGACGGGTCAACAGGAAGTCGGCGGCGCCTCCGCCGGCCTTCGCCGGTCCGAGCGCCGGCAGCGTTCCCTTCGGGGCATCCGAGCTCATGGCGCCCCGATTCTATGGGAAAGCCAGCGGGGGCGAAAACGGCGTCTCGAGGCGCGCTTTCAACCGAAGTTGACCGTATACGCGAGCGACTTCATGTCGCGCATTCGATCCAGGTAGACGAGACCGTCGAGATGATCGATCTCGTGCTGCAGCACCCGCGCGTGGTACCCCGACGCCTCGAACTCGATCGGCTTTCCGGAGCGGTCGATCGCCCCGACGCGGATCGTCTCGAACCGCGGCACCGAGCGGCCGAGCAGAAACGGCACCGAGAGGCATCCCTCGGCGTCCGGCTCGAGCTTCTCGCCCACGCCCCGGTAGGTCGCGTTGAACAGCGCGGTCAGCGGCACCTCGGGCTCCTTGCGCTTGCGCGTCTCCGGATGCACCTCGTAGAGGAAGATGCGCAGCGGCGTGAACACCTGCGGCGCGGCGATCCCCGTGCCGTCGTACTCGCGCATGGTGTCCTCGAGGTCGGAGAGGAAGGGCTCGTAGTCTCCGCGCGCGATGGCCTTCGGATCCACCGGCTCCGAAGGCAGCCGGAGGGTCTTGACGCCGAGCTTGGCGACCTTGAGGATCATGGCGCGCCTCAAGTCCTCTCAGTGTTCCGGGGGCCGAGGGGATTGGTGCCCAGGGACGGAATTGAACCGCCGACACAGGGATTTTCAGTCCCTTGCTCTACCGACTGAGCTACCTGGGCGTCGTACCGGGACGGCGAAGTCTAGCGGAATCGCCCGACGGGGGCAACGCGATCACGGGCGCACGAGCCGCTTCGAAGCCCGGCCCTCGCGCGCTCGGACGGGGCCTCGGCGCGGCGTTCTCTCGCGAGCAATCTTCCCGGAGGCCCGTCCCGCGCTACGCGAGGGCCGTGCCTCCGTGCGCGCGGCGTTCCCTCGCCGCGCCTTAACGCACGACGCGGCGCGGTGGCGGCTCCGCGACCGGCGTTCGGTCGACCGCGCCGCGCGGTGACGGCGTCCACGCCGAGCCGACCGCGAAGAGGTGCCCGTCGTTCTGCGCCCACAGGATGCCGTCGGGACCGATCGCGACCGGCGTGTAAGCGGCCCCGAGCGCCGTGTCGAGGAAGAGGCTTCCGGCGAGATTCCCGTTCGCGTCGAACCCGTAGAGCGTGCCGTCCTCGCTGTTGAGAAAGATGTGGCCCGAAGCGTCGATCGCCGGCTGGTTGACGCACCACTCGAATCCCGTCGGATGATCGTCGACGCACTGGAGCGGCCCGCTCTGCGGGCGCACGCAGCTCTCGGTGTTCGTCGAGCGGAACGACCACACCGGGGAGAGATTCGCGTCGAGAAGCGTCACGTCGTAGAAGTCCGTGCCGCCCGGCGAGGAGTAGTGGTTGTCCTTGAGCAGGATCGAGTACGTGCCGTCGTGCGGCCAGACGGCCGGGGTGACGTCCCAGCCGAAGTCGTACGTCGCGAGGACGGAGCCCGTCGCATCGAACTCGAAGAGGTGGCCCCGCGCGAAGTTGTAGGACGTGTACGCGCCGTAGAGAACCCGGCCGTCCGGCAGGACCACCGGCGACGCGGACCCGGCGTCGTTGACGCGGCCCGCCGGCCGGTCGTTCGTGGCGGGGTCCACGCCCGTCCTCGCGTTCGAGCGGCAGCCGAGGTTCGAGTCGTCGTCGTGGAGCAGGACGCCGCAGCCGTCGTTCAGGAAATCCCGCAGCGAGGCCGCCCACGCGGGCGTCAGGTCGGGATGCACCGCGACGAGATACGAGTAGCGATCGGCATTGTCGGCGCGGCTCATCGTGTAGATCGTCCCGTCCGGCGCGATCGCCGGCACGACGTTGATGCCCGGCCGCTGCGGTCCGCACGGCACCGTGGGCGCCACGGCATCCGGCGATGGAGGCCACGGCCGCTCGGTCGACGGGAAGGAGACCTGACACGGGTCCGTCGCGGCGGGGGCGCCGGGCACGAGCGACGCGAAGGCAACGGTCGCGGGGGCTCCCGACGGCGCCACTTTCACGAGCCAGCCCTGCGGGATCGCGTTGGAGCCGTTGACCGGCTCGAAGACGTCGTAGACGACGGAACCGTCGGACGCCACGGCGAGGCCGCCGGCGACGTAGAACCCGGTGTCGATGCTCGAGAAGGGATTCACGCGGGAGCGCATCGCGCCGGTCTCCTTCGAGACCCGGAACACCGTGCCGCCCAGGCCCGGAATCCAGACGTCGTCGCCCGAGAGCGCCGGCTGAAACACGGGTTCCCATCCGGCCAGGGAGAGCGGCTCCGGCTTCCAGTCGCTGTCGAAACTCCACACGACCTGGAGCGTGCCGCCGATCCACGCGAGCTTCTTCACGCTCCAGGTGATCGAGGCCCAGTTGCCGAAGCCCGTCCACGCACCCGACTTGAACGCCATGTACACGCCGGTGTCGTCGACGAGCGGCGCCGCGTAGTGCGCGAGGAGGTCGCCGTCGGACTCCGCCTTCATCGCGTCGACGAACGGGTCGTAGACGACGTCCGCGCGGATCGCCTCGAGCGGCTGCGCCGACGCCGGCGAGAGGCCGGTGTGCTGCGGCGTGCGGCCGAACTGCGGCCAGCCCTCGTCCGCGTCCGCGGCGCGAAGGGCGACCGGAGTCGTCGCGACCAGCGCGAGCGACACGATCGCCGCGGCGCGCGCCGCCCGCGGCGTCTTGCGAAGTCGCTCGAATCGCGAAATCATCCCGTTCGCATCATAGGACCAGACCCGAAGTCCGGATCGGGAATTCGCTCGATCGCAGAGAGGTTTACCCACCGAATGTCGCGTCCCGTCGCGGGAATCCTCGCCGCCGCCCTTCTCGGGGCCGCGGCCGCCGCACGCGCGCAGAACGCCGCGCCGGAGCCGTCCCCCACGCCGGTCCACGAGGGCCGGCAGGTCAAGAGCCCGGGCAACGCCGTCTGGGCGCCCGACCTCTCGACCGCCCACCAGCGCGCGGCGGCGGAGGGCGCGCTCGTGTACCACGAGTTCACGCGGAAGAACTGCGGCGGATGCGCGCGCATGCAGGGTCTTCTCTACCCCGCGTTCGACTTCGAGGCGCTGCTGATCGGCATGGTGCCCGTCATGGTCGACCTCGACGGCCCCGACGGCGAGAAGCTCGCCGCGCGCTACCACGTCGAAGAGGCGCCGTCGGTGCTGATCACGACCCCCTCGGGCCGCCTCGTCTTCCTGATGCAGGGCTTCGGGGACGCTCCCGACTTCTACGCCCACGCGCACACGGATCTCGACGCGTATCGGAAGTTCGCGAAGACCGTGGATGCCCAGGACGTGGCCCACCTTCCGGCCGCGGAGGCCTTCCGGACGGGGCAGCAGCTCTACGCCCGGTTCGACTTCGAGGGAGCCGCCGCCCGCCTTGCGCGGGCCGCGGACGCGAAGGACGCCACGCCGGCGATCCGGGCGAGCGCGCTCGAGGGCCTCGCGGCGGCCGACCTCGAGCTCGGGAAGACGGCCGAGTCGCGGCGAGCGATCGAGCGCCTGATCGCGACCACCCAGGATCCCAAGCAGAAGGAGAATGCCGAGCTCTTCCGCGCGCAGATCTCGCTCGTCGAGAACAAGCCGCAGGAGGCGCTCACGGCCTACAAGCGCTTCGCGAAGGACCATCCGGACTCGCCCTATCTCGACGAGGTGAAGACCTTCATCGCGCGTCTCGAGAAAGGAACGCCCCGCTCATGACACGCTCGCTCCGCGCGGCGCTCGCCGCGACCCTTTCGGCCGTCGCCGCCGCCGCGTTCGCGGCGCCCGGCTCCGCGCCCGACCCCGCGACGCTCCTCACCGTTCAGGCTTCGGCGTCTCCGGCGGGCGCCGGCAAGGCGACGCTCGTCGTGCGCGCGACGCTCGCCGCCGGCTGGCACGTCAACAGCCACAAGCCGTCCGAGGACTACCTGATCCCGACCGAGGTCAAGGTCCAAGCCGCCGACGGCGTGAAGACGGGCGAGCCCCGTTATCCCGACGGCAAGCTCGAGAAGTTCGCGTTCTCGGACAAGCCGCTCTCCGTCTACGCCGGAACGTTTGCGGTCGAGGTGCCCGTCGAGTTCGCGGGCGCGCCGAGCGCGCTCACCGGCTCGGTCGACTTCCAGGCGTGCAACGACCACCAGTGCCTCGCGCCCGCGTCCGTGAAGTTCCGGGCCGAACCTCCGGCGGCGGCCGCGGGGGCGTCTTCCGCGGGGGCGCCGTCCGTCACGGGCGGCGCGGTGCCGCTGTCGGAGGCGCGCCGGCTGGGCGCCTCGACCGCCGCCGCGGGCGCATCGGAGGACTTCGGCGATCTCCTGAAGCGCCGCGGCATGGCCGGCGTGCTGCTCCTGCTCTTCGGCTGGGGGCTCGCGCTCAACCTGACCCCGTGCGTGTATCCGGTCATCCCCCTGACCGTGAGCTTCTTCGGCGGACAGGCGGGCGGCCAGAATCGGCGCACGTTTCTCCTCGCCTCCGCGTACGTGCTGGGAATGGCGACGATGTACTCCTCGCTCGGCGTCGCGGCGGCGCTCTCCGGCCGGCTCTTCGGCGTCGCGCTCCAGTCTCCCTGGGTGCTCGGCGGCGTCGCGCTCGTGCTCGTCGCGCTCGCGCTCTCGATGTTCGGCCTGTACGACATCCGCATGCCGACCGCGTTGATGCAGAAGGCGGGAGCGCGGCAGGGCGTCGCCGGCGCGTACGGAATGGGCCTGCTCGTCGGGGTCGTGGCGGCTCCCTGCGTCGGACCGGTCGTGCTGGGCCTCCTCGCCTTCGTCGCGGCGACGCAGGACGCGCTGCTCGGGTTCGTCTTCTTCTTCGTGCTGTCGCTCGGGCTCGGGCTTCCCTTCCTCTTCCTCGCGGCGTTCTCCGGACGGATCGCGGCGCTGCCGCGCGCCGGCGCGTGGATGGAGGGCGTGAAGAAAGTGTTCGGCTGGATCCTGCTCGCGATGGCGGCCTACTTCCTGCGCAACGCGCTCCCGGGCGTCGCGGGCGCATGGCTGCTGCCCGCCGTCCTCGTCGTGGGCGCGCTCGCCCTGCTCGTGCTGCACGCGGGGCTGAAGCTCGGCATCCGCGCCGCGGTCGCGGCGCTGTTCCTCGCCGTCGCCGCGTTCTTCTCGCCGGTCGGACGGGCGGAGACGGCGGGACCGGCCTGGTCCGCCTACGACGCCGCGCGGATCACCGGCGCCGCGCGGCCGGCGATCGTGGACTTCTCGGCGTCGTGGTGCCTGCCCTGCATCGAGCTCGACAAGAAGACGTTCTCCGATCCGCGCGTGCGCGACGCGCTCGCGCGCCGCGACCTCTTCAAGGCGGACATGACCAAGGCGGCCGCGCCGGAGACGGTGGCGCTCGCCGAGAGGTACGCGATTCTGGGCGTGCCGACGGTGATCTTTCTCGACGCGTCCGGTCAGGAGCGCAAGGACCTGCGCCTCGTCGGCTTCGAGGGGCCGGACGAGTTCCTCCGCCGCCTCCAAAAAGCTCCCTGATTCGCGGGCGGCCGGGAGGGCCGCCCCGACGACGGCGGAGCGCCGCTCCTCAGGGAAGCCGGCCCAGCTTCCGCAGCGCTTCCTTCGCCGCCTTGCGCTGGGCCTCGCGCTTCGACGAGCCGGCGCCGCGGGCGAAGGCCTCCCCGTCCCAGGACAGCTCGACGACGAACGCTTTTTCGTGGTCGGGGCCCGACTCCTCGATGACCCGGTAGTCCGGCAGCGGCAGGCCGAGGCTCTGCGCGGTCTCCTGGAGCGTCGTCTTGTAGTCGTGGAACGAGAGATCGCCGATGTCGATGCCGGAGATCTCGGGTCCGAACACCTTGCGCAGCAGGACCTCGGTCGCGCCCAACCCCCCGTCGAGGTAGACGGCGGCGACGACCGCCTCGAACGCGTCGGCGAGCAGCGACGGCTTCTCCGCGCCCCCCGACCTCGCCTCGCCCGCGCCCATCCGCAGGAAGCGGCCGATGCCGAGGGCACGCGCCTTCGCGGAGAGCATGGTCGCCGACACGAGGTGCGCCTTGATCTTCGAGAGCGCCCCTTCCTGCAGCGTCGGGAACGAGCGGTAGATCATTTCTCCCACGACGAAGCCGAGCACCGCGTCCCCGAGGAATTCGAGGCGTTCGTTGTTCGGGGAGCGCAGCTCCCGGTTCTCGTTCGTGTAGGACTTGTGCGTGAGGGCGCGCTCGAGCAGGTCGAGGCTGCGGAACGAGTAACCGAGCTGCTGCTGGAAGGAACCGACCCCCTCCGTCGGGACCACGCTCATGGCCGCGTCAGTGGTGCCGGAGGCCGGAGTCGAACCGGCACGGGCCTTTCGGCCCTCGGGATTTTAAGTCCCGTGCGTCTACCAATTCCGCCACTCCGGCGCGCGGCGCAGCCACGGTGAACCGGGAACCGGGAACCGAAGCGAATCGGCGTTTACGATGGATCGAGTTCATTCGGTCGACGGCTGAAGGCTTGCGTTGCTCGGCGCCAAAGTGGAGGCGACGGGCGGATTCGAACCGCCGAATAAAGGTTTTGCAGACCTCTCCCTTAACCACTTGGGTACGTCGCCAGAGCCGGAAACGAATTCTAACGCAGCTTCCGGACCGCAGCCCCGCCGGGAGCGCCGCCGTGGAATCTCAGCGCAGGCCGTGGGCGTAGTCGCGGATCAGGCCCGTGACGACGCCCTGGATCATGACGTCGCGCGCATCGAAGGTGAGCGGTTTCATGGCCGAGTTCGCGGGCTGGAGGCGGACGCGCTGGCCCTCGGTGTAGTACCGCTTGAGGGTCGCCTCTCCCCTCACGAGCGCGACCACCGTCTGTCCGCTCTCGGCCTTCTCGCGACGCGAGACGACGACGAAGTCGCCATCGAGAATTCCGTCCTCGATCATCGATTCGCCGCGGACGCGCAGGACGAAGTGATCGCCCTTTCCGAGGAGGGACGACGGCACCTCGATCGACTCCTCCTGGGGGAAGGGCTCGATCGGCCGGCCGGCCGCGACGAGACCGAGCAGCGGCACGCCGCGCGAGACGGAAGGCTCCTCCTTCGGCGCGATGCCCCGGCTCCGGTTCCACTCCCGCGCGAGCGCCCCCTTCTCCTCGAGGCGCTTCAGGTGCTTCTGGACGGTCCCGAACGAGGAGAGCTTGAAGGCCTCCCGAATCTCCCGTTGTGTCGGTGAGATTCCGTGCTCCACCCGGTACGTGCGGATGAAATCCAGGATTTCCTTCTGACGCTTGGTTAGATTCATAGTCGTCCTAACTTCATTAGAAGAACTCTTAGAATGACCTAATTAAATAAGGCCGAGGGAACCACCGCGGCCGTCCGGAGGCCTCACCGGATCGGCCCATCGGCCTTGCCATCTATATAGGCGCAAAAGAGGCGTAAGTCAAGCGCCGTCGCACGGCACTCTCTGCCTCGCCGCGGTGGGCCTGACATCATCCCCGCCGCATGGGTCCTCGTCTGCGCATCGCCGTCATCGGAGCGGGAGCCGCCGGCGCGATGGCGGCGATCTTCGCCGCGACGGCCGACGCCGAGACCCTGCTCCTCGAGCGCACGCCGGACGGGGGCCGCAAGATCCTGATCAGCGGCGGAGGCCGCTGCAACGTGTTGCCGATCCGGGCCGCTCCCGAACGCTTCGTGACCGACTCCTCGCCGCGACTCCTCGCCCGGATGCTCCGCGCCTGGCCTCTGGCCGATCAGAGGCGATTCTTCGAGCAGGACCTCGGCGTCCCGCTCGCCGAGGAGCCCGAATCCGGCAAGCTCTTCCCCGCGTCGAACCGCGCGCGCGACGTGCGGGACGCGCTGCTCCGCACCGCCCGGCGCCGCGGCGTGACCGTGCACGCCGACACGCTCGTGACGGGGCTCGAACCCGGGAATGGCCGCTGGCGCATCGAGCGCGAGGGCGCCTCGCCGCTCGAGGCGGACGCCGTCGTCGTCGCGACGGGAGGTCTCTCCGTGCCGCGCTCGGGCAGCGACGGAAGGCTCCTGCCGGTCCTCGCGGGGCTCGGCCACGTCCTCCACGATCCGTACCCCGCCCTCACCCCTCTGACCGCACCGACCGGCTCCCCGTTCGCCGGCCTCGCGGGCATCTCGCTCCCGGTCGCGGTGACGGCACGCGCCCCCGAGCGCGAGGCCCGGGCCTCGGGAGGCTTCCTCTTCACGCACCGCGGCTACAGCGGTCCGGCCGTGCTCGACGTGTCGCACGTCGCCGTGCGCTCGAAGGCCTCGGACGACGCTGCGCGCGCACGCATCCTCGTTCGCTGGTGCGAGCGCGGCCCGGCCGACTGGACGGAGGCGCTCCGCGCCGGCGGCGGCCGGACCGTCGCCTCGGTTCTGCGCGGCCACCTGCCCGATCGTCTCGCGGTCGCGCTCGCCGCCGCCGCGGCCGTCGACCCCGGGACGGCGCTCTCGCGCCTGCGCCGCGAAGATCGAATGCGCCTGATCGAGGTTCTCGTCGCCGGCCCCCTGCCGTGGAACGGGGACGAGGGATACGAGAAGGCCGAGGTCACGGGCGGCGGCGTGGCGCTCGAGGAGGTCGCGCCGGCGACGCTGGAGAGCCGGCGCGCCCCCGGCCTGTTCCTCTGCGGAGAAATCCTCGACGCGTTCGGCCCGATCGGAGGGCACAACTTCCAGTGGGCCTGGGCGACCGGGCGAGCCGCCGGCCTCGGGGCCGCCCGCCGCATCGCCGGAACCCCCCGGCCCAGTTGATCGCGCGGCTTGCCCTAGTGGACAATCTCTCGCGTTTGGAGTCTCGGTCGTCCCGCCCCGCCGCCTCTCGCGCGATCCCGATCGCCTCGGCCGTGGTGCTCGCGGCGCTCGTGGTTTTCGGCTGGATCGTGTACACCGACAGCCGGAGCGTCGTGGAGGAGGCGCGCTGGGTCGACCGCACGCTCCGGGGCATGGTGCGCCTCGAGCGCGCGGCCTCCGCCCTGAAGGACCTGGAATCCGGCGAGCGGGGATACCTGCTGTCCGGAAACGCGAACTATCTCCGCCCCTACGAGGAAGCGAGGTCGCAGGTCCAGGGACACCTCGACGCGCTCCGCCGGGTGACCGTCGACAATCCCGAGCAGCGGCAGCGGCTGGAGGAGTTTCAGGATCTCGCCGGACAGAAGCTCGAGGAGCTCGCGGCCACGATCCGGCTCTACGATTCGGGGGACACGGCCGGCGCTTTGCGCGCCGTCGAATCGGGCGCCGGCAACACGGTCATGGAGCGCATCCGACGCCTCGTGGACTCGATGCGCGACGAGGAGACGCGGCGCCTCGCCGACCGCCAGCGCCAGGCGGCGGCCGCCGTGCAGGAGATGAACCGGGCGATCGTGGCCGGAATGCTCGTGTTCATCGCGCTCCTCGCCGCTTTCCTCGCGCTCGTGCGCCGCGACCTCCTCGGCCGCCAGCGCGCCGAGATGGAGGCGCGGGAGACCGGCGAGCGATACCGGACGACGCTCTCCTCGATCGGCGACGCGGTGCTGACGTCCGACGCCGAGGGCCGCGTGCGCTTCCTGAACGGCGTGGCGCAACGGCTGACCGGGTGGACCTCGGCCGACGCGACGGGACGCCCCGTCGAGGAGGTTTTCGACATCCACAACGAGAGGACGCGGGAGCCCGTCGAGAGCCCCGTCCGGCGGGTGCTCCGGGAGGGCGCCGTCGTCGGACTGGCGAACCACACGGTGCTGCGCTCGCGGGGCGGCCGGGAGGTGCCGATCGCGGACAGCGGCGCGCCGATCCGCGACGCGCAGGGCCGCATCGTCGGAGTCGTGCTGGTCTTTCGCGACGTCAGCGAGCTGCGCGAGGCGGAGACGGCCATCCGGCGCCACGCGGCGATCGTGTCCTCCGCGACGTTCCCGCTCGTCGCCGAGACGCCGGACAACGTGATCACCGACTGGAACCCGGGCGCGGAGGCGCTCTTCGGCTACACCGCCGCCGAGATGGTCGGCAGGAAGTTCTTCGAGCTCGCGCCGCCCGGCGCGGTCGACCCCGCGCCGGCGCTGACCGCGAAGCTCCAGGAGGGCCTTCCCGCCGGCGAGTTCGAGGGGTTCCGGCGCACGAAGGACGGCCGCCTTCTCGAGGTCGTCGTCACCCTCTCGGCCATCCGCGACGAGGGCGGCCGGCTGATCGGGATCGCCCGGCTCATCCGCGACGTCACCGAGCGGCGCCGCCAGGCGCGCGATCTCGAGGACGCGCGCCGCCGCACGGAGGAGGCGAGCGCGGCGAAGGACCACTTCCTCGCGATGCTGTCGCACGAGCTGCGCAACCCGCTGACGCCCGTGCTCGCGTCCGTCCACCGCCTGGACCGCCGCTCGGACCTGCCGGAGGGCGTCTCCGAGTCGCTCGCCATGATCCGCCGCAACGTCGAGCTCGAGGCGCGCCTCATCGACGACCTCCTCGACCTGACGCGCATCGCGAAGGGAAAGATCGACCTCGACCGCGCCCCCGTCGACCTGCACGAGCTGCTCGGCAGCGTCCTGCAGAGCTCGCGCAGCGACTTCTTCCAGCACGGCCTGAACGTCACGACGGCCCTCGTCGCGGAGGACCACTACGGCCTCTGCGACGCCGGCCGCCTCCAGCAGGTCTTCCTGAACCTCACGCGAAACGCCGCGAAGTTCACGCCGCCGGGCGGCCGCGTCACGATCCGCACGAGCAACCCGGCGCCCGGACGGATCGGCATCGCCGTCTCCGACACGGGCCGGGGCATCCGCCCGGAGCGGCTCGCCCACATCTTCGAGGCGTTCGACCAGGGCGACGTCACGGCGGCCCGGCGCGCCGGCGGTCTGGGACTCGGGCTCGCGATCTCCCGCAGCCTGGTCGAGCTCCACGGAGGAACGATCGCCGCCGCGAGCGAAGGCGAGGGACGCGGGGCCACGTTCACGATCGAGCTCGGGACGACCGCCGAGCGCCCCGCGCGCGCGATCCCGACGGCGCCGGACGACGAGAATCGCTCGATCCGTCGCCGCCTCGCGGTCCTGATCGTGGAAGACGACCCCGACACGGGGACCGCCCTGCGGCTCCTGCTCGAAGAGGCCGGCTTCGACGCCCGCGCCGCCCAGAGCGTCGCCTCGGCCCTCGACGCCTTCCGCGACCGCCCCGCCGACGTCCTCGTCACCGACGTGGGACTGCCCGACGGCAGCGGCCTCGACCTCCTCGCGGCCCTGAAGCCGCTCCAGCCCCGGCTCGCCGCGATCGTGCTCTCCGGCTTCGGCATGGAGCGGGACATCGAGCGCAGCCGCGCGCTCGGATTCGTCGAGCATTTCGCCAAGCCGGTCAATCCGAGCCGCCTGATCGCCGCCCTCGACGCCCTCGGCCGCTCGGTCACCTCCGCCCCCGAACCCGCTGCCGGCTGAGGCGGGCGAGCGGCGGCCCCTCGCCGCGCCGAGGCCCGCGCAGATCTCTGCGTCCTGATGCAAAAGCATCTCGACGGACCTGTCCACCGGCTCGACGATCGACCGGGGGTGACGCCATGTTCGAAACGCTCGCGCTCGTCTTCGGCGTTCTGCTCGCCGTCTCCTTGATTCCGTTCCTCTTCATCGCCATCCGCAACGCCCTCCGCGAACGCGGCCCGCGCGTGATCACCTGTCCCGAGAACGGGTGCCGTGCCGAGGTCGCGGTCGGCGCGTGGCGCAGCGGCCTCTCGTCCGCGTTCGGCGAGGACAATCGCCGGCTCGTCGCCTGCTCGCGTTGGCCCGAGAAGGAGGGCTGTGATCAGGCCTGCCTGTCGGAGATCGCCGAGGATCCGAACGGTTGCCTGGTCCGGAGCATCGTCTCCGACTGGTACGCCGCACGCCGCTGCGCCGGCTGCGGCCGCGAAATCTCGACGGGGCACGCCACGGATCGGCGCCCCGGTCTCCGCGCGCCGGATGGCCGGGCCGTCGAGCTCTCCGACGTGGCCTCCGTGGACCTCGACCGCGTTCTCGCGACGCACGAGCCGGTCTGTGCGAATTGCTTCGACGGGATGGCGTTCCGGCAGCGCTATCCGGGAGTCGCCGTCGAGCGGCCGCAGCCGCCCACGACGCTCGTCTAGCCAACGTCGGCGAGCCGTCGCCCCGCGATCGAGGCGTCGAGGATCTCGATCGGGTGATACGCGGGAAGGCGCGCGCCCCGCCGGCGCGCGTGCTTGCCGATCTGCAGCAGACAGCCCGGGTTCGCGGACGCAAGAACATCCGCTCCGGCCGCGAGGACGTTCTCGACCTTCCGCTCGCCGATCTCCTCGGCGCTCTCCGGCTCGACCAGGTTGTAGATGCCGGCCGAGCCGCAGCACTGCTCGCCGTCCGCGATCTCGACGAGCGTCACGCCCGGAATCGCGGAGAGCAGCAGCCGCGGCGGCTGACGGATGCCCTGGCCGTGCGCGAGATGACAGGCGTCGTGGTACGCCACGCGCGCCGGAATCGGGTGCCGCGCCGCGCGCGGCGGCAGGCCGGCCAGGAACTCCGTGACGTCCCGGACCCGCGCCCGGAACTCCGAGGCGCGGCGCCCCCAGACGGGGTCCTTCGCGAGCAGGCGCGCGTAGTCCTTCAAGTGCGAGCCGCAGCCGGCCGCGTTGATGAGGATCGCGTCGTAGCCGCCGCTCTCGAACTTCTCGATCAGCGCGCGCGCGAACGCGAGCGACTCCGTCTCGCGGCCGGCGTGAATCGACAGCGCGCCGCAGCAGCCCTGGTCCGGCGGCACGACGACCTCGCAGCCCTCCGCCGCGAGCACGCGCGCCGTGGCGGCGTTGATGCCCGGAAAGAAGACGCTCTGGACGCAACCGGTCACGAGCGCGACCCGGGCGCGGGGCGCGCCTCCGCCCGCGGGAGCCAGGCGCGCCGGGAGCCGCTCCGCCGGCGCGGCCGACGGCAGGAGCGACTCGAGCGCCCCGAGGCGCTTCGGCAGGAAACCGAGGGCGCCGCTCTTCTGCACGAGCCGCCGCAGCCCCGACTTCTCGTACAGGCCCGCGAACGCGGCGGCGGCGCGGAGCCGCGCCGGATACGGGAGCACCGCAAAGAGGGCCTCCCGGAAGAGCCGGTCGGCGGCGGAGCGCGGCCGCGCTTTCTC
Source organism: Acidobacteriota bacterium (assembly GCA_027307335.1). Classification (GTDB taxonomy): domain Bacteria; phylum Acidobacteriota; class Thermoanaerobaculia; order UBA5066; family Gp7-AA6; genus DAHUXD01. Next base: position 56,848 of record DAHUXD010000052.1, read on the forward strand.
GCGGGCGGCGCGCGTCTCCTCGATCAGCACGTCGTAGCGGACGCCCGAAGGGCACGCGGTCACGCAGCCGAGACACCCGAGGCAGCGATCGAAGTGCCGGGCCACCGTGTCGCTCCACTCGAGCTTCCCTTCGGCGAGACCGCGCATCAGGTCGATGCGGCCGCGGGGCGAGTCCATCTCCTCGGACCACGAGTGCCACGTCGGGCACGCGGGCAGGCAGAAGCCGCAGTGCACGCAGTCGTCGAGCAGTGTGCGGCGCCGGGGCGACGGCGGGGCGACGGCGGCCATCTAGATGCCTGCCACGAACCGGCCGGGGGCGAGGCGGCGGCCGGGATCGAGGCGGAGCTTGACCGCGCGCATGAGCGACACCGCCGACGGAGCGTCGCCCCAGGGATCCACCGCCGTGCGCACGGCCTCGGGCGCCGCGAGCAGCACGAGCGAGCCGCCGCTTTCCGCGAGCGTCCGGCGCGCCGACGGGAGCGCCGCCGCCGCGGCCGCGACCGACGCGGCGTCCCGCGGCGAGCCGCCCGCGAAGCCGATGCCGAGCGTCGGATACCAGACGCACGCCGCGTCCCCGAGCGCGTCCGCCAGCGGCGCGAAGACGCCGCGCTCCACCGAATCGAGGGCGGACGGCAGCGCCGCGACCTTCACGCGCACCGTCCCGGCGCGCCGCGCTTCGTCGTGCCTCTCCCAGAGGGCGCGAGCGGCCGCTTCGTCGAGCGCCTCGATGCCGAGCGACGCCTCGCCGCAGAGCCGCGCGAGCCGGTCGCGCTGCGCGGCGACGCTCGGGCGGAAGCCCTCGAAGCGCACGGCGAGATCGAAGCGCCCCCCGCCGGTGCGGAACGCCACGACCGAGTCGGGCTCGAGCTGGGCGTCGCGGATCCGGCCGAGGAGCGCCCGCAGCATCCCCGGGGCGAGGCCCGCCACGGAGAGCGTCGCCGAGGCCTCCGGCAGGGGGTGCAGGCGGAACGTCGCGGTCGCGATGAGGCCGAGGGTTCCGAGCGACCCGGTCATCAGCCGCGGCATGTCGAAGCCCGCCACGTTCTTGACGACCTTGCCGCCGCCCCGCGCGAGGCGACCGTCCGCGCGCACGAGCGTCACGCCGATCAGGAGGTCGCGCGCGGTCCCGTAGCGCGCCCGCCGCGGTCCGAAGGCGTTCGCCGCGATCACGCCGCCGACCGTCGCCCGCTCCGGGAGCGGCGGGTCGAGCGCGAGCCGCTGGCCCCGGGCCGCGAGGACCTGCGCGAGGACCGCGAGCGGAACGCCCGCCTCGACGACCGCGATCTGATCGGACGGCGCGTGCTCGGCGACGCGGTCGAGGCGGCGCGTCGAGAGGAGCACGTCGAGCGCTTCCGGCGCGCCGCCCACCTCGAGATCCGTCCCGCCGCCGGCGAAGAGGAGGCTCTTCCCATCGCGGGACGTCTCGGCGACGACCGCGGCGGCCTCCTCGATCGACGCGGGCTCCGCGACGGCGCCCGGCATCTTCCCGAGCACGGCGTCCTCGGCCCGAGGCGGGCGGTACGGGCCCGCGCTCATTCGCGCCAGATCCTCCCGGCCGCCTCCTCCGGATGGGGCCGGAACGGGCCGGGCTTGTCGCCGCAGAGGCGCGGCGTCGGGAAGACCTTGCCGGGGTTCAAGGCGAGCTCGGGATCGAAGGCGCACCGGACGAGCCCCATCGTGTCGAGGTCGTCCTCCGAGAACATCACGGCCATGTAGGGCGCCTTGTCCGAGCCGACGCCGTGCTCGCCCGTGATCGAGCCTCCGTACCGCACGCAGAGGCGCAGGATGTCGCCGCCGAGCTCCTCGGCCGCCTTCTCCTGGCCCGGCAGGGCCGCATCGTACAGGACGAGCGGGTGGAGGTTGCCGTCGCCGGCGTGGAACACGTTGGCGACGCGGAGGCCCGCCCGCGCGGCCATCTCCCCGATCTCGCGCAGCACGCGCGCGATCTCCGAGCGCGGGATCACGCCGTCCTGCACGAAGTAGTTGGGGCTGATGCGGCCGACCGCCGCGAACGCGCTCTTTCTCCCCTTCCACATGAGCTGGCGCTCGGCCTCGTCGCGCGGCCGCCGGATCTCGATCGCGCCCGCTTTCCGGGCGAGCTCGATCGCGTTCTCCGACGTGAGCTCGACCTCGGATGCGGGGCCGTCCGCGTCCATCAGCAGGGCCGCCCCGACGTCCGGCCAGTCGAGTCCGGTCGCGGCCTTGGCCGCGGCGATCGCCAGCCGGTCCATCATCTCGATCGCGGCGGGCACGATGCCCGACGCGATGATGGCCGACACGGCGGCGCCCGCCTCGTCGGTCGACGGGAACGTGGCGAAGAACGTCCGGGTCGCCTCGGGCTTGCGGAGGATCCGCAGCACGACCTCGGTCACGATGCCGAGGAGGCCCTCGCTGCCGACCACCACGCCGAGGAGATCGTAGCCGGGCGCGTCGAGCACGGGGCCGCCGAGGTCCACCACCGATCCGTCGGCGAGCACGACCCGCGCGCCGCGGACGTGATGGACGGTGAACCCGTACTTCAGGCAGTGCGCGCCGCCCGAGTTCTCCGCGACGTTGCCGCCGATCGTGCAGACGCTCTGGGAGGAAGGATCGGGCGCGTAGTAGAAGCCCCGGGCCCCGATCGCCTTCGAGACGTCGAGGTTGATCACGCCGGGCTCGACGCGCATCCAGCCGTTCTCGAGGTCGATCTCGAGGATGCGCTTCATGCGCGACAGGGCCACGACGACGGCGCCCTCGACGGGCAGCGCTCCCCCGGAGAGGCCGGTCCCGGCGCCGCGCGGGACGATCGGCGCGCCGGCCGCGCGGGCGGCCTTGACGACCGCCGCGACCTCCTCGGTCGAGCCGGGCAGCACGACCAGCGCCGGACGGACGCGGTATCCGGTCAGCCCGTCGCACTCGTAGGTCGAGAGCTCGGCCGGGTCGGCGAGGACGTGCCGCTCGCCGACGATCTCCGCCATCCGGCCGGCGAGCCCTCCGACCGCGGCGATGCTCATGCTCTCTTTCCTACTCCAGGTGCGCGTAGGCGGGCAAGGTCAGGAACTCGGTGAACTCTTCCTTCTCGACGAGGCCGTCCAGGATCTCGACGGCCTCGCGGAGCCGGCCGGACGCGCCGCCGCCCAGTTTGCCCAGTTCCTCGGCCTCCACCGACCGATACAGCGCGCGGTCGATCGGCCGGCCGTCGTCGAGCTTCCCGCGGTTGTGGATCCACTGCCAGAGCTGGGACCGCGCGATCTCGGCGGTGGCGACGTCCTCCATCAGGTTGAAGATCGCCGCCGCGCCGTTGCCGAGGAGCCAGGAGTTCAGGTACTGGAGCGCGACGTTGACGTTGTTGCGGAAGCCCGCCTCGGTCACGGTGCCGCCGGGCACGCGCGTGTCGGCGAGCTGCGCGGCCGTCACCGAGACCTCCTCGCGCAGACGATCCTTCTGGTGGGGCCGGGGCGCGAGCGCCTTCTCGAACACCTCCATCGCGACCGGCACGAGGTCCGGGTGCGCCACCCACGTCCCGTCGAAGCCGTCCCGCGACTCGCGCAGCTTGTCGTCGCGGACCTTCGAAAGCGCCGCCTCGTTGATCGCCGGGTCCTTGCGGCTCGGGATGAACGGCGCCATGCCGCCCATCGCGTGGGCGCCCCGCCTGTGGCACGTCCGCACGAGCAGCTCGGTGTACGCGCGCATGAACGGCACGGTCATCGTCAGCTGCTGCCGGTCCGGCAGGACGAGGTCCCGCCGGCGGCGCAGCGTCTTGATCGTCGAGAAGAGGTAGTCCCACCGGCCCGCGTTCAGGCCGCTCGCGTGCTCGCGCAGCTCGTAGAGGAACTCCTCCATCTCGAACGCGGCCGGGAAGGTCTCGACGAGCATCGTCGCGCGGAACGTGCCGCGCGGGATCCCGAGGGCCTCCTGCGCGAACACAAAGACCTCGTTCCAGAGGCGCGCCTCGCGGTGACTCTCCATCTTCGGCAGGTAGAAGTACGGCGCGGTGCCGCGGTCGAGGCGCTCGCGCGCGTTGTGGAAGACGTACAACCCGAAGTCGAAGAGCGACGCGGACATCGGCTGACCGTCGACCGTGACGTGGCGCTCCGGCAGGTGCCAGCCGCGCGGACGGACGAGGAGCGTCGCGATCTCGGCGTTCAGCCGGTACTCCTTGCCCTCCGGACTCGTGAACGCCAGGCGCCGGCGCACGGCCTCGACGAGGTTCGCCTGCCCCTGCACGACGTTCGTCCACGTCGGCGACAGCGAGTCCTCGAAGTCGGCCATGAAGACGTTCGCGCCCGAGTTCAGCGCGTTGATCATCATCTTGCGCTCGACGGGACCGGTGATCTCCACCCAGCGCTTCTGGAGGTCCGCCGGCGCCGGCGCGACCCTCCAGTCGCCCGAGCGGACGGACGCGGTCTCCGCGAGGAAGTCCGGCAGCGCGCCCGCGTCGAACTCCTCCTGCCGCGCGGCCCGCCGCTCGAGGAGGCTCCGCCGGGTCGGCTCGAACGCGCGGTGGAGGCGCTCGAGGAAGGCGCGGGCCTCCGCCGACAGGATGAACCCCGCGCCGGACGGCGGCGCGGCGGCGAGGCGGAGCCCCTCGGCGGTCATGGCGATCTCCTCATTTGCCGGGCAGCGGCGGGATGGCGCCCGGGAACACGTAGGCCTGCAGGAGCGCGATCAACCCGATGATTCCGGCGCCCACGACCGAGTGCCACCAGACCCGACGGAAGATCGGCCCGAGCGCGTGCCGCCGCTCCTTCGGCGACTCGTAGCACGCGGCGCAGGCGACCATGATGGACTGCGCGTCGATCATCTTGCCCATGACGCCGCCGGTCGAGTTCGTCGCGACGATGAGCACCTCGTTCAGCTTCAGCTGCTGGGCCGTGATGCGCTGCAGGCTGCCGAACAGGGCGTTCGACGCCGTGTCGGATCCGGTCAGGAAGACGCCGAGCCAGCCGAGGTACGCCGCGAAGAACGGGTACGCCGCGCCGGCGCTCGTGAACGCGAGGCCGAGCACCGCGTCGGTGCCCGAATAGCGCGTGAGGTAGCCGAGCCCGAGCACCTGGCCGATCACCAGGACCGGGATCTTCATGCGCCGCGCCGTCCGCGAGATCGCCTCTCGCCACTGCTTCCCCGAGAGCCCCAGGAACACGCCCGTGAGGAGCGCGGCGACGAAGACTCCCGTGCCCGCGGCCGAGAGCCAGTTGATCGTGAACTTCGCCGCCTCCGGCTTCGCGTCCGGCTTGGCGACGGGCGGCGTCCGCTGGACCTTGTTGTGGAGGTCGGGCATCTCCCAGGCCGGCAGCGACAGCGTGCCGTTGAAGGGCGAGCCGAGGAGGGTCGTGTCGACCTTCACGTTCTGGAAGACGTTGTTCAGCGTGGTCTTGAACGCGGGCATGCCCCAGAGCGCGCAGCAGAGGATCAGGATCGCCCACGGCGTCCACGCGCCGGCGGTCTGACCCGTCGTGTACGGGTACTTCCAGTCCTCGCGCTTCAGGGGGACCGCGACGCCGGGTCCCGATCGCTCCGACCGGAGCTGGAACCGCGTCTTCGGGTGCCAGACGCGGAGGAAGAGCGCGGTGCAGACGACCGAGAACACGCCCGCCACGACGTCGGTCACGAGGTGCAGCGCGGCCGTGCCGGAGGCGTACCACTGCATCAGTGCGAAGGACAGCCCCGATACGAGCATCCCGGGCCACACCTCCCAGATGTCCTTCCAGCGGCCGCCTTCCATGAAGACGAACGTCGCGACCAGCCAGAACGGCACGAGCACGGAGACCCACGGGAGCTGGTGGCCCGCCATCGCGGAGAGCGTCTTCTGGTCGAGGCCGCTGACCGCGGCCAGGGTGACGATCGGCGTGCCGATCGCTCCCCACGCCACGGGCGCCGTGTTCGCGAGGAGGTTCAGCACCGCCGACTGGAACGGCGTGAAGCCGAGGCCGACCATGACCGCGCCCGCGATCGCCACCGGCGTGCCGAAGCCGCTCGTGCCCTCGATAATCGCGCCGAACGAGAAGGCGATCAGCAGCACCTGGAGGCGCCGGTCGAACGAGATATGGATGATCGACTCCTTCACGATCTCGAACTTCCCGGTGATGACCGTCATCGTGTAGAGAAACATCGCGGCGAGGACGATCCAGATGATGCCGAGGAATCCGGAGAGGGACCCGTAGGCGAAAGCGGAGACCGCGGAGCCGACGGGCATGTGGAATGCGAGACACGAGACGAGCAGCGCGGCGATGACCGCGTAGAAGGCCGCGTAGGGCGCGGCGATGCCGAGGTGTCGGACGCCCTCCTCGTCGCGGTGCGGATGCAGAGCGATGAAGTAGAGGAGCGTGAGGATGGGGATCGCCGCGACGAGGGTGGACAGGAAGACGTTGCCGAGCGGGTTGTAGTTCTGAAAATACATTCGAACCTCCCTCTCCGTGATGCGGGTGGCGACGCGACCCGGAACGAGGGGACACCCTGGCTGACTGCCGGCGCGGCGAGTCTATCGCTCCTGCGGCACGACGAGGGAACCGGGATCGGTCCACGCGCACCGCGCTCTCGAGCGGAACGCCTCCGGGGCGCGGCCCCGCCGACCTAGCGCGGAATCGGCCGCAGGCCCATTCGCGCCCGGAGATCGCCGGTCGGTCGCGACTCCCTCCGCTCGCGCAGGGCCTTGACCAGCAGGATTTCGAGCGCGAGGCGCCAGCGCGCCTCGTCGGCCTCCGAGCACTCGTAGCGGACGACGCGGCCTTCGAACCGGAAATCGGATGCCGCCGGACCGCCGTCGCCCGGACGCACGGCGATGCGTCGCACCTCCTCCGGCGTGAACTCCCGGTCGAAGATCACGGCGCAGGCGAGGCGGCCCCCTCCGAGACGGTCCACCCTCTCCCGCACCGACTGCGGCGGCCGTGTCGTTCTTTCCATCTCCTCCTCCAGGAACCCCGCCCACCCGAGACGAAACCGATGCCTTGAATCCCTCGCGCCCGACTCACCGGTCCCGCGCGGTGATGACCGTCTGCTCGCCGGACAGCGATCCGCTCGACGCGTCCGAAGCGGAGGCGGACACCGAGAGAGACGTGCTCGACGGCGGCTTGACGCGGCTCTTGTAGTCGACCGACATGCGCTCGCTCCGCGACGCCGGCTCCGACGCGGCCGGGGCCGACGCCCGGAGGGCCTCTCCGCGCTCCGCCCACCAGGCGGCCGCCTCGCGCTGGCTCCAGAGCGGCCCCTTCCAGCCCTCCTCGATCTCCAGCAGCAGGGCTCCCGCGGTGGCCGGCCGCGCGGCCGGGTCCTTCGAGAGACAGCGTCGCAGGAGGTCCTCGAGGAACGCGTCCACCGGACGCTGCAGCCGCTGGGACAGGAGCGGCGCCTTCGTGTGGAGGTGATGCCCGATGATCTCGGCGCCGGTCTTCCCCAGGAAGACGTCCTCGCCGGTCAGCAGGTTGTAGGCGACGGCCCCGACGGCGTACACGTCCGTGCGCGCGTCGATCGTCTCCGGCGCCTTGATCGCCTCGGGGGCCATGAACTTCGGCGTCCCGACGACGACCTGGGTCCCGGTCAGCTGCGCGTCGTTCTTCGAGAGCACGTCCTTGACGAGACCGAAGTCGAGGACCTTGACGACGTCGAACGTCTCGCCCCGGCGGCAGAGCATCACGTTGGCGGGCTTGATGTCCCGATGGATCAGGCCGATGGCGTGCGCCTCCGCGAGCGACGCGCACATCTGCTTGAGCAGGTGCACGACGCGCGCCTCGGGCTGGGGGCCGTCCTTCGCGATGAGCCGATCGAGCGGAATGCCCGGCAGGTACTCCATCGCGTAGTAGAAGACGCCGTCCGGCGTCCGCCCGAAGTCGTAGATCGCGACGGTGTTGGGGTGGGTGAGCTGGCTCGTCAGCTGCACTTCCCGCTCGAACCGGGCGAGCGCGTCCGCGCCGTCGCTCGTCGAACGCAGGAGCTTGATGGCGGTGGGCCGGCGCAGGAGTGCGTGGCGGGCGCGGTAGACGGAACCCATGCCGCCTTCGCCGATCTTCTCCTCCAGCGTGTACTGCCCGAGCTGGTGCGTGCGGCGCACCTCCTTCTCGAGCCGGCGCACCTTGCCGGACGCGAGCACGATGCCGATCGCGCCGAGTCCGAGGCCGGCGATGAGGATCCAGAACGCGCGCCGGATCACCGAGAGGTCGGCATACGCCTCGCGCTGGCTGACCTCGGAGACGAGGCCGAAGCCGTAGTCCGGCAGCCAGGTCCACGCGCCGACCACGGGCACTCCGCGATAGCCGCGGTAGCCGTCCACGTTGCTGCCGGCGTGTCCGGCCGACGCGGACGCGGCGGCGAGGGTCAGCGGCAGCGCGCGCCGCAGCCCTCCCGCGGCGCCGCTCGAGGGCGACGCTCCCGGATCGCGGACCTCGAGGAACGCCGTCGTCTTCCCCTTCGCCTCCGGCGGCAGGAGCCCGAGCCTCGATACGTCGTCCGGAAAACGGCTCTCCGAGAGCATGAGACCCTGCGCGTCGACGGCGTACGTCTCTCCCGTCTGCCCCGAGCGCGCGACGTTCAAGATCCGCGCGATCTGCTCCGTCGGCACGCGCAGGAGGAGAGCGGCGACGCGGACGCCCCGGACGTCCCAGATGGCCGCGAGCATGAAGGCCTCGGCCTGGACGCTGAAGGGCTGCCGCGTCGTCGGCGGCACGAAGGCGACGTTTCCCGCGAGCGCTCGGCCGACCGCCTCGACGAGCGTCCCGCCCGCCCGGTCCCCGACGTGGTCGTCCACGGCCCGCGCCAGGATCAGCCCTCCCGGGTCGACGATCGCCCATCCCCAGTCCTGTCCCTCCGCGACGAGCGGCGTGATGATGGCGCGCAGCCTCGCCTGCGCGAGCGCATCGAGCAGGGCCGCGGAGTCGCCGGGCTGCTGCCGCGAGACCTCCAGGAGCTGTCCCGTCATCTCGGACACCCGGCGGTCCGACGCGATCACCTCGGCGAAGCGCCCCTGCTGGCGGATCCAGAACTGGAGCGCGGTCCGATCGGCGCGCAGCGCGGCTTCGATCGAGTCGGCCACCCGCGCGCGGATTCGCGCCTCGACGGCCGCGTGCGTCCACCACCCGACCAGGACGACGACGGGAATCGCCAGAAGCGGCCGCGACCAGCCCGGGAGGCGAAGGCGCCGGCCGAAGACCTTCATGCAGGCGGGGATTCTACAGGCGTCCGCACGAAGGGCGACCGAGGGTGTGGCTCCGGAGCATTTGCCCGGAAGGGCAACCCGCCGCAGTATGGTCGCCGCGACCCGGGGGATCCCGCCTGATCCCGGTTCGTCCCCCTCGACGCGTTGAAGGAGGAGGCCAGAGTGAGGCGACATCGGAGATCCCGGTTTCCAGGATGTCTCGTGGTCGGGCTGCTCGGCCCGGTCATCGCGGCGCTCTCGCCGCCGGGCGTCTTCGCTCAAGCGCCGCCCGGCACGCCGCCGGACATCGAGGAGCTGATGCGGCAGGGTCCACCCCCGGGGATGCAGGGCGGTCGCTCCCAGAGACCCGGCGCCCCCGCCCCTCCAGGCGTCCCGGTTCCGCCGGACTCCCCGCTCATCGCGGCCTTCCAGCGCCTCGAGGCCGCGAAGGCGTACCGGGTCCGCATGGAGATGTCCACGACGGACTCCCGCTCGCGCCAATCGATGCAGCAGATGGGCATGGAGCATTTCGACAAGGTCGTCGTCAAGCCCGACACCCAGGCCGTCACGATGCACATGAGCATCCCGGCCATCGACACCGGCAAGCCCGACGACTGGGAGGTGCAGAGCGTCATCAAGGGCAAGCGCGCGGCGCGCAAGTTCGACACGCCGGCGAAGGCCCGCCTCCTCGCGCTCCAGGAAGCAAAGCTCGCTCAGCAGATGGCGCAGGCGGACATGTACGCGGCGATGTCGCTCGCCCAGGCCGCCTTGGGGGGTCCCATGGGCTGGATCAGCGGAGCTCTTCAGCTCGCCGGCATGGCGGCGAGCCAGGCGGGGGCGGCCGCGACCCTCAAGAAGGGGCGGGAGTTCTTCGAGTGGACCTGCATGGACGCGCCGGCCGGCTCGTCGGCGAGCCGATCACCCGACAGCGTGACGTTCACGGATCTCGTGGACCTCGGCGACCGCACCGACGGCGAGGTCGCCGTGCACGGCTACCGTTTCTTCGTGCGGGAGCAGGGCCAGTATCACGGGCCGATGGAGGTCGACGTCGCGCGCTCGACCGGGCTGCCGACGCGCTTCGCGATGTCGGAGCCCTCGATGGGCGCGTCGATGGTCATGCACTACTCCGACTACGACCAGCCGGCGAAGATCGAGATCCCGCCCTGTCTGGCGAAGTAGTCCCCGATCAGGGGGCCTGCGCCTCCGCGGCCCCGAGCCAATCGGAGCCTTCGGGCAGAACGAACTGAGACCCGTAACGGCGGTAGGCCGCGGGATCGACGACGCCGGGCGGCTCGATCCCGTCCCGCTCGAGCCTCAGGGCGGCGTCGAGCAGCCGGGCGCGAACGCGCAGGATGCCGGCATCCGACGACCCCAGACGTTCCCGGCTTCGGTCCGCGATCTTCCCCATGCTCTCCTGGACGGCGGCGTCCTGGAGCGGCGGCGACTCCTCGAGGCCCGAGTAGTTCGACGCGCGCTGGCGGGACCGGTCGATCAGGTAGTCGTTCTCCCGGCTCGCGACGAAACGGCCGCGGCCGTAGCCGGTCCCATCGTCCGGACGCATGCCGCTCGCCGGGACGCGCGCCTTCTCGACGAGCCTTTCTTCATCGGAGAGCGGCGCCGACGGGTTCCAGTTCGGCTCCCAGACCATCGTGCGCTCGTCGTCGATCGGGACCCAGGCCTTGGCCCGCCGCTGCGTCCCGATCGAGGGAACACTCGTGTAGAAGGGCATCAGGAACCGGGTGACGCGCCAGTACCGGCTTCCATCGCCGCGATCGCGGCGCGCCCCGATCATGACCCCGGCCGGAGTGTCGAGGACGTGCAGCACGGGGCGCGTGTCGCGCGTCGCCTCGTCGCGCAGACGATCGCCCTCGTGGAACGAGACCTCCCGCCGGCCGTCGCTCCGGAACCGGGCGTGCAGGAATCCGAGGTGGGCCGTGTCCACGTCGCCCTCGAGGGCCTGGACCCAGTTGCACTCCCGCTGATACTTGAGCGAACCGCGGTGCGTTGGGGGCACGAGGGTCCATCCGAGCTCGGGCAGCGGCGGCGGATCCGACCGCGGTCCGAGGTACGCCCACACGACGCCGTTGACCTCGCGGCATTCGTACGCCCTCGCGCGCACGCCCCGTTCGAGCGGGCCCCCGGCGGGCTCGGTGGGGAGATCCAGACACGTTCCGTCGCCGCCGAACTTCCAGCCGTGGTACACGCAGCGAACGCCGCCCTCCTCGTTGCGCCCGAAGTAGAGCGAAGCCCCTCGGTGCGGACAGCGTTCCTCGAGCAGCCCGACCCGACCCGCGCTGTCTCGAAACGCCACCAGACTCTCGCCGAGCAGCCGCACCCGCTGAGGAGGGCCTTCCGGCGGCCCGACGTCCGGCGACTCCATGAGAGGGAGCCAATAGCAGCGCAGCAGCCTCCCCATCGGCGTGGCCGGGCCGACGCGCGTGAGCATCTTGTTGTCGGCGGGCGTCATCGGCGCGCTACTGTATTCTCCTTCGCGACGTCCATCCGCGCCGTGGAGGGAATCTCGCCTCTACTCCCGCGTCCCCGTCATTGCGCGGACGCCTCCGCCGCGGCCGCCGACGAGCTCGTCGCGAACGCCGGCGACCCTCTTGCCCCCAACCCGGGTTCGAATCCCGGCGTCCCGACCAAATTTACTCGGAAATCCGACGAGCGCTGCTCGAGCCTACTTCGGAGGCGGCGGCGGGTAGTCTTCAAACATCTTTGCGAGAGCCTCGGCGAGAGCCTTTTCTTTCTCGTCGGTCGAGCGCTCGGGCTTGAGGGTGTCCGTCGCAACCCCGCGCCAAACGAGGCTCTTCTGTTTCGTGTCGACCAGATCGACGATCAACGTTCCCACCGGGATTTCCCGCGCGGTCGCGGTGGTCATCGTCATCCCGCCGCCGTAGTAGCCCCCGTACCAGCCGTAACCCCATCCGGAGTTGTAGTAGTCGATCACGACTTGCTTATCCAGGCGAGCGTGCGCCGCGACCCAGAGATCGGGACGATCGTCGTTGCGTACGAGGCCTTTCCTGGTCAGCTCCGCAGTGACCCCGGTTTGGACGCGCTTTGCGAGGATGTCATTCTTGATCGAGCCGTCGTCCTTCCAGCTCCAAGTCTTGTATTTCGAAAAGTCCTTCGTCCGGTCCCAATCCGCACTCGTCTGCAAGGTCGAGCAGGCGGTCGCAGCGACCAGGGCCAAGATTGCCAGAGTCGCTCCACCACGTTTCATCGGATCCTCCTTTCGGGAGGCTGCCACTATAGCGGTCGTGCCCGTCAGCTCGAGCATCCGGGCGCCGGGGCCCCCCCGCGTGCCTCGCCGGCCGTTAGGGGGTCCGACGCCTTCGACCCGAGAACCGCTACGGTCTGAGTCTGGCATACGAGGGAATCTCGGAGCGTGGCAGTGCAAGTGATTGAGGTGATTGGTCGGGGCGAGAGGATTTGAACCTCCGACCACTCGGTCCCGAAGGGATTTTTCCCGGTTACCCACGTCAACCGATGACACTCACACCACAGAATTCGGGAGATCTTGCCCTTCCTCGATAGCCACGAGAACAGGATTCAACGGAGAGAACGGGCACAAAACGGGCACAGCGGCCCGCGGCAGGGCCCCACCGGGGTGTGGTGTCGCCCCGCCCAGGTTTTTCGATTCCGGCCAACGGTTAGAGCGCAAACCGGCGTCGATTTCTGTCCGGCCGTTCTTACTTCCCCGCGACCAACTTCTGGAACCTCGGGTTGTTCCGCAGCGGGTCGAAGTTGGGGTCGATCTTTATCCAGCCGGGCGAAAGGTAGTACGGGATCTTCAGCAGCGGCTCGAGCTGGTCGAGCGCCTTCTCCGGCTCGCCGACGAGAATGTAAATCCGCGCAAGCTGGTGCTGGAGGGCGGGTCCGTCGACGGCGTCCTTCGCCACGGGAATAAGCTCGACTGCACGCAATCCCTCTCGTATCGCTTCCTCCTTCCGGCCCAGATATGCGAACGACAGACCGAGGGCGGCGTGCTGCTCGGCGTCATCGGGCGTTGCGCGAAGCTGCTCCTCGAATGCCTTTTTCGCCTCCTCGGCGAACTTGCGCACGTTTGCCGTATCGCCCTGAAGGGCATACGCCTGCGCCAAGGAGATGGCCCACAGGCCGCGGTCATCCCGAAACGCGCTCGGCGTGAGGCGGAGGAGTAGCTCGCGCTGCGCATCGTCGAGAAACCAGACAAGGTCCCAGGGGCCCGCCAGGAAAGCCACGAGCGTTGTGGGCTCGATGTCCTTGGACGCAACCGCCCGAACAACCGCCCGAGCCCCGGCAAGATCTCCCTCCCCAAGGTACGTCATGGCCTTGTTCCCGATCACGACGGGGTTTCCGGGCCTAAGGGCGATTACCCGATCGAGAACTTCGCGAGCCTCGGAGTAGCGCCGGAGCGAGACAAGCGCATCGCCCGATCCGTATGACCACGGATTGGTTCGCTCAAGCTGGCTGAAGTGTTCTAGTGCCGCGTCCCAGAGGCCGAGACTCTTTTCGGCCCACGCCGCATTCGATAGCAAGTCGTAGTCTGTCGGTGCAAGGCGGAGGCCCTCCCCGTACTTCCTCAGCGCACCGGCGGGGTCCCGGGCAACCCAGGCCAGATAGTTCCCTTGGGCGAGGTATGCCTCGGGCAGGTTGGGATCGAGCACCACGGCCTTCTCTGCAGCCTGCCGGGCGCGCTCCGCCAGCTGAGGAGTGTGCGTGCCCCATTGATAGATCGACGAGCTGGTCTCAGAAAGGCGCGCCCACGCCTGCGCAAAGCTGGGGTCCAGAGCCACGGCCTGCTCGTAGAAGGCGACTGCCCTGCGCGAATCCGCCTTGCGACCCTTGAGGAAGGCGTCGTAGGCGGCGAGATTCTGCGTGGGAATCTCGGCCAGCCGCTTCTCCTCGCCTGCCGCAAGAGCCACCCCAAGGGCCTGCGCCACTTTCGATGCGATGTCCGACTGCACCTGAAACACGTCCGTCAGCGCCGCATCGAATGACTGCTGCCATTTGTCGGCCGGTGCTCCTGTTTCCCGCACCTCGACCAATTCGGGCATCACATGCACGCGGTTCGTGCCGGCCTCCTTCTGCCACCTCACGGTCGCCTTCAGGAGATACTTCGCATCGAGTTCTTTCGCGATCTGTTGCGGGGTCTTGGTCGTCTTCTTGTAGGAAGTCGAGCTATCACGCGCAATCACCTCGATGCCCCCCAGCGAGGTCAGCTTTCCGCGCACCTCGTCCGACATTCCGTCCGCGAAGTAGTCGTCCTCGGGAGCGCCGAGGTTCTCGAACGGCAGCACGGCCACACGCTTGAGGCCGCCGGCCGCAGCCGGCCCCTTGTGCGACCGCCTCAGCAGGAAGACGCCCGGGATGGCGATTGCGGCAATCAGGCCAGCAACCAGGAGGACGCGCCTCTTCCCCGGGGCCGGCGCGACAGCCTGCGCCTCGCTCGTGCCCGCGGAAGACGCCTCCTCCAGGGCAAAGGCGATGTCATGGGCCGAGTGAAACCGCTGTTCCCGGTCCTTCTCCACGCAATGGCGGACGATGCGGTCGAGGGAGGACGGAATGCCGCCCGGCGTCGCGAGATCCGGCGGGTCATCGCGCATGATGGCCGCCATCGTCTCGGCAGCAGTCCGGCGACCGAACGCCCTCTCCCCTGACAGCATCTCGTACAGAATCGCCCCGAAGGAGAAGATGTCGGAGCGGTGATCAACGACGTCCCCCTGCACCTGCTCGGGGGACATGTAACCGACCGTGCCCATGACGACGCCCGGCTCCGTCGCCGCCGTCACAGTTCCCGCCTCCGTCCCAACGGCGCCCGTCTCCGGCTGCGTCAGTTTGGCAAGGCCGAAGTCGAGGATCTTGATGCGCCCGTTCCTGGTGACGAAGACATTCTCGGGCTTCAGGTCCCGGTGGACGATTCCCTTGTCATGGGCTGCAGCAAGGCCCTCCGCGATCTCTCTTCCGTATCCAATCGCCTTGCGCGGCGGTAGGGCTCCCGTGACGAGCTCTGCCCGCAGAGTTCCTCCCTCCAAGAGCTCCTGAACGACATAGGGAGCACCCTCGTGCTGCCCCACGTCGTAGACGGCCGTGATGTTGGGATGATTCAGCCCACCAGCCGCCTGCGCCTCGCGCTCGAAACGCCTGAGCCGATCGGGATCACTCGAGACCGCAGCGGGCAAGACCTTGATAGCGACGTCGCGCTTCAGGCGCTCGTCCCGCGCCCGGTACACCTCCCCCATCCCGCCCGCGCCCAAAGGCGACAGGATCTCGTAGGGGCCGAGGCGAGTCCCCACAGCGAGTGTCAAGAGACGACCGTTGCTGGGATTCTAGAGGATTGGTCGGGGCGAGAGGATTTGAACCTCCGACCACTCGGTCCCGAACCGAGTGCGCTACCAGGCTGCGCTACGCCCCGGAAGAGTGCGCGTTTATACGCGATTCCGCGCGTTTATGCAAAGGGCAGCGGGCGCGAGAGGACTATTTGAGCGTCGCGGAGAGCTTGCCGCTCGAGTAGTTGAGCTGGAGGACCTTGGTATCGCCGGCCGTAACGTGGGCATCCGTCGTGGCGAACGCCGACGGCATGTCGGGTCCCGACAGCCACACCTTCACGGCCGCGAAGCCCGGCGGCACCGAGATGCTCGCGCCGACGGAGCGGGGCTCGCCCTTCTTGAACGAGAACGGGCGGCGCAGAAGGATCTGGTCGTTCACGGCGACCATCACGTGGCCCTCGGGCATCGGCGAGTCGAACGCGAGCCGGAGCGTCGCGGTCGTCGGCGCGGAGGGCGCCGGGGGCGCTGGCGCGGCGGGAGCCGTGCCGGACGCGGTCTTCGGCGGGGCCGCCGGAGACGGCGCCGTCTCCTTCTTCTTTGCCGTCTGCTCCTTCGCCTTCGCCGCGGCTCCCTTCTTGCGCGCGGCCGCCTCCTCGGCGACCTTCGCCTCGTTGATCTTCTGCATCGCCTGGTCGCGCACGGCGGCCGCCTCCGCGTTGGAGGCGTCGAGACCCAGCGCATCCTCGGCGTTCCGACGCGCGTCCTCCGGTTTCCCGTCGGCGAGCAGCGTCTTCGCCGCGGTCACGAGGTCCGCGGCCTGCTTCTTCTGCTCGGAGTCGGCCTGGCGGGCCTTGACCGCGTTCTCGGCCATCTGCGCGTACTTCCGGGCCTCCTCGTTGTTCGGGCTGTGCGAGAGGACCGAGCGCGCCTTCGCGAGGCTCTCGTCGTAGCGTCCGGCGGCGAACAGCTTCTTCGACTCCTCGAGGGCCTCGCGCCGGTCGCGGACCTCCTGCTCGAGGGCCGGGTCGGAATCGGTGGCGGGCTTCGCGGCCGACCGCGCCCGCAGCGCGAAGAATCCGACGATGAGGACGAGCACGCCGACGGCCGCGGCCGTGACCATCCAGAACCAGCGCGGGTTGACCTCGGCCTTCGCGAGCTTCTTCCAGTCCTGGGGAGCGCCCGGCCGCGCCGCGGACGGCGCCGTCGTCGAAGCCGTCGGCGGAGGCAGCGGCGGCAGCGGGAAGGCCTCGTCGCCGGGAATCGATTCGCGCGGCGGCGGCAGGTCGGGCACGTGCGCCGTCACGGGCGCTGTGTCGTCGTGCGTCCGCTTCGGCTCGCCCGCGTCCCCCGAGGCCTCCAGGGCCGGCGGGGGCTCGGCCGGCGGAGGCGGCGGCGGCGCCGAGGCGGTCATCGCCTCCGTCTCTCGGGGCGCCCCCTGGGCCGCGATCTCCTGGAGGTTGGCGAGCTTCAGCGTCGGCAGGTTCTCCGCCGCGGAGACCATCGTGCCGAGGTCCTGCAGCGCCTTCTGCTCCTCGAGGTGCGCCTTCAGCTGGTAGAGCGCGAGCGCCATGTCCTTGCCGCGCTGGTACCGGTTCCAGGGATCCTTCGCCATGGCGCGCGCGACGATCGCGTTGAACTCGGGCGGGACCTCGTGCAGGAGGTCCGCCGGCGGGGTGAAGTCCTCGTGGACGATCTTGTAGGAGATCGCCGTGAGGTTGTCGCCCTGGAACGGCTTGCGGTTCGTCAGCAGCTCGTAGAGGACCACCCCGAGCGAGAAGATGTCGCTGCGCCCGTCGACCGGCGCGCCGGAGACCTGCTCGGGCGACATGTAGTTCGGCGTGCCGAGGAACTGGCCGGTCGTCGTCAGGTTCGACGAGGCGACCTTCGCGATGCCGAAGTCGGTGATCTTCACCTTGCCGTCGGTCGTCAGGATGACGTTCGCCGGCTTGACGTCGCGGTGGATGATGCCCTTGCGGTGCGCGTAGTCGAGCGCCTCGCCGATCTGGGCGATCAAGTCCGCGACTTCCTCCCAGGTGAACTTCTTCTTGTCGCCGAGGAGCGTCTTCAGGTTCCGCCCCTCGATGTACTCCATCGCGATGAATGAGGTCCGGCTCTCGGCGTCCTCGCCGATGTCGTGGATCGTGACGATGTTCGGGTGCGAGAGGATGCCGGCGGTCTGGGCCTCGCGGACGAACCGCTCGCGGAACTCGCGGGACTCGGAGTCGTCGTCGTCGCCCTGGGAGTTCCGGATGGTCTTGACGGCGACGAGGCGGCCGATGACCGGGTCCTTGGCGAGGTACACGACGCCCATCGCGCCCTTGCCGAGCTCGCTCAAGACCTCGTAGCGGCCGAGCTTCGTCACGCGCGCTCCCGCCGCCGGTTTGCCCGACATCGGATCGGGGTCCCTCCGGGCCGAAATCCCCATTCCCCCAGACACATACCTCCGGGAACGCGACCGGCCTCCAGAAATTCTAACAGGTTGGACATAAAGACAATCTGTATAAGGCCGCCGCTCGGCGGACGCGGACCGCCGAAAGGGCCCGCGGGGCCGTCATATCCTGCCTCCATGGACGAAAACGATCCCGCCGTGCGCGGCGTGTCGATCCTGCGCATCGAGGACGGGGCGCCGGTGCGCCGGGACGACCGGGTCAGCGTCGAGGAGCCGCTCGAGATCCGCGTGGGCGCCGAGACCCTGGCGGTGACGATGCGCACACCGGGTCACGACTTCGACCTCGCCGCCGGATGGCTCCTCGCCGAGGGGATCGTGCGGCGGCCCGACGAGATCGTGCGGATGGAACACTGCCGCGAGGTGCGCTCGCCCGAGGAGGAGGGCAACGTCGTCCTCGTGCGGGCGACGGCGGCCGCCGGGGCGACGGACCGGGCGCGCCGTCTGCTCCTGACCTCCTCGTCCTGCGGCCTCTGCGGCAAGGGCTCGATCGAGTCGCTGCACGGGCACTTCCCGCCCGTGCCTCCCGGCGCGCGGCTCGATCCGGCGGTGCTCTGCCGGCTTCCCGACGCGCTGCGCGCCGCGCAGGGGAACTTCGCCCAGACGGGAGGGCTCCACGCCGCCGGCGTCTTCTCGCTCGAGGGCGAGCTCCTCGCGTGCCGCGAGGACGTCGGCCGGCACAACGCCGTGGACAAGGCGATCGGCTCGCTGTTCCGAACGGGCCGCGTTCCCCTGTCGCGCCACCTGTTGCTCGTGTCGGGCCGCGCTTCCTTCGAGATCGTCCAGAAGGCGCTGGCGGCGGCGCTGCCGATCGTCGCGGCCGTGTCCGCCCCCTCCTCGCTGGCGGTGGACCTCGCGCGCGAGTCCGGGATGACGCTCGTCGGATTCCTGCGGGACGGCGGCTTCAACGTGTATTCGGGGGAGGAACGCCTCTCCCCCGCCGCGACCGCTCGATCAGCGCGGGAATGACCCAGCCGAGGAGGACCCCGGCGAACACGAGGAGCGTCACCGCGAACAGGAACGCGATGCCGATCGCGAGGCACGAAAGGGCCGTCATGCAGTGGTTTGAGACCCGCGGTTCGCATCGTCGCGAGGCGCGGACGCTTCAATATAATCCCCGCCCATGAAACCACTCTCGGCCCCGCAGCTGCGCAACGTGGCCGTCGTCGGCCACAACACGGTCGGAAAGACCACCCTCGTCGCCGCCCTGCTCCACGCCGCCGGGGCGATCACCCGGCCCGGGCGAATCGACGACGGCACGTGCCCGACGGACTTCGACTCGGAGGAAATCGACCGGAAGATCTCGATCAACCTCTCGGTCGCCCACGCCGTGCACCGCGACGTCCGGATCAACTTCCTGGACGCTCCGGGGTACGGCATCTTCTCCCCCGAGGCCCGGGCCGCCGTTTCCGCCGCGGACGCGGCGATCCTCGTGTGCGACGCGGTCTCGGGCGTCGAGGTGCAGACCGAGCGCGCCTGGAAGTTCGCGCAGGAGTTCGAGCGGCCGGTCCTCATCGTCGTCAACCGCATGGACCGAGAGCGCGCCTCGTTCGACCGCGTGGTCGAGCAGCTGCGCAAGCGCTTCGGCCGCGGCGTCGTCCCGCTTCAGATCCCCGTCGGCGAGGAGAAGTCGTTCCGGGGCACCGTGGACCTCGTCCGCATGGAGTCGCACGTCCACGAGGGCGGCAAGCGTGTCGACGGAGCGATCCCGGGCGACCTCGCCGAGCGGGCGAAGGCGGAGCACGAGGCGCTCGTCGAGGCCGTCGCCGAGGGCGAGGACGACCTCATGGAGAAGTTCTTCGCCCAGGGTACGCTCGACGCCGCGGACATCCTCCCGGGTCTGAAGCGCGAGATCGTCGAGCGCAAGATCTACCCCGTCCTGTGCGCCGCCTCGGCGTCGGGCATCGGGGCGGTCCGGATCCTCGACGCGTGCGTCGCGCTCCTGCCCTCCCCCGAGAGCCGCCGGATCGAGGGGACCGGCAAGGACGGCAAGCCGGTCGTCGTCTTCTGCAACGAGAAGGACCACGCGGTCGCGCAGGTCTTCAAGACGGTGTCCGATCCGTTCGCGGGGCGCATCTCGTACCTGCGCGTCTATGCCGGGCACTTCCAGTCCGACGGCAACTACTGGAACGCCACGAAGGGCGCGCACGAGCGCTTCTCCGGGCTGTTCCTCCCTCAGGGCAAGGAGCACGTCAGCGTGCCCGAGGCCCACGCCGGCGACATCGTGGCCGTCGCGAAGCTGAAGGAGACGTTCACCGGCGACACGCTGACGACCAAGGACAACGCCGTCGTGCTGCCGGTCCTCTCGGTGCCGGAAGCTTCGATCGCGTACGCCATCGAGCCGAAGGCGAAGGGCGACGAGGACAAGATCTCGACCGCGCTGCACAAGCTGATCGAGGAGGACCCGTCGCTCGCCTTCCAGCGGGACGAGGAGACCAAGGAGTTCCATCTCGCCGGGGCCTCGCAGCTCCACGTCGAGATCGCCGTCGCGCGCCTGAAGAAGCGCTACGGCGTCGAGGTCATTCTCCACCCGCCGAAGGTCCCCTACCGCGAGACCATCACGAAGAAGGCCGAGGCGCACGGTCGCCACAAGAAGCAGACGGGCGGCCACGGCCAGTTCGCCGACTGCCGCATCCGCGTCGAGCCGCTGCCCCGCGGCAAGGACTTCGAGTTCGTCGACGACATCTACGGCGGCGCGATCCCGCGCAACTTCATCCCCGCGGTCGAGAAGGGCATCCAGGAGGTCCGGCGCAAGGGCTTCCTCGCGGGCTACCCGATGGTCGACTTCCGCGTCACGCTCTACGACGGCCAGTACCACGACGTCGACTCCTCCGAGCTCGCGTTCAAGCTCGCGGGCGCGCTCGCGTACAAGGAGGCGATGGCCGCCGCGAAGCCCACCCTCCTCGAGCCGGTCATGAACGTCGAGATCACCGCGCCGAACGAGTACGTCGGCGACCTCATGGGCGACCTCTCGTCGCGGCGCGGCAAGGTCGAGGGCATGGACGCCGCCGACGAGGACACGGTCATCAAGGCGCAGGTTCCGATGGCGGAGCTCCTGACGTACGGCGCGCAGCTGCGCTCGATCACGCAGGGCCGCGGCTCCTTCCACCTGGAGTTCTCGCACTACGCCGAGGTGCCGCACGCGCTCCAGGAGAAGGTCATCGCTCAGTCGAAGGCGGGGAAAGAGGCGGTCAAGGAAGCCTGAGGCCGGCGCCGGGAGGCGCCCGGGCTCCGTGCCGTCCCGATCCCCCGGGGAGGCGGGGATGGGAACGGAAGCGCTGCAGCAGCAGCTGGAAGAACTGGCCCCGGCGATCCGCGGCCGGCGCGAGGAGATCGAGAAGGCGCGACGCCTGCCCCGGGACCTCGTCGACGCGCTGCGGCGGACCGGACTGTTCGGCCTGTCGGTCCCCCGCGCGATCGGCGGCGGCGAGGCGCATCCCCGCGAAATTCTGCGCGCGATCGAGACGGTCGCGGCCGCCGACGGCTCGGCGGGCTGGTGCGCCATGATCGGCACCGCGAACAACCTCGCCTCCGGCTACATGAACGAGCGCGCGTCCCGCGAGCTCTTTCCCCGGCCCGACGCCCTCTGGGCCGGCGTGGCGGCTCCCGCCGGCAAGGCGCGGCCGGTCGACGGCGGATACCGCGTCGAGGGCCGCTGGCCCTTCGCCAGCGGATCGTCGCACGCCGAGTGGCTGTGGGGCGGCTGCATGGTGATGGAGGACGGCAAGCCCCGCATGACCGCGCACGGCCCGCAGATCGTCCATGCGTGCGTGCCGATGGAGCGGGTCACCGTGCACGACACGTGGTTCGTCAGCGGACTGGCTGGAACGGCGAGCAACGACGTCAGCATCGCCGACGCCTTCGTTCCGGAGCACTGGGTCTTCGACCTCTTCGACGCGAAGACGCACCGGCCCGAGCCGCTCTACCAGATGCCGTCCCTCGGCTGGTTCGTCTCCCAGGTGGTCACGGTGAGCCTCGGGATCGCGCGCGCCGCCCTCGACGAGCTCGGGGACATCGCGCAGAAGAAGGTGCCCACGTTCAGCCAGGCCGTCCTCGCCGACAAGCCCGCGACGCAGATCGAGCTCGCGCGCGCCGAGGCGGCGCTCGCCGGCGCGCGGGCAGCCCTCACCGACAGCGTCGAGGACCTCTGGGAGACGCTGCGGGACGGGAAGCCGCTGTCGCCGCGCCAGATCGCGCTCAACCGGGCGGCCGCGATGCATGCGGCGGAAACCGGAGCCGCGGTGACTCGGACCGCGCACGTCCACTCCGGGGGCAGCTCGATCTATCTGTCCTCGTCGCTCCAGCGCCACATGCGCGATGCCGAGGCCATCACGCACCACTTCACGGTGGCGCCGCACGTCTGGGAGGACGCCGGCCGGGTGCTCCTCGGGCGCCCGCCGACCGCGCCGCTGTTCTGAGCGCGCGCGCCGCGATCAGGGAGACCGTCTTTCGTTCCAGGACGTAGACGGTCAGGGCGTTGTAGCCGCTCATCGAGGGGCCGGTGTACGGCGCCGTTCCCCGGTGGAAGCGAAGGCTCCCGCGGGGCGCGGCGAGCGGAACGTCGCGCCGGGCGATGGCCGCGACGATCGCGACGACCCAGCCGAGACGAGGAGACGGCGACGCGGCGGCGCCGCTACAGCGTTCTCCATCGCCGCCCGTCCTTCTCGAGGAACTGGTCGGCGGCCTCCGGACCGAAGGTGCCCGCCGCGTAGTTCGGGAAGTCGGACGGGGGCGTCTTCTCCCAGCCATTCAGGATCGGCGTGAGCACCTCCCACGCGTGCTCCGCCTCGTCGCCGCGGATGAAGAGGGTCTGGTCTCCGTGCGTCACGTCGAGCAGGAGACGCTCGTACCCGCCGCCAATCGGGGCGCCGAGCTTCGAGTACGGGAAGTCCATGTACACGGACTGCACCTGGAGCGTCGGCCCGGGAATCTTCACGCCGAACTTCAGCGACACGCCCTCGTCGGGCTGGATGTGCAGGCGGAGCACGTTCGGCAGGATCTCCCCCGACGCCTTCGAGAAGAACCGGTGCGGCACGCCCTTGAACTCGATCGCGATCTCGGAGACGCGCTTCTCGAGCCGCTTGCCGGAGCGCAGGTAGAACGGCACGCCCGCCCAGCGCCAGTTGTCGATCATGAAGCGGATCGCCGCGAACGTCGGCGTGTTCGAGTTCGGGTCGACGTTCGGCTCCTCGCGGTACCCGGGGACGCGGCGGCCGCCGACGACGCCCGGTCCGTATTGGCCGCGGACGGCGTCGGCGTCGATCTCACTCTCGGTGAACGGGCGGATCGACTCGAGCACCTTCACCTTCTCGGCGCGGATCGCGTCCGCCTCGTATGCCGCGGGGGGCTCCATCGCGGTCAGCGTCAGGAGCTGCATCAGGTGGTTCTGGAACATGTCGCGGATGACGCCCGCGTGCTCGTAGAAGCCGGCGCGGTGCCCCACGCCCACGGCCTCCGCGACCGAGATCTGGACGTGGTCGACGTAGCGGTGGTTCCACATCGGCTCGAAGATGCCGTTGGCGAATCGCAGCACGAAGATGTTCTGGACGGTCTCCTTCCCGAGGTAATGATCGATGCGGTAGATCTGCTTCTCGCGAAAGACGCCGAGGAGCGTCTCGTTCAGCTGCCGGCAGGACGCGAGGTCGTGGCCGAAGGGCTTCTCGACGACCGCGCGCACCCATCCGCCGTCGACCGACGCGAGGCCGGACTCGCCGACGTGGCGCACGATGGACTCATCGGCGTCGGGCGGCGTCGCGAAGTAGAAGATCCGGTTCTTCGGACCCCCGCGGCGCGCCTCGCACTCCTCGAGCGTCCGGCGGATGCGGGCGTAGAGGCCGGGGTCGCCGAAGTCCCCCGCGATGTACGAGCAGACGTCCGGCATCTCGCCCGGGCGTCCCTGGTTCGGCGGCGTGAACTCGCGGGCGCCGCTTTCGAGGTGGGCGCGAAAGTCCGCGTCCGAGTACGCGGTGCGGCCGATCCCGATGATCGCGAAGTCCGGCGACAGGGCGCCATCCCGGTTCAGGTGAGCGATCGCGGGCGCGAGCAGGCGCCGCGTCAGGTCGCCGGACGCGCCGAAGATCACGATCGTCGCCGGCGGCCGGATCTCCTCCTCGCGCCGCGTGGAGGTCGTCTCGCGCCGGGAGTCGACCGTCGTGCTCACGCCGCCACCTCGGACGACAAGGACGCGGCGAGCGCCGCGATTTCCGAGGCCGGATCGGAGCCGCAGACGATCCGCGCGGCCCGGCGGCCGCGCGCCCGGAGCGCCTCGAGATCGCCGTCGGCCTGCGCGCGCAGGACCTTCCCGAAGTCCCACGGCCTGCCGGGGATCGGGAGCGGCGCCCCCGGAGGCCCCACGAGCTGGAGCAGGACGCCGTCGGGGCCGGCCTGGTGCGCCTGGCCCGAGGCGCGCTCGAACGCGGGCGCGAAGCCGCCGCTCGTCGCCACTTTCTTCGAGACGCGGACCGCCAGCCGCAGCCTCTCGATCGCGGCGGCGGTCTCCGGCCGCTCGGGAAGATACGCGGAGACGGCGAAGACGTCGCGCGGCCCGAGCGTCTCGAGGATCCGGCGCAGGGCCTCCGGGCCCTCCTCCGGCGCGACGGCCTCGTCCGAGGTCCCGGCGAGCCGGCGGCTGGCGCGATCCCGGGCGTCGCGAGCGTCGGTCTCGTCGAACGGGTTCAAGCCGAGGAGCCGCGCCGCCACCGCCGCCGCGAACTGCCAGCGGAAGAGCTCGCCGCCGAGCTCGGCCGGCTCGCGGAGCGCGAAACCGGCGAGCGGGTGGCCGTGCTCGACGAACGTGGCGAGGCGGTGGTCCACCTCGGGCTCCTCCGCGTCGGAGGCCTCGCACCGGACGAAGAAGCGGTCGGCGCCGTACTCGGCGGCGCCGCCGAGCGGCTCCCCGGCGATCGGAACGACGCCGCGGCCCTCGCGGCAGAGCGCCCCCGCGACGAGCGTCTCGATCCACCGCGCCATGCCGGCGATCCCCGGTCCGGCCGACATGGTGAGCTTGTCGCGCCCGGCCAGCGCCTCGGATCCGATCGAAGCGCCGAGCGCGAGCCCGGGGTTCTCCAGCCCCGCGGCCCGGCAGGCCTCGGCCATGCGGAGGGCGCCCGCGGCGAGTCCGGCGACGTCCCCGCCGAGGAGCGCGAGGGGAAGCAGCGAGAGCTGCGTCAGCGAGCCGAAGGCCCCGGGGGCCCGAGCCTCGGCGTGCACGATGGCGCGAACGCTGCGCCGGCTCGCCGCGGTCGCCATCGCCGAGCCCGCCTCGGTGGCCACGAGAAAGCGCTTCCCGGCGCCGTCGCCGAGCGCGCGCTGCGCGTGGTCGAAGAAGAAGTCGAAGAGCAGGTCCGTCTCGAGGATCGCGCCGGTGCGCGACGCGACGACGAACAGCGTCCGGCCGGGGTCGTGGGAAGCCGCCGCGGCGGCGATCGCCGACGGCTCGGTGGTGTCGAGGACCGAGAGGGACGGGAACCCCTCGGCGGGAGGAAAAGACCCGGCGAAGAGGCGGGCGGTGAACGCGGGGGCCCCCGACGCGAGGAGGAGGACGCGGTCCGCCCCCGCGGCCGTGTCGCGCGCGAGGGCCTTCAGGGCGTCGGCCGCCGCCGGGAGGCGCTCGGGCACGGCGAGCCACCCGAGCGACCCCTCGATCTGCTTGCGCGCGAGCGCCTCGGGACGCCAGAACGAGGCGTCGCCCGCCCAGATCCGATCGACCGCCCGCTCCTTCTGCAGGCGCGCGGCCGCGTCGCGGCACCGCGCCGCCGCCGCCTCCGGCTGAAGGTTCAGGCCACCCTCATCGCGCGCTGTTTCTCGCCGATCGTCTTCAGCAGGCCGTCGAAGGACTCGGAGAACTTCTTCACGCCCTCGCGCTCGAGCTCGTCGGTGACCTGGTCGAACGAGATGCCGAGCTCGCGCAGCGCGCGCAGCGCCGCGTGCGCCTCGTCCCGGCCGTCGCGCACCCGCACTCGGGCGTCGCCGTGATCGCGGAACGCGTCGAGCGTCTCGGGCGGCATCGTGTCGACCGACTGCGGCGCGACCAGGGCCTCCACGTAGTAGAGATCGGGCAGCTTCGGGTCCTTCGTCGACGTCGAGGCCCAGAGCGGGCGCTGGACGCGCGCGCCCGCGCCCTCGAGCGCCTTCCAGCGGGGCGCCGCGATCGTCTCCTCGAAGGCCTCGTAGGCGACGCGGGCGTTGGCGATCGCGAGCCGGCTCCGGAGCTCCTTCGCCCTCTCGTCGCCCTTCTTCGCGAGCGCGTCGAGCTTCGGATCCACGTTGGTGTCCACGCGCGAGACGAAGAAGCTCGCGACCGAGGGGACGGCGAGGGACTGCCCCGCGCGGCGCCGCTCCTCGAGGGCGGACTGGTGCGCGTCCATCACCTGGCGGTAGCGGTCGACCGAAAACAGCAGCGTGATGTTGATCGGGATGCCCTCGGCGAGACACCGGCGGATCGCCGGAACGCCCTCCGCCGTGCCCGGGATCTTCACCATCACGTTCGGCCGGTCGCACGCTCTTGCCAGCCGCCGCGCCTCCGCGACCGTGCCCTCGGTGTCGTGCGCCAGGTGCGGGCCGACCTCGATCGAGACGAACCCGTCCTCGCCCCGCTTCGCGTCGTAGGTCGCGCGGAACGCGTCGGCCGCCGCGCGGACGTCGCGGACCGCGAGCGCGTCGAAGACCTGGAACGGATCCTTCCCCGCGGCGTCGCGGATGTCCGAGTCGTAGAGCGCGCTGCCGGCGATGGCCTTGTCGAAGATCGTGGGGTTCGATGTCATGCCGGAGAGGCCGTCCTCCTCGATCAGCTTCGCGAGACCACCGCCGGCGACGAGATCGCGGCGGATGTAATCGATCCAGACAGACTGGCCGAGCGCGGAGAGCGCCCGGAGACGATTGGCGGTCATGGTTCCTCCTATTTGCCGATGAGACCGCGCGCGACGGCGACCACGTGGTCGGCCGTGAAGCCGTACTCGCGCATCACGACCTCCCCGGGCGCCGAGGCGCCGAAGCGATCCACGCCGATCGAGGCGCCGCCGTCCCCGACCCACCTCGACCAGCCGAACGTCACGCCCGCCTCGATCGACACGCGCGCCTTCACGGAGGGCGGCAGGACGTCGTCGCGGTACTCGCGGGACTGTGCTTCGAAGAACTCCCAGCACGGCATCGACACCACGCGGGTCGGGATTCCCCCGGCCTCGAGCTTCTGGCGTCCCGCGACCGCGAGCGGCAGCTCCGAGCCGGTGGCGATCAGGATCACCTTCGGCGCGCCGCCGCTCGCCTCCGCGAACACGTAGCCGCCGCGCGACAGGTCGCCGCGGGCGCCGGACCTGTCGAGCACGGGCAGGTTCTGGCGGGAGAGGACGAGTCCGACGGGCCCGTGGACGTGTTTCATCGCGGCGCGCCAGGCGTCGACCGTTTCGTTCGCGTCCCCGGGTCGGATCATCGTCATGCGCGGCATCGCCCGGAGCGACATCAGCTGCTCGACCGCCTGGTGGGTCGGGCCGTCCTCGCCGAGCCCGATCGAGTCGTGGGTCCAGACGAAGATCGTCGACAGCTCCGACAGCGACGCGAGCCGTATGGCGGGCCGCATGTAGTCCGAGAAGCAGAAGAACGTCGCGACGAAGGGCCGGATCGCGCCGTGCCACGACAGGCCGTTGCCGATCGCCGCCATGGCGTGCTCGCGCACGCCGTAGTGGATGTTGTTCCCCTGGCCCGTCCGGCCGTCGAAGTCGTCGGCGCTCTCGATCTTCGTCTTCGTCGACTCGGAGAGGTCCGCGTCCCCGCCGACGAGCCAGGGCACCCTCGGGGCGATCGCGTTGATCGCCTTCCCGCTCGCCGAGCGCGTCGCGATCGAGTCTCCGACCTTGAAGCTCGGAAGGTCCGCGTCCCATCCGGGCGGGAGCTCTCCCTTCAGCGCCGTTTCCCACTCCCGGGCGAGCTCCTTGTTCTCCTCCGCCCAGTCGTCGAAGCGATGCTGCCATTCTCCCTGGAGCTTCGCCCCCTTCTCGACCGCCTCGCGAAGATGAGCGACTGCCTCCGGCGGCTCGTAGAAGGGCTCCTCCCACTCCCAGCCGAGGTCCTTCTTCGTCAGCGCGACCTCCTCCTTGCCGAGCGGGCTGCCGTGCGCCGCGGAGGTGCCGGCCTTGTGCGGCGAGCCGTAGCCGATCGTGGTCCGCACCGCGATGATGGTCGGCCGGTCCTGCTGAGAGACCGCGGTCCGGATCGCCGCGTCGATCGCGTCGAGATCGGTGTTCCCGTCCGCGACGCGCAGCACCTGCCAGCCGTACGCCGCGTAGCGCCCGAGGACGTCCTCCGTGAACGCCTGCGCGGTGGGGCCGTCGAGCGAGACGTGGTTGTCGTCGTAGAGGTACGTGAGCTTGCCGAGAT
The DNA here is from genome assembly GCA_027307335.1 of Acidobacteriota bacterium. Classification (GTDB taxonomy): domain Bacteria; phylum Acidobacteriota; class Thermoanaerobaculia; order UBA5066; family Gp7-AA6; genus DAHUXD01. The sequence goes on from DAHUXD010000052.1 coordinate 85,022, forward strand.
TCAGGTGGCCCGCGAGGGAGCCCGCCTCCGAGGAGATGCCCTCCATCAGGTCGCCGTCGCCGACGAGCGCGAACGTGCGGTGGTCGACGATCGTCCGCCCGGGGCGGTTGTACCGGGCCGCGAGGAAGCGTTCGGCGATCGCCATGCCGACGGCGTTCGCCGTGCCCTGGCCGAGCGGGCCCGTGGTCGCCTCGACGCCGGACGTGTGGCCGCTCTCCGGGTGGCCGGGAGTCCGGCTGCCCCATTGGCGGAACTGCTTCAGGTCGTCGAGCGAGAGGTCGTAGCCGGTCAGGTGCAGGAGGCTGTAGAGCAGCATCGAACCGTGCCCGGCGGAGAGGACGAAGCGGTCGCGGTCGGGCCAGTGGGGATCGCGCGGGTTGTGGCGCAGGTAGCGCTGCCAGAGCACGTACGCCATCGGTGCGGCGCCGAGCGGCAGGCCCGGGTGTCCGGAGTTGGCCTTCTGGACGGCGTCGATCGACAGCGTCCGGATCGTGTCGACGCAGAGCTCGTCGAGAGACTTCATGACGGTGCTCAAGAGAAGCCCTCCCCCGTTCCGATCTTATTACGCCGATTCGAGGAGTGGTGGAGGCCTCCCGATGCGCCCGAGGCGTCCCGGCCTTCGTCCTTTTTTGAGAGAGAATCGCGGCCAGAGGATTCAGCCTCCTTTGTCGCCACGCAGCGCCCCATCCCCGCCGCGCGCCGAGCGCAAGGTCCTCGAGTGGTCCGCTCGAGATCTCGCGGGGCGGGAGCGCGCGCTCGAGTGGCTCGAGACCGACGGTCTCGGCGGCTTCGCCTGCGGGACCGTCGGCGGCGCGCGGACGCGCCGGTACCACGGCTGGTACCTCCCCGCGATCCCGGCGCCTCGACGCCGGTGGATGATGGTCTCCGGCGGGGACGAGTTCGTGACGGCGGGCGGCGTCACGGAAGGGATCTCGACCCAGGCGTACCGCGACGCCGTCCACCCCGACGGCGCGCGCACCCTCGCCCGCTTCCGGCTGGAGCCCTTCCCGACGTGGCTCCACCAGACGCCGGCCTTCACGGTCGAGCGGTCGATCTGCCTCGTGCGGGAGCGGTCGCTCGCGATCGTGCGGTGGGTCAATCGGGGTCCCTCCGAGATCGGCCTGCGGGTCCGTCCGCTGCTCGCGTTCCGCGGCTCTCACCGGCTGCAGACGGAGTCGCCCGACTGGGACCCGGGAACCGAAGCCCGCGGCGAAGTCTCGTCGGTCCGTCCGTTGCCGTACCTGCCTCGCCTGTACCTCCGGGGCGTCTTCGCCGCGACGCGGGTCGAGCCGGTCTGGTACCGCCACTTCGTCTACGCGGAGGAGACCCGCCGCGGCTACGACGACGAGGAGGACCTCTGGAGTCCGCTCGAATGGGAGTGGACGCTCCGGCCCGATGCGCGCGCGTTCGCCCTGTTCTCGCTGGACGAGGTGGCGGCCGATCCCGAGCACTTCCTCGACGAGGAACGCCGGCGCCGCGATGCGTTCGCCCGGACCCGCGACCCCGTCTTCGACGAGCTCGCGCGGCGCGCCGAGACGTTCCTGGCCGAGGCCGACCGCGGGCGCGGCACGATCCTCGCCGGCTTTCCGTGGCTCGCCGACTGGGGCCGCCAGGCCATGATCGCCGCACCGGGCCTCGCGCTCGCGACGGGGCGCTTCGGCGCGGTCGCGCCAGTCCTCAACACGTTCGCGGGGCTCCGCCGCGACGGCCTGATCCCCAACCACTTCTCGCGGGAGGAGGGCGAGCCCGAGTACGACTCGGTGGACGCGTCGCTCTGGTTCATCCTCGCGGCGGATTGGTTCGGAAGAGCTCGCAAGAGCCCGCAGCGTCCTTCCCCCCTGCTCGGCGCCGTCCGAGCGATCGTCGACGCGTACCGGCGGGGCACCCGCCTCGGCATCGGGGTCGGCCCGGACGGTCTCCTCGTGGCCCAGGCCCCCGGCCGCGCGCTCACCTGGATGGACGCGGTCGTCGACGAGAAGCCCGTCACGCCGCGCTCCGGCCGTCCCGTCGAGGTCAACGCGCTCTGGCACGCCGCCTTGAAGAGCGCGGCGCGCCTCGAGCGACTCTCGGAGGAGGCCGGGCGGGCGCGGGAGCTCGAGAGCGAGGCGTGGCACGTGGCGCGCCGCTTCAACGAGACGTTCTGGAACGGATCGAAGGGGTGCCTGCACGACGTCATCGGCGATGGCGGTCCCGACGCGAGCCTGCGCCCGAACCAGATCCTCGCGGTCGCGCTGACCGACGACCTCCTGCCGCCCCACCGCGCGCGCTCCGTGTACTGGACCGTCCGCCGGTCGCTCCTGACCCCCTTCGGGCTGCGCACGCTCGACCCGGAGGACCCGCGCTACCGGAGACGCTGCGAGGGCGACGAGCGGGAACGCCTCCTCGCGGCGCACCAGGGCACCGCGTGGCCCTGGCTGATGGGGCCCTTCGCCGACGCGCACTTCCGGGTCTTCGGCCACTCGGAGGACTCGCGCCGCACCATGCGCGCGCTGCTCGCGCCGCTGCGCGCGCACGTCCTCGAGGCCGGGCTCGGCTCGATCTCCGAGATGTTCGACGGCGACCCGCCCCACGCGCCGAGGGGCTGCTTCGCGCAGGCGTGGAGCGTCGCCGAGGTCGCGCGCGTCGTCTACGCGCACCTGCTCGGAGTGGAGTGAGGACCGGACGTCTCCGCCCGGCGTTTGATGCCAGAATGACGCCCCGTTGAAGAAGCCCGTCCTCCTGCTCGTCTGCGACGGCTGGGGCCACGCGCCGCCCTCGGAGGGCAACGCGATCTCGCTCGCCCGCACCCCGATCTTCGACCGCTGGCGCGCGGACTACCCGTGGACGCTCCTCGAGGCCTCCGGCGAGGCGGTCGGGCTGCCGGCCGGCGTCATGGGAAACTCCGAGGTCGGGCATCTGACCCTCGGCGCGGGCCGCATGGTCCCGCAGGACCTGCTTCGCATCGACCTCGCATTGCGCGACGAGTCCTTCTTCCAGAATCGGGCGCTGCTCGCGGCGGCGCAGCAGGGCAAGCGCGGGGGCGCGACGCTCCACCTCATGGGCCTGCTGTCCGACGGCGGCGTCCACTCGCACGAGCGCCACCTCGAGGGACTCCTCGAGCTCGCCTCCCGCGCCGGCGTGCCGCGGGTGCGGATCCACGCCTTCACCGACGGCCGCGACACGCCGCCGCAGTCCGCGCTCGGCTACGCGAAGCGGCTCGAGGCGAGCCTGACGCGGTGGGGCGGGAAGATCGCGACGGTCGGGGGCCGCTACTACGCGATGGACCGGGACAAGCGCTGGGACCGCGTCGCCCGGGCGTACCAGGCGCTCGTGTTCTCCTCGGGGCTGACGGCGGAGAGCGCCGAGGAGGCGATCGAGAGCGCGTACGAGCGGGGCGAGACGGACGAGTTCATCCAGCCGACCGTCATCGTCGAGGACGGGAAACCGGTCGGCCCCATCCGGAACGGCGACGCGGTGATCTTCTTCAACTTCCGGGCGGACCGGGCGCGTCAGATCACGAGGGCGCTCACCGAAGCCGACTTCGCGGAGTTCCCGCGGCCCAAGCCGCCCCGCCTGCAGTTCGTCTGCTTCACGGCGTACAAGGAGGACTTCGGCCTTCCCGTCGCGTTCCCGCCGCAGGCGCTGACGCACATCCTCGCCGACGTGTGGGCGCGCGCCGGCGTCGCGAACCTGCGCCTCGCGGAGACCGAGAAGTACGCGCACGTCACGTATTTCTTCAACGGCGGCGTCGAGGAGCCCTTCCCGGGCGAGGAACGCATCCTGGTGCCGTCCTGGAAGGGCGCGACGTACGACCTGCACCCGGAGATGTCCGCGGCGCAGATCACGGAGGAGGCCGTGCGCGCCCTGCGCGACGGCCGCTTCGGCGCCTACGTCGTCAACTTCGCCAACGCCGACATGGTCGGCCACACGGGGAAGCTCCCGGAGACGATCGCGGCGGTCGAGACGCTCGATCGTTGCTTCGGGATCCTCGAGGCCGCGTGCAAGGACGCGGGCGTCACGCTCGTCATGACGGCCGACCACGGAAACGCCGAGCAGATGATCGATCCGGTCACGGGCGCTCCCCACACGGCGCACACGACCAACCCGGTGCCGCTCGTCCTGTGCGAACCCGGGAAGACGCTCCGGGACGGCGGCTCCCTCTCGGACGTGGCGCCGACGCTCGTCGGATGGCAGGGGGTGCCGCTTCCGGACGAGATGACGGGAAGGAATCTGCGGCGCTGACGCGGCGCGTCAGCCGCCCGCCTCCCTGCGCTCCTTCGCTCCCGGAAACAGACGCCGCTGCTCCGCGCGCAGCCCCGCGGCCGTGCGCGGATCGCCGAGGATCTCGTAGGTGCGGATCGCCGCGAAGTACGCGTCCGGGGAGCGGACGTCGCGCACGAGCGCGTCGAGCGTCTGCCGGGCCTCGGCCTCGCGCCCTTCGCTCGCGTAGAGCATCGCGAGCGACGACCGGGCCGCCGTGTTGCCCGGGAAGTCCGCGATCTCCTGGCGGAACGCCGCCTCGGCCTCCGGGATGCGGCCGAGCCGGGCGAGGCTGTCGCCCTTGAGGTAGTTCAGGTTCTGGAGGAGGCCCGTGTCCTCGCCGTGCTCCCGCGACGCGAGCGCGATCTCATTGAGTGCAGCCGGATAGTCGTGCCGGTCGTGGAGCACGCGCGCGAGGATCAGGTGGGGGATGCGGCGCATCGGGTACTTCTCGAGGGCCGCCCGGGCCTGCTTCTCGGCCTCGTCGAGATTGCCCTCCGCGAGCGCGATGCGCGCGAGGTTGTCGTACGGGCTCGTCGTGCCCGCGTGGCCCGCGGCCTCGGCGTGCCGGCGCGCCTCGGCGTAGTTGCCGACCTCGAAGTAGTAGTCGGAGAGCGCCATCAGGACCTGCGGGTTGTACGGCGAGAGCTTCGCCGCCTGCTGGAGCGCGGCGAGCGCCTCGGCCTCCCTCCCGAGCTTCATGCAGGACTCCCCGTACATCTGCCAGACGTCGGTCATGCCCGGCTCGGTCTTCAGCAGCCTGCCGAAGATCTCGACCGCCTCGGCGTAGTGGTCCGCGTGCATCGCGCCGAAGCCCGCCTTCAGCTGCGCGACGGCGCCGATCCGGTCGCGCGGCGCGGGCAGGTTCTTCGCGTCGAGGTCCGCCGACGTGCCGCCGATGTAGCCGAGCGACGCGAGCTTCTTCACCTGCTCGGGGTCCGAGGCGCCGGGGGCCTGGAGCGGCCGCGGCATCGCGAGGAGCTGTGCCCGCATCGACCGGAAGGCCGGCGGGAGTCCCTCCGAGAGGTCCGTCTTCTCCCCCGGGTCCGCGACGACGTCGTAGAGCTCCGGGCGCGGCGACTGGATGTAGTGGTCGCGCGGGCCGATGAGCGACGCGAGGTCGCTCCAGCCGAGGTGGAGCCGCGGATACAGCGTCTCGCTGTAGATCCGCCGCGCGGGCGCGGGCGGCGTTCCGCTCATGGCCGCGGCGAACGAGACACCGGCGAGGCCGGATGGCGCGGGCAGATCGACGAGCGCCGCGACCGACGGAAAGACGTCGACGAGCGCGATCGGCGCCGCGATCGTTTCGCCGCGACGCCGCGACCCCGGGAGCTTGACCATCAGGGGAACGTGGATCGCTTCGCGGTAGAGCAGGACGCCGTGCTCGTCCTCGCCGTGATCGTTCAGGCCCTCGCCGTGATCCGACAGGAAGACGATCAGCGCGCGGTCGTAGATGTCGCGCTCCTTCAGGAAGCGGACGAAGTGCCCGACGATCTCGTCCGCGCGCGCGATCTCGCCGTCGTACGCGAGCGGGTACTGGGAACGGAAGGGCTCGGGCGGCTCGTAGGGCGAGTGCGGCTCGAAGAGGTGGAGGAACGCGAAGAAGGGCCCCTTCGAGGCGCCCGACACCCACTCGGCGAGGAGCGCCTGCGTCTCGTCCCCGCCGCGCTGGACGCGCGAGATCGACTGGCTCGCCCTGGTCGGCTCGATGTTGTCTTCCCAGAAGTCGAACCCGCGCGCGATGCCCGTCGCGTGCGACAGGATGATCGAGGACACGGCGCCGCCGGTCGCGTAGCCGTGCGCCTTCAGGAAGGCGGCGAGCGTCGCCGGCTCGGGGCCGAGCGCGTACCCGAGGTTGTCGCGGACCCCATTCTGGGGCGGCAGGAGCCCGGTGAAGAGCGCCGTGTGCGACGGCAGCGTCAGCGGCACCTGCGAGTACGCGTTCTGGAAGAGGACTCCGTCCGCCCGAAGCGCGTCGAGATTCGGCGTGCGCAGCCCCGCGTAACCGTACGCCGGCAGGTGGTCGGCGCGCAGCGTGTCGATCGAGATCAGGATGACGGGCACGCCCGCGGATCCGAGCCCTCCCGCGCGCCGGCAGCCGGAAGTGAGAGCCGCGAGCGCCGCGACCATGAGCGCCGCGACGGCCGCGACGAGCGCGCGCCCGGCCGTCCGGGGCCTTTCTGTTAGCATCCGCCGCATGCCGACCAAGCCTGAAATCTACCTCCGGCGCCTGGAAACGGTGCGCTCCCGGCTCGCCTCGCTGCCGGCCCACGGTCTCTTCTGCACGCCGTCCTCGAACCTCTTCTATCTCACGGGGGTCGATTTCCACCGCAGTGAACGCCTGACGGCCCTGCTTCTCTTCCAGGACAGAGATCCCGTGATGATCTGCCCGGCGTTCGAGGCGTCCCGTCTCCGCCGGATGTCCGCGGTTGCGACCGTCATCACCTGGGAGGAGACCGAGGACCCGTTCACGCGGGCCGGCGGGCTGTTCCCGGCGGAGTTCGGGACCCTGGCGATCGAGCCGTCGACCGCCTTCGACGACGTCGAGCGGCTGCTGAACCATAGGCCCGGCTGGAAGCCGATCTCCGCCGCGACGACCTTCGCGGCGCTCCGGATGGTCAAGTCCGCCGAGGAGCTCGACACGATGCGGCACGCGATCGAGGTCGCGCTGCCCCGCTTCCGCCGCGCCTTCGAGGCGCTCCGTCCCGGCTGCACCGAGGCGGAGATTTCGGCCCTCGTCGGCGGCGAGAACATGGTCCAGTTCGGCCCATCCTCCGCGTACCCGCACGGCGCTTCGGGCTCGACGCCGCTCTCTCGCGACCAGGCCGTGCTGATCGACGCCTGGGACAGGCCGGACGGCTACTTCTACGACATCACCCGCTCGACCTTCTACGGCCGGCCCACCGACGAGTACCGGAAGGTCTGGTCGATCGTGCTCGACGCGCAGTCGGCCGCGATCGACAAGGCGGCTCCCGGCGTCGCGTGCTCGGAGGTCGATGCCGCCGCCCGGCGCGTCATCGAGAAGGCGGGCTACGGCGAGTTCTTCACGCATCGCCTGGGCCACGGTCTCGGCATCGACGTGCACGAGCCGCCGTACATGGTGGGCCACGACCGCACGGTCCTCGAGCCGGGAATGACCTTCACGTCCGAGCCGGGGATCTATCTGCCGGGAAAGTTCGGGGTGCGCATCGAGGACGACATCGTGTGCACCGAGCGCGGCGCCGAGTCGCTCTCGCCGCGCGTGCAGTCCCTCGAGCCCATCGCGGTCTGAGCGGCGCCCTGGTCCGCCGAACCGCGGCTTCCGTCCCGACCGGGAACGGACCGCGGGTTTATAGTGTTTTCGTTGGCTGCATGACGTTCCGCTTCGGCAGCCTCGTCCTCGACGGGGAGAGCCGCTCGCTCTCCCGCGACGGGCGGGGCGTCTCGATCTCCCCCAAGGCGTTCCGGCTCCTCCAGGTCCTGCTCGAGGCGCGTCCGCGCGCCATGCCGAAGGCGGAGCTCCACCGGCGGCTGTGGCCGGACACCGTCGTTTCCGACGTGAACCTCCCGACGCTCGTCGCGGAGATCCGTCAGGCGATCGGAGACGGCGCGCGTTCCCCCGTCTTCGTCCGCACCGTGTACGGATACGGCTACGCGTTTTGCGGCACGGCGGTGGCCCTCCGCCGGGACGGGCAGCCGGACACGGAGAGCGACCAGCTCTTCCAGCTGGTCTGGGGCCAGCGCGAAATCGCGCTGTCGGAGGGCGAGAACATCCTGGGGCGCGGCGTCGACTCGCTCGTCTGGATCGACGCGCAGAGCGTCTCGCGCCGGCACGCGCGTCTCGTGATCGGGTCGGGGCTCGCGACGCTCGAGGACCTCGGCTCGAAGAACGGCACCTTCGTCAACGGCATCCGCCTCTCGGCGCCCGTGGCGCTTCGCGACGGCGACGAGGTGCGCGTCGGCAGCGTCCCGATGACGCTCCGGGTCCACGCGAAGCCGAGCGCCACCGAAACGGCGACGGGACTGTGACCCGGCAACCCATCGCCGACGCCGCGCGGCGCTGCCTCCTCGCCGCGGCCCTCGCCGTGGCGGCTTCGGGCGGCCTCGCTCGAGCCGCGGAGCCCGCCTCGCCGCCGGACGCGGAGGAGGCGGCCGACTTCGCGCGGCGGGCGGCGCTCGCCGCCCTGCACGGGCCGCCGAAGATCTTTCTCGAGTCGCTCGACGCGGACGGCATCATGCAGCGCCTGATCGGCGCCGAGGTCTTCGCGGGACTCTCCGAGCGCCAGCAGGAGCTGCTGCGGACCGCGGTGCGCGAGCATTTCCTGCAGGCGCTCGCGGCGCCGCAAGGCGAGACGGGCGAGATCGCGTGGGCGTCCACCGCGGACGCGGGACACGGCGCCGTCTCCGTGTTTCTCGGGCTGCGCTACCGGTCGACCCTGCTGAAGACCCGCTGGACCGTCGCGCGCACCCGGCGCGGGCTCGCCGTCGAGGACGTCGTTCTCGTGGACCCCGGCCTCTCGCTCGCGGCGGAAATGGGACGAGCGCTCGGCCCGGAGCCGGTGCGCCGCCGCAACGCCGCCGGCGAGGCGCGCGCGCGCGCGATGCCGCGGCTCGCCGGCGTGGCCGCGATCGTCGCCGTCGTGCTCGTCTTCGCGCGCCGGCTGCCGCCGGATCGCCGGCAGCTGCTCTGGATCGCGGCGGTTCCGGCCCTGCTCTTCCTCGTCGACGGGGCGCTCGCCGTGCAGCGCGCGCTCTCCGAGCCCTACGCGCTCTCCGACGGCCTCCCGGCGCAGCCCTGGCGCCAAAACGAGAAGCTGGCCCTCGCGGCCCAGGCACAGGGACTGCCCGAGACGGCCCGCGAGCAGTGGACGAAGGCGCTCGCCGAGGGCGCGCCGGCCGGACCCGTTTACTACCAGATGGGGCTGTCGGCGCGGGGCGGCGGGGACGCGACCGACGCCGCCGCGGAGTTCGAGCGCGCCCGCGCCGCCGCGCCTCCGGCTCCCGGCGCCGCGCGGGAGCTCGCCGCGATCGCGCTCGCGGCCGGGCGCAACGCGGACGCCCGGGCGCTCCTCCATCGCTACCTCGACGACGCGGGGCCCGACGTCGAGAGCCTCGCCGCGCTCGCCGTCGCGGAGACCAATCTCGGCGACACCTCCGCGGCGCTCGCGGCGATCGCGGCGGCGCGGGCGCTCGTCGGCGAGGACTGGCGCAAGGCCGAACTCGAGGCGCGCATCCAGGCGCGCGCCGGAAACGCGGCGGCGGCGGTGGCCGCGCTGCGGCCGCTCGAGGCGCAGGGAAAGCTCGACCGCTCGGTCCTGCGCGCCGAGCCCGGCTACCTGCCGATCGCGACCGATCCGGCGTGGGTGGCGTTCTTGAACGAGAGCGCTCCGCCGAAGGCCGACGGCGGCCGGCCCCAGGTTCCCTAGAGCCCGACCCACTCCTTCCAGGACGCGAACAGCTCCCCCTCGGTCAACCCCGTCTCGGCGGCGAGCGCGTCTTCGAACGAACCGCCGGCGGCGAGGCGTCGGAGGAGGCACGCGACCGCGCCTTCGCCGCGGAGCGCCAGGAGATGCTCGACGAGCGAGAGCGCCTGCGCATAGCTCGAGCGCGCCGCGCTCCGGGTCAGCCTCCGCGAGAAGGCGCGATCCAGTGCCCCGGCCGAGACGGCCGCGTCCCCGCGGGCCGCGCCTCGCGTGTCGCGGACGGTCACGCGTCTGCCCTCGCTCCACTGGGCGAGGCCCTCGTGGAACCAGAGCGGGACGCGCCCGCCGCACGCCTGCCGGATGCGCGCGTGGGCGAGTTCGTGCGCGAGAACGGCGGCGAGCGCTCCCGGCACCTCGCCGGGCTCGACGCCGACGCGGATCTTCCCGTCGTACAGACCCGAGCTCCAGTCCGGCACCGAGGCGAGGGAGAAGTACGCCCGCCCGGCGTAGAGGACCGCCACCTGACGCGCCGGCGGCGGAGGCCCGAGCAGCGGCGACTGCGCGGCCGAAGCGGCCTCGAGGCTCTCGCCCGCCTCCCGCAGGACCTCGCCCGGCACGCCCGGGTCGCCGAAGACCGTGAAGTGATCGAACTCGAGCGAGCGCTGGCCGTGCGACACCGCGAGCTCGTCACGGGCGCGCGAAAGCCGCGCGAGGACCGCGGGGTCCGTGCCGCCGAAGCGCAGGAACTCGTCCCAGGCCGCGACCGCGTCCGGAAGGCGATGGAGCGAGACGTAGGCGTCGCCCAGAACGGCGTAGATCTCGGGCGGTGCGTGCGACACGTTCTGCTCGGCGAGGCGCAGATAGAAGCGCGCGGCGTCGGCGTCGCCGGCGCGCAGATGGCACAGCGTCAGCTCGGCGAGGATCAGGCCGTTGCCCTCGTCGAGGGCGTACGCCTCCGACAGGAGCTCGGACGCGCGTCCGGCGTCGCCCTCCGCGAGGTAGGCCGCACCCAGCCGCTCGAGTCCCTCCGCCACCCGCTTCGCCTCGCCGGAACCGGGCAGCGCGAACGCCGCGCGAGCGTGCAGCCCGGCGACGATGCGGTCGCGGTCCGCCGGCGGCGGCGCGTCCGGAAGGGGCGCCGTCGCGGCGGTCGCCGAAGCGAGCAGGAACACCGCGGCGAGAGAACGCCGCGCCGGCGCCCGGGCCGAGGGCACGGAGGGCGGGACGCCGAGAAGAAAGCCGGCGGTGATCAAGGCACCAGGAAGGGCGCCGTCGCCTGGCGCATCGCGCCCCCCGCGGCGCCCTGGAGAAACACGCGCAGGCCGTACTTCCCCGGCGCGAGGCTGGCGGGCGCGGGGAACGAGAGGAGCAGGGTCCGCTTTCCGTCGGGGCCCGGCGCCGTGCTGCCGAGCACGGCGAGTTTCACCGATTCCATCGGCCGGCCGTCGGCGGCGAGGACCTGGCCGCCGAGACGCAGCTCGTTCTTCTCGCCACCGTCGAAGTGATACGCGACGAGACAGACCCGCGGCGCGTCTCCGGCCGCGACGCGCGGCAGCGCCGCGGGGGTCATCCCTTCCGAGGGGAGCTGCGCGAACGGATTCGACGCGGCCGAGGCCGCCTCCGAGCCTCCGCCGCCCGCGCCCGCCACCGCGATCCAGGAGGCGGCGCCGTCGAGGAAGAGCGGCGGCAGCAGGTACGGCTCCCCGGGGGAGAAGGCGGGCACGTCGACGGGCGTCACCGAGAAGCCCATGCGGCCGGTCGCCGCGTTGCGCACGAGGGTGCGCACGCGGTAGGACCCCGCGTACAGCCGCAGCTGCCCGTAGTACCGGACACCGCCCGCCTCGAGGCGCTCGCGGTTCTTCTTCAGGTCGGCGCCGACCGTGCGCGTGAAGAAGTCCTGGAGCCTCCCGTCGCGATCGAACGCGTAGGCGTAGATCTCGAGCGTGAGCTTCTCGCCGCGGTCGCCGGCGACGAGCGCCGTCCCCGGCACCTCGAGGAGCACGGGCACGCGAGCCGCGCCGCCCTCCCCGGCGAAGGGCACCGCGAGGACGCGGGCGGGGATGTCGTCGAACGGGATCTCGTTGGCGATGACGTCGGCCGCGAGGAGCCGGCGCTCGAGCGGCGAGAGCTGCCGCAGCCCGTGGCGCTCGTAGTAGCCGGCCCGGGCGAGCACCCGCGCGCCCGCGGAAGAGGCCTTCACCTTCAGAGGATGGTAGCGCCCGTCGCCCGACGCGCGGTCCGGCTTGAACGCCAGCACGTAGACGAACTCGGTCTGCGCCACCAGACGCGCGAGGTCGGCGCCGAGGTCGTTCGCATTGCGGAACACGTCCCCGCCGCTGCCCTGAGCGATTTCGTACAGCGCGTTCTCGTTCTCCCGCAGCCCGACGCCGGCGCCGTCCTCGCGGGCATCGTTCTCGGCGCGGATGCCCCCGATGTCGACGGCGTGGATGACGCAGTCGGAGCGGTGGAAGAGCTCGCCGATCTCCGAGAGTTCCTGGCGCAGCGAGGTCGACCCGAAGCGCTGGTCCGAGTCGACCTTCCACACCTCGCCGTGCAGGAGGTACTGCCGTTCCTCCTCGGTCTCGGGCGCGCCGACGAGGAAGCGGCCGCGGAAGCCCTCCGACAGATAGATGATGTCCTTGCGTCCCTCGACCGCGTCGAGCGCCTGCGACAGCTCGCGGAAGGACTGGAACAGGTGACGCACGCGGCCGCGCGAATACTCGTCGTCCCGCATGCGGTGCAGGATCGAGAGGGCCTCGAGGCTCTCGGCGAGCCCGAGCGCGTCGGCGCGCCCGCCGGTGGGCCGCGCCGCCGGCACGTTCGGAACGCCCGGCACGGCGGTCGGCTCGTAGGCGAACGCGAGCGGGTCGGTGCGTTCCTCGAACGTGTCGAGCCCGAGTGTCTCGATCGCACGCGACAGCTGGACGCGGTCGGAGGAAAACGTGACGAGGACCTTCACGCCCCGTTCGACCGAGTAAGTGGCGACGGCGGCGAGGTCGCGGTCGGTCATCCCGGTGAGGACGAAGTCGTGGGCCGCGCGTCGGGCGTCCACGATCGCCTTGGGACGCGAGAAGGAGAAGTCGAAGAAGAAGAGGAAGCGGCGCCGAGCCGCGGGCGGCAGCGGCCCCGCCGCGGGATCCATCTTTTCGGCGAGGTCGATCGCATCGAAGCCGACGATCGTCTGGCGGCGACCGTCGTCATCCACCGTGAAGTCCGCGGCGGTCAGGCCGCGCACGGGCTTGCCGTCGCGGCCGAGGACGCGCACCGGCACCTCGACGATCGAGACCTCGGCCGATTCGCGCACCCGCGCCGGCTCCTGCGCGGCGACGGCCGCGGACAGGAGGCCGGTCAGCAGGACCCACGGCGAGGAGGGGCGGGCACTCATCGGCGACCGAGCCGGGCCCATTATCCCCTGCCGGGGACCGGCTAGGGCAGCGTCTTCAGCAGGTCCCTGATGTCCTTCGCGTCCGGACCGTCCGGCGCGAGCTCGAGCGCCTTGCGGAGGTCCGCCCTGGCGTCCGCGGTCTGCTTCAGCTGCATCCGGCAGAGGCCCCGGTAGTAGTACCCGTCGGCGAGATCCGGCTTCATCGCGATCACGCGATCGAAGGCCGCGGCCGCCTCGGCGGGCTGCTTCTTGTTCATCAGGAGGATCCCCACGTTCAGGTACGGCTGGGGATCGGAGATCTTGTCGGGAGGCACCTTCGCGAGCGCCGCCTGACCCGCCTCGAGGTTGCCCTTCTGCAGCTCCAGCTCCGCGACCATCCGCCATGCCGTCGCGTCGTTCGGGTCCTTCTCGGTCGCCTGCTTCGCGAACGAGAGGGCGTCGTCCGTCTTGCCCTCCGCGAGGTACGTCGCCGCGATCCGCTCGAGCACGGCCGCGTTGTCCGGGAGCTCGACGAGCGCCTTCTGGTAGCTCTCCCGGGCGGCGCTCCAGTTCTTCGCCGCCATGGCCGCGTTGCCCGCCTCGACCGCGTCCGCGGTCTCCTTGGAGATCTTCTTGCCGCCGACCGAGATCTGCGGCGTCTGCGGACCCGCGGGCGCCGCGGCCTTCGGCGCGGGGTCGAGCTGGAGATCGACCGGCGCGTTGCGACCGCTCTCGCTCAGACTGACGTTGATCTTCTTGGTGGCGTATCCCGCCGCCTCCACGTCCACGTCCCACGGTCCGCCCGCGAGACCGAAGATCGCGAAGTGGCCCTTCGCGTCGGTGGTCAGGTCGGGGCCACCGTGGCTGCTCCGCCCCCAGCGCAGCAGGACCTTCGCGCCCTCGATCGGCTCGCCCTTCTCGTTCTTGATGGTCCCCTCGACGCGGGCGCGTCCGCCGCGCCAGTCCTGCGCGGTCAGCGAGGCGGCGACGGCGGCGAACGCCAGCGCGAACTTCCAGACCCTCCGGCGCATGGGCGATTTTCTCCTTCCGGAATCGCGGCGTTCTCCCGCGGCATCCTTCCTTCTTCGGAACCCGGTCCGGCTTCGCCGGCCCGGATTCCGATGCGGCGTTCCCTCGCCGCATGGTCGAGCGGGCCGAGTATACGTGCGCCCGTCCGGCCCGACGCGCCGGCGCCTCTCGTCCGCCGAATCTAGCGGCTGGTCCTTGCCGTGGACGCCGAGAGACCATCGACCGCCGCGCCCCCGCCGTAGAAGGCGACCAGCGCCTCGACCAGCGCCTGGGCGACCTTCTCGCGGTAGGCGCGCGTGCGCAGCAGCCGGCGATCGTCGGGGTTGTTGAGATTGCAGATCTCGACGAGGACGCGGGCCGGAATCCGGTTGTAGCGCAGGATCGCCGGCACCCACTCGCGCCCGCCGCGGATGACGTTGCCGCGCACGGGCTCGAACGCGTGGAGCGGCAGATCGGCGGCGCGGAACGCCGTCACGATGTGCTCGGCGAGGTCGCGGGACATGCCCTCGGCCTCGACCTTCTCCTTGGGCGAGAAGGAGACCATCCGGGACTCGCGGACCTCGCGCCGTGAGTCGTAGGGCTCCCCGGCCTTCCCGTAGGATCCGTTCAGGAACTTCTCGCCCGGCACGTAGACCATCGTTCCCCGCACCGCCGGGTGCAGCGAGTCCGCGTGGAGCGAGATGAAGACCGTTCGGTCCTCGTGGCCGCCGTACCGGCGCACGTTCTTGTAGACGGAGTTCGCGAGGTACCAGCGGAAGTGGACGCCCGCGGCCGCGTCCTCGATCACGTACGGCGGCGTGGTCAGCACGCGCGCGCTCCGGGTGCTCGCGATCGTCTCGGCGCCCGGCGCCGTGCAGGGCGCGTCGCGGCCGACCGTCGGGACGACGCGGGCCCGCGTGGACCCGCGGACCAGCCGGTCCACGCGGCACGCGATGTCGTACACGTACGCGGCCTCCTCGAGCCCGTCCACGAGCGCGCCCGTGTCGCGCCCGCCATGGCCCGCGTCGAGCACGAGCGTGACGCCCGAAAGGTCGACGCTCTTGACCTTGTTCGCGAACCGGGACGCCTCGAGGCGCGTCTTCTCTTCCGCGACGCGCTCCGGATCGCCGGGCGGCCGGAATTCCGGCGCCAGGTCCTCGACCGGAATGCGAACCGGGAATCCGACCGGCATCGCGTGCACGTCCGAGATCCCGTTGCGCGCCGCGAGCTCCGCCGCCTTCGCGTTGACGTCCTCGGCGTGCAGGCGGCCGGTGAAGCGCACGACGACGGCGGAGTAGAGCGCCTCGCCCTTTCTCAGCCGGTAGATCGCGTAGCGCCCCTGCGCGTCCTCGCCGTACTCGAGCTTCGGAACCTCGGCGTCGGCCGCGGCCGGCACGGCGGCGGCCGCTGCCGCGACGGCGGCGGCGCGGAAGGGCTCCACGAGGAGCCGCTCGGGAACCGTGACCACCTGGCCCTCGCGCGTCTCGAGCGAGGGGATGCCGCCGACCTCGCGGATCTCCTTGTACCGCCCGCCGTCCCCGGCGAACCACTCGGCGATCCGCCACAGGCTCTCGGGCTTCCCGGAGAGCGCGGCGACCCGATGCTCCCATCCCGCCGGCGTGGCGTGGTCCGCGGGAAAGAGTCCCTCGATCGCGGCCCTGCGGTACGTCGGGGAGAGGACGCGATAAGGGACCCGGATCCAGTGGCCCGGCTTCAGGCGCGCGTGGCCGCCGTTGGCGGCGAGGATCGCCTTCTTCGCCGGCGCCGGGTCGTCGCCGAGACGGCGAGCGAGCGCATCGACGGTCTCTCGGGGCTGCACCCGCGCGAGCAGGAAGATCTCGTCGCCCCCCGCCATCACCACCCGGAGGTCGGGGGAAATCACCGCCGTCTTCCCGCCCGGGGCGGCCGACGCCGCCGCGGCGGCGAACAGCGCCGCGCCGGCGAGACGCCGGACGAGCCTAGCCCGCAACGGCCGGGATCGCATCCGGGAAGTCCGCGGCCGCCTCGAGGGCGCGGGCCGCGGCGAACACCGTCTCCTCGCCGAACCGCGGGCCGAGGACCTGGATCCCGAGGGGGAGGCCCGACGCTGTCAGGCCGGACGGCACCGAGATCGCCGGAAGGCCCGCGAGCGAGGCGGGAACGGTGAACACGTCGGAGAGGTACATGGTCAGCGGATCATCCGTTTTTTCACCCACCCGGAACGCCGGCGCCGGGATCGACGGGCAGACGATCGCGTCCGTGCGCGCGAAGGCCCGGTCGAAGTCGTCCGAGAGCAGGTGGCGCACCCGCATCGCCCGGCCGTAGTAGGCCTCGTAGTACCCCGACGCGAGCGCGAAGGTGCCGAGGAGGATCCGGCGCTTGACCTCGGGGCCGAACCCCCGAGTGCGGCTCTCGACGTAGAGGGCGCGCAGGTCCGCGTCGCTCGCCCGCGGCCCGTAGCGGACCCCGTCGAACCGCGCGAGATTGGACGACGCCTCGGCGCTCGCCACGACGTAGTAGATCGCGATCGCAACCGTCGTCCGCGGCACCGACACGCGCGTGACCTCGGCGCCCGCGTCACGGAAGATCCGGCGGGCCGCCTCCAGGTTCGCGGCGACCTCGGGATCGAGCCCCTCCCCCTCGGCCTCTTCGAGGAAGCCGATGCGCATCCCGGCGACGCCGCGCCCGAGGGCGCCCTCCGGGTCGCCGGTTTCACGGTCAACGGTCGTCGAATCGAGCGGGTCGAATCCCGCCACCACGCGATAGAGGCGCGCCGCGTCGCCGACGGAGCGCGTCAGCGGACCGATCTGGTCGAGCGAAGAGGCGAACGCGACGAGGCCGTAGCGCGAGACGCGGCCATACGTCGGTTTGAAGCCCACGACGCCGCAGCAGGCGGCCGGCTGACGGATCGACCCGCCGGTGTCGGAGCCGAATGCTCCCGCCACGAATCCCGCCGCGACGGCGGCCGCGCTCCCGCCCGAGGAACCGCCGGGCACCCGCGAGACGTCCCACGGGTTCCGCGTCACGTGGCTCGCGCTGTTCTCGGTCGAGGAGCCCATCGCGAACTCGTCCATGTTGGCGCGGCCGACGAACACCGCGCCCGCGCGCCGGAGCCGCGCCGCCACCGTGGAGTCGCCGGGAGGCTGGAAGCCCTCGAGGATGCGCGACGCGCACGTCGTGCGCCTCCCCGCCACCCACATGTTGTCCTTCATCGCGACGGCGACCCCGGCGAGCGGCAGGCGCTCCCCCGCAGCGACCCGCGCGTCCACCGCCCGGGCCTCCTCGAGCGCGAGGTCGCCGGTGACCTCGAGAAACGCGCCGAAACGGCCGTCGCCCTCCGCGATGCGGGCGAGCGCCGCCTCGACCTCGGCCACCGCGGTCCGGCGGCCCGAGGAGACGGCGGCGGCGGTCTCGATGACTCCGGGAACGGCGCTCACGCGCCTCCTGCCGCAGCCCGCGCGGGCGCGCGACGAGTCATCCGGTCAGCTTCCGGCGCCCACGACACGGGGCACGACGCCGTAGCCGTGGAGCCGCCTCGGCGCATTGGCCGCGAGCGCCCGGTCGCCGTCGCCGGGCCGGGGGACGTCGGGCCGCACCGGCGTCGCGGGAGCCGCCGGCGAGCCGCCGAAGGCCTGCTCCGGAATCGCCGCCAGCTGGTCGATGTAGCCGACGATGCGCGACAGCTGCCCCGCCCAGCGCGAGAGCTCGTCCTCGGGGACGTGCAGGCGCGCGAGCTCCGCGACCTCGAGCACCACGGCCGGCGTGACAACGGGTCGTTCGGATGTCATCCTCGAAATTGTACCCGGATATGCCCGCCGCCCATCGAAAGCGCGCCCTCGCGGCGCTCCGCGCGCTCCGGCGCCGTCCCGAGATCGCCGCGCTCGGACGGGCGGCGCAGGCCCGCGGCGACGAAGCCTGGATCGTGGGCGGCGCGCTGCGCGACCGTCTCCTCGGGCTCACCCCCGCGGAGATCGACGCCGCCGTTTCGGGCGACGCCGGCGCGATCGCGGCCGACCTCGAGCACGGCGGACACGGGCGCGCCGTGTTCCTCTCGCGCGACCGTCCGGGGCCGCGGGTCTTCCGCGTCGCGGGGAGACGGCCGCTCGACGTCGCGGAGCTCGAGGGCGGCTCGATCGAGACCGACCTCGCCCGGCGCGACTTCACGGTGAACGCCATGGCGCTCGCCGTCGGCTCGGGGGAGCTCGTGGACCCGTACGGCGGCGCCGAGGACCTCGCGCGCCGACGCCTCCGCGCCGTGCGCGACGAGAACCTCGCCGACGATCCGCTGCGCGCGCTGCGCGCCGCGCGATTCCTCGCGACCCACGGGCTCGCCCCCGTGCCCGCCCTCCTGCCGGCGGCGCGGCGCGCGGCCGCCCTCTTCGAGCGGGTCGCCCCGGAGCGCGCGACCGCGGAGCTGTCCCGTCTCCTCGGGGGCCCCCGCGCCGCCCCGGCCCTGCGGTGGGCCGAGCGGGCGGGCGTGCTCGGGCCGGCGCTCGGCCTGGCCGACGCGAGCGCGGCCGCC
>DAHUXD010000054.1 GCA_027307335.1 Acidobacteriota bacterium
CGGACTCCGCGACCTTCGCCGGAGCGGCCGGCTCCGGCTCCGGAGCGGACGGCGGGGGCGGGGCGGCCGGCGCCCGGCGCGTCTCCGATTCGTCGGCCGCGGCCGCGGTGGCCTGGGCCGCCGACCCGACGGGCTTCTCGATGACCTTGATGCGGTTCAGCGCGCTCTTCTGAGGCCGCGCGGCGCGGGCCTCGGTGTCGCGGACGATCAGCTGCTTGGGCGCATGCGTGCGTCCCTGCAGGATGGCGAGGACGGTCGACTCGTCCAGCGCCGCCTGGGGCGACTTGACGTCGACGCCGATCGATTGCAGCAGGAAGAGGACCTCCTTGGAGGGGAGGCCCATCTGCCGCGCGAGCTCTTCGACTCGAATCTTTCCCATGGGGCGCGTTCTACTCCCTGACACCCGTCTCGGCGGGGGCCTCGGCGGCGGTCTCGTCTTCCGTTCCGGCTTCGTACTCGCCCTCGCCCTCTTCCTCCGGCGGCGGGCTCGACTCGGCCGCGTGTGCGGCCTCGAGGATCTTCTCGGCGGACTTCTCTCCGATGCCGGGCAGCTCGGCGAGCTCGGCCGCGGACTTCTCGAGGAGATCGCCCAGCGTGGCGATGCCGGCCTCGACCAGGCGCTCGGCGGTCTTCTCGCCGACGCCGGCGATCTCCGCGACCGGCGTCTGCCGCCGGCGCGAGGCCTCGAGCATGCGCGACAGCGCCTGGGCGACCTCGCCCTTGACCTCGCTCTCCCCCTTGATCTCGATCTTCAGACCGATGAGGGCGGAGGCGAGGCGGACGTTCTGTCCCTTCTTGCCGATCGCGAGCGACAGCTGATCGTCCTCGACCACGCAGTCGAGGCTCATCGTGGCGTCCTCGTGGTGGATCGGCGAGACGCGCGTGATCTTCGCCGGGGCGAGGGCGTTCTGGGCGAACGTGATGAGGTCGTCCGAGTAGAGGATGACGTCGATCTTCTCGCCGTGGAGCTCCCGCATGATCGACTGGACGCGGCTGCCGCGCATGCCGACGCAGGCGCCGACCGGGTCGACGTCGCGCTCGCGCGACCGGACCGCGACCTTCGCGCGCTCGCCGGGCTGCCGCACGGCGCCCTTGATGACCACGGTGCCGTCGTAGATCTCCGGGACCTCCATCTCGAAGAGCCGGATCAGGAGGCGCGGGTCGGTGCGCGAGAGCACGAGCTGCGGTCCCTTGGGGTTCTTGTGAACGTCGTAGAGGATCGCCCGGATGCGCTCGCCCTGGCCGTACCGCTCCGCGCGCGACTGCTGGTCGCGGGGGATGATCGCCTCCGTCTTGCCGAGGTCGACGATCATGTCGCCGCGCTCGAAGCGTTTGACGGTGCCGTTCATCAGCTCGCCGACCTTCGGGTGGTACTCGTTGTAGACGTTGTCGCGCTCGGCCTCGCGGACCTTCTGGTAGAGGACCTGCTTCGCCGTCTGAGCCGCGATCCGGCCGAGGCCCACCGTTTCCCGATAGATGCGGACCTCGTCGCCGAGCGCGACCTCGTGGACCTCCGCGGGAGCCTCGCCCTCGCCGGCCGGCCGGAGCACGCGGACCTCCGCCCGGGTGCCCTTCTCGGCCACGAGCGTGCGCGCCTCATCGAGCAGGATCTCCGGCGGCGGCTCCTCGGATTCGGTGTCGAGCTCCGCGACCACGGTGCGCGGCGAATAAACGGTCATCGCGCCGGTCTGACGATCGATCAGCGTCACCATCGCCTTGTCGTGGTAGTACTTCCGCGCGGCCGAGGACATGGCCTCCTCGAGCGCGCCGAACATCTTCTCCGCGTCGATGTCCTTCTCGCGCGAAACCTGTCGGATGACCGACGGATCGATGATCATGACAACCCGCTCTCCTATCGCCCCGGACCCTCTCGCCGCGGCCACTCGACGTCCAGCCGGGCGAGCCGAATATCGCCGAAACGGACATTATAGGTTTTGTGTTCCAGCTCATCAACGACGGTGAGCCGGTCGCCGTCGACCGACTCGAGTCGTCCCGCGAAGTTGCGCGCGGGCGAGAGCGCCGGCGTCTTCCCGGACGCCGTCGGCTGCGGCTCGGGCACGACGGGTTCCTCGGTCTTCACCCGCACGCGCCGTCCGACGAAACGCCGCGCGTCGTCGACCGTGTAGAGCTTGCGATCGAGACCGGCCGATGACACCTCGAGCGTGTACCGATGCGCGATCTCGTCGGCGGCGTCGAGCACCGCCGAGGCCTCCCGGGACACCGCCTCGCAGTCGTCCACCGTCGCGGCGCTCCCGTCCGCGCGCTCGAGCACCAGGCGCAGGACCGTGAAGCGCCCGGCTCCCGCGGTCTCGATCGCGAGGAGGCGGCACCCCTTTTCCACGGCAATCGCGCCGATTTCTGACGTCGTTTTGTCTCCCAGAGGCGTTTTCATCGAACAAAAAAGCGGGCCTCTGCCCGCAACGATCGAAACGCGCGTTTTATATCAGAGAAGCGCGGGCGGGGGATAGGGGCGGCGCGCCCGGCGAAAGCGCCGGGGGAGCGTCCGGGGCCGCTCTTCTTAGTCCTTCTCGGGCTTCGGTTTGCGTTCCGTACAATGCCGAAATCACCGGGCGGGTTCAGGTGTTATCCGCTAGAGGCGCCCGGTTCGCCCAAGGAGAGTTGCGTGCCCGAGACCGAAGAGCAGGACCTGCCGTTCGCGCGCAGCTCGATCGCGGCGATCGGCTCGCGGCGCCGCTGGCGCCTCTTCGGGGGCGTCGTCGAGGACGGCGGGACGAACGGGAACGCTCCGCCCGCCGCCTCGAAAACGGACGCCGGCGACGACGGACCGCCGGGTCGCAGCATGCTGGGCGTCTTCTCGGGACCGCCGGCGGCGAACCGGGAGACGGACGCGGCGGAGCGCTTCCTGAAGGAGGCTTCCTCCGTCGCGGAGGAGGAGCCGCCCAACCGCAGCATGCTCGGCAGGCTGGCCGACGAGTCCGGCGCGGCCGTTTCCGAGGAAGACGCGGAGGGTCCGGCCTCGATGCTCTCCCTGGACGGGGCGTCCGCGACCCCGGAGGCCGACGCCGAGGCGATCGGTCCCCTGACCCAGCACAGCACGATCGCCGAGCTCGCGGGTCTCGAGGAGCACATCGGCAGCGACTGGCCGATCGAGCGCGGCGTCCTGATCTCGCTCCTGTTCCACATCTCGCTGATGCTGATGCTCCTCTTCTTCCCGACGCGGCTGCCGAAGGGCGGCGACATCTTCTCCATGCTCCAGCCGGCGCCGAAATCGAACGACGGACCGATCCCGGTCATCCTGGACGCGCCCGGACCCTCCCGGCCGAATCCCCGGCGCGCTCCCCTCTCCGACGCCGACCGGCGCGCCGGCGGCGGCGATCCTTCGAAGCCGAAGGCGTCGACGCCGTTCGTGCCGCCGTCCTCCGGGATCGCGGGTCTCTCGCCGGGGCCGCGCGCTCCTCGGGTGCCCGGCGGCCCGCCCGCGCCGCGACCCGCGCCGCAGGGCGAGCACGGGACGGTGCGGGAGAAGTCCGGCGAAAACCAGATCGCCGAGCAGCAGAAGACGGACGCGAAGACCTCCGAGTTTCCGAACCAGATGCCGGCGCCCTCGCGGGGGCAGCCGACCGGGCCGCGCGAGATCGGAAAGCTCGCGGGCCTCGACCGCGCGATCCAGGAGGCCGCGCGCAGCGCGGCGGGATCGCCGGGCGGGGAGGGCGGCGCGCCGCAGGGCAACCCCGACGGCGGTTTCCTCGACTCCGGTCCGCTCTCCTTCGACACGAAGTGGTACGACTGGGGCGCCTATGCGAGCGAGATGATCCGCCGCATCAAGCTCCACTGGGACGTGCCGGAGCTCGCGCGTCTCGGCTGGAAGGGGAGCCTGACCGTCCGCTTTTACATCCGCGCGGACGGAACGGTCCAGGACGCCAAGATCATCCGCTACTCCGGCATCCCGCCCTTCGACAACGCCGCGCTCCAGGCGATCCTGAAGTCGTCCCCGTTCCGGCCGCTGCCCGAGGACCTCCACGAGGAGCGGGAAGGCGTGACCGTGACCTTCCTCTACAACATGCGTGTCGACGAGGAAGGCCGGCCCCAGTGAACGACCCGGAGGAGATCCGCGCGGTTCTCGAGTCGGCGTCGACGATCGCCGTCATCGGGTGCTCCCCGAACCCGCGGCGGCCGTCGAACGAGATCGCGCGATTCCTGAAGGAGGAGGCCGGGTACCGGATCGTGCCGGTCAACCCGCACCACGCGGAGATCCTGGGGGAGCGCTGTTATCCCTCTCTCGCCGAGGTCCCGCAAGACGTCCGGATCGACGTGGTGGACGTTTTCCGCCGCTCCGAGCACGTCGCGCCGGTCGCCCGGGAGGCGATCGCCCGCGGCGTCCCCTTCTTTTTCATGCAGCTCGGTGTCGAGGATGCGTCCGCCGCACGCCGGCTCGAGGAGGCCGGCATCGGCGTGGCCATGAACCGCTGCATTCTGGTGGAGCACCGCCGGCTGGGGATCCGTCCTAAATCGAGGAATGCCGGGCCCGGCGCCGGCGTTTCTTCGTTGTCCCGCAAAGGGACCTGAACGAGGAGAGTAAGTTTAAGTCATGGAAAAGACCACGAAACGCGCCCTTTCCCTCACCGCCCTGATCGCGGCAGCGGTCGTCTTCGGAATGGTCGTCGCGAGCTCCGTCAACATCACCCCGCGTTCGGAGGCGCAGCACGAGGCGTCGGCCCCCCGGGCCCACGCCACGACCCCCGGCGCCCCGTCCTTCGCCGACATCGCCCAGGAGGCGATGCCGTCCGTCGTGTCCATCACCTCGACGGACATCGTGAAGGGCAGCCAGGGCCGGCGTTACTCGAATCCGTTCGGCGGCGACGGCGGCGGCGATCCGTTCGAGTTCTTCTTCGGGCCGGGCAATCCGCACGGCCGGCAGCAGAACGACGACGAGGAGCACAAGCAGGTGCAGGGCGGCACCGGTTTCATCATCTCGGACGACGGCTACATCGTCACCAACAACCACGTGATCGAGGGGGCGGACAAGATCGAGGTGAGGATCAACAACAAGGAGAAGTACACGGCCAAGCTCATCGGCCACGACACCGCGACCGATCTCGCGCTGATCAAGGTCGAGACCAAGCAGCGCCTGACGCCGCTCCCGCTCGGCGACTCCGAGCGGCTGCGCGTCGGCGAGTGGGTGATGGCCATCGGCGATCCGCTCGCGTTCGACAAGACCGTCACCGTCGGCGTCGTGTCGGCCAAGCAGCGGTCCGGCCTGACCGCCGACCCGGCCACGCGATCCTTCGAGAACTACATCCAGACCGATGCGGCCATCAACTTCGGCAACTCCGGCGGCCCGCTGATCAACGTCAACGGCGAGGTCATCGGCATCAACACCGCGATCTTCCGCCCCGCGCAGAACATCGGGTTCGCGGTTCCGGTGAACACGCTCAAGCAGGTCCTTCCCCAGCTCCGCGAGAAGGGAAAGGTCACGCGCGGGTTCCTCGGCATCAACATCGTCAACGTGGACTCCGATCGCGCCGCGGCCTTCAACCTGAAGACCGAGGACGGTGCCTTCGTCGAGTCGGTCGAGTCCGGCAAGCCCGCCGACAAGGCGGGCGTGAAGCCGGGCGACACGATCGTCAAGGTGGACAGCGTGCCGGTCAAGGAGACCCGCGACCTCATCGGCTACGTCTCCGGCAAGGCCCCGGGCAGCAAGGTGCAGCTCGAGGTGATCCGCGACGGCAAGCCCGTGGAGTTGACGGCGAACCTCGCCGAGCGCAAGGACGAAACCTCCGGGAAGGAGCCCGAGAAGACGGCCTCCGACGACTCGCACGAGCGGATCGGCATCCAGGTCACCGAGCTGACGCCGCAGGTGCGGCAGATGGAGCGCCTCAAGGCGGACGTCAACGGTCTGCTCGTCGTGCACGTCAAGGAGGTCTCCGCCGCGGCCGACGCCGGCATCCAGGAGGGCGACATCATCACGCAGGTCAACGGGCAGAAGGTCGGTTCGACCGAGGACTTCGGCAAAGTGGTGTCTCGCGCCAAGAAGGGCGATTACCTGAAGCTGTACGTCTACCACCCGAGGGCGAACGTCTCGACCTTCGCCCTGGTCAAGATCGGCGACTGACGCCGACCCGCTTCGAAGATTTCCCGAGCCGCGCCCGCCGCAAGGCGGGCGCGGCCGTCTGGAGCGGATCGGCAAGGGAATGACCGGCAGGGAATAACCGCGACCCGGCGAATGTAGGGGAGGGCGATGGCCCAGAGAGTGCTCGTCGTCGACGACGATCAGGCGATCCGCGACACGCTGCGGATGGTCCTCGAGTACGAGGGGTTCGACGTGGCGACGGTCGGCGACGGACGCGCCGCGCTCGAGGCGCTGGACGAGGCGCCGTTCGCGGGCGTGCTGCTCGACATCAAGATGCCCGGCATGGACGGGCTCGAGACGCTCGACAAGATCGTGGCGCGCGCCGGCGCGCCGCCCGTGCTGATGATCTCGGGCCACGGCGACATCGCGACGGCGGTCGAGTCGACGCGCCGCGGCGCCGTCGACTTCCTCGAGAAGCCGCTGCAGCCCGAGCGGGTGCTCGTGTCGGTGCGCAACGCGCTCTCCGGCAACCGCC
The DNA here is from genome assembly GCA_027307335.1 of Acidobacteriota bacterium. Taxonomy (GTDB): domain Bacteria; phylum Acidobacteriota; class Thermoanaerobaculia; order UBA5066; family Gp7-AA6; genus DAHUXD01. The sequence goes on from DAHUXD010000054.1 coordinate 6,567, forward strand.
TCCGCACCGAGAACCAGGAGCTGAAGCGGCGCGTCGAGGACGCGTCCGTGCTGCTCGGCGACAGCGAGCCGATGAAGCGCCTGCGCGCCGAGATCGGCCGCGCCGCGCCCACCGGCGCGACGGTGCTGATCCTCGGCGAGAGCGGGACCGGCAAGGAGCTCGTCGCCCGCGAGATCCACGCGGCCTCTCGGGTCGCGCAGGGCCCTTTCGTGCAGGTCAACTGCGCCGCGATCCCGGAGGAGCTGATCGAGTCGGAGCTCTTCGGCCACGAGAAGGGTTCCTTCACGGGCGCCGTGCGCAAGCAGATCGGCAAGTTCGTCGAGGCCGACGGCGGAACCATCTTCCTCGACGAGGTTGGCGACATGTCGGCGCGCGCGCAGGCCAAGGTGCTGCGGGTGCTCGAGGTCGGCGAGGTCGAGCCGGTCGGGTCGGCGAAGGTCGGGCGCGTCGCCGTCCGCGTCATCGCGGCGACCAACCGCGACCTGTCCGACTCGATCCGCCAGGGACGCTTCCGCGAGGACCTCTACTTCCGCCTGAACGTCGTGCCGCTGACGACGCCCCCGTTGCGCGAGCGGCGCGAGGACATCCCCGCGCTCGTGACCCACTTCGCGCGCGTGTTCGCCGAGCGCGACCACCGGAAGCCGCGGCGCTTCGCCGCCGCCGCGATGGGAGTGCTCGCGTCGCGCGCATGGCCGGGCAACGTCCGCGAGCTGCGCAACCTCGTCGAGCGCGTGCTCATCATGACCGACGCCGATCCGATCGATGCCCGAGACCTGCCGCCGGAGGTCCGCGTTCAGCCGGCGGAGATCTCGAGCCGAGGGATGGAGCTCGCGACCCTCTCGGACTTCAAGGAGTTCGCCGAGCGCGAGTTTCTCGTCGCGCGGCTGCGGGAGAACGGCTGGAACATCAGCCGCACGGCCGAGGTGATCCAGACCCCGCGCTCGAACCTCTACAAGAAGATCGAGCACCACAAGATCAGCCGCGACGGCGACGCCTGATAAAGGGTCGCCCCCCTCTCCCCTTGGGAGAGGGGGTAGGGGTGAGGGGGAGCGACCGCCACCGCCGGACCCCTCTTCCTCAGAGTCGCTCCGGTAAGATCCGCCCCGTGATCACCCTCCGGGACTTCGAGGAAACCGGCGCTCTCCTCACCGGGCACTTCCGCCTCTCGAGCGGCCTCCACTCGGACCGCTATCTCCAGTGCGCGCGGCTCCTCATGTTTCCCGACCGCGCCGAACGGGCCGGCCAGGAGCTCGCGCACAAGCTCCGCGCCTTCTCGCCGAGGGCGGTCGTCTCGCCGGCGCTCGGCGGCGTGATCATCGGCCACGAGACCGCGCGCGCCCTCCGGATTCCGGCGATGTTCGTCGAGAGGAAGGACGGCGCCTTCGCGCTCCGGCGGGGTTTCGCGCTCGACCGCGGCGAGCCGGTGGTCGTGGTCGAGGACGTGTTCACGACCGGCAAGTCGACGCGCGAGGCGTCGGCCGCCGTGGAGACGGCGGGAGGACGCGTCCTCGCCGTCGGCTCCATCGTGGACCGGGGTCTTCCCGCGGGCGCCTTCGCCGTGCCCTCCCGCTCGCTGCTCTCCCTGTCGGTGCCGTCCTGGCCGGAGGCGGAGTGCCCGCTCTGCCGTCAGGGCGTTGCGATCGACGCGCCCGGCAGCCGGTTCCAGAAGGGCTGACGCGCCGCGAAGGCGACGCGATCAGGCCGCGCCGAGCTCCTTCGCGAGCGCGCGCAGGAGCGCGCCGCCGTCGCCCTTCCAGGCGCTCCCGTGCATGCACGCGAGCGTCGTGGGCTCGGTCGCGGCGATCTTCGCGAGAATCGGCCCGGCATTCTTCGAGTGCGAGTAGTAGTCCATCGGCTTCCGGAACGCTTCGCTCGGCGCGAGGATGTCGGACTCGGTGACCGCGGTCTCGCCGGTGCCGCCCTGCGTGAAGAGGTCGCCGCAGAGGAGCGTCCTCGTCGTCTCCTCGAACAGGAACCCGGTCTCCCACCCGTGCGGAACGTGGGGTGCATCGATCCACTGCATGACGCGCTTTCCGAGGCGGAGCCGCTCGCCGTCCGCGAGAGCGCGCGGCGCGCGGTCGGCGAAGTCTTCGACCGACACCATGGCGGCGACCTGGCCGCAGACGGGCGCCGCGGCCGGCGCGGCGGCGAGCAGCAGATTGAGCGAGCCGCACTCGTCGGACTCGAAGTGCGAGAACGCGACGTGGCGGAGGCGCTCGACCGGCACGACGCTCGCGATCGCCTCGCGCACGAGCGGGAACATGCGCTTCAGCCCCGTGTGGAAGAGCAGCGGCTCGTCGTCGACGACCAGGTACTGGTTGAACGAGAAGCCGCCCGGGACGAGGGACAGCGGGGTCGAGATCCGATAGATGCCGTCGGCCACCTCGTGGACGTTCGTGCCCGATTCGGAATTGGTGATCATCCGCGTCCCTCCGCTCCGGATTGTACGCACGCGCCGGCGTCCCGTAAGATGGCGGCATGGACTTGAAGAACGTCTGCGTCTACTGCGGATCGAGCCCGACGCTCGATCCCGCCGTCGAGAAGGAGATCCGGGCGTTCGGGAGCGCGCTCGCGACGCGGGGCGTCGGGCTCGTCTACGGGGGCGCCTCGCGCGGACTCATGGGCGCGATCGCCGACGAGGTGCTCGCGGCCGGCGGCAAGGTGACGGGGATCATCCCGAAGGCCCTCGAGGGCCGCGAGGCGGCGCACCGCGGACTGACGGAGCTGAAGGTCGTCGGCACGATGCACGAGCGCGAGCAGCTGATGTTCGATCTCTCCGACGCCTTCGTCGCGTTCCCGGGCGGCTACGGAACGATGGAGGAGATCATCGAGATGATCACGTGGAAGCAGATGGGCATCCACGGCAAGCCCATCGTGATCGCCAACATCGGCGGCTACTTCTCTCCGCTGCTCCAGCAGTTCGAGCTCGCGGTGCAGAAGAAGTACGCCCGCACCGAGGACCGGATCCTTTTCGGCGTCGCCGACTCGACGAAGGCGGTCCTGACCTTTCTCGAGGGCGCGCCGGTGCTGTCGAGGAAGGCGGGAGACTGGGCCTGACCGTCGCCTCCGCTCCGGGACGGAATCTGCGCCTTCGGCGCACCGGCCGGCGGCTCGCGGGCCACGCTCGACCGCCGGCCTGATTCCGCCGCGTCGCTCCGGCTCCCGCGGCGTGAGCCTCCTCCCTCGCTTCGCTCGGGAGACTTCTCACGCCGCGAGCTGATGTTTCAGCTCGGCCGATGAAATCCGGAACGTCGGATCGTTTGCCACCAGATCGCCCCTCTGGTAAATTCCGCCGTCCCGGTGCTTCATGGCCCGGGAAGGATCTTTCACAACCAGGGACGAGGGCCGGGATCTAAATGCCCCTGCGGGCTTCCGGCCGGCAGCCCCCCGGGAAACCGGGATCGAAGAACAGGCTCGTAGCTCAGGGGGAGAGCACCACATTGACACTGTGGGGGTCAGCGGTTCAAATCCGCTCGAGCCTACCAAGATTCTTCGACGCACAGGCGCTTAGCTCAGCCGGGAGAGCGCTTCCTTCACACGGAAGAGGTCAGCGGTTCGATCCCGCTAGCGCCTACCAGTAGACGGTTCGAAACGCGGGGAGTGCCCGCGTTTTTGTTTTTTGGGAAGAGAGTAAGGAGAGAATGGAAGCCCTGGCGCACACGGTCACGCTCACATTGCCCGACGGCTCGACGCGCGCGGTCCCGTCCGGGACCACCGTGCGCGAGATCGCCGAGGGCATCGGACCGCGCCTCGCGAAGGATGCGCTCGCCGGCAAGCTCGACGGGCGCCTCGTCGACCTCTCGGCGCGCGTCGAGAGCGACGCGAGAGTCGAGATCGTCACGCCGAAGTCGCCGGACGCGCTGCCTCTCTACCGCCACTCGACCGCGCACCTGACGGCGAACGCGGTGAAGCGTCTCTTCCCCACGGTCCAGATCGGAATCGGCCCCGCGATCGAGGACGGCTACTACTACGACTTCAACCCCGAGCGGCCCTTCACGCCCGAGGACCTGTCGGCGATCGACGCCGAGATGCGGAAGATCATCGCCGAGGACAATCCGGTCGAACGCCTCGAAATGTCGAAGGAGGAGGCGATCCGGATCTTCGAGGGCCAGAAGGATTCTCTGAAGGTCGAGATCATCCGGGGCATCCCCGACGACCGGGTCTCCTGCTATCGCCAGAAGGACTTCATCGATCTCTGCCGCGGACCGCACGTCCCCTCGACGGGCAAGCTCGGCGTCTTCAAGCTCACGCACACGGCGGGCGCCTACTGGAAGGGCGACGAGAAGAACCCGATGCTCCAGCGGATCTACGCCGCCTGCTTCCTCACGCAGAAGGAGCTCGACGATCACCTCCGGCGGATCGAGGAGGCGAAGGCCCGCGACCACCGGAAGCTCGGCAAGGAGCTCGACCTCTTCTCCTTCCACCCCTGGGCGCCCGCGTCGCCCTTCTTCCACCCGAAGGGCGCGGTCCTGTACAACGAGCTCCTCGAGTACCTGCGGGCCGAGTATCGGAAGCGCGGCTACCAGGAGGTTCTGACGCCCCAGATCTTCGACGCCGAGCTCTTCAAGCTCTCCGGCCACTACCAGAACTACCACGAGAACATGTACTGGACGGAGATCGACGAGCGCGAGTTCGGCGTCAAGCCGATGAACTGTCCCGGCCACTTCCTGCTCTTCCAGACGCGGCTGTGGTCCTACCGGGATCTGCCCGTTCGGTTCGCGGACTTCGGCCGCCTCCACCGCTACGAGCTCTCGGGCGTGACCGCGGGACTGACGCGCGTGCGCTCGTTCTCGCAGGACGATGCGCACATCTTCACGCCCTTCGAGCACGTCGAGAGCGAGATCTTCCGCTTCCTCGAGTTCACGGACGCGGTCTACGGCGCGTTCGGCTTCACGGACGTGGAGATCTCGCTCGGCCTCCGGCCGGAGAAGCGCATCGGTACCGACGACCAGTGGGACCGCGGCGAGACGGCGCTCGCGGCGGCGCTCGAGAAGTCGGGGCGCAACCACGTCGTCACGCCCGGCGACGGCGCGTTCTACGGCCCGAAGATCGATTTCCGCGTGAAGGACGCCCTCGGTCGGCCGTGGCAGCTCGGGACGATCCAGTGCGACTTCGAGCACGCCGAGAGCTTCGACTTGACCTACATCGGCGAGGACGGAAAGGCGCACCGGCCCGTCATCATGCACCGCGCCATCCTGGGATCGTTCGAGCGGTTCATCGGGATCCTGATCGAGCACACGGCGGGCAACTTCCCCTTCTGGATCTCGCCCGTGCAGGCCGTGGTGATCCCGGTGTCCGACCGCTTCGCGGAGGCGGCGCGGGGCGTCGCCGCGAGGCTGTCGGCGGCGGGCCTGCGGGTCGAGTGCGACGACCGCAACGAGAAGCTCGGCGCCCGCATCCGGCGGGCCGAGCTGCTGAAGTCCCCTTGCATGCTCGTCGTGGGCGAGAAGGAGGCGGCCGCCGGCACGGTGGCCGTTCGTCTTCGCCACGGTGGCGATGCGGGAACCATGTCGATCGAGGCGTTCCTCTCGGCCGCCGCCGCGGCGGCCGCGGGACGAAAGCAGGAACTGACGACGGAGGTGAAAGATCGATAAGAAGAGCATTCGCATCAACGAACAGATCCGGTGGAAGGAAGTCCGACTGATCGGCGCCGAGGGAGAAGCGCTCGGCGTGGTAACGATGTCGGACGCGCTCCAGAAGGCGCGCGAGGCGGCGCTCGATCTGGTCGAGATCGCCCCGACGGCGCAGCCGCCGGTCTGCCGGATCATGAACTTCGGGAAGTTCATCTACCAGCAGAAGAAGAAGCAGCAGGATTCGAAGAAGAAGCAGAAGACGACGCAGGTCAAGGAAGTCAAGTTCCGCCCGAACATCGACGACCACGACTACGAGTTCAAGATGAAGAACATCGAGAAATTTCTGGCGCACGGCGACAAGGTGAAGGCCACCGTGCAGTTCCGCGGCCGCGAGATGGCGCGCCGGGAGAACGGCCAGAAGGTGCTCGATCGTCTCCTGACGGACCTGTCGGGAAAGGCGGTGGCCGAGTCCCGTTCCGAGATGCTCGGGAACCGGCTCTACCAGATCCTCTCGCCGGTCCGGCACGAAAAGGGAACCAAGGCCGCGGGTTGATCGCGGCCGCCTGAGGGAGAGACACATGCCGAAGCTGAAGACGCATCGCGGAGCCGCGAAGCGGTTCCGAAAGACCGCGTCCGGAAAGTTCAAGAGGGCGAAGGCCTTCAAGAGCCACATCCTCACGAAGAAGGCGCCCGGGAGAAAGCGCGGACTCGCGCAGGGGACGAGCGTTTCGAAGGCGGACACCAAGGGCGTCCGCGAGATGCTGCCCTACGCGTAGGCCGGTTCGCGCGGCGGCGGAACGCCGCGAAGCGCGCGGGAGCGCCGCGTCGAAGAAACGAAAACCAAGGAGAAAACGATGCCTCGCGTAAAGAGGGGACCCAAGAGAAAGAATCGCCGGTCGAAAACGCTGGCGCTCGCCAAGGGGTACTACGGCACCAAGTCGAAGTCGTACCGGATGGCGAAGCTCCAGGTGGAGAAGTCGCTCGTCTACGCGTACCGGGACCGGAAGGCGAAGAAGCGCGACTTCCGCGGCCTCTGGATCGTGCGGATCAACGCCGCGGCCCGCGAGCACGAGATCTCGTACTCGAAGCTCGTCGACGGCCTGAAGAAGGCCGGCAACGAGATCAATCGGAAGATGCTGGCGGACCTCGCCGTCTCGGACCCGGCCGCATTCGGCCACCTCGTCGGCGTCGCCAAGCAGGCGCTGAAGATCGCCTGACGTTGGAACGCGGACGGCTGACCGCAGACGGCTGACGGCAACGTGGCGTCCGATCCCATCCAGGCGCTGCTCGGCTCCTTCCGGGAGGAGATCGGGAGAGGTGTATCGACCCGCGGCGAGTTCGAGCGGCTGAAGGGCCGGTTCCTCGGCCGGGAAAAAGGGCTCGTGCCCGAGCTCTTCGCGCGGCTGAAGACGCTCCCGCCGGGAGAGCGCGGCGCGTTCGGGGCGCGCGCGAACGCGGCGAAGACGGAGATCGAGGAGGCCGTCCGGCGCCTCGGCGCGGAGCTCGAGAGGCGGGAGGCGGCTTCGCGCGACCGCGCCGCCGCGGTGGACGTCACGCTCCCGGGCCGGCGCCCGCGGCGCGGAGGTTTGCACCCGATCACGGTCGTCCGCCGCCGGATCGAGGACATCTTCCTGCGCATGGGCTACTCGATCGCCGACGGTCCGGAGCTCGAGAACGATTTCCACAACTTCGAGGCGTTGAACTTCCCGCCGGAGCACCCCGCGCGGGACGCGCAGGACACGCTGCTCGTCGATCGGCCCGCGGCCTCGCCGCTGCTCCTGCGCACGCACACCTCGCCGGTCCAGATCCGCGAGATGCGGAAGCACGGAGCGCCGCTGCGCCTCATCGTGCCGGGGCGCGTCTACCGCAAGGACGAGGTCGACGCGACGCACTCGCCGGTCTTCCACCAGGTGGAGGGTCTCGTCGTCGACCACGGCATCTCCATGGCGGACCTGAAGGGAACGATCGCGGCGTTCCTCGAGGCGCTCTTCGGGAAGGGAACGAAGACCCGATTCATCCCGACGTTTTTCCCCTTCGTCGAGCCGGGCGTCGACGTCTCGATGACGTGCATCTTCTGCAGGGGCGACGGGTGTCCGAAGTGCAAGGGCTCGGGCTGGATCGAGATCATGGGCGCCGGCATGGTGCACCCGCGCGTGCTGCAGGGCGTCGCGATCGATCCCGAGGAGTACACGGGGTTCGCGTTCGGGCTCGGCATCGACCGCGTCGCGCTCCTGAAGTACGGCTTCCCGGACCTCCGCCTCCTCTTCGAGGGCGACGAGCGCTTCCTCGCCCAGTTCGCGGGGGAGGCATGAAGTTCTCCCTCGACTGGCTCGACGACTTCGTCGACGTCGAGGCGGCGGGCGGCGTCGACGGCGTGCGCCGGCTGCTCGATCGGGCCGGCATCCCCATCGAGTCGGTCGAGCGCCGCGCCGAGGACGCGATCCTCGAGGCGGAGATCACGCCGAATCGCCCCGACGCGATGGGCCACCGGGGCCTCGCCCGCGAGATCGCGGCGATGGCCGGGCGTCCGATGCGGGAGTTCGCCGCGCGGTACGCCGAGCCCGAAGGGAGCGGCGATACGACCGAGCAACTGACCTCGATCGTGATCCAAGTCCCGCACCTGTGCCGCCGGTTCGGCGCCCGCCTCGTGCTCGGCACCGAGGGCCGGCCCGCCACCGAGATCGTGCGGCGCCGCCTGGCGGCGGTCGGTGCCAAGCCGATCTCGGCCGCCGTCGACGCGACCAACTATGCGCTCTGGGACACCGGTCAGCCGCTCCACGCGTTCGACTTCGACCGGCTCGCCGGAGGACTCCTCATCGTGCGCCGGGCGCGGCGCGGCGAGAGGCTCGTGACGCTCGATGGCGTCGAGCGCGCGCTCGAGTCCTCGGACATCGTCGTCGCGGACGCGGAGCGGCCCGTCTCGCTCGCGGGCATCATGGGCGGCCTCGACACGGCGGTGACCGACGCCACCCGCAACGTGCTCCTCGAAGCCGCGTGGTGGGACCCCGCGACGGTGCGGCGCACGGCCCGACGCCTCGGCCTGCACACGGATGCTTCGCATCGTTTCGAGCGTGGCGCGGACATCGACGCGATCCCCGGGGCGCTCAACCTCGCAGCGCGCCTGCTCCTCGAGGCGGCGGGCGGCGCGGTCGCGCCGGGACTCCTCGACGCGCAGGGCAAGCTCTTCCGCATCCGCCGGACCGCGCTGCGCCTCTCGCGGCTGCGCCTCCTCTCGGGCGACGAGCGGATCGGGCTCGACTTCGCCGAGGAGGCGCTCGTGCGCCTCGGGTTCTCCACGGAGCGCAAGGGGCGCCGGATCTCGGTCTCGATCCCGCTCTTCCGCGCCGACGTGCGCCGCGAGGACGACCTCGTCGAGGAGGTCCTGCGCGTGTGGGGATACGACCGGCTGCCGTCGCGCCTGCCAGCCTCCGCCAGCGCGGGGAGCGTTCAGGAGCCGCTGCGCGAGGTCGAGGACCGCCTGAGCGACGCGGCCGCCGCGGCGGGGCTCTTCGAGACCGTGAACTATCCATTCGTCGACCGGACCGCCGACGAGGAACTCTGGGCCGACTGGCTCCGGCTGACCGAGTCGGCGCCGGAGCCGCTGCCGCTCGCCAACCCTCTCGACGCGTCGCGGCGCCACCTGCGCGCGACCCTCCTGCCGGGCCTCCTCGACGCGGCGGCCCGCAATCTGCGGCGCGGCGCGAGCGGGGTCGGCCTGTTCGAGGTCGGCCGCTCCTTCGGCGCCGCGGGTCAATCGGACCATCCCGAGTCTTACGAGTCGCGGCGCTTCGCGTTCGCCCTCGCGGGCGAGCGGCGCTCGCACTGGAGCTTTCCCGAAAAGCTCCGCCCCGCGGACTTCTTCGACGCGCGCGGCGTCGTCGAGCGGCTGCTCGAGCCCTGGGTCGCTCCGAAGGACCTGCGGTGGAAGCCGGCGCGCGTCGCGGCCTTGACCGAGGGCGCCGGCGCGCTCGTGCGGACCGCCGCGGGCGAGCTCCTCGGCCTGGCCGGCCTCGTGTCGGGCGCGGAGCGCGAGCGTCGCGGTCTCGCCGTGCCGGTCTTCGCGGGCGAAATCCTCGTCGGCGCGATCCCGTCGGGAGCGAAGCCGTTCCACTTCCGCGAGCTCTCCACGATGCCCGCGATCACGGCGGACCTGTCGCTCACGCATCCGATGGACCTGACCTGGGAGGAGCTCTCGGCGTTCGTCGTCGGCCGCAACCTCGCGCACCTCGAGTCCTTCCACTGCCTCGATCGCTACGAGGGGCCGGGGGTCGAGGGCGGGAAGATCAAGACGACGATCCGCCTGACATTCCGCGCGGTGGACCGGACGCTCGAGCAGGAGAAGGTCAACTCGGAGGTGCGGCGTCTCGCCGCGGAGCTTTCGGCCCTGCCGGGGGTCGCGTTCGGAGCATAGCCGGAGAAGGACGGGCCCCCGGGCCCGTGGAGGAAGGATGGACACGACCAAGGTCTTCGACACGCTGGATCGCAGGATCGAGAGGCTCCTCGGGCGCCTGAAGCAGCTCGAGTCCGAGAACGAGAAGCTGCGCGGCGACCTCGCCGCCGCGCGCAAGGCGGAGAAGGATGCGGGCGAGTCCCGCGGCACGGTCGAGCGGCTCGAGCGCGAGCAGGAAGTCGTGCGCGAGCGGCTCGAAAAGCTCATCCGCTCCCTCGAGGCGGCCGAGGAAAAGAAGTCTTAGTGCCTCCGTTACTTAGAGTTAGACGTTGACTCGATCCGGCGGCGCACCTTAGACTCGCGCGGGAAAGGAGTCAGCATCTCGTCTTTGGACAAGCGGGGCAGTGTGACCCAGGTCGAGATCTTCGGGCAGACGTACAGCGTCCGCGCCGAGGGGGACAGTGGCTACATCCACGACCTGGCCCGCTTCGTCGATTCCCGAATGAAAGAAGTGGCGGAACGGACGGCGACGGTCGACACCACGAAGATTGCGATTCTCGCCGCCCTCAACATTACGGACGATCTTTACCAGGCGGAAAAACGTCGGCAGGGCGACCCTACGGATGCGAAGGCCCGTGCGGAGCGCCTGATTCGAAAACTGGACGACGCCCTGGGCGCCTGAAGGCGAAGCGTCGGCACCCCGAGCAATCGGGGACACACGATCGGAAAAAGCATTGGTCCTGAGTCAGGTCCCGGTCCCGGAGGTCCCTAAACTTCGCCGGAACAGCCGGTTCCGGTCCATCGTGTAGCCGCATCTCCATCCGGCGCCCCCGGGCATTGGGGGGGCGAATGAACACAACTCTCGCGACCGCGATCGCGGCCGGCCTCGTGCTGGCGGCGATCCTGCTCGCCGTCGGCTGGCTCCTCTTGAAGAAGAGGGTCGAGCGCGAGCGCCAGGGGATCCGCACCGAGGCCGACCGGGCCCTCGCCGAGGCGAAGAAGCAGGCCGAGTCGAAAGTCCGCGAGGCCGACATCGAGGCGAAGGAGAAGGTCCTCGCGGCCCGGGTCGAGTTCGACAAGACCGTTCAGGCCCGGCGGCAGGAGATCGCCGGGCTCGAGAAGCGGGTCCAGCAGAAGGAGGAGAACCTCGACCGCAAGCTCGCCCAGCAGGAGCGGCGCGAGGAGGAGTACGGCCGCAAGGAGAAGGCCATCGCCGACCAGCAGAAGAAGCTGGAGGACAAGCAGGCGGAGATCGAGCTCGTCGTCGAGGAGCAGAAGAGGCGCCTCGAGCAGATCTCCGGGCTGACGGCGGTCGACGCGAAACGGGACCTCGTCAAGTCGGTCGAGAACGAGGCGCGGCTCGAGGCCGCCGGCCTGATCCGGCGCATCGAGGAGGAGGCGAACGAGCAGGCGACGCAGAAGGCCCGCCGGATCATCGGCATGGCCATCCAGCGCCTCGCCTCGGACACGGTGGTCGAGGCGACCGTGTCCGTCGTGGAGCTTCCCTCCGACGACCTGAAGGGACGGATCATCGGCCGCGAGGGCCGCAACATCCGCGCGCTCGAGGCGGCGACCGGCGTCGACCTGATCATCGACGACACGCCGGAGGCGATCGTCATCTCCGCGTTCGAGCCCCTGCGCCGCGAGGTCGCGCGCCACGCGCTCGAGAAGCTGATCGTGGACGGCCGCATCCACCCGGCCCGCATCGAGGAAATCGTCGAGAAGGTCCGCTCCGAGCTCTGGGAAAGGATCCGCCAGGAGGGCGAGGCGACGGCCCTCGAGTTCGGGATCTCGGACCTTCACCCCGAGCTCATCAAGATGCTGGGCCGCCTGAAGTACCGCACGTCGTACGGCCAGAACGTGCTCCAGCACTCGAAGGAGGTCGGCTGGCTCGCCATGAACATGGCGGCGGAGCTCGGCGCCGACGTCGAGGTCGTGCGGCGCGCGGGGCTCCTCCACGACATCGGCAAGGCGATCGACCGCGAGATGGAGGGCACCCACCTCGAGCTCGGCCGCGAGGTGCTGAAGAAGTTCGGCGAGTCGAACGAAGTGATCCACGCGATGGAGTGCCACCACGGCGACTACGAGCCGCGCTCGCTCGAGGCGGTGCTCGTCAACGGCGCCGACGCGCTGTCGGCGGCGCGGCCCGGTGCGCGGCGCGAGATCCTGGAGACCTACGTCAAGCGGCTCGAGAAGCTCGAGCACATCGCCGACGGCTTCAAGGGCGTGCAGAAATCGTTCGCGATCCAGGCGGGGCGCGAGCTCCGCATCGTCGTCGAGGCGAACCGCGTCTCGGACGACGAGGCGCTGTGGCTCTCCCGCGACGTCGCGAAGAAGATCGAGGCGGAGCTGCAGTACCCGGGTCAGATCAAGGTGACGGTGATCCGCGAGACGCGGGCGGTCGAGTACGCGCGCTAGATGAACATCCTGTTCGTCGGCGACGTCGTGGGCGCCCCCGGAAGGCGCGCCCTCGTGGAGGGCCTCGAGGGGGTCATCGACCGGCACCGGATCGACTTCACGATCGTCAACATCGAGAACGCCGCGGGCGGCTTCGGCCTGACGAACGAGCTGTTCGACGAGATGTCGAAGATGCCGATCGACGTGTTCTCGTCCGGCAACCACATCTGGGACAAGAAGGAGATCTACGACGCGCTGAACGCGTCGGACCGCCTCCTCCGGCCGGCGAACTACCCGCCCGGGAATCCCGGCCGCGGGTGGACGGTCCAGAAGACGGCCGCGGGGATCCCGGTGGGCGTGCTGAACCTGCAGGGCCAGGTCTTCATGCCGGCCCACGCGGACTCGCCCTTCCGGATCGCCGACGAGGAGCTCGCCCGCGCCGGCGACGTGAAGGTCGTCGTGGTCGACATGCACGCCGAGGCGACGTCGGAGAAGGCCGCCATCAGCTGGTACCTCGACGGCCGCGTGTCGGCGGTCCTCGGCACGCACACGCACGTGCCCACGGCGGACGAGACGATCCGCCCCGGTGGAAGCGCGTACCTGTCGGACGTCGGCATGACCGGCGCGTACGAGGGGATCATCGGTTTCTCGAAGGACCGCATCATCGAGAAGTTCCTGTCCCAGACGCCGCGCGCGTTCGAGACGGCGAAGAAGGACATCCGGCTGTCGGGCGCCGTTCTCGACGTCGACGAGGCGACCGGCCGCGCGCGGAAGATCGAGCGCGTGCAGGTGAGGGTGGACTAGGAACCGTCCGTGACCGCCGATTCCGGCGCTCCCGCCGTTTCCGCCGCGGGATCCGTGCCCGCCCGCTCCTCCCCGGCGACCCGCCCCGCCTTGACCGCGATCATCACCACGTTCAACGAAGAGGACAACATCCTCAAGTGCCTCGAGAGCGTGGCGTTCGCGGACGAGGTCCTGCTCATCGACTCGTTCTCGACCGACCGCACCATCGAGATCGCTCGCGCGGTGCCGGGAGTCCGGATCGTCCAGCGCGAGTACTTCGGCTCCGCCGCCCAGAAGAACTGGGCGATGGACCAGATCACGACGCCGTGGCTCCTCATCGTGGACGCGGACGAGCGGATCCCGGAGCGCCTCTCGCGAGAGATCCTCTCGCTGCTCGAGCGCGGGCCGGAGGAGGACCATTACTACATCCGCCGGGAGAACGTCTTCGTCGACCGGGTCATCCGGCATTCGGGGTGGTCGACCGACAAGGTCGTGCGGCTCATGCGCCGCGGCACGGCGCGCTACCCGAACCGGCGCGTGCACGCCGACCTCGACGCGCAGGGGCCGACGCCGACGTTGCTCGCGCCGATGGTCCACTACACGTGCCGCTCGCTCGACCAGTACCTCGAGAAGCTCCATCGCTACGCGACGTGGGGCGCCGCGGACGCCTTCCGGCATGGCCGCCGGGCAGGGGTCACCGAGCTCCTGTTCCGCCCGTTCTGGCGCTTCGTGCGCATGTACGTGATCCAGGGCGGCTTCCTCGACGGCCGGCACGGCCTCGTCCTCTGCGGCCTGCAGGCGTGGAGCGTCTTCCTGAAGTGGTCGAAGGTGTGGGAGTGGCACCGATTCCGCAAGAACGGCTGGCCGGTCGACCTTCCCGCGTATGATGAGGCCCCCGAGACCTGGGAAGGACGCGGATGATCGGGGTCCTGAAGCTGCTGCTGCGGAGGCCCAAGATGCTCGCCGTCGGAAATCCGGCCCCCTCGTTCGACGTCCTCGATCACAACGGCGCGCGCCGCCGCCTCTCGGACTACCGGGGAAAGAACGTCGTCCTCTGGTTCTACCCGAAGGCCGACACTCCCGGTTGAACGGCCGAGGGTTGCGGGTTCCGCGACCTCTATTCGGAGTTCCAGAAGAAGAACACCGAGATCCTGGGCGTCTCCTTCGACACCGTCGAGGAGAACGCCGCCTTCGCGAAGAAGTTCGACTATCCCTTCCCGCTCCTCTGCGACGTGCAGCGGGAGATCGGGATGGCCTACGGCGCGTGCGACGACCCGAAGGCGCAGTACGCGAGCCGGATCACGTACGTCATCGGCCCGGACGGAAAGATCGCGCAGGCGCACCCGAAACTCACGCCGAAGACGCATCCGAAGGAGATCCTGGCGAGCTTGTAGACCACGCGCCGGTATACTCCGACGCCGGAGGTCAACGATGGCGGTCGATCCGGAGCTTCTGGCGATTCTCGTGTGCCCCAAGACCAAGGGGCCGCTCGAGCTCGTCGATCTTCCCGAGGCGACCCGCAAGACCCTCGTCGAGAAGTACCGGGAGAAGTTCCGGGACGAGGAGCCGGTCGTGACGCAGGGGCTCTACTCGAAGCAGGCCGATCTCGTCTATCCGATCGTGTCGGACATTCCCGTGATGCTGATCGACGAGGCGCTGCCGGGGGCGGAGGCCGGGAAGCGGTAGGAACGCCGGGACGGAGGAAGGCAGACCGCAGACGGCAGACGCGATGAGGGGCCGATCGCTCGCATTCGGCTTGCTCTGTCTCTTCGCGTGCCTGACTCCATTCATCGCACCGGCGTACATCGTCACCGGGCCGCTCCTCCTCGCCTGGATCCTCGAGCTCCGCCGCGAGCCGGGCCGCCGCGACTGCTTCCGCGGGCTGTTCGTCTTTCTCTTCCTCGTGCTCGCGCTCCTCACGATCGGCTCGGCCGTGTTCTCCCGGGACCCCGCCGCGAGCGCGCGGCATCTCGGCGGACTCGGCCTCTTCCTGCTCGTGCCCGCCACGATCGACCTCGTCGATTCGCCCGAGCGCGGCCGCGCCGTCGTGCTGTCGTTCGCGGCGAGCGCGGTCCTCCTCTCGGTATACGGCGTCTGGCAGTTCTTTCACGGCGGCGACGACCTCCACGCGCGGATCCGCAGCACGCTTTCCCACTACATGACGTTCTCGGGCCTCGCCGTGCTCGCGGGCTGCCTGCTGCTCGGCTTCGGCTTCGAGGCTCGCGGGCGGGCGCGGCTTCTCGGCGCGCTCGCTCTGGTGCCGCTCGGCGCGGTGCTCCTGACCTTCACCCGCAACGCGTACGTCGGGCTCGTCGCGGCGCTCGTGCTCTTCGCGGCGGTCCGGCGGCCGGCGCTGCTCCTGCCGATCGCCGCGGTCCTCGTCGCCGTCTATCTCCTCGCGCCGCCCGGCATCCGCGACCGCATCCGGTCGACCGCGGACCTCTCGGACCCGACGAACCGGGACCGGATCGCGATGGCGAAGGCCGGGTGGCGCATGGTGCGGGAGAACCCGGTCTTCGGCCTCGGCAACGACATGGTCCAGCCCTACTACCCGCTCTACCGCGAGCCCGGGGCGCCGCGCTGGAACGTCCCTCACCTCCACGACAACGTCATCCAGCTCGCGGCGGCGAACGGGCCCTTCGCCGCCGCGGCCTACGTCGCGATCGTGCTGTTCTTCCTCGCCCGCGCGATCGCCCTCGTGCGCCGGCGCGATGCGCCGGACCGCGCGAGTCTCTGGGCGGGAGCGCTGCTCGCCGGGGCGGCCATCTCGGTGGCCGGCCTCTTCGAATACAACTTCGGCGACACCGAGGTCGAGATGGCGACGCTCATCGTGCTCGCGCTCCCGTTCTCGCGGGCGACGGGCGCGCTCGGCCCAGCCGGGCCTCCGGGCTAGAATCGCACGGATGTACCCGCGCCCCGTTCCCGCCGCCGCGCCGCCGCGGCCGTACACGGTCACCGAGCTGCTCGCTGAGGTCGGATCGGTGATGCGCACCACGTGGCGGGACGTGGCGGTCGTCGGCGAGGTGGCCCGATTCGACGAGCGCGGCGGCCACGGCTACTTCGTGCTGAAGGATAAGACGGCCTCGCTCTCCGGCATCATCTTCGCCACGGAGCTGCGCCGCGTGCCGTTCCGCATCGAGCCGGGCCTCGAGGTCGTCGTGCGGGGCAGCCTCGACCTCTACGCGCCGCAGGGCCGGTTCCAGATCAAGGCGTTCGCGGTCGAGCCGGTCGGCCGCGGCGCGCTGCAGCTCGCGTTCGAGCAGCTCAAGGCGCGCCTGGAGGCGGAGGGCCTCTTCGCCCCCGAGCGCAAGCGGCCGATCCCGAAGCTGCCGCGGCGGATCGCGGTCGTGACGTCGCCGACGGGCGCCGTCCTGCGCGACATCCTGCACGTGCTCTCGCGGCGCTTCGACGGCCTCGCGGTCACCGTCTATCCCGTGCGGGTCCAGGGAGAGCTCGCGGCCGCGGAGATCGTGAGCGCGCTCGCGCACCTCGGCCGCCGCGGCGGATTCGACGTCCTCATCCTGGCTCGCGGCGGCGGATCGCCGGAGGACCTCGCGCCTTTCAACGACGAGAGGGTGGCGAGGGCGCTCGCGCGCTCGCCGATCCCGACGATCTCGGGCGTGGGCCACGAGACCGACGTGAAGATCGCCGACCTCGTCGCGGACCTGCGCGCTCCGACGCCGTCGGCCGCGGCCGAGCTGGTCGTCGCCTGCAAGGAGGACGTCCTGCGGCGGCTCTCGGCCGGCCGGGGGCGCGTGCTCCGGGCGATGCGGGCGCGTCTGGGCCTCGAGCGGGCGCACCTGACGGCCCGCGTCCGGGCGGAGGCGCTCGTCGGCTTCCGCCGGCGGCTCGCGCGGCGCCGCGAGGCGGTCGCCCAGAGCCGCGACGCGCTGGTGACCTTCCTCCGGCGCCGCCCCGCGGAATACGCCGCGCGCATCGGGGCCGCGCGGGAGAGCCTCGAGGACTTCGTGCACACCGCCGAGCTGCCGCGCCGCCGCGACCGGGTGGCGGGCCTGCGAGCGCTCCTCGAACAGAAGACGTGTCGGCAGCTCGACCGGCGCCGCGCCTCGCTCGAGGGCTGCGCGAGCCGCCTGCAGGCGCTCTCGCCGCTCGCCGTGCTCGCCCGCGGGTACGCCGTCGCGTTCCGCGAGAAGCGGCGCGCGCCGCTGACGTCGGCGGCCGAGGTCGCGGTCGGCGATCGCATCCGCATCCGGCTGCACCAGGGAGAGATCGGCGCCATCGTGCGCGAGGGCGGCAGGAAGCTCGACCCGGGGCCGCTCTTCGCCGATCGCGAGGAGGGGGAGTGACGGTCCGCATGAAGAAGGAGAAGAGCTTCGAGGAGGCGATGGAGCGGCTGGAGGCCATCGTGGCCGAGCTGGAGGGCGAGGACCGGGGCCTCGAGGAGCAGTTCGCGCTCTTCCAGGAGGGCATGGAGCTCGCGCGGCTGTGCGACAAGAAACTCGGCGAGGTCGAGAAGTCCGTCGAGATCGTGCTGAAGGACGCCGCCGGGGAGTGGAAGACGGCGCCGTTCGACCCGGGCCGCGCCGCCGAGGACGAGGATGCCGACCGGGGCTGAGGCGCCGGCCGGGGGCGTCGCGGAATATCTCGCGACGCGCCGGGGCGAGGTCGACCGCGCCCTCGAGCGGCTGCTGCCGCCGGGGGACGCGTGGCCGTCGATTCTCCATCGCGCGATCCGTCACTCCGTGTTCGCGGGCGGCAAGCGCCTGCGCCCGATCCTCTGCCTCGCGGCCGCGGAGGTGCTCGGCGCCTCGTCCGAGGACGTGCTCGAGCCGGCGTGCGGTCTCGAGATGATCCACACCTACTCGCTCATCCACGACGACCTTCCGGCTCTCGACAACGACGACCTGCGCCGCGGCGTGCCCACGTGCCACGTCGTGTTCGGCGAGGCGACCGCGATTCTCGCCGGCGACGCGCTCCTGACCCACGGCCTCGGCGTGTTCGCGGCCTACCCGAAGGGGGAGAAGCACGCGGCCGCCAAGATCCGCGTGCTCGAGACCGTGGTCGAGGCGATCGGGACGCGCGGCATGATCGGCGGCCAGATGGCCGACATCGAGGCCGAGCAGGAGACGCGGCCGACCGCCGAGCTCCTGACCCGCATCCACGAGAACAAGACGGGCCGGCTGATGCGCGCGTCGCTGCTGTGCGGCGCGATCCTCGCCGGGGGCGACGACGAAAAACTCGCCGCGATCGACCGTTACGGCACCCGGATCGGCCTCGCGTTCCAGATCAAGGACGACCTGCTCGACGTCGAGTCCGACGCCGCGACGCTCGGCAAGGCGTCGAACAAGGACGCCGCCGCCGGGAAGGCGACGTTCCCGGTCGTCTGGGGCGTCGAGCGTTCGCGCGCGCTGCTGTCCGAGAACATCGCGGCGGCGGTCGCGGAGGCCCAGGCGCTCCCGCGGGGCGGCGGCGTGCTGCCGGACCTCGCGCGGTTCATCGGCGCCCGCCGGTCGTGAAGGCGTTCGTCCAGACCGCGATCGGAAAATTCGAAGAGCGCGACCTCGAGCGGCCGGAGCCGGGCCCGGGCGAGCTCGTCCTGCGGATGCGCGCCGCCCTGACGTGCGGCACCGACGTCAAGCTCCTCGCGCGCGGGCACGCCCGCATCGCGCTGCCGGTGACGATGGGTCACGAGCTGTGCGGCGAGGTGGCGGCCGCGGGCCC
Organism: Acidobacteriota bacterium; assembly: GCA_027307335.1. Classification (GTDB taxonomy): domain Bacteria; phylum Acidobacteriota; class Thermoanaerobaculia; order UBA5066; family Gp7-AA6; genus DAHUXD01. The sequence goes on from DAHUXD010000054.1 coordinate 25,392, forward strand.
GGGGGCCGGCGGATTCCGGCCGGGCGAGCGCGTCGTCCCCGGGATCTCGGGACCGTGCGGCCGGTGCGCGGACTGCAGCACGGGGCGGCCGAACCTCTGCGAGCGAGGCCACGCCGATCGCACGTGGGGAGCCTTCGCCGAGTACGTGCGCGTGCCGGCGGGGGTCGTCGCCGCGAACCTCCACCGCGTGCCCGGCGCCCTCGAGGACGAGGTCGCCGCGTTCATGGACCCGCTCGCCTCCGTCCTCCACGGCTGGAGCCGGCTGGGGAGCGCTCCCTCGACGCTCCTCGTCTACGGCGCGGGCGCGCTCGGACTCCTCTGGGCGGCGGTCGCCGCGCGGCACGGCGCGGCGGTCGTGGTCGCGGGACGCCGCCCGGAACGCGCCCGGCTCGCCGAGCGGTTCGGCGCGCGGTTCGCCGACGTCGAACGAAACGGCCCGGCTCCCGAGACCGATGCCGCCGTGGATTGCACCGGCGATCCCGCCGTGTGGCGGCTCCTTTCGGAGAGCGTGCGCCCGGGCGGCACCGTGGTTCTCTTCGGCGGCTGCGCGCCGGGAGCGACGGCCGCGTTCGACGCCGCTCGCCTCCATTACGGGGAGCTCGCTCTCGTCGGCTCGTTCCACTACGGTCCGGCCGAGGCGCGGGCCGCGCTCGACCTGCTCGCCTCGGGCGCGATCGACCCGCGGCCCCTGCTCGCCGAGCGCGGCGCGCTCGCCGACCTGCCGCGCTTCCTCGCCGCGCAGGCGCGGGGCGAGGGCGTCCGCTACGCCGTCCGGAGCGGCGCGTGACGCTCGCCGCGCTTCCCGCTACCGCTCGTCCTCGCGGCGGGGAGCCTGAAGGTCGTCTGAAAGAGCGGGGCGTCGGGCCTTCCGGGGGTATGCTTCGGCCTCCGGCGGCAAGCGCCGCGGGCAGGAGGCGACATGGCGAGGATCGGGGTGTTCCGCGCGGGTCTCGCGGCCGGCGTCTTCGTGGCCTCGACGGCCCTCGCGATGGCCGATGCGCCCGCGGTCGGCTCGCCCGCCCCGGCGTTCACCCTCACGTCGGACCAGGGGAAGTCCACGAGCCTCACGGACTACAAGGGCAAGTGGGTCGTCCTCTACTTCTATCCGAAGGACTTCACCGGCGGTTGAACGCTCGAAGCCCACAACTTCCAGCGTGACCTGGAGCAGTACCAGAAGGCCAACGCCGTCATCCTCGGGGTGAGCCTCGACACCGTCCAATCGCACAAGGACTTCTGCGCGAAGGAGGGGCTGCACTTCACCCTCCTGTCGGACCCCGATGGCAAGGTCTCGTCGGCGTACGACTCGGTCATGACCTACGAGGGGCAGAAGTACTCCGCGCGCCACACGTATCTCATTGCGCCCGACGGGAAGATCGCGAAGGTGTTCCTGAACGTGAAGCCCGGCAACCACAGCGAGGAGGTGCTCGCCGCACTGGCGAGCCTCCAGAAGAAGTAGGCGCGTCGACTCGCCATTGCGCGCGGTCATTCTCGCCGGGGGTCTGGGGACGCGGCTGCGGCGGCCGGGCGCCGCGGCGAGACTCGACGCCGCGCAGGCGGCGGCGGCCGATCGCGGCCTGAAGGCGCTGGTTCCCATCGGCGGCCGGCCCTTCCTCGACTACGGGCTGTCGGGCCTCGCCGACGCCGGCGTGTCCGAGGCCGTCCTCGTGATCGGGCCGGCGAGCGCGGCGATCCGGGAACACTACGCGAAGAATCCGCCGTCCCGGATCCGGCTCTCGTTCGCCGAGCAGCGCGAGCCGCGCGGCTCGGCCGACGCGCTGCTCGCGGCCGAGCCCCTCGTGGACGCCGGCGGCACGGACTTCCTCGCGATGAACTCGGACGACCTGTACCCGCCGTCGGCGCTCCGCGGTCTGATCGAGCTCGGGCGGCCGGGACTGCCCGTCTTCTCCGGGGCGGCGCTTCTCGCGCACGGCAACTTCCCGCCCGAGCGGCTCGCGCGGTTCGCCACGCTCGAGATCGGCGCGAACGGAGAGCTCCGTCGGATCGTCGAGAAGCCCGGCGGCGCCGCGGCGGGCGCCCCGTCCGGCGATTCCTGGTACAGCATGAACCTTTGGCGCTTCTCGCCGGCGATCTTCGAACCCTGCCGCCGCGTGCCGCTCTCGACCCGGGGCGAGAAGGAGCTGCCGCAGGCCGTCGGCTTCGGGATCGCCGCGCTCGGCCTGTCGTTCCGCACGTTTCCGTGCGCCGAGGGGGTGATCGACCTCTCGACCCGCGATGACGTCGAGGGCGTCGCCGCCCGGCTCGCCGGAGAGGCGCCCCGGCCCTGAGCGTCCGCCGGGTCAGCGAAGCCGGACGAAGTCCTCGGACAGAACGCGATCGTACGCGTCGAGCGCGCGGTCGGCGTCGGCCTCGGAGAAGACGAGCGGCGGCTTCATCTTGATGACGTCGTGGTCGGGGCCGTCGGTCGAGAGAAGGATGCCGTGGTCCTTCATCCGCTCGACGACGTACGCGGCCTGGCGCGGGGCGGGCGACCGCGCGTGCCGGTCGAGGACGAGCTCGATGCCGAGGAAGAGTCCGAGCCCGCGCACGTCGCCGACGATCTCGTGCCGCTCCGCGAGGAGCCGGAGTCCCGCCTCGAGGCGCGCCCCGACGACGAGCGCCCGCTCCGGCAGCCGCTCGTCGCGGATCACGTCGAGCACGGCGAGGCCGATCTCGCACGAGACGGGGTTGCCGCCGAAGGTGTTGAAGTACTCCATGCCGTTCGCGAACGCCGCCGCGATCGCCGGCGTCGTCACGACGGCGCCGAGCGGGTGCCCGTTGCCGATCGGCTTGCCCAGCGTCACGATGTCGGGGACGACGCCCTGCGTTTCGAATCCCCAGAAGGCCGAGCCGACGCGGCCGAAGCCGACCTGGACCTCGTCGGCGATGCACACGGCGCCGGCCGCGCGGGCGTGGGCGTAGGCCGCGGCGAGGTAGCCCGGCGGCAGGACGATCTGGCCGCCGCAGGAGAGCAGGCTCTCGCAGAGGAACGCCGCGGGCGCGCGGCCGGCGGCGCGGACGCGCCCGAACGCCTCGCCGACGTGCGCGGCATACCTCGTTGCGCGCGCCGGGTCGTCGCGCCGGTAGAGCCCGCGGTAGTCGTCCGGCATCGGCGCGACGTGCACCCATGGAGGCGCGCCCTCGCCGCCCGGTCTCGCGTGCTTGTAGGGGCTGACGTCGACGAGGCCCTGCGTGTTCCCGTGGTACGCGCCGTCCACGACGACGACGTCCCGCCCGCCGGTCGCGGCGCGCGCCAGCCGGAGCGCCAGCTCGTTCGCCTCCGATCCCGAGCAGACGAAGAAGCAGACCGATAGGGGGTCCGGCAGGGTCGCGGCGAGGCGCTCGGCATAGCGGACGATCGACGGGTGGAGGTAGCGCGTGTTCGTGTTGAGCACGGCCATCTGCCGCGCTCCGGCGCGAGCGACGCGCGGGTGGCCATGGCCGACGTGCGCGACGTTGTTGACCATGTCGAGGTAGACGCGACCGGTCTCGTCGTAGAGCGCGGCTTCGGAGCCGCGCACGATCTCGAGCGGGTCGCGGTAGGAGAGCGAAAGGTTCCTCCCGAGGTGCCGCCGGCGCTCGGCGCGCAATCGCTCGTACGCGTCGGCGGGCGCGCGGAATCGGGGCGGCCCGCCGAGGACGAGGTTCGGATCGGGGCAGAGGGAGAGCCACGTCGCGCGCTGGCTCGCCGCGGCCACTCCCGGGAAGTCGCCGCGGAGACCGAGGAGGTCCGCGATCACCTGGAAGTGCGTGTGCGGCGCCCAGTCGCCGTTCTCGGGCGGCGGTCCGATCTCTCCGATCTTCTGCCCTCGCACGACGGCATCGCCCTCGCGGAGGTCCGCGATCGAGGCACGCGAGAGATGGCCGTACAGCGTGTAGAAGGTCGGACCGCCGTCCGGCGCGTGCTCGAGGATGACCGTCGGGCCGTAGTCGAAGCGGGCGGCGTTGTCGCGCACGCCGTGCACGCGGCCCGCGATCGGGGCGAAGACGGGGGAGCCCGCCGGCTGGAAGAGGTCGTGGGCGAGGTGGACCGTGCGGCGCTCCGGGTGCTCCTCCGAGGAGCTGCCGTAGGCGTCGCCGAAGTAGAGCAGCCGCGCCTCGTCGTAGCGGCCGATGCCGAGGGTGGCGCCCCGGGAAGAGAGCGCGCCGAAGAGCCTCGCCGTCATGCGCTCGCGGTCGGTCGCCTCCTCGGGCGAGGCGAAGACGGGGCTGCCGACCGAGAGATCGAACACCACGGCCTCCGAGAGGTCCGCCGCCACGACCGGTCCGATCTCCGCGCGGTGTTCCCGAAGCCACGCCGCGATCGCGGGGGTTGTCGGGCACGGCTCGAGTCCGCACGCCGCCCGCAGCCGGTAGTGCGCCAGCGAGGAAGGAATCGTCCGCATCGCGGCGAGGGCGTCCCACGCCGGCGCCTCGCTCACGAGGAGGTACGCGTTGTCGGGCTCGGTCGTGCGGCGGAGCGCCGACAAGCACACGCTCGTGCACAGCCGGATCGCGGTCAGGATCCAGAGCGCCTCGATCTCGGGCTCCGAGAGCGGCCGCACGGCGTGGTAGCCCGCGGCGACCTCTCCGGCCGCGGCGGCCGGATCCGCCTTGCCGAAGATCGCGTAGGCGGCCGCGACCGCCACCTCGGACACCGTCCACGACTCGACCATGTCGCCGAAGTCGAGGAGTCCCGCGATCGTTCGCTCGCGGTCGGCCGGCGGACCGACGAGCACGTTGTGATCGTTGCCGTCGTTGTGGATGACCGAGCGGGGGAGCGACTGGAGGAGCGGCGCGACGACCCGGGCGTGCTCGGCCACGAAGTGCTCGACGACGGAGCGCCTTTCGCCGTCCTCGATCCTCCCCACGTGCCGCGCGACGACGTCGAGAGCGCGGTCGGGGTTCCAGAGGAGATCGCGTTGGCGGGCGGCCGGATGCGCGAAGCCCTCGAGCGCGCGGTCGAGGCGGCCGAGGAGCCGGCCGACTCCGCGCAGGAGGGCCGGCGAACGGGGGCGCGCCTCGGCGAGGACGGTCCCCGGAAGGTGCGAGAGCACCCGCACGAGCCGGCCTCCGGACTCGACGAGGACGCGGCCGTCCGCCGCGGGCACGAGACGAGGGACCGGGAGCTCGCCGTCTCGGGTCGCGATCCACTCGAGCGCGCGGTTCTGGAGATCGACGTTCTCTCGACGCTCGGCCGGTCCGCCGATCTTGAAAACGAAGCGCCCGCGCGGCGTGGCGAGCTCGAAGTTCTGGTCGCGCTCGCTCGGGAGCTCGCGAATGCCGTCGGCGGGGAGCTGCCAGGCGCTTCGGGCGAGATCCGCAGCGTCCTTCGCCGTCCAGCGGCTGCCGGGGCCGCCCTGTTCCGCGTCGGAAATCACGGCGCGATATTCTCACGCGCCATGCAGACCGCCGCGCTCGACGCCCGGCTCGACGTTGCCGCGATCCGCGGCCGGTTTCCCGCGCTCGCTCGCGTCCACGAGGGCCGTCCCGTGGCCTACTTCGACGGCCCGGGCGGCACGCAGGTGCCCCGCGCCGTCGCCGACGCGATGACCGACTACCTTCTGCACCACAACGCCAACACGCACTGGAAGTACCCGTCGTCGGAGGAGACCGACGCGATGATCGAGGCGGCGCGCGACGCCCTGGCCGACTTCGTCAGTGGCGACGCGTCCGAGATCGCGTTCGGCCAGAACATGACGACACTGACGTACCACCTCTCGCGCGCGCTCGGCCGGAAATGGGGCCCGGGCGACGAGATCGTCGTGACGGAGCTCGACCACCACGCGAACGTCGATCCATGGAAGTGGCTCGCGAAGGAGCGCGGCGTCACGATCCGCAAGGTCCGCATGCGGACCGAGACCGGGGACCTCGATCCGGCCTACCTCGAGCGCGCCATCGGGAAGCGCACGCGGCTCGTCGCGATCGGGGGCGCCTCGAACGCGCTCGGCACGATCAACGACGTGCGCCGGATCTGCTCGATGGCGCGCGACGCCGGCGCGCTCGCGTTCGTCGACGCGGTGCACTACGCGCCGCACGTCCTGCCCGACGTCGCGGAGATCGGGTGCGACTTCCTCGCGTGCTCGCCGTACAAGTTCTACGGGCCGCACCTCGGCGTGCTGTGGGGGAAGCGCGCGCTCATCGACGCGCTCGACGTGCCGAGGCTCGAGCCGGCGCCGGACTGGTCGCCGGAGCGCCTGGAGACCGGCACGCTCTCGCACGAGGCGATCGCCGGCGCCGCGGCCGCCGTCGACTTCCTCGCCGGGCTCGCCGGAGGGGCCGCCTCCGGCCGCCGTTCCGCGCTCGAGGCGGCCTATGCGGGCCTCCACGCGCGGGGCGCGCGCCTGTTCGCGCGCCTCTGGGAGGGACTCGGCCGCATTCCGGGCGTGACGCGCTACGGCCCTCCGGCGGACGCGCGGCGGACGCCGACCGTCTCCTTCGTCGTCGCCGGGCGCGGCGCGCACGAGGTGGCCGCGGACCTCGCCCGCCGCGCCGTGTTCGCGTCGAGCGGCGACTTCTACGCCTGGACCATCGTTCAGCGCCTCGGCCACGCGGAGGACGGGCTCGTCCGCGCGGGCTGCGCCATCTATACGACGGACGAGGAGGTCGAGCGGCTGCTCGAGGGGGTCTCGGAGGCGGCGTCGCGCCGCTAACCCAATCGCTCGAGCAGGGCGAAGCCGCCGAGGCGCTTCAGCTCCGCCCGCTTCTCGGGCGAGGCGAACCGGCCGAGCAGCCGCCAGATCCAGGCGTTCCAGGGTCCGCGGCCGAGGCGGATCGCCTCCTCGAGCGTCGACCGGTACTCGACCTCGCGCCAGCCGAACCTTTCGAAGAAGCGCGTGCTCTCCGCCGGCGCGAAGCGCAACGGCGCCCGGGCGGCGCCGAGCGAGGAGCCCCACCTCTTGTCGAGCATCTTCTTCAGGCGCGGCGCGATCAGGTCGAGGAGCCACCATCGGAAGGCCGGCACCGCGCGCAGGTCCTCGGCCAGGTCGCCGACCTCCTCGTCCGACAGATACACGAGCAGGCCCTCGGCCACGACCAGCGCCCGGCCGGCGACCGCTCCGATCCGGGAGAACACGTCGCGCCGCTCGGCCGGCGTCGTGAGGTCCGCCGAGACCGCCTCGTAGGCGCAGGCGGGGCGCTCCTCCCGGAGCCCGCCGACCTTGTAGCCCAGGATCCCGGGCAGGTCGACGTCGAACCACCGGAGCGTGGGCGGCAGCGCCATGCGCCACGGCCGCGTGTCGAGACCCGCCGCGAGGTTCACCACCGTGTCGGCGCCGTCGCGCGCGATCGTCCGGAGGAGGATCTCGTCGAAGGCGCACGTCCGCGCCACCATCGGCCAGAGACCGGACCGGAAGCCGGGGAGCGTGCGCGCGATCTCCTCGCCGCGCGTGCCGGCCAGCCGCCGCGCGAACGGGTCGCGGAATCGGGCGTCGGGGCGCTCCGACTCGATCGCGCGGTACATCGCGACCCAGCGCGCGGTATCGCTGACGCTTTCGAGCGGCGACATGGCGGACGCGAATCCTATCCCCGTGTTCGATAATCGGCCTGGTGAAAGCCGTGCGGGTCGGCGCGTCGGGCGCCGTCGAGGTCGTCGAGATGGACGAGCCCCGGATCGGGCCGGGCGAGGCCCTGCTCCGGACGCGCGTCTCGGGGATCTGCGGCTCGGACCTGCTCGACTGGTACGTGCGGGGCAAGGCGGGCAGCGTCCTCGGTCACGAGCTCTCGGGGGAGATCGTCGCGGTCGGCGACGGCGTGACCGACTTCGCCACCGGGGACCGGGTCGTGCCGCACCACCACGCCCCGTGCTTCTCCTGCGTGCACTGCGAGGCGGGCCGCTACGTGCACTGCGCCGAGTGGCGCGCCTCCCGCCTCGACCCGGGCGGGATGGCCGAGCGCGTGCGGATTCCCGCGGGAAACCTCGCGCGCGACACGCAGAAGGTTCCCGACGGCGTGTCGGACGAGGCCGCGAGCTTCACCGAGCCGCTCGCGACGGTCGTGAAGGCGTTCCGCCGCGGGCACTTTGCGGCCGGGCTGTCGTTTTTCGGCGTGGGGCTCGGCACGACCGGCCAGCTCGCGCTGCGCCTCGCGCGCGCGTCGGGCGCCTCCCGCCTCGCCGGCGCCGATCGGGTCGCGTCGCGCCTCGCCCTCGCGCGCACGGCGGGTGCCGAGGTGGTGAACGTGGACCAGGAGCCGCTCGCCGAGGCGGCGCGGCGCCTGTCCGGCGGCCGCGGATTCGACTTCGTGCTCGTCTGCCCCGGCAAGGCGGACGTCGTCCGCGACGCGGTCGGGGCCGTGGCGCCCGGCGGAACGCTCCTCGTGTTCACGATGGCGGCGCCGGGCGACACGTGGGCCGCGGACCTGAACGGCCTGTACTTCCGGGAGATCGCGGTCGTCCCGTCCTACTCCTGCGGCCCCGACGACACGCGCGACGCGCTCGCCGCGATCGCGAGCGGCCGTGTGGCCGTGGATGACCTCGTCTCGCACCGCTTCGGCATCGCCGAGGCGGCCGAGGCCTTCGCGCGCGCGCGCCGTCCCGAGGGCTCGATGAAGGTCGTGCTGGCGTCTTGAGATCCCGGCTCGACGTCGCCCTCGTCGCGCGCGGCCTGGTCCCGACCCGGGAGAAGGCGCAGGCGCTGATCCTGGCGGGCCGCGTCGCCGTGGACGGGCGGCCCGCGACGAAGGCGGGGCAGCCGGTCGGCGACGACGCGGCGCTCGCGGTCGCCGAGCCGCCCCACCCCTACGTCTCGCGCGGCGGCGTCAAGCTCGCCGCGGCCCTCGACGGCTTCGGCATCGATCCGGCGGGGAAGACCTGCCTCGACGTCGGCGCCTCGACCGGCGGGTTCACCGACTGCCTCCTCCAGCGCGGCGCCGCCCGCGTGTTCGCGGTCGACGTCGGGCACGGCCAGCTCGACGCGAGGCTGCGCGCGGACCCTCGGGTCGTCGTGCGCGAGAAGGTCAATGCGCGCTCGCTTTCCGAAACGGACGTGCCCGAACCGGTGGACCTCGCGGTCGTCGACGTCTCGTTCATCTCGCTCCGGCTCGTTCTTCCGCCGGTCGCGGCGCGGGTCCGGCCGGGGGGCGCCGTGGTCGCGCTGGTCAAGCCCCAGTTCGAGGCGGGGCGCGCGGAGGTGCCGAAGGGGGGCGTCGTGCGCTCGGAGGCGACGCGGCGGCGGGTCGTCTCGGACATCGAGGCGGCCGGGCGCGCGCTCGGCCTCGAGGTCCTCGGGGTGGTCCCGTCGCCGATCGCCGGCGCCCGCGGCAACGCCGAGTTTCTGCTGGGTTTTCGTGTAAATTGAACCGGATGAAGGGTTCGCGCGCGGCGGCGCCGAAATTCCGGCGCATCGGGATCGTCGCCAAGATGGGGTCCTCGTCGGCCACGACCCTCGCCGCCGCCCTCGAGAAGGCGCTCGCGCGGCGGGGGAGGCGAGTCAGCCTCGACGCGGAGACGGCCGCGGACCTCGGCCGGGCCGACGGGGTGGCCCGGACCCGCATCGCCCTCGAGACCGATCTCGTGGTCGTCCTCGGCGGGGACGGGACCCTCCTGTCGGTCGCCCGGAGCGCGCCGCCGGACACCCCGCTCCTCGGCGTGAACCTCGGCACGCTCGGGTTCCTGTCGGGCCTCGCGCGCCGCGAGGTCCTCGCGCGGCTCGACGACGTGCTCGGCGGCCGTTTCCGGGAGGACCGGCGGCGCCGCATGGACGTGACGATCACGCGGGGGCCGCACCACGGGACATACCGTGTGCTCAATGACGCGGTGCTCAACCGCGAGGCGCTCGCGCGCATCTCGACCTTCACGGTGGCGCTCGACGGCCGGCCGGTCGCCGAGTTCCGCGCGGACGGGGTGATCGTCTCGACCCCGACGGGCTCGACCGCCTACAACCTGTCGGCCGGGGGTCCGATCCTGCACCCGGCCCTGCCCGCGATCGTCATCACCCCGATCTGCCCGCACTCGCTCGGCCAGCGGCCGCTCGTCGTCTCCGACACCACGCAGATCCGGCTGACGGTGCTCGGCCCCGAGCGGCGGGACGGCGGCGTGTACCTGACCCTCGACGGCCAGGAGGGTTTCCCCGTGCTCGCGGGGAGCCCGACGGACATCAAGTCGAGTGCCGCCTCCGTCACGCTGCTGCGGCCCGCGGAGCTCGACCACTTCGATCAGCTCGCGGGCAAGCTTTCCTGGGGCGTCTGACCGCGCGGGGCCATGGCGGGTGACGAGACGCGCGACGACCGCCCCGCTGAGGCGCCCCACGAGGCGCAGAGGCTCTCGACCGCCCGGCTCTTCTTAATCGTCCTCGTCTTCCTCGCCCTCTCCGCCTACGCGATCTGGAACTCCGACCGTTTCCAGGCGCTCTTCCAGGGCGTCTCGGAGGAGAAGCTGTCGGCGCTCCTGCAGCGGCCGGTCGCCTTCCGCCGCGTCGATTTCCAGATCTTCCCGCCGTCGATTCACCTCGCCGATGTCCGCGTCGGCAACGACCCGCGGATTCCGGACCGCGCGATGCTCGAGGCGGAGGAGCTCACGATCGGCGGCGGCGTATCGGTCACCGGCGGGGAGCTCCGCTTCGGCCGCGTGCGGGCGATCAAGCCCCGCATCGAGCTCGTGCAGTTTCCCGATGGGACGTGGAACCTCCCGCCGGGGCTCTCCCGCCCGGCGGGAAAGGGCGGGGGCGGCCTCTCGGTGCGCATCGGCGAGCTCGTGGTCCAGAGCGGCGTCTTCGAGTTCGAAGGGCGCAAGACCGGCCTCGACGGCCGTTTCGAGGGCTTCGCCGCGGAGCTCGAGGCCCTGCCCGCGAACCGGTACCGCGGCACGTTCATCTGCAGACGGACGACGCTCCACTTCTCCGGCGCCGAGCCGCTCGTGTTCGGCGTGGACCTCGCGTTCCGCCTGGGCCCGCGCACGGGACTCCAGGTCGAGTCGGCGCGCGTCGACGGCGACTTCGGCGAGCTGCGCGCCTCGGGAGCGGTCGAGGACCTCAAGAATCCGGAGCTGCTGCTGCGCGTGGCGGCGGACCTGCACGTCGCGGAGGTCGAGCGCGTCTTCCACTCCGCCCTCGGGTTCGGCGGCGACGCGGCGGTCGAGGCCGAGCTGTCGCTCCCGCCGGGCGGCGAGTTCCGGATCGGCGGAAAGCTCTCGGTGCCGAAGCTCGACGCCAAGGGCTTCCTGATCGAGAACTTCGCGGCGAGCGTCATCGCGCGTCCCGACGCGCTGATCGGCCGGATCGAGCGGGGCCGCTACGCCGGCGGCGACCTCTCCGGCGTGTACCGGATCGAGGGCCTCGCGGGCGGCGGCGGGAAGGCCTCGCCCATGACCCTCTCTCTCGACGGCAGGGGGATCTCGGTCGAGCGCTTCTTCGCCGACATCCACCTCCCCGGCACCGGGCTCTCGGGGTCCGCCGCGCTGTCGGCGACGCTGCGCTGGGCGGAAGGCGGCATCGAGCGCGCCAACGGCGCCGCGCGGCTGGCGATCGAGGCGGGTCCGCCCGCTTCGATCGTGCGCGGGCGCTTCGGCATCCCGGTCGCCGGCGGCGGCGCGATGCCCGTGGTGGACGGCCGGATCCTCTTCGAGGGCGCCGCCTTCCGGCTCGCGACGTCCACGCTCGAGCTGACCGGAGGACTCCGGATCGGCGAGTGGATGCCGGACTTCGACTTCAAGCTCCGCTCGCGGGAGCTCGTCGAGGTCGACCGGATCTTCCAGAATTTCGAGGCGGCGTCCGGATCCTCGCCCTCGCCGCTCGGCCTCGCGGGCAGCGGCGACGTCGACGGGCACGTCGCGAGGTCGTGGAGCGATCCCGACGCGTCCGCCCGCTTCACGGCGGAGAACGCGCGCTACGGGGGCGTCCTCTTCGGAAGCGTGCGCGGGGCCGCCGACATGCACGACGGCGCCTTCGTCTTCCGTCCGCTCCGCGTCTACGAGGGGAGCACGACGCTCTCGCTCGAGGGCGCGATCCGGTACCGGAAGGACCCGAACCGGCCGACGTTCGACTTCGTGATGACCGCCAAGGACTGGCCCGTGAAGCGCCTGCTCGAGTACCTCGAGCTCGACTATCCGATCGAGGGGCGGGTGACGGGGAGCTTCCCGATCCAGGGATCGCCGCCGACCGCGGTCACGGGCGGCGGCGTCGCGGCGCTCGACGACGCGGTGTTCTGGGGCCAGAAGATCCCGCGCATGACGGGAAAGATGCTGCTGTCGCCCGGAACGTTCACGATCGACGACCTGCGCGCCGAGATCGGCGGCGGCATGGTGGGCGGCCGCATCTCGATCGCCTATCGCGACAAGGCGTTCGAGGCGCGCGCGGCGGGCGACGGCGTTCCGCTCGAGTCGATCGCGATGCTCGAGCGGTTCTCGAAGGACGTGTCGGGCAGCGTCTCGTTCGACCTCGCCGCCTCCGGCTCGTTCCGCCGGCCCGATCTGACCGCGACCGCGCGGCTCTCGCAGGCCTCCTTCTACGGGCACCCGATCCCGGAGGCCCTGTCGCCACGCCTCTCCGCGCGCGTGACGCACGGCGTCGTGGACGCGAGCGCCACCGTGCCGGGCCAGTGGACGCTCACCGCGAAGGGCGACGCGGGCGCCACGCCGGTGGAGTTCGACGTCGGCGTCGACGCGCCCGACGTCGCGAGCCTCCTCCTCTTCACGCCGGCGGCGCTCCCGCAGGGCGACGGCGGCGCGCTCGCCGCGCACGGCCGGATCCGCCTCCCGTCGCGCGAGGGAGAGTGGCCGTCGGGGCGATTCACCGTCACCGAGGCGCGGCTCGACGCGCGGGATCACCCCAACCTGGTGCGCGTGGACGGCGACGTGCCCGTGTCGATCGCGTCGGGACGCATCGCCATCGAGCGCCTGCACGCCGTCGGCGACGGGATCGACTTTCGCGTCTCGGCGGCCGCGGACCTCTCCGGCGACAAGCCGGTGATCGAGGGACGCCTCAACGGGTCGACGGACGCGGCAATTCTGGCGCTCGTCGCGCCCGACGTCGGCCTCTCGGGCCGGATCGTGCTCGACGTCGGCGTCGCCGGGACGGCCGACGCGCCGTCATGGAGCGGCGGCGTGCGCATCGAGAACGGGCGCTACCGCACCGCGGGGTACTCGTTCGACGACATCGAGGGCGGCGTGCGTCTCGTCGGTCAGTCGGCGGAGATCGAGGGCCTCCGCGCCAAGGTCGCCGACGGCGAGGCCTTCCTCTCGGGCAACCTGCGGTTCGACGGCACGCGGCTGAAGGACTTCCGTCTCGCGGCGCAGGGACGCCGCCTCGGCGTCCGCGCGGTCCCGGCGCTCCGCCTGACGCTCGACGCCGACCTCGTGGCGACCGGCAACGAGTCGGACAATCAGATCCGCGGCGAGATCACGCTTCTGCGCGGCACCTACTCGAAGGACGTCGAGATCACTCTGAACGACATCCTGGAGCGCTCGCGGCCGACCGGGGCGATTCCGGCGCGGGAAGCGTGGAAGGAACGGACGACGCTCGACGTGCGGATCGTTTCGGCGGCGGCCCTCGAGGTGCGCAACAACCTCGCTCGCCTCTCCGGGACGGTGGACCTGCGCGTGCGGGGGACGCTGGCGGATCCCGCGCTCCTCGGCCAGGTGATCCTCGACGAGGGCGGGAGCGTCGTCTTCAGCGACATCCGCTACGAGGTCGAGGCCGGCACGCTCACGTTCTCCAACGCGTCCCGCATCGCGCCCTTCGTGGACATCCGCGCGCGTGCCGAGGTCAAGGGCTACAACCTGGTCGTGATGCTCGCCGGCACGTGGCCGCGGATCGCGGCGAACTTCACGTCGGACCCGCCGCTCCCGAACGATGCCATCCTGGGACTCCTGCTCTCGGGCTCGCCGCCGGACACCCGGTTCCCGACCGACACCGCGAACCAGCTCGTCTCGGCGGCGGGCGGCGCGGTGGCGGGCGCGGCCACGGCGCCGCTGCGCGAGCAGACCCGGCGGCTGTTCAAGCTCGACCGCTTCCAGATCGAGCCGGTCTTCACCGGCAGCCAGATCACGACGGTGCGATCGACGATCGGCAAGCAGATCACCCCCGATCTGGCGGTCACTTCCTCGATCGCGCTCGACTCGAGCAAGGAGCCGATCATCCGCGTCGAGTGGCAGGCGACCAACGACATCTTCGTCGAGCTCCTGCGGGACGACACCGGGATCCTTTCGGTGAGCGTGCGGAGACGGCAGCGCCTGTGACGCAGCGGCGCCTCGCGGGAGTCGTCCTCGGCTTCGCCCTCGCCGGCATTGTCTCCGCGGCGGAGGACGGCTCGTCCGAGCTCTTCGGGAAGCCGGTCTCCTCGATCTCGTACACGTGCGACGGACCGGCCGACACGAAGGAGATCGCCGGCCTGGTCGCGTTCCGGATCGGCCGCCCCCTCACCGAGGACGACACCGGGACGACCGTCCAGAACCTCTTTGCCACCCTCGACTACTCGAACGTGGTGGTCGAAGCGGATCCGGCCCCGAACGGCGGCGTCGACGTCGTCGTGCATCTCTGGCGCGCCTATCGAGTCGCCCTCACCTTCGAGGGGCGCGCGCACCTCTCCCATCTCGAGCTCCTCAGGGCGGTCCCCCTGCAGGAGCGCGGGCCCTTCCACGCGGGCGCCCTGGCCGAGGGCGCGAGCGCGATCGCGCGCCGGCTCGCGGCCGAGGGCTACATCCACGCGGTCGTCGAGCCGGACGTCGAGTTCGAGCCGGCGACCTTCACGGCGCACGTCGCCTACCGGATCGAGGCGGGACCGAGGGCGGTCTTCGCGGAGCCTTTCTTCGATGGCAGCGTGGCCCCGTACGCCACGGCCACTCTCGCCGAGAAGCTGAAGGTGAGGGTGGGAAAGCCTTACCGGGAGGCGAGAGCGCGGTCGGGGGCCGAGCGGCTGCACAAGTTCCTGCTCAGGGACGGGCGGTTTCGCGCCAGCGTCGACCTGATCGCCGCCGAGCCCGTCGAGGGGGGCGCGTCGATCCGCCCCGTCTACCGGATCGACGTCGGCCCGGAGTTCCGGATCGACGCGACCGGCATCAAGGAGAAGACCGTCCGCAACGAGATCCTCGGCCTGCTGGAAGGGCAGAGTTTCGACGAGGACCTTCTCGCGCAGTGGCAGGACACGACGCGGGAGGACCTGCAGCGCAAGGGCCGCTACCGCGCCGTGGTCGAGACGAAGACCGAGGGCACGGACCCGGTGACGCTCCACGTTTCCGTCAACGAGGGCGGGAAGTTTGCCGTCGAGCGCATCACGTTCGCGGGCAACTCGTCCGTCTCGGACAAGACGCTGCAGGAGCTCATGGTCACCCGGCCGAAGGGACTGCCGTTCGTCCAGAACGGGTACATCATCGACGACGAGCTCCAGAAGGACGTCGACGCGATTCTCGGTTACTACCAGACCCGCGGCTGGATTGGCGCCCGCGTCGAGAAGCCCGCCGTCACCGACGCCGCGAAGCCGGGGCGGCTCGACATCGCGATCCGGATCGAGGAAGGCACGCGCACGTACCTGGCCAGCCGGAAGGTCGAGGGTGCCGAGCACCTCTCCGAGGCGGACATCGACGAGATCGTCGTTCAGAAGGTCGGCGAGCCGTTCAACCCCAGCCTCGTCCGCCAGGACGGCGCCGCTCTCACGAACCGTTACTGGAACACCGGCTGGCGGGAGGCGGTCGTGCGCGACCACTGGACCCTGTCCGCCGATCGCACGAAGGCGGACGTCGTCTTCGCGGTGGACGAGGGCATGCGGACCTTCTTCGGGAAGACGATCATCCGGGGAAACGCGTACACCGAGATGAAGCGGATCACGCGGCAGGTCGCGTGGAAGGAGGGCGACCCCTTCTCGGAGGAGAAGATCGCGGACACGCAGAGGAACCTCGCGCGCGCCGGCGTCTTCCGGTCGATCGACGTCCGGCCGCAGCCCGCCGATCCCGAGAACCAGGAACACACGGTGGACATCAACCTCTCGGAGGCGCGGCGGATCTCGCTGCTCTACGGCGTCGGTTACCAGTACGCTCCGGGCGCCAACAACCCGAACGACCCGTTCGCGACGGCCGGAATCACCTACCGCAATCTCTTCGGCCGGATGCAGTCGCTCAACCTCGAGGCGCAATACGCCCCGTTCTCGCACCGCGGCTACGGCGTGCTGAACTTCCAGGAGCCGTACCTCTTCGACACCAACTATCCGCTGACGGTGGCGGGCTTCATCAGCCGCGAGCCGATTCAGCAGGTGGACATCGACCGCCTGGGGGCGTTCGTCGAGTCGACGCGCCAGTTCGGCTTTCTCCGGGTCGGCCTCCGCTACTCGTACCAGTACATCAGTCCCACCAACCCGAACGACATCGGGACGATTGCCCTCGAGAAGTACCCGCTGTCCGCGTTTCCGGTGCAGCAGTCCGCCATCACGCCGAGCCTCCTCTACGATCGCCGTGACGACGTGCTCGACCCGCACAAGGGCTGGTACGCGTCGATGGCGGGCGGCTACGCGTTTCCGTTCCTGTCGGCGACCGCGCAGTACGGCAAGGTATCCGGGCAGGTCGCGTCCTTCTGGAGCGTTCCCGGCGGCGTGCTCGCGGCCTCCTTCCGCGCGGGCGGCATCTACGGCAATCTCGAATCGGTGCCGATCGCGGAAAAGTTCTTCGCCGGGGGGTCGTCGTCGGCGCGCGGCTACGACACGAATCTGGAAGGCATTCCCGCGTTGCTGGATGAGAACGGAAATATCAAGGACCGGACCGCGATCACCGTCGACTACAACACCCAGGCCACGCCGCACTCGGACCAGACGCCCGGGGCGGTGCCCTGCAAGGAGCTGTATCCCGTTCAGACGCAGCAGAACCCGGTCCTCGCGCAGTACGACTGCAGTCCCGGGCCGCGCATCGTCGGCGGGAATAGCTTTCTCGCCATGGGTCTCGAGTATCGCGTCCCGATTGCCGGCAACCTCGGACTGTCGCTCTTCTACGATCTCGCCCAGGTCTGGGCGAATCCCGGAGACATCAACTTTCACATCGGCGGCGGCGGCACGGGATTGACGCAGTCCGTCGGCATCGGAATCCACTACATGACGCCGATCGGACCGCTGCGGTTCGAGTATGGGCGGCCGGTCGTGCTCGAGACGATCCCCTTTCAGATCACGAGAACTGACCACTGCAAGGAAACCGCACCGCCGGGCTCCGCCGACGCATGCGTGATGGCTCCGGGGAAGGGCATCGACACGCCGACCATCAAGCAGACCGGACGCATCTTTCTGTCGATCGGGTATCCGTTCTAGAAGATGAGGGATGCGAGATGCGGGATCGCGCTAGAATCGAGCCGATGCCTCTCTTCGAGTACCGCTGTCGCGACTGCGGGAAGCGCTTCGAGGAGTTCGTCCTCGGCGACGCGAAGCCGGAGTGTCCGTCCTGCCACGGGAAGAAGCTCGAGAAGCTCCTCTCGGTCTTCGCGGTGTCCTCGTCCGGAAGCTCGTCGTCCGTCTCGTCGGAGCCGATGGGCGGGTGCGGATCGTGCGGCGATCCGCGCGGCCCCGGCTCCTGCGGAATGAACTAAGTCGCGGCCGCCCCGCTCTCTGTTTGAGCGGCGCTCGACGCGCCGACATGAGAGGGAGCGTCGCCCGACGCGGCATTCCCGTTCCTGGTCAGGGTTCGGCGACCGCCCGAACGCCGGCATCCCGGGGCAGGCGGCGCTCCTCCGCCGCGAGCAGCGCGCGGAGCGTCTCCGGGTCGTCCTGCGTCGAGGCGGAGAGCCCGGTGAACGGCGCCTCGGCGAGGGCCTCCCGCCACGGCAGGGCGGCAAGGCCGCCGCTCTGCAGCGCGCGGATCAGCTTCAGGGTCCGGAACGCGTCGAACCACGTGTGGAAGTGGCGGAGCATCGTGGCGGGTCCGTTCGACTTCCCGATCGCCTCGCGCAGCGCCGCGAATGCGCCCATCTTCTCGAGGCTCCCGACGAGGAGCTCCGCCCGGAAGAAGGGGTTCTCGGGCGGCAGCTCCTCGAGCGCCGCCTCGAGCCGCCCTCCCGAGCGGGCCACGGATTCGAGCGCGCGCAGCCACGCCGCGAGGTGCGCGAACGCCAGCGGGTGATACAGGCGGAAGCCCGCGAGCGCGCCCTTCTTTCCGAGGAGCTGCGACAGCGCCTTGCCCGTGCCGAACGGCACGCGATCGGAGATGCGGCCCTCGAGGAGAAACGGCGTTCCCGACAGCCGCGCGATGGGCCCGACCTTCGCGAGCTTGTCGAGGACGTAGAAGTCCTCCGCGGCGTTCTTGCGCGGGAAGCCGCGCACGGCGGCGTAGGCGAGCGGCCGCACGGCGATGCAGCTGCCCATCGCCTGGTAGGCATACGGGGAACCGGCCCACGCGAGCCCGAGCACGTAGTAACGCAGCGAGATCTCGTAGAGACGCGCGGCAAGCGCGAGCTCCGGGTCGCGATCGAGACGGTGCTCGTAGAAGTAGATCGCCGCCGCGAGCCGCTCGTCGCGGAGGGCCCGCGTCTGATCGAAGAGGTCGTTCGCGAGCACGGTGTCCGCGTCGGTGTTGTGGATCCAGCCCGCCGAGAGGCGCCCGGCCGCGTGGAGGCGCAGGACGAAGTCGTTGCCGATCTTGCGCGCGAGACCCACCCCCTGGCCCTCCGGCAGGAAGCGTCCGGGCGCGGCGCGGTCGATCGCGACCACGGTGCCGTTCGGGTACCCGAGCGCGAGGACCGGCGGATCGGCGGAGAGCTCGCGGGCCGTACGGGCGGACTCGACGAGGCGCGCGCTCGCCGCGCGGTTCGCGTCGTGGACCCTGGCCGGCGAGTCGGCCCGCGCGTTGACGACCACCACGACGAGAGTGTCTCCGGCCGCGCCGCGCGGCACCGAGCCGAGGGTGTCGAAGAGGCTCTGTCCCTCGCCGTAGGCCGGGACCACGACGGCGTTGCCGAAGACTCCCTCGAGACGATCGGCCGCGGCGGCCTCGGGTTCGGCGTGCCGCGACAGGTATGCCGCGATCGGGTCCTTCGGGCTCACGGGGCGAGTCTATTCGCGGCGGGCGTCAATAGAGGGCGGACCGGAGGGGCAGCGCCTCGATCAGCCGCGCCTCCGCATCGAGCAGCTCGCCGAGGCGCCGCTGTGCCTCGGCCGCGTCGAAGTAGGCGTGCGCCAGCGACAGGTACGTCTCGTGATGGCGGACCTCCGAGCGCGCGAGCTCCCGGTAGAACTCGCGCAGTTCGCCGTCCGGCAGCGCGCCGGCGAGGAGCCCGAAGCGCTCGCAGCCGCGAGCCTCGACGATCGCCGCCGTCAGAAGCCGGTCCAGGAAGTACGGCTCGCTCCCGTCGCGGAAGCCGGCGGAGAGGCGCCGCAGGTACTCGCTCTTCGTGTCGGCGCCGAGCGTGAGGCGCCGCGCGGCGATCCAGCGGTGCACGGCGCGGAAGTGCTCGAGCTCCTCGACCGCGAGGTCGATGCAGCGGCGCACGAGATCGACCCGGTCGGGGTAATGGGCCACGAGCGCGAGCGCCGACGCGGAGGCCTTCCGCTCGTTCGCCGCGTGGTCGAGGAGGAAGGCGTCCAGGTCGGCGAGCACGGCCGCCGTCCACTCGGGCCGCGTCGAGGCGCGGAGGAGCACGGCGAGGCCTAGCCGCCGCTGACGGCGGGAAGGATCGCGATCTCGACGCCGTCGGGGACGCGCGTCTCGAGCCCCGCGGCGTCGCGGATGTTCGTGTCCGCGACGAAGAGGTTGACGTGAGGCCGCACGTCCCCCATCTCGGTCAGGACGCGCTCCGTCAGCCCGGGGTGGAGCGCCCGCAGCGCGGCGAGCGCGTCGCCCACGGTCGCGGGCGAGGCGGACAGCGCCACCGACGACACGCCTCCCGAGAACGGGCGCAGCGGTCCGGGAATCAGGAACCGGACCGCCATCAGGCCGCCCGCTTCCGCCGGGCTTTCCGGGGCGCGGTCCCGCGGGCCCGGCCGCGGACGTTCCCAACTCTCTTCTTTGCGTGGCTTGTCGCCACGACCTTCTTCGCGTGGCTTGTCGCCACGCCCTTCTTCGCGCGGCTGTTCGCCACGACCGCCGCCTTGACGCAGACGATCGGGGGCAGGCCTTCCTGCAGGAGCGTCCAGCTCCGCCCCTCGTCCCGGGATCCGTAGAGCTTGCCGCTCCGCGTGCCGAAGTAGATGCCCGCGGGGTCGAAGGAATCCACCGCCATGGCATCGCGGATCACCGTCTCGAGAGCGTTCTTCTGCGGCAACCCGCGCGTGAGCGGCTGCCACGACTTGCCGGCGTCGCGCGTGCGGTAGACGCGCAGCTTCCCGTCCGGCGTGCAGCGGAACATGTCCGAGTGGAGCGGCACGATGTACGCGATGTCCGGATCCTGCGGGTGGATGCCCATGCAGAAACCGAAGTCGGACGGCACGCCGTTCGCGATGTCGGTCCACGTATCCCCGCCGTCGTCCGAGCGGTAGAGGCCCCAGTGGTTCTGGAGAAACAGACGGCCCGGCTTCGCGCGATGCTGGACGACCTTGTGGACGCACTGCCCGAATTCGGGATTCGGATCGGGGAAGTACTCCGCCCGAACGCCCCGGTTGCGGGCCTCCCAGGTCCTGCCTCCGTCGTCGGTGCGGTAGACGCCGCCCGTCGAGATCGCGATGGTGATCCGGCCCTCGTCGGTGGGGTCGACGAGGATCGTGTGGAGCGCCAGCCCTCCGCCTCCCGGCTGCCACTTCTCGCGATGGGGGTGCCCCCAGAGGCCGGCGTTCAGCTGCCACGTCTCGCCCGCGTCTCGCGACTCGAACAGCGCCGCCGGCTCGACACCGCAGCAGAGCGTGTCGGGCTCCGAGGCGCGCCCGGGGGCGATCTGCCAGATGTTCTTCAGGGCTGCGCCGGAGGATTCGGGAAAACGCACGAGGGGCACCTCGGGCCTCTTCCAGCTCTTCCCGAAGTCGTCGCTCCACGCGAGCTCCGCTCCCCAGTGCATGCTCGAAGGGGCGGCCCAGATGCGTTTCCGTCCCGCCCGCGCGTCGAACGCCGCGCCGTACACCGACGAGCCGGGAAAGAACGGGCCCGCCATGGCCCATCGGCCGCGGCCGGGGCGGGAGGCGAAGAGGAAGAGGCCCTTCATCGTCCCCACGAGCAGGAGCGCGTCGCCGTCGCGGACGGAAAGACCGGACGAAGTGGGCGTCTGGAGCTTCTTGGCCGGCATACCCGGAGTCTACGGGAAAAACGGGACTCAGTTTTCCGGGAGAGCGAGCCAGCGCGCCCACACCGATTCGACCTGGCGCCGCAGGTCCTCGGGCGAGCCGGCATTGACGATGACATCGTCCGCTCGCCGGGCCGCCTCCTCGGCCGGGATCTGCGCGGCGATGCGGCGGCGGGCGTCCTCCTCGTTCCCGCCCCTCTCGACCCATCGCCGGACGCGTTCCTCCTCGGGCGCCGTCACGAGCAGCACGCGGTCGTATTCGCGCTCGGTGCGCGCCTCGAAGAGGAGGCTCGCCTCGCAGACGGCGACCCGGGCGCCGGCCCACGCCGCCTGGCCGAAGCGGCGCTCGCGCTCCTCGCTGACGATGGGGTGGATGCGGGCCTCGAGCGCGTGTCGCCTGGCGGGATCGCGGAACACGACCTCCGCGACCTTCGCCCGGTCGACCGCGCCGGAGGCGTCGAGCACCTCCGCGCCGAAGAGGTCCCGCGCCGCGTGATCGGCCGCGCCGCCGGGCTGGTACAGGTCCCGCACGAGCGCGTCGGCGTCGAAGACGGCGGCGCCGCGGTCGGCCAGCATCCGCGCGACCGTGGACTTGCCCGAGGCGAGACCGCCCGTCAGGCCGATCCGAAGCATGGCCTCACCGCGACGCTCCCGCGAAGACCTTCCCGCCCTTCATCACCCAGTCGACCTTGGAAAGCACCCCGACGTCCGCGAGCGGATCGCCCGGCGCGGCGACGAGGTCGGCGTACGCGCCCTTCTCGATCGTGCCGATCTGCCCGGTCATGCCGAGGAGCTCCGCGGCGTTGGACGTGGCGGTGCGGATCGCCTCGATCGGCGTCATGCCGAGCCGCACCTCGTGGCCGAACTCCGCCGCCTGGTTGATCTCGGTCCAGGGGAAGCCACCCGCGTCGGTGCCGAAGGCGATCTTGACGCCGGCCTTCCGCGCGTTGGCGAAGGACTTCGCGAGGATCTTCGGCATCTCGGCCCAGATCCCCCGTCCCTCCTTCGCGCGCGGCTCCGCGACGTACCAGGACACGGTGAGCGTGGGGCAGAGGAAGATGCCCTTCCGGGCCATCTCGGCGGCGGTCTCGGGGCGGATGGAGTCGCCGTGCTCGATCGAGTCGACGCCCGCGGCGACGGCCATGCGGACGCCCGTGTCCGAGGTCGCGTGCGCGGCAACCTTCGCGCCGCGCGTGTGCGCCTCCGAGACGACGGCCTCGATCTCCTCCTTCGTCCAGTTCGGCGGCGAGTCGATGTAGCCGTCGTTCGTCAAGCGGAGCCCGCCGGTGTTGGCGTAGATCTTGACCCAGTCGGTGCCGTAGGAGAGCTGCTCGCGCACGGCGCGACGGCAGCCGTCGGCGCCGTCGCACGTCATCACGCCCGTCGGGAACTTCCAGTCCGGCCGGAAGTGGAGGATCGGGTACGTGCCGGTCGTCGAGAGCGCCGGGCCGACGACCTTGAGGCGCGGACCGGGCACGACGCCCTCGTTGACGGCGTCCCGGATCGCGACGTCGTCGTACCCCGCCCCCTCGGTCTCGAGGTCGCGCATCGTCGTGAAGCCGTGGGCGAGGCCGATCTGCATCGCCCGGACGGCGCGGACGACCCGGTGCGCGGGGTACTCCTTGAGGATCTGGTCTTCGTACTCGGCCTCGGTGGCG
Organism: Acidobacteriota bacterium; assembly: GCA_027307335.1. Classification (GTDB taxonomy): domain Bacteria; phylum Acidobacteriota; class Thermoanaerobaculia; order UBA5066; family Gp7-AA6; genus DAHUXD01. The sequence continues at coordinate 48,130 of DAHUXD010000054.1, forward strand.
TCGCCCTGCAGCAGGATGTGCGTGTGGACGTCCGCGAATCCGGGCAGGAGGACCCGGTCGCCGAGGTCCGCCGTCGCGGCGCCGGGGGGCGCCGCCGTGCCGACCGAGTCGATCCGGTCGCCGACGACGACCACGACCGGATGGTCGACGTAGCGCCCGGACTTCACGTCGAGGAGCCGGGCCGCCCGGATCGCGATCGGTGGCGGGGCGGGGGGCTCGGCGCCGAGGGCCACGAAGGCGAGGAGCAGGGCCGCACCGGCCGGGACGAGGGCTTTCCGCATGGGTGTCCTCCGCGTGTTTCGCCCGAAGCCTATCGCGGCGGGAAAACGGGAATCCGCCGAAAACCTTCCTCCGGAACCGTCGTAGACTCTCCTGTAGAGAGTCGAGAGGAGCGAGCATGGCCCCCACCCGGAGCGACCTGCTGCAGGGAACCCTGGACGTCCTGGTCTTAAAGACGCTGTCGAGCGGCCCGATGCACGGGTGGGGCATCTCGCAGCGCATCCAGCAGGTCTCCGAGGACGTCCTCGCCGTCAACCAGGGCTCGCTGTATCCGGCGCTCCACCGGCTCGAGGAGAAGGGCTGGATTCACGCCGAGTGGGGCAACTCCGAGAACAACCGCCGCGCGCGGTTCTACAGCCTGACGCGCGCGGGCCGCCGTCAGCTCGCGGAAGAGACGGAGAGCTGGGAACGCTTCGCGGCCGCGGTGGCCCGCGTGCTCGCGACGTAGGAGGAGACCCATGCTGCGCAAGCTCGCCGGCAGTCTCGGCGCCCTCTTCGGGGGATCGCGGAAGGAAGAGGAGGTCGACGACGAGATCGCCTTCCACCTCGCCCGGGAGACGGAGAAGAACGTGCAGCGCGGGATGACGCCCGAAGCGGCGCGGCGGGAGGCGCTCGTCGCCTTCGGCGGCGTGGCGCAGACGAGGGAGGCCTCCCGCGAGGCGCGGCGGGCCGTGCTGCTCGAGACGATCCTCCAGGACCTCCGGTACGGCTGGCGCACGCTCCGCAAGAGCCCCGGATACGCGACGGCGGCCGTGCTGACGCTCGCGCTCGGCATCGGCGCGAACACCGCGATCTTCTCGGTGGTGCACGGGGTGCTCCTGCAGTCGCTGCCGTACGGCGGCGGCGACCGCCTCGTCCGGCTGCGCGTGGACGCGCCCGGCGCCGGCATCCAGGACGGCCGCTTCGCGGCCCCGGAGCTCCAGGACATCCGCACGCTCTCCCGCACGATCGACGGCGTCGTCGAGTACCACTCGATGTTCTTCGTCCTCCTCGGCGGTCCCGAGCCGCAGCGCGTCGCCACCGCCGTCGTGTCGGCCAACTACTTCGACACACTCGGCGTCACCCCGATCGTCGGGCGCACGTTCCTCCCGGGCGAGGACAAGCACGGCGCGGAGCCGGTGCTCGTCCTCTCGTACGCCTACTGGATGCGGACGTTCGGCGGCGACCCCTCCGTGGTCGGCCGCGTCTTCCGCATGAACGACCGCGCGCACACCGTCATCGGCGTGCTGCCGCCGATCCCGGGCTATCCCGAAGACAACGACGTCTACATGCCGATCTCGGCGTGTCCCTTCCGCTCGGACCCGAAGATGGAGACCGACCGTTCGATGGGAATGATGCAGGCGTTCGGGCGCCTGAAGCCGGGGGCGCGCTTCGAGGCGGCCCGCTCCGACCTCGCTTCGATCGCGGCGCGGATGGCGCACGACCACCCGTCGGACTATCCGGAGTCCGCCCACATGTCGCTGTCGCCCGTGTCGCTGCGCGAGGAGCTGACGCGCCAGGCCCGGCCCACGTTCCTCCTCCTCTTCGGCACGGTCGGCCTCGTGCTCCTGCTCGCCTGCGCGAACGTGGCGAACCTGTCGCTCGCCCGGCTCGTGCGCCGGGAGAAGGAGATGGCGCTCCGGTCCGCGCTCGGCGCGGGGCGCGGGCGTCTGCGGCGGCAGCTGCTGACCGAGAGCCTGCTCGTCTCGCTGACCGGCGGCGTTCTCGGCGTCGCGCTGGCGGCGTCCGGCCGTGGGCTGCTCGTCCACTTCGCGAGGCGGTTCACCCCGCGCGCCAACGAGATCGCGGTCGACGTGCCGGTCCTGCTCTTCTCGCTCGGGGTGGCGCTCGTCGTCGGCATCGTGCTGGGGGTCCTCCCGGCGTTGTCGCCGCGGCGCAGCCTCTCGGCGTCGCTGCAGGAGGGCCGGGATGCCTCGGCCGCGACGCCCTCGCGGCTGCGGATGCGGAACCTCCTGATCGCCGGCCAGGTCGCGATCTCGTTCGTCCTCCTCGTCGGCGCGGGCCTGATGCTGCGCACGCTGTGGAAGCTCTCGCACGTCGACACGGGCTTCCACGCGGAGCGCGTCCTCACGGCGCGGCTCAGCATGAACTTCACGCGGTATTCGAAGAACGAGGAGCGGCTCGACTTCCAGGACCGCCTGGTGGAGCGCCTGTCGCACGAGCCGGGCGTCCTCTCGGTCGCGCTCGCCAACAGCTTTCCGCTGAACGAGGGCGGGCCGAACAACGGCACGTACGACGTCGAGGGCCGGCGCGCGGCGACGCCGGACAAGAAGCCCCGCGCCAACTTCCAGCGCGTCAGCGCCGACTACTTCAAGACGATCGGCGTGCCCGTGCTCCGCGGACGCGCGATCGCCCTGGCCGACCGGCTCGAGGCGCCGCTGGTCGTGGTCATCAACGACCACATGGCGCGGCACGTCTGGCCGGGCGAAGACCCGGTCGGGAAGCGCATCGAGATCGAAACCGATCCCGGCAAGATGTCTTTCGCCGAAATCGTCGGGGTCGTCGGCGACGTGCGCCAGTACTCGCTCGCCGAGGCGGCGGGGGACGAGGTCTACTTCTCGATTCGCCAGTTCCCCGGCCTCGGCTCCCTGGTGATCCGCTCGGACGGGGACCCGCGGCGGCTCGAGCGGATGGTGCGCGCCGCCGTCCATGCGATCGGCCCCGAGCAGCCGGTCGACCGCATCCGCACGCTCGAGGAGGTTCGCGCCGGGGCGCTCGACACGCAGCGGCTGACCGCGACGCTCCTCCTGATCTTCGCGACGCTCGCCCTCACGATCACCGCCACCGGCATCGCGGGCGTCATCGGGTTCTCGGTCGGGCAGCGGCGCCAGGAGTTCGGGATCCGCATGGCGCTCGGGGCGCTTCCGGGCGCCGTGCGCGGGATGGTGCTGCGGCAGGGGATGCGGCACGTGACGGCTGGCCTCGCGCTCGGGATCGCGGCGGCGCTGGTGCTCACGCGGCTCTGGTCGAACCTCCTCTACGAGGTCTCGCCGACCGACCCGCCGACCTTCCTGGCGGTCGCGGTGATGCTCATGGCCGTCGCGGCTCTCGCCTGCTTTATCCCGGCGCGTCGCGCGACGGCGGTCGACCCGATGGTGGCGCTCCGGGGCTGACGAAGGCGCGGCGCGGCGGGCGCCGATGACAGAATGACGCCGTGGACGTCGTGAGCGTCGGTCCCTTCCTCGACTACTGGGAGAAGGTGCGCGGGCGCACCCGGCGCGTCGTCGACGTCATTCCCGCCGAGCGCCTCGAGTGGACGTGGCAGGCGGGCAAGTTCACGCTGGGAGACCTCGTCCGCCACCTCGCCGGCATCGAGCGGTACATGTACGCCGAGAACGCGCGCCGCCGCCCGTCCCGCTACCCGGGCCACGGCCGCGAGCTCGCGGACGGCCTCGAGGCGGTCCGCGTCTACTTCGAGCGCTGCCACGCGGAGACCGTCGAGATCCTCCGGGGGCTCTCCGACGCGGATCTGCGCGAGAAGTGCGTGACGCCCGGGGGCGCCGCGCTCGGCGTCGGCAAGTGGCTGCGCCTGATGGTCGAGCACGAGGTCCATCATCGCGGCCAGCTCTACATGGCGCTCGGGATTCTCGGCGTGCCGACGCCGCCCATCTACGGCCTGACCTCGGAGGAGGTCCGCGAGCGCTCGCGCCCCGAGGCCGACGCGGGGGAGAACGGGGTCAGGTCTCTCGAAGAGCGGTTTCGACCGGCGTCGCGTCAACCGCGGTGAGGAGCCGGGCGTCTCCGTCCGCGAGGCTAGTTCCTTTCGGCGTGCGGCCCTCGCTCCGCTCGGCCCGAACGCCGACGCGGCGTTCCCTCGCCGCGTTCACGCCGGGATCCGGAGCCGCGCGATCGATCCGCGGTGACCCTTCCGGTTCTCGAGGGAGAGCGAGCCGCCGTGCGCCTCGGCGATCTGGCGCGAGAGCACGAGCCCGATCCCGGAGCCGCCCGGCTTGGTCGTGAAGAACGGCACGAAGAGGTTGCTCGTGTTCGGGAGTCCTGGCCCGTCGTCCGCGACCCAGATCTCGACGCCCTCGACCGCCCGGCGCCAGCCGACCGCGACGCCCCCGCGCGTCTCGAGCGCCGCGTCGGCGGCGTTCTTCACCAGGTTGATCAGGAGCTGCTCGAGCTGGTCCGCGTCGGCCGGGATCGTCACGGGCGGGCCGGGGATCACGCCGACGGAAAGGCGCGTCTCGAGCCCCGCGACGCGCCTGGCGAGCGGCTCGATCGCCACGGGCGCGAGGCGCGGCGGCGGCAGCTTCGCGAGGCGCGCGTACGCGGTCGTGAACCGCGAGAGCGCCTCGGCGCGCGACGCGATGATGGCGAGCCCCTGTCGGAGGTCCGTGCGCCAGTCGGGGGGCGGGTCCGGGTTGGCGGCGATCTGCTGCAGGCTTCCCGCGATCGACTGGATCGGCGCGAGCGAGTTGTTGAGCTCGTGCCCGAGGACGCGGATCAGCCGCTGCCACGCCTGCCGCTCCTCCTCGCGGAGCGGACGGCTCACGTCGGCGAGCACGAGGAGGCGGTGCGGCTGGCCACCGAGTCGGAACGCGCTGCGCCGGATCTCCCAGCGGCCCGACCCGCCCGGGAACTGCGCCTCGAGGATGCGCGGCGAGTGGTCGTCGAGGAACGCGGCGAGCCCGAGCTCCTCCGCGCGGAGTCCCCGCAGCCGCGGCTCCGGCTGGCCGAGCAGGCGCTCGCCGAACCGGTTCACGAGCTGCAGCAGCCCCGCCTCGTCGAACGCGAAGACGGCGACCTCGATCTCGGCCATGACGCGCGAGAGGAGCGCCGTCGCCTCGAGCGCCCCGAGACGCTGCTCGCGGAGCGTCTCGGCGAGCGCGTTGACCTCGACGAGCACCTCGCCGAGCGGGTCGTCGGGACGGGCGCCGCGCGCCCGGATCGAGAAGTCCTCCTCGCGCATGGCCGCGAGCAGGTTCGAGACGGTCTGGAGCGGCCGCACGACCCGCTCGCGGAGCGCCTGCAGGAAGGCGAGCGCCGCGAGGACGATGAGGACCGAGAGCGTCCAGCGCACCTTCGGCGTGTAGTCGCCGGTCCACAGGATCGCGAGCGCCGTCGCCGCGGCGGGCAGCGCGGCGGCGCCGGCGAGCAGGAGGACCCGCCGGTCGTGCGTCAGGGGCTTCAACGCGAGAACCTACTGACCGTGCTTCTCGAGCCGGCGGTAGAGCGCGCTGCGCGAGATGCCGAGTGCGCGAGATGCGTGGCTGACGTTGCCACCGTACCGCTCCATGGCCTTGCGGACGAGGAGCGCCTCGACCTCCTCGAGCGAGAGGTCCTCGAGGCGCGTGCCGTCGGTGCCGCGCTTGAGCGCGAGGTCCGCGGCCCGGATGCGGTCGCCGGTCGCCATGAGCACGGCGCGCTCGACCGCGTGGTCGAGTTCGCGGACGTTGCCCGGCCAGGAGTGCGCGAGGAGGGCGTCGAGGGCGCCGGGCTCGAAGCCCGGGATCGCCTTGCGGTAGCGGCGGGCGTGGGTGCCGAGGAAGTGCTGCGCGAGCGCCGGGATGTCCTCGCGCCGCTCCCGGAGCGGCGGAACGGCGATCTCGATCGTGTTCAGCCGGAAGAGCAGGTCCTGGCGGAATCGTCCCGCGGCCACCTCGGCGCGGAGGTCGGCATTCGTCGCCGAGAGAATCCGCGCGTCGGCGCGGATGGTGCGCGACGAGCCGACGCGCTCGAACTCGCCGGTCTCGAGGACGCGCAGGAGCTTGCCCTGCTGCGACGCGGGCACGTTGCCGATTTCGTCCAGGAACAACGTGCCCCCGTGCGCGAGTTCGAAGCGGCCCACGCGGTCGGCGCGCGCATCGGTGAAGGCCCCCCTGACGTGGCCGAACATCTCGCTCTCGAAGACGCCCTCCGAGATGCCGCCGGCGTTGAGCGTGACGAACGGACGCGCCGCCCGCCCGGACGCCGCGTGCAGCGCGCGCGCGACCACGGCCTTGCCCGAGCCGTTCTCGCCGGTGATGAGCACGTTCGCGTCCGACGGCCCCACGCGCGCGATCACGTCGAGGACGGGGCGCATCGCGGGCGACGCCGCGACCATCGCCGGCTCGCTCTCGTGGCGCAGCAGCCGGTTCTCGGCCTCGAGCCGCTCGCCCCGGCGGAGCGCGCGGCCGAGGGCGATCTGCGTGCGGAGCGTCGCGAGGAGGCGCGCGTTGTCCCACGGCTTCTGCACGAAGTCGCGGGCGCCGCGGCGCATCGCCTCGACGGCGAGGTCCACCGTGCCCCACGCGGTCATCACGAGCACCGGCAGGTGCGCGTCGAGGTCGCGGATCCGCGCGAGGAGGTCGAGCCCCTCGGCGCCGGAGGTCGTGTCGCGCGCGTAGTTCAGGTCGATCAGCACGGCGTCGAAGTCGCGCTTCTCGAGCGCGGCGAGCGCCATGGCGGGGGAGGAGGCGGTCTCCGTCTCGAGGCCCTCGGGCTTCAAGAGCAGCCGCAGCGCCTCGAGCACGTCCCTCTGGTCGTCCGCGATCAGGACCCGGCCCGCGGACCTCACGCAGCCGCTCCGGGGAGGCGTTCGGCCGCGGGTGTCACCGCTGCCGGAAGTCGAGCGCCGCGGAGTTCATGCAGTACCGCAGGCCCGTCGGCTCCGGACCGTCCTCGAACACGTGGCCGAGGTGCGAGCCGCAGCGCCGGCAGAGGACCTCGGTGCGCGCCATGAAGAGGCTCGTGTCCTCCCGCGCCTTGACGCTCTCGGGCGAACACGGCGTGGTGAAGCTCGGCCACCCGGTGCCCGACTCGAACTTGGTCTGCGAGTCGAAGAGCGGATTCCCGCAGCCGGCGCACGTGTACGTTCCCGTGCCGTGGTGGTTCCAGTACTTGCCGGTGAACGCGCGCTCCGTCCCCTTCTGGCGCAGGACCCGGTACTGCTCGGGAGTCAGTCCGGCGCGCCACTCTTCGTCGGTCTTCTCGACGCGGTCGGCCCGGTCTTCGGCCACGGCGGGAATCTACCATCAACCCGGGGAGCGGAAAGTCCGCGGACTCACTCGCTCCGGAGCGCGTCGAGGGCGTCGGTGCGTGCCGCGCGGCGCGCGGGCGGCCAGGCGGCGGCGAGGCCCACGGCGACCATCAGGGCCAGTCCGCAGCCCAGGATTCCGAGGTCCGCCGCCTTCACCCCGAAGAGGATCGACTCGACGCCGCGCCCGAGCGCGAAGGCGCACGGCAGGCCGATCGCCGCGCCCACGAGCAGGAACCGCGCGACCTCGTTCCAGATCAGGCGGCGGACGCTCTTCGGGTCGGCGCCGAGCGCCATGCGGACGCCGATCTCCGGGCGGCGGGCGGCGACCGCGTAGGAGAGCACGCCGTAGATGCCGAGGGCCGCGAGGATCGCCGCGAGCACGCCGAACGCCCCCGAGAGCAGCACGATGACGCGCTGCGTGACGAGCGAGTCCTCCACCCGCGTCTCGAGCGGGATCAGGTCGTAGATCGGGAGCTGCGGGTCGATCGCACGGACCTCGTCGCGGATGGGCGCGGCGAGCGCCTTCGGATCCGCCTCGGTCCGCAGATAGAAGGTGACCTCGCCGACGTCGGCCCGCTGGAGGAGCGGCGTGTAGACGAACGGCGAGTCGTCCTCGTCCACCGACGCCGACTTGCTGTTGCGGACGACGCCGACGATCTCGACGTCGGGCGCGTGGTTCTTCGGTCCGAACGAGAGGCGAACGCCGAGGGGGCTCTTTCCCGGGAAGTAGCGGCGGACCAGCGTCTCGTTGACGACGGCGACCTTCGGCGCGTTGGCGTCGTCCGACCACGCGAAGTCCCGCCCCGCGACGAGCGGAATGCCGAGCGTCGCGAAGTACGCGGGGGTGACGAGGTTGTAGTGGGCGTGCCGATCCTCGTCCCGATCCGAGTCCCGTCCCTCGATGACGAAGTCTCCGCCGTTCGTCGAGCCGGACATCGTCGCGAGGTGGGCGGCGGCGACCGAGCGCGCGGCCGGAAGCCCCTTCAGGCGGTCGAGGAGCTGGCGGCTGAACGCGGAGGTCCGCTCCCCGGTGTAGCCGTTCAGCGGCGGCGCGACGGAGAACCCGATGAGGTGGTCCGGGCGGAAGCCGAGCGGGACGCGGCCGAGGTTGCCGAGGCTGCGCACGAAGAGGCCGGCGGCGACGAGGAGGACGAGCGTCAGCGCGACCTGCGCGGTGACGAGGCCCTGGCGCAGGCGGATCACCTCGCGGCCGGCGGAGTTCGTGCCGCGGCCCTGGCCACGCAGCGTGAGAGCCGGGTCGAGCCGCGCCGCGCGCCACGACGGTGCGACGCCGAAGAGGAGGGCCGCGAGGACGGAGACGACGCCGGCGAACACGAGCACGCGCGGGTCCACGGCCGCGCCGATCTGGCGCAGGCTGTCGTCGGCGGGGAAGGCGCCGAGCAGGACGTGGAGGGTCCAGGCCGCGACGAGCAGGCCGAGCGCGCCGCCCGCGAACGCGAAGAGCAGGCACTCGACGATCGACTGTTTCAGGAGCTGGAACCGGCTCGCCCCGATCGCCAGACGGATGCCGTACTCGCGCTGCCGCGCGGCGCCGCGGGCGGCGAGCAGTCCCGCGAGGTTGGAGCACGCGATCAGGAGCACCAGGGCGACCATTCCCATCAGCGAGAGCAGGGGCTTGCCGACGTTGCCCGAGAGGACGGCGCGGCCGTGGCCGCCGGGCACGAGCAGGATGCGGCGGTCGAGGAAGCGCTGCTGCGCCTTCGCGTCCATCTCGTTGAGCTTCGGGAGAAGCTCCTGGAGCATGCCGCGGTAGAGCGGCAGCAGCCTCGCCTCGGCCTCCGCTCTCGAGACGCCGGGCTTCAGCCGCCCGACGAGCTGCAGCCACCGGTCCTTGGGATCCTCGAGCCCGTTCCAGAAGGGCGTCATCTGGGCCTTCATCGCGATCGGCACGAAGAGATCGGCCGGCCGTCCCGCCTGGATGCCCTCGAAGCCCCGCGCCGCCACGCCGACGACCGTGAGGGGATGGCCGTTGGCGACGATGGTCTGGTTCAGCACCGATGGGTCCGCGCCGAAGCGGCGGGTCCAGTAGCCGTGCGAGAGGACGACGAGCGGGTGTCCGCCCGGCAGGCGATCGTCGTCCGAGACGAAAACGCGCCCGAGGGCGGGCGAGACGCCGAGCACCTGGAAGTAGTTGCCCGACACGAGCTCGCCGTCGGCGCGCTCGGTCTCGCCCCGCGCGGCGAGGCTGACGGCGAGGGGATACTCGGCGATCAGGCCGTCGAAGGCGGTGTTGCGGGCGGCGAGCTCGCGGTAGAAGGGCGCGGAGAACGGCATCGCGCCGTCGCCGTCGTCCCACGCGTGGCCCTGGCTCGTTCCAGGGGAGCGCAGGAGCATGAGCGCTCCCGGGTCGCGCACGGGGAGAAGGCGCAGAAGCACGCGGTCCACGAGCGCGAAGATGGCGGCGTTCGCGCCGATGCCCAGGGCGAGCGTCAGCACCGCGACGGCCGAGAAGCCGGGGCTCTTCCCGAACGTGCGGAGCGCGTAGCGGAGGTCCTGTCCGAGCGAGCTCATCGTCGTCACCGTCCTCGTTCAGTCGTTGACGACCCAGCCGTCGCGCAGCCGGACGATGCGGTGTCCGTAGGACGCGTTCTCCTCGGAGTGCGTCACCTGCACGATCGTCGTGCCCTCTTCGTTGAGCTTCTTGAAGAGGCGCATGATCTCGCGACCCTGATCCGAGTGCAGGTTCCCGGTCGGCTCGTCGGCGAGGAGCAGGCGCGGCTTCGCGATCAGCGCGCGCGCGACGCCGACGAGCTGCTGCTGGCCGCCCGACAGCTGGTTCGGGAAGAGGTCCTTCTTGCCGACGATCTGGAAGCGGTCGAGCGTGTCGGCGACGATCGCCGCGCGCTCCGAGCCCTTCACGTTGCGGTAGGAGAGCGGGATGTCCAGGTTCTCGGCGACCGTCAGGTTGTCGAGCAGGTGGTACTGCTGGAAGACGAAGCCGACGTACTTCTTGTTGAGCTCGATGCGCTCCTTGGGCTTCATTCGGTGCACGTCGTGCTCGAGAAGGCGGTACTCGCCGCGCCAGTCGTGGTCGAGCATGCCGAGGATGCCGAGGAGCGTCGACTTCCCGGCGCCCGACGGGCCCATGATCGTCACGAATTCGCCCGGCGCGACCGCGAACTGGATGCGGCGCAGCAGGAAGGTCTCGCCGGCCTTGCTCGCGATCGACTTCTCGACGTGGGTCAGCTGGATCATCGCGTTCACTCCGATCGCAGGACGGTGGCGGGATCGACGGCCATGGCGCGGCGCGCCGGGCGGGCGCACGCGAGGGCGACGACGCCGGCGACGACCAGGACGACGGCCCCGAAAGTCATCGGGTCCTTGGGGGCGACTCCGAAGAGGAGGAGCAGCACCGCGTGCACGACCGAGAAGATCGCCGTGTTCGCGCCGATGCCGAGCGCGAGCGTCGCGACGGCGACGGCGGTGAAGCCGGGGCTCTTCGCGAGGCCCCGGAGCGCGTAACGAACGTCCTGCGCGAGCGTCATTCCTGCCTCAGCGCGTCGATCGGGTCGATGCGCGCGGCGCGCCGGGCGGGCAGCCAGGCCGCGGCGATCGCTCCCGCGAGGAGGAGCGCCGCCGCGCCGGCGATCGCCGCCGGATCGGAGGGGGACGTCTCGTACAGGAACCCTCGCAGCACCGTGCCCGCGGCCGCGACGAGCGCGAGGCCGGCGACGAGCCCCGCGATCACGGGCCGCGCCGTCTGCGCGACGAAGAGGGCGCGCACGTCGGCGGGCCGCGCTCCGAGGGCCATGCGGACGCCGATCTCGCGCGTCCGGCGCGCGACCGAATAGGAGATCACCGAGTAGATGCCGACCGCGGCCAGCGCGAGCGACAGAAGTCCGAAGGCCCCGAGCAAGGCGGCGCCGAGCCGCTGCGGCACGAGTTGCTCGCCGAGCTCCGAGGCATAGCTCCGCGGCGTCGAGACGGGGAGGGACTTGTCGAGCCGGCCGATCTCGGCGAGCACGACGCGGCCCGGATCGGCGCGCGGATCGCGGGCGCGCACCAGAAGCGTGAGCCGCATCAGGCCGGCCCCCTCACCCGACCGGATCGCAAAGTACGCCTGGGGCCCGGGCGCGTCGCGGAGCGAGGTCATCCGGAAGTCCCGCGCGACGCCGATCACGGTGCGCTCGGCGCCGTGGATCTGGATCCGCGCGCCGATCGGGCTCGTGCCGGGCCAGTACCGCCTCGCCATCGACTCGTTGACGATGACGGGGGCGGGGGAGCGCGGTCCGTCGAGGCGGTCGTCGAACTCGCGCCCGGCCGCGATCGGGATCCGGAGGGTGCGGAAGAAGTCGGCGCTGACGGCGTTGGTCCCGGCCTCCTGCGAACGGTCGGGCGGGCGTCCCACGATCTGAAACCCGTCGCTCCACTCGCCGCCCGACAAGGGGACGAGGGCCGTCCACGCCACGGCCTCGATGCCGGGGGCCGAACGCATTCGCTCCGCGAGCGTGTTCGTGAAGACGTCGGCACGCCCGGCGTCGTAGCCCTGCAGCCCGAGGTCGACGTCCGCGAGCACGACCCCTCGCGGCTGGAAGCCGAAATCGGTCGCGAGCGCGCGCTGGAGGCTGCGCGCGAGCAGGCCCGCGCCGACGAGCAGCGCGAGAGAGAGCGCCACCTGGGCGGCGACGAGGGCGCTCCGGAGGAACGAGCGCGAGGAGGCGCCGCTCGACTTCAGGGCGGGCGACGGGGGGCGGCGCGACGTCTGGATCGCCGGCAGGACCCCGAAGAAGAGTCCGGTGGCCACGGCGAGCAGCGTCGAGAAGGCGAGCGCCCGTGCGTCGAGGGACGGCTCGAACGGAGCGAGCGAGCCGTTCCCCGGCATCGGCATGCCGACGAGGAGGGCGAGGGACCAGCTCGCGACGGCGATTCCGGCGGCGCCCCCGAGAACGGCGAGCGTCACGGACTCGGTCAGGAGCTGCCGAACGAGCCGGGAGCGCGTCGCGCCGAGCGCCAGCCGCACCGCCATCTCCTTCTGGCGCGCCGCGCCGCGGGCGAGGAGGAGGTTGGCGAGGTTGGCGCAGGCGATGACGAGGGCCGCCGCCACGGCGGCGGCGAGCGTCGCGAGGAAGGCGACGGGATCGCCCGACTGGCCGAAGCCCGCGGCCGTCCGGATCGTGGGACGCAGCGCGAACGGTCGGCCCGGAGCGTGGTCCGGAAACGCGGCCGCCTCCCGGTGAGCGGCGACGTCGAGAGCCGCCTGCGCCTGCGGCATCGAGATGCCCGGCGCGAGGCGCCCGACGACGGACAGCCAGCTCCAGCTCCGGCCGTTCAGATCGAGATTCCGGAAGGCGCCCGTCGCGAGTCGGGGCCACGCGCCGATGGGAACCCAGGCGTCGGGCGCGAGCCCGAAGGCGGTGCCGCGAAAGCCCTCCCCGGCGACGCCGACCACTGTGAACGGCGCGCCGTTCAGCACGACGGTCCGGCCGACGACCGAGGGGTCGCCGCCGAAGCGGGTCTTCCAGAGGCGCGATCCGAGCACCGCGATGGCCTCGCCGGACGCCTCGTCCGCCGCGACGAAGAAGCGTCCGAGGGCGGGCCGCGCGCCGAGCACGTCGAAGTAGTTGGCGGAGACGACCTCCGCATCGATGCGCGCGGGAGCGCCGCCCGAGGAGAGGTGAAGCGGCCGCTGCCGCCACGCGGCCAGTCCCGAGAAGGTGCCGCCGGTCTGCTCGCGCACCGACCGGTACCAGGGGTACGAGACGGTCTCGCCCGTCACGTCGACGAGACGCGCCGGCCGCGCGACGCCCGGCAGGGGATGCAGCACGACGGCGTCCACGACGCTGAAGATCGCGGTGTTCGCCCCGATGCCGAGGGCGAGGATCAGCACGGCGGCGGCCGTGAAGGCGGGACTCCTGGCGAGACCGCGCAGCGCGTAGCGGAGGTCCTGGAGCGCGGTCATCCCTCGGTCCTCAGCGCTTCCTGGGGATCGAGCGCGGCGGCCCGGCGCGCCGGCACCGCGCAGGCGGCGACGGCGGCGCCGAGGAGCGTGACGGCCACGACGATGAGGGTCGCCGGATCCTGGGGCGGCGTCTCGAACAGGACCGTGCGGAGGCTGCGCGAGAGCGCGAGCGCGAGAGCGCCGCCGATCGCGAGTCCGGCGAGCGCGAGCGCCAGGCCCTCCCGCAGCACCAGGCGCCAGACCTCGGCGCGGTCAGCCCCGAGGGCGATGCGCACGCCGATCTCCCGCGTGCGGCGGGCCACCGAGAAGGAGATCACGCCGTAGACGCCGATCGCCGACAGGAGCAGGGCGGCGGCGCCGAACGCGCTCACGAGGAGCGCCAGGAAGCGGGGCCGCGCGACGGTGTCGGCGACGAGGGTCGAGAGCGGGGCCACTCCGGAAACGGGGAGGTCCGGATCCGTGCGATGGATCGCGGCACGAGCCTCCGCGGCGAGCGCGGTCGGATCGACGGGTCCGCGGACGAAGAACTTCATGGTCCCGCGCGGGAAGCGCGACATCGGCACGTACGCCGCGGGCGGGGGATTGCGGTCGAGGCCGGCCTCCCGCACGTCGCCGGCGACGCCGATGACCTCGAGGCGGTACTTCCCGAACATCAGTCCCCGCCCGACGGGATCCGCGGCGCCCCAGAGACGCCGCGCGAGGCTTTGATTCACGAGCAGCACCGGCCGGCTCTCCTCCATGTCCGCCGTCGTGAAGTCGCGGCCGCGGAGAATCGGGATGCCGAGCGCGGAGAAGTAGCCCGTCGTCACGATGACGGCCCCTCCTTCGGGCTTGACGGTGCCGAGCTCGGGCCGGCCCTCGACCTCGAAGCCGTACGCCTCGCCGCCGGCGCGCAGCGGCAGGGTCTTGCTGGCTCCGACGGCGGAGACCCCCGGCAGCGCGCGGAGATTCGCGAGAAGCGCGGCGCGGTAGGCCGCGTCCTTGTCGTTCGCAAAGACGGATTCGGGGAGCGTCACCGACAGCGCCAGGACCGACTGCGGGCGGATTCCGGAGTCGGCGTGCGTGAGCCGCCAGAAGCTTCGGAGAAGCAATCCCGTCCCGACCAGCAGCGCGGCCGCGAGGGCGATCTCGGCGACCACCAGGCCGCGCCGCAGGGCGACGCCCGAACGGGGGTCCGTACCGCCCCGAACGCCGGCGCCCTCGAGCGCGGCGGCGGCGCTCCGCCCGGACGCATGGAGCGCCGGCAGGAGGCCGAAGGCGACCGCGGTGCCGATGGAGAGAACGAGCGCGAACGCGACGACCCTCGCGTCCATGCCGAGGTTGGCGATGCGCGGCATGAAGCGGCCCGCTTCCGTCGCCAGGGCATCGATGGCCCAGCGCGCCGCGAGAAGGCCGAAGGCGCCGCCCGCCAGGGCGAGGAGCAGGCTCTCGGCGAGGGCCTGCCGGACGAGGCGACCTCGCGACGCGCCGAGCGCGGCGCGGATTCCGATCTCCCGCCGGCGGGTGGTCGCCTGCGCGAGCAGCAGGTTCGCGACGTTGACGCATCCGATCAGGAGCACGACGGCGACGGCGGCGGAGAGGACGCCGATGGGCGTCCGCACGCTCCGGGTCACCGCCGCCTGGAGCGGCACGACGAGCGCGCGTTCGAAGCCCTCGTTGCTCGCGGGGTACTCCCGGGCGAGCCGCGCGAAGAGGGCGTCGAGACCGGCGCGGGCGGAGTCGAGCGAGGCGCCGGGCTCGAGGCGCCCCAGCACGTTCAGCCAGCGGACCTCGCGGCGGTGCGGCACGGCGTCCTCGCCGATCGTCGAGAGGGGGACCCAGACCTCCACGTCGGACGACGGAACCTCGAACGCACCGGGCATGACCCCGACGACGCGATATGCGTGGCCGTCGAGGACGAGCGGCCGCCCGACGACCTCGGGATCGCCGCCGAACCGCCTCTTCCAGAGCCCCCAGGACAGCACCGCGACGCCGTTCTTGCCCGCCCGGTCGTCCTCGGTCCCGAAGGTCCGTCCCACGTGCGCCGGCACCGCGAGGGTCCCGAAGAACGAGCCGGAAACGCCGGACGCGGTCAGGCGTTCCGGCTCGCCGCTTCCCGTGAGCGTGACGCCCGAGAGGTCGGGAAAGTACTCCCAGGAGGCGACGCGCTCGAGACCCGGGTGGGCCGCGGCGAGATCGTCCACGTCCTGCGGCGAGAACGAGCCGCCCGGCGCGCTCGAGTCGTGACGCACGTGCCCGATGCGGACGAGCCGCGACGGGTCGCGGTAGGGCAGCGGGCGGATCAGCACCGCGTCCGCCACGGTGAAGATCGCCACCGTGGCTCCGATCCCGACCGCGAGCGTCGCGACGATCACCAGTGCGAGAGCGGGGCGGCGCCGAAAGCCGCGGAGGGCCAAGCGCAGGTCTCCCATCATTCGTTCCTCAGCGCGGCGATGGGGTCGACGCGCGCGGCGCGCCGCGCGGGGACCCACGCGGCGACCGCCGCGACCGCCAGCAGGAGGAGCGCCACCCCGGCGAACGTCACGGGGTCGATCGGACGCACCCCGTAGAGAAGGGAGGCGAGTCCGCGGGCGAGCACCACCGAGGCCGCGAGTCCCGCCGCCACGGCGACGAACGAGAGCCGCAGCGCCTGCCGCAGCACGAGCCGCAGCACGTCGGCGGCCGCGGCGCCGAGGGCCATGCGGATGCCGATCTCGCGCGTCCGCTGGGCGACCGAGTAGGCCATCACGCCGTAGATCCCGATCGCGGCCAGCGCGAGCGCGAGCAGGCCGAAGCCGCCGAGGAGGGTGGCGCGGAAGCGCGGCTGGCCGAACGAGTCCGCCACGATCTGGTCGAAGGTCTCGACTCCGTAGATCGGCTGCTCCGGATCGATCGCGGCGACCTCGCGCCGGACCTCGGCCATCAGGCCGGTGCGGTCCCGCGCGCTGGCGAGGAGAACGTAGAAGCCGTTCGACGTGTTCTGAACGTACGGCGTGTAGATCTGGGGCGCGGGCGCCGCCTCGGCTCCTTCGTCGCGGAAGTCGCCGACGACGCCGACGATCGTCGTCCAGTCCTCGGCCTTCGGATGCTGCCGCAGCGAGACGCGCCGGCCGACCGGGTCCTGCCCCGGGTAGAAGCGGCGGGCGAACTCGCGGTTCACGACGGCGACCTTCGGCCGGTCGAGCGTGTCGGATGGGGACAACGCGCGGCCCTCGACGACGGGCACGCGCAGCAGGGCGAAGAGGCCCGGGCTGACCGCGGCGAAATGAGCGATGGTCGGATGATCGGGATCGTCCGGCGCCCCCTCCCGCTGAAGCGCGAGCCGGGCGTAGCGGTCCGAGGTCATCGGCAGGTTCATCGAGGCCTCGGCGGCCGGGACGCCCGGCAGCCTCCGCAGCTCCGCGAGGAGCCGCTCCTGGAACGCGCCGGCCGGCGCGTCGTCGCCGTAGCGCGAGGCGGGCAGCTGGAC
Source organism: Acidobacteriota bacterium (assembly GCA_027307335.1). Lineage (GTDB taxonomy): Bacteria > Acidobacteriota > Thermoanaerobaculia > UBA5066 > Gp7-AA6 > DAHUXD01. Next base: position 64,741 of record DAHUXD010000054.1, read on the forward strand.
CTGGAACGTGACGATCCCGCCGTGCGCGAACCCGAGGTCCACGCCCTGGAGCTCGACGAGGCTGCGCAGGAGCAGGCCGGCCCCCGTCACGAGGACGAGCGACAGCGCGAGCTGCGCGACGACGAGGGTCTGGCGCGCGGCGTTGCCGCGGCCCCCGGTGGCGCGATCCGGAGAGTCCTTCAGGACCTCGCCGACCGCTCGCCGGGTCATGCTCCACGCGGGTCCGACGCCGAAGACGAGGGCCGCGACCAGTGCCGCGCCCACGGCGAACGCCACGACCGCGCCGTCCACCCGGACCTCCGCGAGGCGAGGGAGGTCGGCGGGAGCGAAGGAGCGGAGAACGTCCACGCCCCAGAACGCCAGGAGGAGGCCGACGGCGGCGCCGGCGAGCGCGAGCACCAGGCTCTCGACGAAGAGCTGGAAGACGAGGCGTCCTCGTCCGGCGCCGAGTGCGGCGCGGACGGCCATCCCCCGCGCGCGAGCGCACGCGCGGGCGAGCAGCATGTTCGCGATGTTGGCCGCCGCGATCAGGAGAACCAGCCCGACCGCGCCGAGCATCAGGAGGAGCGCCGGACGGACCTCGCCGACGATCTGTTCCGACGCGGGCAGCGCGTTCGAGGAGAAGCCCGTGTCGTTGTCGGGGAATTCGCGGGCGAGAGCCGCGGAGATTCCGACCAGCTCGGCGCGGGCGGCGGCGAGCGGAAGGCCCTCGCGCAACCGTCCGACGGCGGCCAGCCAGTGGGCGCCCCTCCGATCGAGCGAGAACCCGTTCGAGACCGGGACGAAGACCTCGTCGCCGGGGTCGAGGTTGTAGACCGGCAGCGCCGACGGGACGACGCCGACCACGACGTAGCTCCGGCCGTTGAGGGTCAGGGTCGAGCCGACGGCCGACGGGCTCTCGCCGAACTGCCGCTGCCAGAGCCGGCGCGTGATGACCGCGACGCCGTTCTTTCCCGGCTCGTCCTCGTCGTCGTGGAACGTCCTTCCCGCGACCGGCGCGACGCCGAGCACGCGGAAGAGGCTCGCGGACACCACGCCGCCCGCGAGCTGCTCGGGGACGCCGCGGCCGGTCAGGTTGAAAGTCGAATCGGAGTACGCCGCCATCGACTCGAAGGAGCGGCTGCGTTTCCGGTAGTCGAGGAAGTTCGGATAGGACAGCGGCACCATGCTCTGGACCTGTCCGTCCCGCTCGGTCCTCTCCCACACCTGGACGAGCGCGCCGGGGTTCGGATACGGCAGCGCCTTCAGGAGCACGCCGCGGACGAACGTGAAGATCGCGGCGTTGACGCCGACCGCCAGCGCGAGCGTCGCGACGGCGACCGCGGTGAATCCGGGGTTGCGGGCGAGCCACCGGACGGCGTGGCGGAGGTCCTGAATCAGCTTGTCCATCTCTGTCCTCCGCCTCGAAGTCCGAAAGAGAGAAGCGACGTCGTCGTCTAGCTGACCCGGTACCCGCTCTCCTTCAACTCCTCCTCCGAGTGGAGGCGCTCCTCGCCCTTCTCCTCCTCGACGACGCGGCCGTCGAAGAGGTGGATCGTGCGTCCCGCGTGCTTGGCGAAGCGGGGGTCGTGCGTGACCATGCAGATCGTCGCGCCGGCGCGGTGGAGGTCCTGGAGCAGGTTCATCACCGCCTCGCCGTTGACCGAGTCGAGGTTGCCGGTGGGCTCGTCCGCGAGCAGGATCAGCGGCGAGCCGGCGATCGCGCGCGCGACCGCGACCCGCTGCTGCTGGCCGCCCGAGAGCTGCGAGGGGAAGTGCTTCATCCGGTGCGCCATGCCGACCTTCTCGAGCGACTCCTGGACGCGCTTCTTGCGCTCGTGCGCGGGCATTCCGCGGTAGGTCAGGGGGAGCTCGACGTTCTCGTACACCGAGAGATCGCCGATTAAGTTGAAGCTCTGGAAGATGAAGCCGATCTCGCGGTTCCGGATGCGCGCCCGCTCGGACAGCGTCAGCGACTCGGCCGGCTTTCCGTTCAGCCAGTAACGGCCGGACGTCGGCGAGTCGAGCAGGCCGAGGAGCGACAGCAGCGTCGACTTGCCGCAGCCCGAGGGTCCCGCGATCGAGACGTACTCGCCGTGCCCGATCTCGAGGTGCACGCCCGAGAGCGCGTGCGTCTCGACCTCGTCGGTGAAGAAGACCTTCTCGACGCCGTCGAGCTTGATGACGGGATGTCCGTTGCCGTTCGCGTTCGTGCTCATGCTCTCCTCTGCTCCTACTTCAGGCGCACCCGGTCGTACGCATCCCACGCGCTCATGTCCGAGAGGATCACCGTGTCGCCGACCTTCAGCCCGTCGAGGATCTCGACGGTGTTCACCGAGCTCTTGCCGAGCCTGACCTTCACGCGCACGGCCTCGTCCCCGTCGGCGTTGACGCGGAAGAGTCCGACCTGCGTCTTCTCCTGGCCGAACGCGGGCCGCCCGACGTAGAGGACGTCCTTCAGGCGGTCGAGCTCGATCGTGCCGTCGACCGAGAGGTCCGGCCGGGCGCCGGGCGGCAGCTCGCCCGTCAGCGCGACGTCGACGGTGACCGTGCCGTTCTGCACGCCCGGATCGATGCGCGAGACCTTGCCGTCGACCAGGCCGTTGCGCGTGTCGATCGACGCCGGCTGCCCGATCACGATGTCCTTCGCCTGCGTCTCCGCGATCTTCAGCTGCGCCTTGAGCTTCCTCGGTTCCGCGACCTTGGCGAGGACGGTGCCCGGCGCGACCTGCTGGCCCACCTGAACGGGCAGCTCCTGCAGCACGCCCGCGATGCCGGCGCGAACGTGCAGGGCCTCCTTCTGGCCGCGCTTCAGGTTCGCCAGCGCGCGGAGCGCCTGCACGTGGGCCTCCTGCACCGCGACCTGCGCGTCGGCCGCCTGCTGGACGCTCCCGACGCGCTTCTCCTCGATGGCGTTGCGCGTCGCGAGCTCCTCGGCCTTCACGCGCGAGAGCTTGACCGTCAGCTCGGCGATGAGCCCCTCCTTGTAGAGGCCCTCGTTCGTCGCCGCCTGGAGCTGTGCCTGGTGGAAGTCGGAGCGCACCATCGCCGCGGTCGCCTGCTGGTCCATGACCTCCTTGTCGGCCTGCGCGCGGACGTTCGAGAGCTCGGCCTCGGCGGCGCGCAGCTGCGACTCCGCGTCGAGCGCGTCGCGCTCGAGCACCGGGTTCGACATCTCGAGGAGGATCGTGTCGGGCTGGACCGGGACGCTTCCCGGAAGGCGGACGAGGCGCTCGATGCGCCCGTCCGTCGCCGCGGAGATGTAGCGGACCTCCTCGGGGACGAGCGTGCCGGGTCCGCGCACCTGCCGGAGCATTTCGCCGCGCTTGACGGTGTCCTTCCAGATCGCTCCCTTGTCGACCGTCGGCGCGGCCGGCTTCAGGCGGGACAGGCCCAGCGTGATGAGGAGAATCCCGGCCGCCGAAGCGGTGGCGATGACGATCCGCCGCTTCTTCTTCTTGTCGGCGAGGTCCTCGCGGATGATGTCCACGGTGAGTCGCAAGGGCGAGAAACGTGCCAGGCCTGGGGATCCATAAGTGCTTGCCCCCGTTGGGGCAGGGCGCCCCGCACGGCGGCTGCGCTGATCGGACCCGAGACGAATGTGTCCGTTTTCGAACGGTGGGCGGGACCCTAAGGGTGGGACGGGACGGCGACGCCGCGAGACGGTGTGTCGTACCGGGCGACGAGATCGTCGGGCAGGTGCGCCAGATCGGTGCCGCGGAGGTAGTCGCGTAGCGTCGTTCCCGTACAGGCCGAGTCGACGTTGGCGGCACCGCGCCCGGCCCGAACGTCGTCGATGTTGACCAGTCGAAAGTCGATCGAGAAGCGCGTCTTCCCCGAGGTGTTGGGCACGGTTGAGTGCATTTGCGCGCCGGAAAACATGATCAGGCCGCCCGGAGGCGGAACCAGTCGAATCTGTGGGTCGAGCTCAAGCGGCTCCTCGGCGCGCGGCTGCGGCCGCGTGTCCGTAAGGATGTGTTTCGCTGCCTCTTTTCGGCCGTGGGCGTTCCACTCTGCATAGTTGTAGATGCGCGAGCTGTTGGCGACTCCCTGCGACCAGTAACCAGGATGGAAGGCCATGCCATTGGAAGGCTCGATCTCGTAGACCGGAAACCACCAGTTGAGCTGGGAGAACGGTGCGGAGTACCAGGTGTCGCGGTGAGGATGAAAGGCATAAGCGATGCCGGAGGTCAGGTAGCCGCCCGACGTCGAGGACCGAAGGCGCGGAACGTCGAAGTACGTGCGGGACAGATCGCAGCCGAAGTCGGCGAGGATCGTCTGGAGGAGATCCTTGCAGCGCGGGTGGTTGATGAACGCGGGTTTGAGCTTGGCCAGGACGGCGACGTAGCTCTCGACGGGCATGTGGAACTGCGCCGTCACGGGATCCAGTGCGCCGAAGGCTTCCGCGATTCTCTCGCGGGCGAAGTCGCGCAACGCGTTCACGCTCGGTCGAGGTGAGAAGACAAAAAGATCACCCGCGTAGAGACGGGTGCGCCGGTCGTCGTCCGGAAGGGGCGAGTCCTGATACACGGCCGTCATGTCAGGCATGCTCCGTCGCGTGAGTCGTCGTCCATCGCAGGGACGAGTCCAGGCGGCCTGACGCGAGCAGCCCGCGGATGCTGTCGATCCGGCGATACCGGGGCCCCTCGAACTCCTCGAGCTTCAGGTCGGTCTTCCGGTAGGCGTCGTAGAGCTCGCGCGCACCCTCGCGCACGGTCCAGCGCGGGCGGAAGGCGGGCAGAAGCCGGGCGATCTTCTCGAAGCTGACGCGGTAGGAGCGTGTGTCCGGTCCCGCGCCGGCGGCGAGCTCGATCGAGCAGTCGGGCACCGTTTCGCCGACGATCTCGGCGATCTGCCGGATCTGGAAGTTCTCGTCCGTCCGACCGACGTTGAAGACCTCATCGTGCACCGCCTCGCGCGGAGCCTCGAGCGCGGCGAGGAAGGCGCGCGAGATGTCCTCGATGTGCACCAGGGGCCGCCAGGGAGTTCCGTCGCTCTTCAGGTGGATGCGGTGCGTCGTCACGGCCCACGCCACGAGGTTATTGAGGACGACGTCGAAGCGGTGGCGGGGCGAGACGCCGTAGGCGGTCGTGGGCCGGAGAAACGTCGGGCTGAAGCGATCGCTCGCGAGCGCGCCGATGTCCCGTTCCGCGCGGACCTTGGAGACGCCGTAAGGCGTCACCGGGTGGAGCGGGGAGGTCTCGTCCACCATCGAGTCTCCCGCCGCGCCGTAGTTGCTGCAGGAGGAGGACAGCAGGAAGCGCCGGACGCCCGCGTCGCGGGCCGTGGCGGCGAGGTGCAACGAGCCCTGATGATTGATGTCGTACGTCAATTCCGGGTTCAGGTCGCCGAGCGGGTCGTTCGAGAGCGCCGCGAGGTGAACGACGGCGTCGAAGCCCTCGAGGTCCCGGACCGAGACGTCGCGCACGTCCGCGTTGAGCGTCGGGAACTCCGGGACGCGGCCCGCGAACGTGCAGGCGGCGTAGAAGTCCGTGTCGAGGCCGGTCACGTCGTGACCCGCGGCCGCCAGAACGGGGCCCATCACGGAGCCGATGTAGCCCCGGTGGCCGGTCAGCAGGATGCGCATGGGGACGCCCGATCCTGCCAGCCCGGACCTCCCGCGTCAACCGAGGCGCGGCTCGCGGGGACGCAGAGAAAGGAGAGATGCCGCCGGAAGGAGTCATCGGCGTCGCCTCCCGGCGTCGCCCGTCGTGCCGAAACGCGCCGCAGTCGGGTCGGATCCTGCGGCGCCGGAGAATTCCCGGAACTCGTGAAACAGTGACTTTGCGCACGGATCTTGCTATGCAGCGGGACATGGATCGCCGGGAACGGAGCTCGACCCCGCTGCGTCCGGGCGGCGGACGGGGTGGTCGGAAGGGAAGTCGCGGCCGCGCCCTTCGCGCCGGCGTGCTTGCCCTGGCGGCGGCGCTCGGGGTGGCCGTCTTTCCCGCACGCGCCTCCGCTTCCTGCACGCCGACGTCGACCTCCCTGTGCCTGACCGGGGCGCGGTTCACCGTGCAGGTCCAGTGGCGCGCCTCCGAGAGCGCCGCGTTCTCCTCCGGACAGGCCGTCGCGCTCACGTCCGACACGGGCTACTTCTGGTTCTTCGAGCCCGACAACATCGAGCTCGTCGTCAAGGTGCTCGACGGGTGCGTGCTCAACGGGCAGTACTGGGTCTTCGCCAGCGGGCTCACGAACGTCGACGTCGACATCGCCGTGACCGACACGGCGACGGCACAGGTCCGGCACTTCACGAATCCGGCGGGCACGGCCTTCATCCCCGTCCAGGACACCTCGGCCTTCCCGTGCGCCGGAGCCGCGTACGACTGGCCCCAGTTCGGGTTCGATGCTGCGCACAGCGGCCACGACACCCAGGAGTCGATCGTGTCGCGCGGCAACGTCGCCTCGCTCGGCGTCCTGTTCTCGGCTCGGCTGCCGGAGGTCGCCGACGGCGCGCCGGTGCTGGCGGCCGGAGTGCCGACGGCGTCGGGGGCGCGCGACCTCGTCTTCGTCACGACGAAGGCCGGACGGCTCGTGGCGCTCGATGCGCGAACCGGTGCGACCGTCTGGTCCACGACGCCGCCGTCCGGACCGAAGTACACGACGAGCTCGCCGGTCGTCGACCCGGGACGGCAGTTCGTGTTCGGCTACGCTCTCGATGGCTTCGTGCACGAGTACGGAATCACCGACGGTCACGAAGTCACGACGGGCGGATGGCCGGAGCTGACGACGCTCAAGCCGGACGTCGAGAAGGGATCGTCCGCGCTGGGGTTCGCGACGGTCGGCGGCCAGACGTACCTGTACATGCCGAACGGCGGATATCCCGGCGATCAGGGGGACTATCAGGGGCACGTCACGACGATCCGACTCTCCGACGGCTCGCAGAAGGTGTTCAACGCCAACTGCAGCGACCGGACGATGCACTTCGACGCGAGCGGAGGCGCCAGCGATTGCCCGCACGTGCAGACCGCCGTCTGGGCGCGCGCGGGCGTCGTCTACGACCCGCGAACGGGCCGCGTCTACGCAGCGACCGGCAACGGCGACTTCGACGGCAACGCGGGCGGCCACGACTGGGGCGACACCGTCTTCGCGATCACCCCGGACGGCGCGGGAAGCGGCGGAAACCCGCTCGACACCTACACGCCCGCCAGCTACCAGCAGCTGGACGATTCGGATCTCGACCTGGGAAGCAGCGCGCCGGCGCTGCTGCCGATCGCGGACACGCGTGTCGTGCATGCGCTCGCCGTTCAGGGCGGCAAGGATGCCGTGCTGCGCCTTCTCGATCTGTCGAACCTGAGCGGCCAGGGAGGGCCGGGTCATCTCGGCGGCGAGCTCCAGACCGTGCCGGTCCCGCAGGGCGGCCAGGTGCTGACGCAGCCGGCGGTCTGGACGAACCCCGCCGACGGGAGCGTGTGGGTCTTCGTCGCCAACGGGATCGGCGCGTCGGGGCTCCAGGTGGTGGTCGGTGCCGGCGGCCATCCGACCCTCGCGGCGCGCTGGCACAACGGAATCAACGGCAGCTCGCCCATCGTCGCGAACGGAATCGTCTTCATCGCTGGAAGCAATCGGATCGCGGCGCTCGATCCCACGACCGGGGCGACCCTCTGGAGCGACTCGCGCATCGGCGCGATCCACTGGGAAAGCCCGATCGTCGCGAACGGGGTTCTCTACATCACCGACGAGAGCGGGATGCTGACGGCCTACGCGCCGGGAGGCGTCGCGCCGTCCCGCACACCGGCGCCGCAGCGTCCCTGATTTCTCGCCGCCGCCCCCGACAGCAGCAGCAGGACGGGAGCGGCCGCCAGGAAGAGGAGCTCCGGCTCGATGGCGATGCGCATGCGGATGAACAACGCGTCCTGGTAGGTCAGCAGCGAAATGATCGCAGCGTAATAGGCGATCATCGCCGCGGTCACGATGCCGGCCGGCCGAGCCCGGCGGACGGCGAGGCAGGTCGCGAAGCCGAGCACGAGGAGGAACGCGATCACCGGCAGCCTCGCCCGCGACGTGTCGATCCGGAATACCCCGTTGTAAGCGTGCACGTACAGGCGCCGGGCGGCTCCGGGAAGGCCCCGGAACTTCAGGCGGTCGGCCGGCGGCGGGTGCACCACGAAAAAGCGGCCCATGCGCGCCAGCTGCAGACCGACGAACTGCGGTCCGTGTTTTCGGAGGATCGCTCTTTCGAACTCCGGGTCGGTCCGAAACTCCCACGGGATGGCCGATTTGATTCGCGTGAACTCGCCGAGATCCTTCCACTGGAGGCGCCGGGCGTCGGCGAGCAGTCCGTGACGATCGAGGTAGTCATAGAGAGGCGTCCCGGCGGCATCCGCCGTCATCCCGTACCGCATGGCAGCCATGTTGATCTCCGCCGTGCCCATTCGGCTCGGCGTGACCTGCCCGTACTTCGCGAAAAGAAAGACCTGCCAGGCGCCCACCAGCGCCGCATGGACGCAGACGATCGCGGCCGCGGCGGCCACCGCGCGACGGCCATCGCGGCGCCGGAGAAGGAGCACTCCGGCCGCCAGCGGCAAGCAGCCGAGCGTCCAGACGGGCTTCACGAGCGCCGCGATGCCGCTCACGGCGCCGCAGAGAAGAGCGTCTCTAAAGAGGTGGCGCGCGGGCACGTCGGGATCCGCCAGGCGAATTCCGAGGCACCAGGCGAACATCAGCGTCATCGCGAGACACACTTCGGGAAGGACGATGCCGCTCATGAAGAGCATCCCGGGCGTCACGCAGCATGCCGCGGCGGCGACGATCGCCGCCCACGCGGGGATCGTCAGACGGCGCAGGGCTCCCGCGAGCAGAGCGGCCGTCAAAGCGAGCATCGCGAGCTGTCCCGCGATCGCGGCGCGCTCCCAGTGCTCGCCGAAAAATCGCATGCAGAGTCGCAGATACAGGGGGTAGACGGGCGGCCGGTCGCGGACCTCCTCGTCGGAAAAGCTGTGGGCGATCGAGACGTAGTCGTCGGTGTCGTCGTCTTCCCCGAGCCGGTCGAAGCCCGGATTGGCCCAGACGCCAATCCCGAGGACGAGAGCGGCCGCCGCGAAGCACGGCAGAAGGCGCCGCATGATCGCTACCGGGAAACTTGTCCCTTGCCGTCCACGCAGGCGATCCACCGGTCGGGCGCCAGCGGATGCGCATCGACCGTGTGCATGCGGTCGCGGTTCCATCCGGATCCCGAGGGGCCGACGACCGGACCGTCGCCGGCCGCCGACTCCTCGTAGCCGGTCTCGTCGAGCCGCCGAACCTCGAACGCGTAGACCTGCCGTCCGTACGCGCTTTCGTCGTCCTGCGCGAAACGAAGAACGTGGTCTGTCATGGCGAGGACCCGGCCTCCGGGCCGGGAGATCCGGGTGTTTCGCCGCACGATCGGGTTCGCCGGATGCGGAGTCCACGGCCCCCGAAGCGCATCGGCGTAGTAGAGGAGGAGATCGCTGTTCTCGGGCGTCGAGGTGAACATCCACCACCGGTCTCGATACCGGACGAGCGAGGAGTCGACGAAGGGCTTGCCGGAGAGAAGCGTCGTATCGAGCGCCCACTGATCGGGGAACCGGGTGGCTCGATAGAGGCGCACCGCGCCGGCCTCGTAGGTCTCCGGCACCATGTAGACGTCGGCTCCGTCTTCGAACACGTACGGATACGAAAGGTGGAACGGCTCACGGAGCACGATGCGCTCGTACCGGAAGCTCCGGCCGTCGGTGCTCGTCGCGACCCCGATGCATCCTCTTTTCGTCGCCGTGTCCATCACCTCGAAAAAGAGGTACCACGTCGAGCCCCGCCGCAGCATGAAGGGATCGGCCACGAACTCCGCCCGCACGTCGGTGACGTCGTACGAGGAGAGGACCGGATTGGACGTCGACGTGGCGGGCCCGAGCCGGAGCGGAGAGACGCCTTCGAAAATGCCGATGGACCACTGGGAGCGCCGCGCTTCCCGATCGGCGCGCACCCGGCGCTCGTGAAGGAAGAGCGCCGCGATGCCGGCGGACACGACGACGACCGCGGCGAGCCGTCCCAATTCGGAGCGGCGCCGAGCCGCGTTCACGGCGTCCGCGCCTCCGGTCCGGCTCGGCGCGGGTCGTTCGCCGCCGCGTAGTCGGCCATCATCTTCAAGCGCTCCGAGACGGTGTAGGGCCCGGACCAGCAGTGCGGCTCGCGCGGCCCGTACGTGATGGAGCCGCCCCAGGGCGGGTTCTTCGTCGTCTGCAGGTACGCATCGAGGAGATGGACCGCGTCGTTCAAGTAGTACGTGTCCATGTCGCCGATCCAGATGTGGATCTTGCCGGCGAGCTTCCCGCCGACGTCCTTCCAGTGCCGCTGCAGGTAGGCGTTCAGGTCGGTGTGCTCCTTCCAGTACGCGGCGACGCCATGGTCGATCGATCCCGTCGCCGGATCGAAGACCGGCTGGAAGTACCCGTTCGCCCCGACGGGCCCGTAGACGGCCTGCCAGCAATCCCAGTCTTCGCCGGACCGGCCGCCGTTTCCCATGGCGCGTTCGTAGGCGAGCTGTTCCTTCATGGTCGAGAGCACGAGTCCGTCCGGCTGGCGCTCTCCGGAAATTGGCGTCTGGCGCCAGTCGTCCTTGCGGTACCAGGCGCTGTCCCAGTCGTAGACGTTGACGAGTTCGAAATAGTGGAAGTCGACGGGGTCGGGACAGTAGGAAAACGTCCCTCCGAAAAAATCGGGATAGAAGATCTGGAGCGCCAGCGATTCCCAGCCTCCCGTCGAGCCTCCCGAGAGGATGCGTGCCCACGGCTGCGCAATCGCCCGGAAATGTTTCTCGATGTACGGGATCAGCTCCTGGGTGATTGCGGTCCCGTACGGACCCATGTTCGGCGAGTCGATCGCGTAGGAGTCGTCGTAGTAGGGCGTCGGATGCTGGAAGGTGACGAAGAGCATCTTCGGAGTCCGTCCGGCCTTCCAGTTCTGTGTGAACTCGTCCATCCGCCGCGCCCGCTCCTTCTGGCGCTCCGTCGCGTCTGGGGGAAGCTCGGCCGGCTCGCCGAATCCTCCCGGTGCGCCGAGCGAGAAGTGGCCCTGCTCGTAGTTCACGGGATACGAGACGGTCGTGTCGCGCTCGTAGTCTTTGGGCAGGAGAATCGTCGCGCCGATCCAGATGGGCTGGCCCCAGAACTTCGAGAGCAGTGGGCTCTGGAAGCGGATGCGCTTGACCCACTCGGTGTCGGGCGGGATGGCGATCGGCGGAATCTTGTGGTCGAGAACGAGGCGCAGCGTCTGTGCAGATGCGGGATCGAGATGAACGCGCCGCGGCTCGCTGTAGAGGTTGCCCGGCGAGATTGGAAAATCCTGTCCCTCCCACTGGTCCATGTGGAGCCGGATCGTGTGGCCGTCCGCCCGATGGAACGTCGTATAAACGTTGAGGACGCCCTGCACGAAGTAGTCTCCGGCGGGCAGCGCGGAGAGGCGCTCGACCGGATAGCCGTCGGCGCGGTCGTCGATCACCGCCGCCGCGCCCGGCCCCATGCCTTCAACATCCACGCCGAAGAACGGCGACGAGGCGTACTGGCCGCCGGTCTTGCCGATCTGACGGCGCGGTTCGGGGCTCGCCTTCTTCGTCACGATGACGTAAACGCGCCCGTCCACGGACTCGTGCCGAACGCTCTCCGGAAAGGACAGCTCGAAGCGCAGGGGTGAAGGTCGATCGTCGGCGCGGAGCAGCGGCGGAAGGAGTCCCAATGTCAGTGAGACCGCCATCCTAATTAAATTAGGCTTGTTCACATTATTTCCTTATTTAGTTAGGATCTGAGGCCTGCGGCCTTCACGGTGTTGTGGAGGAGCATGGCGACGGTCAGGGGCCCGACGCCGCCCGGCACCGGGGTCAGTGTGCCCGCGACCGGTGCGATGTCGTCGAAGTCCACGTCGCCGACGAGGATGCGGCCCTTCTCCTCGAGCGTCCGGCGGATCCGCTCCGAGCGCAGGAGGTTCGGGGGTGCGTTCTGGGAGGTCAGGCGATTGATGCCCACGTCGACGACCACCGCTCCTTCTTTCACGAACTCGCGCGTCACGAATCCCGGCCGTCCGATCGCGGCGACGAGGAGGTCCGCCTCGCGGCAGACGGCGGGAAGGTCTTTCGTCTTCGAGTGGCAGACGGTGACCGTGGCGTCGCGCGCCGTCAGGAGCGCCGCCATCGGTTTCCCGACGATGTCGCTGCGTCCGAGGACGACCGCGCGTCGGCCCGAGATCGGGATCTCGTAGGCGGCGAGGAGCTCGATGATGCCGGCTGGCGTGCACGGCACGAAGCGAGGACGTCCCTGGTGCAGCAGGCCCACGTTCTCGGGATGGAAGCCGTCCACGTCCTTCCGGGGATCGACCGCATCGAGGACTTTGGCCGTGTCGTGCAGTCGCGGGAGCGGCAGCTGGATCAGGATTCCGTCGACCGACCGATCCGCGTTGGCCGCCGCGATCTCCGCCAGGAGCGCGGCGGCCGAAAGGTCGGCGGGAAGTCTCCGCGTCTCCGCCCGAATGCCGGCCTCGTCGGCGGCCTTCGACTTCGACGCCACGTACGCCTGGGAGGCCGGGTTGTCGCCGACGAGGAACACTCGGAGCGACGGTGGCAGTCCCGGGATGAGTGTCGCCGCTTCGCGGCTGCGCTGGCGGATCGTTTTCGAGACGGCGGCGCCGTCGAGGAGCCGCGCCGGAACGATCGACGTCATTTCCGCAACAATACAGCGGGTTTCCCGCGCCGGCCTACTCTCAGGGCAGGCGCACTCCACGGGCCTGCGAAGCCGCCCAGGACATTCCGCAGACCGCGGCGAGCGCCGGGAGCGCGGTCAGAGAGCTCGTCGCGGGTCCGCCCAGGCTCGCGAGCGCCCAGAAGAGAAGCGCTCCGAATCCGGCCAGTGCCGTGGCGCTTTCCTCGCGGTGCCGCTGGGAGCGCCACGCGCGCCCGAGGAGAACGAGGAACGAGAGAATCACGATCGTCGCGAGTGCCGCACCGGCGATCCCGCCGGTGACGAGCAGTTCGAGGAAAGCCGAATCGGCGCGCGCCACCAGTCCCGGAAGCTCGCGAGGCTGCTCCCGGCGAAACGCGTCGGGAAACGTGCCGAGGCCGGACCCCACGTACGGAAACTGCCGGAAGGAGTCGATCGCGACCGTCCAGGTCGTCGGCATCGCGGGAAGTTTCGTCTCCACGCTGTCGCCGTCCGGATTCGGCCGGGCCACGAGCGCGGAGCCGGCGGTGATGGCGAGCGCCGCGACGACGACGGCGCGGCGGGCGAAGGCTGAGCCCCGCCGGCGGAACGAGAAGGCCAGGAGAACGAGGATGGCAAGACTCGCCGCGAGCGTCGCACTCGTCACGCCGCATAGAAGGAGTCCGGCCGCCGCGACGAGGAAGAGGGCGGCGCGGATCGCGATTGGCGAGACGCGGCGCTCGAACCGTTCCGCGGCGTCGGGGCTGTCGGCACCGCGGTCGGCGTTGGTGAGGATTTCCGCCCAGAGGGAGGCGAAAGCCACGCAGAGCCCGATCCCGAGAAAAGCCGCCGGAGCATCGGCGGCGCGCGGCGCCGTGTCTGCGGTCCCGGACCGGTTCAGCGCGGGAAGGACCAGGACGAGTGTCGTCAGGGTCGCCGACACGATCACGGCTCCCGCGAAGAATCGCCGCCGCGAGCGGGAGCGCAGAAGAGAGACAGAGGCTAGGAAAACTGCGATTCCCGCGGCCAGGTCGAGCACCGCCGAGGCCGTCTCCCAGGGGGCGATCGAGATGCGCGGGGCGGGCCCGGTCTGCCGGAACCCACCCAGGATTCGGGCCGTTTCGTGGTAAATTTGGAGGTTCACGGGGGCAATTCGAAGCAGGAGTCCCTCCGGGAGCGGAAGGAGCTGAGCAACGCCTAGCAGCGTGAGGCACCCCAGAGCTCCCAGGGGAAGCCTTATCGGTCGGGTTTCGAGCAGTGCGGAGCGGGAAAGCAGGGCGGCCGCGGCCGTCAGGAAGGCGAGACAGTGGAGCAGGGTGCCGCCGGTCGGCGCGTAGCCGCGCCCGGCCGGCGTCCCGAGAACTGCAATGGCGACGAGGAACGGTTGCGTGAGAACGAGGATGAGCAGCAGGACGAAGGCCGCCCGGTCGAGCAGGTCCGAATCGTCGGGCCCGAAGACCCGTTTCGCGAGAAGGCCGAATCCATGAGAGCTCAGCGGCGCACCTTTCCCTTCCTGCTGGCGGTCGTGCTGGGAATGATGCCATCGGTGGCCTCTCTCGTCGCGGACGATTTCAACCAGGATCGGCTGCGCGACGGAGAGAATGCCTACGCGGCCAGGCGCTATGCCGAGGCCATCGATCAGTTCCGGATCGCGGCGTTCGGGACGCTCGACCATCCTCCGCTCTTCAGCGAGTGCCTGGTCCGGCTGACGCTCGCGGAATCGGCGGCGAACAAATCCACCGATGCTTTGGCGACGATCGAACGTTTCCTGGACCTCGAGCGCCGCTTCCCGAGCTATGCGAAGGCAAACCTGCAGCCCGAGACTCGATCGGCGTTCCAGGCGCTCCTGTTCGCGAAGGTTCCCCAGGCCACGATTCTCTCCGTGCCGTCGCTGGCGGGGCTCATCGAAACCAATGAACAGAAGATCGCGAAGCTGCCGCCGGAATCGCGACGCAAGGCGCTCGAGGCCGAAGCGCGGCGAGAGCCGACGAACCCGGCGTGGCCGAGGGACCTCGCGGCGGAGGCGCTCGAGCGGGGGGATGCGAAAGACGCCGAGAAGTGGGCGACCAAGGCGCTGTCGCTCCAGCCCTCCAACGCCGAAGCGTTGGCGCTACGGGCCCGGTCGCGTTACGAACGGCGGCTGTACGCCGACGCGCTGACCGATCTCTCGGCCCTTCCCGCCGACGTGTTCGAGCGGCATCCCGATCTCTACGCCGAGAAGTTCGTGTGTCTGGTCGACGCGCGCCGATTCGACGAGGCCGAGAGGATCGCTGGCCGGATCCCCGAGACGAGTGCCGCGCGTCCCGAAATCGCGAAGGCGCGCACCGATCTTGCGGCCGAACAGCGCCGGACCGCGCCGGCCTCGAAAGCCAGGTCCGCGCCCGCCGGCACCGAGTCCGCGTCGTCCCGTCAGACATCGGCTCCGGCGGCTTCGGCCGTTCCGGCTCCCGTGGCGCCGTCCGATCCCGCGCGCAGCCAGGCGGCGCTCGATGAGAGCCGGCGTCTCATTCTCGCGAGCCGTGCCGGCGACGCCGAGAAGGTGCTCGACGAGGCGATCCGGAACGATCCAGGCAACCGGGAGCTGCGGCTGGCGTTACTCGAGGCGGCCTGTCTCGATCGTTCGTATCCGACGGGCGCGGCCCAGGTGGCTCTGGTCAAGCCGTTCACGCCGAGCGAAGGCCCGGCGATGTTCTACGCGGCGGTCGTGCTCTACGAGACCGGAAGGGTCGACGAGGCGCGTGCCTACCTAAAGCAGGCGATGCCCAGCGTCTCGGGCCCGCTCGTCGACGAATACTCGAAGAAGATCCTCGGCGCGACGCAGTGATGAGGGCAGAGCCATGAGACAGGTCGCCCGGCTGGGCGTTGCCCTGGCCCTCGGCCTCGCAGCCGTGCCGACGGTGCAGGCTCAGTTTCTCGAGAACGACGAGGTCCCCCGCGAGCGGACGATTCCCGAGAAGCAGCAGATCGACGACATGCTGGCGAGCTCGAAGCTCAGCTTGGGGCCGATCCGCCTGCTGCCCTCGGTCTCGATCACCAACGCGGGCTACGACAGCAACGTCTTCTCGACGACGCCGGCCGTCGCGGACTGGACGGCCACGTTCGTGCTCGGCAGCACGTTCCTCGTGCCGATGGGCACCAAGATGTACTTTCTCGCCGACGTCTTTCCCCATTACACCTGGTACGACAAGCTGAACGACCGCAATCGGTGGGGAGGCACGTTCGATGGCGCGATCCTGGGCTTCTTCAACCGGGCGAGCTTTCAGGCCAAGGGGCTGGACCGCCAGGACTACACCCTGTACAGCTCGGAGTTCCCGTCGTACGTCTTCGAGAGTCTCCTTAGCGGAACCGCCAACGCCGAGATCGACCTGACGCATCACTTGTCGCTCTTCGCCAGCGGCGGATATCAGGAAGTCCGTTACACCCAGTACTCGGGCCCTCCGATCCAGGATTTTCAGGTCAAGCTGAACAACAGCAACGACACCGAGGTCCGCGGCGGGGTGCGATACACCATCAACGAAAACTGGAACGTCGCCGGGATGGTCGAACAGGTGTGGTCGGACTTCCAGTTCGTGCCCGGCACTCGCGACAACAAGAGCACGGCCTACCTCGGCTCGATCTTCTTCAGCGTACCCAGGCTCTACCTGAACGTCATCGCTGGGTATCGAGAAGGGGTCGCGACGAACGGGTCGACCTTTCCCGATTATCAGACGGGCGTCGGCTCCTTCTTTCTTTCGTTCTACCCACTCCGCTGGATCGAGCTCCAGGGCTACGGCCATCGCAAGGTGCAATACAGCATCGACGTGTTCGAGCCCTACTTCTTCGACAACAAGGTCGCGTTTGCTGCGAATATCGAGCTGTTCGACCACGTTCTCGTCAAAGGCCTCATCGAGGACGGGCCGAATACTTATCCGGTGCCCGAGCCGGTGAGCGGAGGAGGGAGCGTCGCTCGAGTGGATCACGTCAAGAACTACGGTGGAGGCGTCTCGATCAAGC
The DNA here is from genome assembly GCA_027307335.1 of Acidobacteriota bacterium. Classification (GTDB taxonomy): domain Bacteria; phylum Acidobacteriota; class Thermoanaerobaculia; order UBA5066; family Gp7-AA6; genus DAHUXD01. The sequence continues at coordinate 81,357 of DAHUXD010000054.1, forward strand.
TGCCGGCGCGCATCGTGCTCACGGGTCTCGTGACCCGGCAGGTCTATACTTCGAACATCCCGGGCGACAGCCGCGACTATCTTCGCTTTACGGCGTTTTTCAACTTTACCGGGACGTACTCTCGATGAAGCGCTCGACGAGATGGTGGGCCGGCCTCTTCCTCGCTGCGTGTCTGGTGCGGCCCGCCGCGGCCCAGGAAACCGGGGACTACGCGATCGGTCCGAAGGACCTCCTCGACATCCGCGTGCTCGAGCTTCCGGAGATCTCGGCCGATCGCCGCGTCTCGGATGACGGAACGATCGACCTGCCCATGGTCGGCCAGGTTCCCGTGGCCGGCATGACCGCTGCCGAGGTCCGGTCGCGCATCGAGACGCTGTTGAGCTCCAAGTACCTCAACCGAGCCACCGTCATCGTCAACGTCAAGGAGTTCAACAACAAGCCCGTCTCGGTCCTCGGCGCGGTCCAGAAGCCCGGGTCGCTGAGCATCTCCGGCCGGTGGACGCTCATCAAGGCGATCACGGCCGCCGGCGGACTGACCGAGCGGGCCGGGCGCAAGATCCTCGTCCTCCGGCGCGCCGACAACGGACTGTCGGACACGCTCGAGATCAGCACCCAGGACCTCTTCCAGAGCGCGACCGCCGTCTGGAACATTCCGATCCTGCCGTCCGACGTCATCAACGTCGTCCCACGCTCGACCTTCACGGTGTTCTGCCTCGGCGAGGTCAAGGGCTCGGGAGCGCTGCAGTTCGAGAGCGAGGACCGCCTCACCCTCCTGTCGGTCATCGCGAAGGCGGGCGGCCTGACGGATCGCGCGTCCAAGAAGATCCGCATCAAGCGGCGCGGCGCCGACGGCAAGGATACGGAGTTCGTCGTGGATTACGGCCGTGTCCTCTCCGGCGACGTCCCGGATCCGGAGATCCAGCCCAACGACGTGATCGTCGTCAAGGAGTCGTTCTTCTGATGGCCGAGCAGTTCGAATCCTTCGACGAGGGCGGGACGCCCGAGAGCCAGCGCCCCGAGGTCCACCTGAAAGACTACTGGGACATCGTCGTCAAACGGCGGCGGCTGATCCTGCTCTCCCTGGGGCTCGCGCTCGTGGCCGCCGTCGCCTTCACGTTGCTGACCAAGCCCGTCTACAAAGCGACCGCCGTGCTCGACGTCGTGCGGCAGCGAACGAACCCGATCGGGTTCGGCGCGAACCAGGACACGGGAGCGGACCCGGATTTCCTTCCGAGCCAGATCCAGCTCATGCAGAGCCGCGAGGTTGCCGAACGCGTCGTCCGCAAGCTGAATCTCCTGGCCGATCCGGATTTCAACCCGAAGCACTACCAGCACTACAAGCCGAACTCCCAGGGCGTCGCCGCGAAGCCGTCCGAGGACGACATCATCGACGCGGCCGTCGACGTGCAGGGCAACATTGACGCGCAGATCGTCCGGCCCACGACGCTGGTTTCGCTGAACTACGACGCGCCGAGCGCCCGGCTTTCGGCGGCGGTCGCCAATGCGATCGCCGAGGCCTACATCGCCTGGAACGTCGAGTCCCGCTACAAGATAATGGGAGAGTCGTCGCAGTTCCTCGCGGCGCAGATCGAGCAGGCCAAGGCGGAAGTGGATGCGAAGGAGAAGGAGCTGGTGGCCTACAGCCGCCAGAAGGAGATCGTTTCTTCGGACCCCTCGGTCAACACCGCGACGCAGAAGCTCGCATCGCTCTCGGCCGACCTCGCCACGGCGACCGCGGACCGCGTCGCGAAGGAAGCGCACTACGACGAGGTGCGGAACACGTCCGCCGACACTCTGGCCGACGTCGCTTCCGGCGGCGCCCTGGGCCAGCAGCGGGCCGACCTCCAGAAGATGGAGCGCGACTACGCCGACAAGCTCAACATCTACAAGCCCGAGTGGCCGGCGATGCAGCAGCTCAAGGCGCAGATCGACGACGCGCGCAAGAGCTTCAATGCCCAGAAGTCGGAAGCGGCCAACCGCGCGATCGACGCTGCGCGCACGGAGTACCTGACCGCGCTTCGTCGCGAGGAAAACCTCAAGGGCATGGCGAAGTCGCAGCGCACGGAGGCGCTCTCTACGGGCAACGACGCGATCGAGTACCGAAACCTTCGGGTCGAGATCGACACGAAGCGCGCGCTCCTCGACAACCTTCTCCGTCAGCAGGGGGAGACCGAGGTCGTCTCGCGGCTGCGCGACGAGTCGCTCACGGCCGTTCGCATCGTCGACCGCGCGCTGCCGCCGGGCGAGCCTTTCAAGCCGAACCTCAAGAAGAATCTTCTCATCGCGGCCTTTGGAGGGATCGGCATCGGTGTCGGACTCGCTTTCCTATTGTCGTCTCTCGATCGGAGCCTCCGCACGCCCGAGCAGGTCGAGCAGTTCCTGCAGCTGCCGGCCCTCGGCGTGATTCCCGCCGTGGTCGCGACGGGAACGGGCAAGCCGAAGCGGCGGGGCTTCCTCCGGCGCAAGTCGGTGGATGCCGCGAACGAGGAGAAGAGCGCCATCGACCTGCTGCCGTACGCCGAGCCGCGCTCCATGGTGGCGGAGACCTATCGCGCCTTCCGGACGGCGCTGCTTCTCTCCCGCGCGGGCGGCGTGCGCTCCGTCGTCGTGACCTCGAGCTTCCCGGAGGAGGGCAAGACGGCCACGGCCGTCAACCTCGCCGTCGTCCTCGCTCAGCTCGGGCGTCGGGTGCTCCTCGTCGACGCGGACCTCCACAAGCCTCGCGTCCACGAAGTGTTCCACGTGTCCAACCGCGTCGGGCTCGTGTCGGTCCTCGCGGAGAACCTGGAGCCCTCGCGCGCGATCGTCAAGACGAACCACGCCGGAGTCTTCGTCGTGCCGGCCGGCCCGGAGACGCCCAACCCGTCGGGACTGCTCTCCTCGGACGCGATGCAGAAGTTCATGGAGCTCGCGGCGACGAATTTCGACTACGTGGTCGTCGATACGCCTCCGGTCCTGCTCGTTTCGGACACACTCGTCTTCGCGCAGCAGACCGACGGCATCCTGCTCTGCGTCCGTGGCGGCGTGACGCCGCGGGATCAGGTCATCCGCGCCCGCGACCGGATTCTCCGGGCGGGCGCCTCGATCCTGGGAGTTCTGATCAACGCGCTCGACCCGGAACCGGGCAGCTACTATTACAAGCCATACACCTACGAGTACGGGAGCGAGCGGCGCGAGCCCGAGGTTCCGGCGGAAGCGCGCACCGTCCAGGGCCTCTAGCACCCCCGGCTTGATCGACATCCATTTCCACTGCCTCCCGGGGCTGGACGACGGCCCGTCGAACTGGGACGAGGCGGTGGCGCTGTGCCGGGCGGCGGCGGCAGACGGCGCCACCCGCCTGATCGCGACGCCGCACGTTCTGCGGGGCGAGTGGATCAACGAGGATGTCGACGCGCGCGACGATCTCGTTCTGCGGCTGAACACTCTTCTCGAAGGATCGCCCGCGATTCTCCCCGGCTGTGAGTACCTCTTCTCGACGGAGGCCCTCGCTCTCCTCGATCATGGAACGGCCGGGCCTCTGATCGGGCTCAACCGATCGCGCTACCTGCTCGTGGAGCTGCCGGCGGAGGTGTCTCAGGCGTCGGTCGAGGCGGCGTTTCACGAGTTCGGAGTCGGGGGAATCACTCCCGTGATCGCGCATCCCGAGCGTCACCCGGCGCTGCGACGCTCTCCAGAACGACTCGCGCGTCTGGTCTCCCGCGGCGCGCGCTGCCAGGTGACCGCGGGAAGTCTCCTCGGCGACTTCGGCGAGCGGGCGGCCGACGCGGCCGACGAGTTCTTCCGGATGGGTCTGGTCCATTTCGTGGCGTCGGACGCACACAGCCTCGGCCGCCGTCCTCCGCGGCTTGCGGCCGCGCGCGAGCGCGTCCGGAGGGCGTGGGGCGCCGAGGCCGAGCAGGGGATCTTCGAAGCGAATCCGGCCGCGCTCCTCGTCTCCGAGCCGATTCCCTGGACGCCTCCGGCGCGAGCGGTCCGTGGCTGAGCCGCCGACCGTCGGGCCTGCTCCCAGCCGCGCCGGGCTCGTCCTCCGGCCCATGGGCGGGCACCGGCGCGTCCTCTCGGGAACGCTCTGCCTGCTGCTCGCGGCCGCCAGCGGATTGCTGGGGTCACGAGATCGGGCGCTCCGTTCGGACGGGCGGAGGCTGCTCGGAGAAGTCGGCATGGCCGCGGCGCCCGCCGACCTGGCGATCGGTACGCTCGCCTCGGGAGATCTGGCTCTCTCCTTCGCGGTGTCCACGGCGCTCTCGGAGCTCGCGCCCGAGGGCGACGCCGCCGGCGCCGCCGCACAGCTCGGGCGCGACACGCGTCCGATGCTGGGAGAAACCGTGCGGCTCGCCGCCTCTTACGTCTCGATCCGTCCGGCGTCGGCCTACGGCCGGCTGCTCCTCGGCCAGGCGGGGCAGGCACTGTGGGACCTGGCGGGGGGCCAGTCGACGCAATCCGCCGAAGCGTGGCGCCGTGCGTTCGAGGGGGCGAGATCGGCGGCGCCGGGCTTCGACATGGTTGCCACGACCGAAGCGGCGACGTATCTGGCGGCGTGGCCCCGTCTGACCGCTGCCGATCGCGAGCAGGCCATGAACGTGATCGCGGAAGGCCTGCGCACTCGCGAAGGCGCCCGGCGGCTCTTCCCGGACGCCTGGAGAAAGCTCGGCACCGCATCCCTGCGGCTTCTCCCGAACGCCCCCGACGTCCTGGCGGAGAGCGCGGAATGGCTACGTGCGGTGGGCCAGACCGGCGCGGCGAGCGCGCTCGAATCGCGGCGGCCCCGCTAGCGCTCTCCGCCGCGGTGTTATACTAGCCCTTCAAGCTGTAAGATCCTGTTGCTCCAGTGGGATACCTCCTTCCGGGGCGCAGAGCAAGGACGAGCCATTGCCGCTTCTCAAACGCGGTCCGGAGATCCATCCTCCGGCCCTGCTCGACGCCGATCAGAATTTCGCGCCCTGGTTTGTCGCCTACACGCGCGGCCGCCAGGAGAAGGCGCTCGCCCGGCACCTTCTCCCCCTGGGAGTCCCCTTCTACCTGCCTCTGTCCGAGAAGGTGACCCGGCGCCCGGGACGGACCCTGACCTCGTACCTGCCGCTCTTTCCGGGCTACGTCTTTCTGCGGGGTGGTCCGGTCGAGAGGATCGCGGCCCTGCGAAGCAACTTGATCGTTCGAGTCCTCGAGGTCGCCGACCAGAGCCTGCTCGGAGAAGAACTGAGATCGCTGCGGCGCCTCCAGCTGGCGGGAGCGGACCTTTCGCCGCTGCCGTTTTTCGCGGCCGGAGACCCGGTGCGGGTGACCGCGGGTCCCTTTTCCGGATGCCTGGGGACGGTGTTGCGGGAGCACGGGCATCGGCGTCTGGTCGTGTCGGTATCGATCCTGCAGCGGTCGGTCGCGGTCGAGCTCGACCGGGAGAGCGTGACCGCCGCATCGACGAAGCTCGAGTCGGTTCGGGGCGCCGCCGTCGCGTAGCCGCACCGCGGCGCCTTACAAATTGAGGCGATCCTCTTCGGTGGCTGCACACCGAGAGGGGCGGAGCCCGTCAGGAGCCTGAAGAGTGACGAACGACATGGACAGACAACCGGACGCAATGGAGGAGCTCTCGGCGCGGGTGGCCGAGCGGCGCTGCCTGGTCGGGGTGATCGGCCTCGGCTACGTGGGCCTGCCGCTGGCGCTGACGTTCGCGGAGAAGGGGTTCCGGGTTCTCGGGTTCGACGTCGACGCCGCGAAGATCGACGCTCTGACCGCGGGGCGCAATTACATCAAGCATCTCGACGGGAACCGGCTGACCGCGGCGCTCGCCTCGGGCCGGCTGGGCTCGACGGCCGACTTCCGGAGGCTCGGGGAGCCGGACGTCCTGATCATCTGCGTGCCGACGCCGCTCACGATCCAGCGGGAGCCCGACATGAGCTACGTCGTCAACACGGTCCAGCAGATCCGCGCGCGGCTGCGTCGGGGCCAGCTCGTCGTTCTGGAATCGACGACCTATCCGGGCACCACCGACGAGCTCGTGAAGGGCATCCTCGAGGAGTCGGGGCTCTGCTGCGGGCCGGACTTTCTTCTCGCCTTTTCGCCGGAGCGCGAGGATCCGGGCAATGCGTCGTTCACGACGGCGACGATTCCGAAGATCGTCGGCGGCGTCGACGAAGCCGCGGGCGATCTCGCCCAGCGCCTCTACGACCAGATCGTGGTCCGGACGGTGCGGGTCGGCAACGCCCGCGAGGCCGAGGCGGCGAAGCTCGTCGAGAACGTCTTTCGAGCGGTCAACATCGCTCTCGTCAACGAGCTCAAGATCGTGTTCGACCGAATGGGAATCGACGTCTGGACCGTCCTCGACGCCGCGTCGACGAAGCCCTTCGGATTCATGCGCTTCAATCCCGGACCGGGCTGGGGCGGCCACTGCATACCCCTCGACCCCTTCTATTTGTCGTGGAAGGCCCGGGAATACGGCGTCACTCCCAAGTTCATCGAGCTCGCCGGCGAGGTCAACGTCCGGATGCCCGCGTACGTTCTCGAGAAGCTCGGCCTGGCGCTCAACGATCGTCGCAAGGCCGTTCGGGGCAGCCGCATCCTCGTCCTCGGCATCGCCTACAAGAAGGACATCGACGATCCGCGGGAGAGCCCGGCCTTCGAGATCATCGAGGGGCTGCTGCGTTTGGGGGCGGACGTCTCGTACCACGACCCGCACGTGCCGCGCGCGCCGAGGATGCGGTCGTGGCCCGAGCTGCCGCCGATGGCGTCCGTGCCGCTGACGCGCGAGACCCTGAGCGCTCAGGACGCGGTCGTCGTCGTCACCGACCACACGTCTGTCGACTATGCCTTCGTCGCCGCGCATGCGCCGCTCGTCGTGGACACGCGCGGCATCTATCGATCGCCGAATCCCAACGTCGTCCGAGCCTGAGGGCTCGGCCGTGAAACACCGAGGACATTGATGAACGAAACCTCGCAGCTGGCCTCGCACGCGGCGCTCGTCACGGGCGGCGCCGGTTTCATCGGCTCGCATCTCGTCGACGCTCTATTGTCGCTCGGCGCGAAGGTCCGGGTTCTCGACGATCTCTCCAACGGAAAGTTCGAGAATCTCGATCACGTCTCGAACCGGATCGAGTTCATCGAGGGAGACATCCGGGACGCGGGTGTTTGTCGCGCCGCCTGCGAGGGAATGGACGTCGTCTTCCATCAAGCCGCACTCGGCTCGGTGCCGCGCTCGATGAAGGACCCGGCGACCAGCCTGGCCGTCAACGTGGGCGGCACCGCGAACATGCTGGCCGCGGCTCGCGACGCAGGCACGCGGCGCTTCGTGTACGCCTCGTCCTCGAGCGTCTACGGGGACAGCGCGCGTCTTCCCAAGCGGGAGGGGGAGGAGGGGCGGCCCCTCTCTCCGTACGCGCTGTCGAAGGTCATGGACGAGCAGCTCGCCGAGGTTTTCGGCCGCTGCTACGGCCTCGAGCTCGTCGGCCTGCGGTACTTCAACGTCTACGGTCCGAGGCAGGATCCCGACGGGCCCTATGCCGCCGTGATTCCCCGGTTCTTCAAGGCGTACCTGGAAGGATCGGCGCCCGTGATCTACGGCGACGGCGAGCAGAGCCGGGACTTCACGTACGTGAGCGACGCGGTTGCGGCCAACCTGCTGGCGGCCGTCGCCGCCCCGGCGGCGGCCGGAAAGGCGTACAACGTGGCCGGCGGCAACCGCACGTCCGTCAACGTCCTCGCACACGCCGTGCGCAAGGCTGTCGGAGGCGGTCCGGATCCGACCTACGAGGCGCCGCGGCCGGGCGACGTCGCGCACTCCGCCGCGGACCTCTCGGCCGCACGGCGCGAGCTCGGCTTCGAGCCGCGCGTCGGTCTCGCGGAGGGACTGGAGATGTCGCTGACCCACTACCGCCGCGCCGTCGGAGCCGAGACCTCGTGAGCCACACCGCCATCCGGGTGCGGGGCCTCGGCAAGGAGTACTCGATCGGCGCGAAGGCCGAGCGCTACAAGACCCTTCGGGAATCCCTCGCCTCGATGTTCACCGCTCCGGCGCGGCTCCTCCGGCTGTCGGGAAAGCGCCGGGAGGAGGAGAGAGTCTGGGCGCTCCGCGACGTAACCTTCGAGGTGCGCCGCGGGGAAGTCGTGGGCGTGATCGGCCGGAACGGCGCGGGGAAGAGTACGCTCCTGAAGATTCTCTCCCGCATCACCGACCCGACCACGGGGATGGCGGAGATCCACGGCCGCGTCGGGTCGCTGCTCGAGGTCGGCACCGGATTCCACCCCGAGCTGACCGGCCGCGAGAACATCTACTTGAACGGCGCGATTCTCGGGATGCGGCGGTTCGAGATCGATCGCAAGTTCGACCAGATCGTCGCGTTTTCCGAGATCGAACAGTTCATCGACACGCCCGTCAAGAAGTACTCGAGCGGCATGTATCTGCGCCTGGCGTTCGCGGTCGCGGCGCACCTGGAGCCCGAGATACTCCTGGTCGACGAGGTCCTCGCCGTCGGCGACGCGGACTTCCAGAAGAAATGCCTGGGCAAGATGGGCGACGTGGCGCGCGAGGGCCGGACGGTCCTGTTCGTCAGCCACAACATGCCGGCGGTTCAGGCGCTGTGCAACCGCGCGATTCTGCTGCGGCACGGCACGGTGGCTCTCGACACCGACGTGGGGGAGGTGCTTCGCGAGTACCTGGGCTATCTCGCGGCCTCTTCGCCGGACGCCTTTCGCAACAATCCCGACCGCAGCGGCGACGGGTCCGTGCGTCTGACCGCGGGGCGCATTCTCGACGACCGGGGACGAACGGTCGAGCGCCTGGTGGCGGGCGCTCCGGCCACCTTCGAGTTCTCTTACGAGAACCCGACCAGGACTGATCGGATCGAGTTCCTCGCGACGATCATCAACCACCTCGGAATCTCCGTGACGCACTTCAACACGAGCGTTTCCGGCTTCGTGATCCGCGGGCTCGGCTCGACCGGAATCATCGCGTGTCAGATTCCGAACATGCCCCTGCCTCGCGGCGAATACCGGGTCGCGGTCGCCGTCAAGCGCGGGGGAAGCACGGCGGACCACATCCCGAACGCGCTGACGTTCAGCATCGAGAGCTCGACTTTCTTCGAGTCGGGGAAGCTGCCGCCGATCCAGCACAGCGCCTGCCTCGTCGCCCACGAGTGGGATCACCGGGCCGGCGAACGAGCGGCGGCGGTCGAGGCGTCCGAGACGAAATCCCCTGGGGTGTTGAAAGGATGAGATTGAGCGAACTCCCCGACCGGGGTCGGTTTCGCCTGAAAGCCGCAGCGAAGCGCGTCCGTAAACGCGTCGGCCACTGGCGCGTTCGGCGCCTCGCTCGTCGGCACCCCGAGATCGGCCGATGCGTCGAAGCGGTGCTCGACCGACACCTGACGTATCTGAGCTCGGAAGCACTCTGGGATCTCGCGCGCGGCGTTCGCGAGGTCGAGGCGAAGGGTCTATCGGGAATGCTCATCGAGGCGGGATGCGCGCTTGGAGGATCAGCCATCGTTCTTGCACGAAGTAAGAAGACCGATCGAGAGCTCCGCGTCTACGACGTGTTCGGACTCATCCCTCCCCCTTCCGACAAGGACGGTAAGGACGTCTGGGAGCGCTACCAACTGATCGAGGCAGGGAAGTCGACCGGAATCAAAGGAGACGCTTATTACGGATACCAGGAGGACCTCCTCGGCCGCGTCCGCCAGACGTTCACCGAGTTCGGCATCCCGGTCGAAGCGGAGAGGGTCCGTCTGATCCAAGGTCTTTATAGTGAAACGCTCCGTCTCGACGGTCCCGTGGCGCTCGCCCACATCGACTGCGACTGGTACGAGTCGGTTCTGGACTGTCTCCGTCAGATCGAGCCACGGCTAGTTGTATCCGGACGGCTCGTCATCGACGATTACCACAAGTGGTCCGGCTGCCGTCGTGCAATCGACGAGTACTTCGGTGGCGCCGCGCGCGGGTCCTATCGGTTCGAGCGAAAGAGCCGGCTCCACATCGTGAAGGTGCGCTGAGCGATGGAGCTGCTCTCGACCCGCCGGGACGTAGAGGCCGGACGCATCCGCGTGACCGGGACGGTTGCCTACGACGATCGGGCGCGTTCTGCGGAGGAGTATTGGTTCGAGTTCCCGTCGGAACATGCCGGGGTCGTGACCGAATCCGGGAATCCCTGGCTCGCATGCCTGGCGCCACTGGCTGCGTGGCTCGGCGAGCCGCTCCGGATCGGCCTTCCGGTCGACGCCCTGCTCGTCCGCAACGTGCGCGAAGCGATGGCGATCTGGAAGAGCTGGTACCCGCGCGCGAAGATCGTCCCGATCCTCGCGCTCAGCGGCGGCCCGGGCCCGGCCAGCCGAGGAGATGAGCGGACCGCGCTCTTCTTCTCAGGGGGCGTCGATTCACAGTACTCCCTTTATCGCAACGGCCAGGATGAGGCGGGGGTCGTTCCGATCGACGACCTCATTGTGATCCAGGGGTTCGACATTTCGCTCGAGAGGCGGGATGCGTTCGAACGCCACGTCGACCGGCTTGGGATCGTTGCGCGGGCGACGGGCAAAGCACTGATTCCGGCGGCGACGAACCTGCGGTCAACACGCCTGCGCGAGGCCCCGTGGGGCGAGCTCTGGCACGGGTGCGCTCTCGCGGCCGTCGGGCTGACGCTCGAGCGGTGCTACCGGCGTCTGATGATCGCGTCGGCCAATCACTACGCGGACCTCTATCCGTGGGGCTCGCACCCGATGATCGATCCGCTGCTTTCGACGGCCCGCACACTCGTGCTCCACGACGGGGCGACGCTTCGCCGCTGGGATAAGCTCGAACTCGTTTCGCTCCAGGAAGCGGCGCTCCAAACCCTCCACGTGTGTTATCGCGATGGGACCGACGCGAACTGCGGGCGGTGCGAGAAGTGCCTGCGGAACATGATCATCCTGGAGCTGCTCGGCGTCCTCGACCGCTACACGACCTTTCCGGCGCGGAGGCTCGACCTCACGAGCGTCTCGCGGCTCCTACTACGCAGAGCGTGGCAGCCTGTGTACTACGGGCGCCTTCGGCGGCTCGCCGTCTCGCGGAAGAGGCCGGACGTGGCCCGCGCGATCCAACGCGCGCTACAGCGGTCGCGGCGGCTGCGCCCGGTCCTGTCGCTAGCGAATCGGCTCAGCCAGACACGCGGGTTAGGCCGGTTGGGCCGGCCGCTCAAGCGGTGGGCCTTTGCCGGATCGGTGCGGTGAGGCCGTGAAAGTCGCGCACATCTATCCCAAGTACGACCGCAATACCGGCGATCACTTCGTCCAGATGGGAATCGTGCGCCTCTTGCGCGAGCAGCTGGGCGACTTCGAGTACGTTCCGATCTCGAGCCGGCGCGACGCCCCGGATCCGTCGGAGCCCGTCGGCATCACCCGCGAGAGCCTCTCGCGTATCCAGGACTGCGATCTGCTGGTCATCGGTGGCTCGAACCTGTACGAAGTCTCGGATGGCCGCTGGGGGGTCGTCGTCGAGGACGAAGCGCTCGACGCCCTGAAGACGCGGGTGTTGCCGCTCGGCATCGGCAGCGGATGGGCCTTCGGCGTGCCGCGCCTCCCGGCGATGCCGGAACGCGTGGCGAGCCAGGTTCGGCGCCTCCACGAGCGCAGCCGCCGCGGCGGCTCGGTGCGGGACCTCCTCACCGCGAGGGAGCTCGAGCGGCACGGCATCGGCCCCTCCACGGTCACGGGGTGTCCCGCGCAGCTGCTCGCCGATGATCCGCTGCGGCCCGTGGGCGAGGGCGTGGTCGGCGTCGCTTTTCCGCCGCGCCGGATGTACGCGGCGGCGTCGCTCTCGCCCCGGCGCGGCCGCAGCGCGGGTCACGTCCGTCGGCGCCTCGTGACGCGCTTCTTTTTGGGCCTTCTGAAGGCCTTGAACGAGGCGAAGCTCACCGTGCGCGTCCTCGTGCACGACGCGGCCGACCTGCCGCTGGCGGAGCGCCTGCTCGGGCACGACTTCGTCTACGACGCGTCGGCGCCGCGCATGCTCGACGCGATCCGCGCGTGCGACGTGATCGTCGGGTTCCGGCTGCACGCCGGCATCGCCGGGCTCTCGTACGGGATTCCCCCGATTCCGATCCTGCTCGACGGCCGGAGTCTCGGGTTCGCCGAGACGCTCGGTCTGCTGGAGCTCTCGGTTCCGCTGGATCCGGATGCGGTCGTCCTGGCCATGGAGCGCGTCCGCCTGGCGCTCGGCCCCGGACGAAGCGCCTGGGCTCCCGTCGTCGCGCGCCGCGACGAGCTCGGAAGGACGATGCGCGCCTTTCTGGCCTCGGCGATCTGAAGCATGGCGAACGTTCGGGCCGTCGCCGCGAGCTTGCCGGTCCCCGCGCCGGAGCGGGAGGTCCGTCTCGCGGTCACGATCGACACCGAGTGCGACAAGGGGGCGGACTGGAAAACCCGCTTCCCGCTCGGGTTCCGGTCCGTCACGGAGGGGATCGGCCGGCGCCTGACCCCGCTGTTCCGGGAGCACGGCGTTCGTCCGACGTATCTCCTGAGTCCCGAGATCCTCCGCGACGACGCGAGCGTCGCCACGCTCGGGGCGCTCGACGATTGCGAGCTCGGCACGCACCTCCATGGAGAGTTCATCGAGCCCGAGGCCGATTTCGCGGCGCCCGTCACGAGCACTCCCCAGATCGCCTACTCGCGGGAGGTCGAGCGGGCGAAGCTGCGCAATCTGACGGAGCTCTTCGCCGAGCGCCTCGGGCGGCGGCCGCTCTCCTTTCGCGCGGGGCGCTTCGCGGTGCGCGGTCACACCCTCCGGGTGCTCGAAGACCTCGGCTATCGCGTCGACACGAGCGTGACCCCGTTCCGAACGCACGAGTTCTCCGCAGGCATCCGGAGCAACCACTGGGGAGCGCCCCTGGCGCCCTACCATCCGTCGGATCGCGATCCGCGCAAGAACGGATCCCTTCGGCTCGTCGAGGTTCCCGTGACGATCTTCGCGCCGGCTCTGGCGCGGTGGCCGGCGGTGCTGCTCCGGCGCCTGAGCGACCCGGCGCTCCGCCGGCGGCCTCTGCGCGCGATCGTGGGCGGCGCGGTCGAGAAGTTCTGGGTGCGTCCGCTGCGCGGCTCGCCGGACGACCTGTGCCGCTGGGCGGAGACCGTGATCGCGGCGTGGCCGGACGACTCGACGCCCGTCATCAACGTCATGTTCCACAGCGTGGAGGCGGTCCCGGCAGCCAGCCCGTATACCGCGACGGAACGCGAGGTCGCGGCGCTCTTCGACGGGCTCTCGTCGGTCTTCGCCTTCCTGCGGAAGCGGTACCGGGTATCGGCGACCACGCTCCACGAGTTCGCCCGATGACGCGCGCGCTCGCCGGAGCCGAGGGCGATTTCATGGACACGCGGGCGGGCGCATTTCGGCCCCACGTCGTCCACGTCGTCGGGACCGCGGGGGCCGGAGGCGTCCAGAGCCTCGTGCTCGATTTCGCGACGTCGGCCCCCGGACGCCGCTATCGGCACAGCCTGCTCTGCCTCTTCGGAGCGGACGACGATTTCGCTCGACGGTTTCGGGACGCGGGGATGACGGTCGAAGAGTGCTCCGTGCCGTGGCCGGATTCGCTGTCGCTCGGCTCGTATCGCGCCTCGCGCTGGCTGCGACAGCGGCTGACGTTCACCTTCCCGCGCCGGCTCGCTCGCGTGCTGCGAAGGCTCGAGCCCGACCTCGTCCACACGCACATCGCCCACCGCATCGATCTGCAGGCCGAGGGCATCCTCCGTCGGGCGCGGCTGCCGTTCGTCTGGACCATCCACGGCCAGTACCGGCCGGAGGGGCGCGAGCTCGCCCGCTGGCGCCACGCCATCCGGCTCGCTGCGGAAGGGCCGGGCGCCGTGACGGCGGTGGCGGAGGAGCTCGCGAAGGACTTCCACATGCGCGGGCTCGATCATCCCGACGGTGTCGCGGTGACGCGCGGGGGCGTGGACCTGTCGCGCTTCCGGCAACGCCGGCCGGCCGACCCGGCGTGGCGCGGCAAGAACGGCATCCCAGCCGATGCGCTCCTCTTCGGCGCCGCCGGACGCCTCGTCCAGGAGAAGGCCTACGAGATCTTCATCCGGGCGGCGCGGCGCATCCCGAAAGAGCGCGGGGTCCATTTCGCGATCGCCGGAGCGGGACCGCTCAAGGAATCCCTTCGGAAAGAGATCGCCCGGGCGGGGCTCAAGGACCGGTTTCACCTCGTCGGTCTGACGGAGGACGTTCCGCATTTCCTCGGCCAGCTCGACGTGTTCGTCCTGTCGTCCCGCTTCGAGGGATTTCCGATCGCGATGCTCGAAGCCCTGGCCGCCGGGTTGCCGGCGATCGCGACGCCCGTCGGAGGCGTGCCCGAGATGCTCGGCCGCGACGGAGGCCTGATCGTGGCGCGCGAGTCCGAGGACGAGCTGGCCGCGGCGCTCGAGGCGATGCTCGACCCCGAGGCGCGCCGCGCCTTCGCCGCCCGCGGGCCCGCGCTCGCCGAGCGGTTCTCGATCGAACGCTCCGCCGAAAACTTCACCCGACTGTACGCGCGCCTTCTGGCGCGCGCGGAGAACGCGAAGGAAGGTCATCCATCATGAGCTCGATCGCCCGCACGGGACCCGATGTTTCCACCATCGTCATCGAGCCGAGCCGCGGCTGGATCGGGCTCAGGCTCCGCGAACTCTGGGAGTACCGGGAGCTCCTCTACTTCCTCGTCTGGCGCGACATCAAGGTTCGCTACAAGCAGACGGCACTCGGAGCGGCATGGGCGATCATCCAGCCGTTCTTCTCGATGGTCATCTTCAGCCTGTTCTTCGGCAAGCTCGCCAAAATGCCGTCCGACGGCATTCCATACCCGATCTTCGCGTATGCCGCGCTGGTGCCGTGGACCTTCTTCGCCAACGGTCTGTCGCAGTCGGCGAACAGCCTCGTCGACAGCGCGAACCTGATCCGGAAGATCTACTTTCCGAGGTTGACGATCCCGATCGCCAACGTCCTCGCCGGGCTCGTGGACTTCGCGCTGGCCTTCGCGGTGCTCCTCGGAATGATGGCGTGGTACCACATCTACCCGAGTGCGCGCCTGGTCTGGCTGCCTCTGTTTCTCCTGCTCGCGCTCGTAACCGCGCTGGCGGTCGGTCTCTGGCTCTCGGTCCTGAACGTCGAGTACCGCGACGTCCGTTACACGGTTCCCTTCATCACCCAGTTCTGGATGTTCGCCACGCCCATCGTCTACCCGAGCAGTCTCCTGAGAGAGCCCTGGCGCACGATCTACGGGTTGAATCCGATGGTCGGCGTCGTCGAGGGATTCCGCTGGGCGCTCCTCGGAACGAAGACCGCCCCGGGCCCGGCCATCGCGGTGTCGGCGGGCGCGGCGCTCGTCCTGCTCGTGGGCGGCGCGTTCTACTTCCGGCGCATGGAAAAGACTTTCGCGGACGTGGTCTAGGACTCGTCGCATGATGCCAGCGATTCGCGTCGAGCGGCTCGGCAAGCGCTACCGATTGGGAGGGCCGCGGAAGAGCTACAAAGCGCTGCGCGACATTCTGACCGCGGCGGCGACGGCGCCGTTCCGGACGGTTCGGTCTGCGTTGCGAGGGGGGTCCCTCGCGAAGGCGGCTCCCGAAACGATCTGGGCCCTCCACGACGTGTCCTTCGAGATCTCTCGCGGAGAGGTCGTTGGCATCATCGGCCGCAACGGCGCGGGCAAGAGCACCCTGCTGAAGATCCTTTCGCGCATCACCGATCCCACGACGGGACGGGCGTCGATCCATGGCCGCGTGGGCTCGCTCCTGGAGGTGGGCACGGGATTTCATCCGGAGTTGACGGGCGCCGAGAACATCTACTTGAACGGCGTGATCCTCGGCATGCGGCGCAGCGAGATCGCCCGGAAGTTCGACGAGATCGTGACCTTCGCGGGCGTCGAGAAATTCGTGGACACGCCGGTCAAGCATTACTCCTCGGGCATGTACCTGCGTCTCGCGTTCTCGGTCGCGGCGCACCTGGAGCCCGAGATCATGCTGGTCGACGAGGTCCTGGCCGTCGGCGACTCGACCTTTCAGCGCAAGTGCCTCGACAAGATGGAGGAGGTCGGCCAGCAGGGCCGGACCGTTCTGTTCGTGTCGCACAACATGCCGGCGATCACCCGCCTCTGCCCCCGGACGATCCTGCTCGACGCGGGCAGCGTCGCGGCGGACGGCCCGTCGCACGAGGTCGTCAGCGCCTACTTGAGCTCCGACATCGGGACGAAGGCGGCCCGCGAGTGGCCGGATCCGGAGCGGGCTCCGGGGAACCACGTGGCGCGGCTGAGGGGCGTCCGCATTGTCGGCGAAGACGGCCGCCTCGCGGAGTCGATCGACATCCGATGCCCGGTCGGCATCGAGATGACCTTCGACGTGCTCGAGCCGGGCTGGGTCCTCTCGCCGATCTACGACTTCTTCAATGACGAAGGCCTGTGCGTGTTCGGGGCGATCGACCACGACCCCGAATGGAAGGGGCGTCCGCGCCCGGCGGGTCGCTACGTCACGACCGCGTGGATCCCGGGAAACCTTCTTTCGGAGGGCGCCCTGATCGTCAACGCGGAGCTCCTGACGATCCATCCGATGGTGCAGCACTACCACGAGCGCCACGCGGTGGCTTTCCACGTCATCGACTCGCCGGACGGCGACACGGCGCGGGGAGAGTACTCGGGCGCGTGGCCGGGCGTGATCCGGCCGATGCTCGACTGGCGGACCCGGTTCGAGGGGATGGTGCTCGACGAAAAGGCGGCCGTCCGATGAGGAGCGCGGATGTTCGCTGAGTGGATTCAAGCCCGGCGCGGCTACCTTTCCGGCTGGAAATGGTCGCACGTGCGCCGCCACGGCGTCCGCGTGTTCCGATATCACGGCG
Organism: Acidobacteriota bacterium; assembly: GCA_027307335.1. GTDB lineage: Bacteria > Acidobacteriota > Thermoanaerobaculia > UBA5066 > Gp7-AA6 > DAHUXD01. The sequence goes on from DAHUXD010000054.1 coordinate 98,169, forward strand.
TCGTCACGGAGAAGCGCGATGCCGTGCTCGACCGCAACCAGCTGCCTCTGCAGATTTTCCGCGCCCAGATGGATTTCCTGCGCCGGTTTCGGGTGCTCGGCGTCGGCGAGCTCATCGAGGGGCTGGCGGCCGGAAAGCTGCCGTCGCGGCCGAGCGCCATGGTGACGTTCGACGACGGCTTCCACAACAACGTCCTCGCGGCCGAGGTCATGGCGTCTCGGCGGATTCCCTGGTCGCTCTACGTGCCCCCGGGAGAGGTCGGTCCGTCGCGCGCGATGTGGAGCGTCGAGATGTCCCTCCTCATCCTGCTCGGCCGCGCCGAGAAGATCGAGGCGCTCGGCCGGACGTGGAGCCTCGCCACGCGCGCCGAGCGCGAGAAGAGCTTCCGGGAGCTGCGCGCGCGATTGAAGGCGGTTCCTGCGCTCGAACGGGTCGCGACGGTCGAGGGGCTGCGCCGGCAGTTCCCGGCCGGCGAATCGGCTCGCCTGCTCGGCGAGCACCCGCAGCTGCGGATGCTCACGTGGGAGGAGCTGACGCAGCTGGCGAACGCGGGCGTCGAGATCGGGAGCCACGGTCTCCATCACGAGATTCACCACGCGCAGCAGACCGCCGACCTGCGGGTGCGCGAGCTCGTCGCGTCGCGCGCGGAGCTCGAGCGCCGGCTCGGACGGCGCTGCCGCGCGTTCGCGTACCCGAATGGCAATTTCGTGGACACGTCGCCCGGCGAAGTCGAGGGCGCCGGCTATGACGTCGCGTTCACGACGGTGTCCGGAGCGCTCGAAGACCGGCTCGGCGCCGATCGGTTCCTGCTGCCGCGCCTCTCGGCCTCGGGATCTCTCCACGGCTTCGTGCGCACCTTCTGGTGGGACGGGGATCGGCCCGCCCGGCCGAGCCAGGCCCCGCAACCGCGCCCCTCGGAGGCCTGACACGTCATGTGCGGAATCGCCGGGATCTGGAGCGGCGACGGAGCGGCAGCCCGTCCCGAGTTCGCCGACGCCGTCCGGAGGATGACGCGCGCGATGACGCGCCGCGGTCCCGACGATGAAGGACACTGGCGGGATCCCTCGGGGCACGCGATCTTCGGCTTCCGGCGGCTCGCCATCATCGACCCGACGCCGGCCGGGCACCAACCGATGATCTCGGCCGACGGCCGCTCGGTCGTGATGTTGAACGGCGAGATCTACAATTTCCAGGAGCTCGGCCGGGAGCTCGAAGGGCGCGGCGTGGTGTTCCGCTCCCGATCCGACACCGAGGTCCTGCTCGAGGCGCTCAATGCGTTCGGTACGGACGTGATCTCACGCTTGAACGGCATGTTCGCGTTCGCGTGGTACCGGCTTACCGAACGGACCCTGGTGCTCGCGCGGGATCACGCGGGGATCAAGCCGCTGTATTACTTCGAGCCTTCGCCAGGCCAGGGTCTCGCGTTCGGCTCGCAGTTCGACGTCCTGCTTCAGACGCCCTGGGGCGATCCGGGCCCCGTTCGTGAAGACGTGCTCGCGCTCTACCTGAGACTGCACCACATCCCCCCTCCCTTCGGCCTGCTCGCGCGTACGGCCCAGCTCGAGCCCGGCCACTTTCTGCGGGCGCGCCCCGGAGCGCCGGTCGAGCGCCGCCGGTGGTGGGAGCTTCCGCGGCACGTCGAGCCGGACGCCCGGGGCGGCGCCGCGGTCGAGGCGCTCGGCGAGGTGCTCGATCGCGCGGTGCGGCGTCAGCGGATCGCCGACGTGCCGCTCGGCGTGTTTCTCTCGGGAGGCGTGGATTCGCCGCTCGTGACGGCCGTCGCGCGGGGTCAGACGGGCCCGGAGCTCAAGGCCTTCACAATCGGAAGCCCCGGATGGTCGCAGGACGAGTCGGCGGACGCGGCCGGCTACGGAAAGCGGCTCGGAGTGGACTTCCGGCTGCACCCCGTGTCGGGCGACGAAGCGCTGGCGACGATCGCGTCGGTGCAGCAGGCCCAGCACGAGCCCTTCGCGGACTTCTCGATCCTTCCGACGATGCTCGTGAGCCGGTTCGCCCGGCGCGAGGTGACGGTCGCGCTGAGCGGAGACGGCGGCGACGAGCTCTTCTTCGGGTACGAGCGGCCGCTGTCGCTGCTGCACAGCGGCAGCCTGTTCCGATGGCCGCGGCCGCTGCGGGTCGCGGCGTACGGCGCGGGCCGGCTCGGGATCGGTCCACGCCGGTCGGACGCGATCGTCGCCCGGGACCCGGGCGACTATTACTTCGAGGTCAACTCGCGGCTGAAGCGGGAGGACCTCCGCCTCCTGGCGCCGGGCCTCGGAGCGCCGCCCTCGGACTTCCGTCTCTACGACTTCGAGGGATTCCGGGGTCGCCGCGACCTCGCGAACTTCTCGCGGCACGTCGAGTTCTACGGCCAGCTCCAGCGCGGCTTGAAGAAGGTCGACATGGCCTCCATGCACGAGAGCCTCGAGGTGCGGGTCCCGCTCCTCGACCGGGAAGTCATCGAGCTCTCGCTGCGCATCGATCCGTTCGCCTGCATGCGTGACGGGACGCGCAAGGCACCGCTGCGGGAGCTGCTCGGGCGGTTCGTCCCGCCGGACACGATCCCGAAACTCAAACGCGGCTTCGCGGTTCCGCTCGGAGACTGGCTCCGCGGTCCGTTGCGGCCGCTCGTCGAGCAGACGCTCTTCTCGGGCGACCTCTACCCTTCAGGCGTCTTCGACCGCGGCGCCCTCCGAGCGTACTGGGACAGCCATCGCCGGGGCGAGCGTGACTGCAAGTGGGGCATCTGGACCCTGATGGCGCTCCAGTGGTGGGCCCGGGCCTACGGGCGGGCCGTGGCGGCGGCGGCATGACGGAGCCCGTCCCGATCCTGTTCACGATTCCCAACTTCACGACGGCCGGGTCCGGCCGGGCGATGCTCAACATCGTGGAGCGGCTGGACCGGCGGCGTTTCGCTCCCTCGATCTGCACGCTCAAGCCGGGCGGCAATCTGGAATCCGAGATCGAGCGACTCGGGATCCCGTACATGCACGCCGCCTTTGCCGTGCCGGCGCGGCCGCTCGCGACCCTCGCGATGCGCGCGCACCGGGCGGCCGCCGCCTTCCGGCCGCGCGGCTTCGTCCTGTGGCACTCGTTTCACTACCTGGACGACTACACCGAGCCCCTGGTCGCCCGGTTCGCGGGGGCGCGGGCCTGGATCTACACGAAGAAGAACATGAACTGGAACCGCCGTTCCTGGTGGCTGCGCAGCGTCTTCGCCACGCGGGTCGCGGCACAGAACACCGACATGATGCGCGACTTCTTCGCCTCGCCGCGTCTGCGGCGCAAGACGGTCCTCCTGCCGCGCGGCGTGGACACCGAGCGCTTTCGTCCGGACGCGCCGCGGCGCCTCGCGCTGCGCGAGCAGTTCGGGGTGCCGCCGGACGCCGTCGTCGCCGGCTGCGTCGCACAACTGCTGCCCGTGAAAGGGCACCCGACGCTCATCGACGCGCTCGCGCGCGTGCCGGGTCTTCGCCTCTGGCTCGCGGGAAAGGCGCTCGACGAGAAGTACGCCGCCGGACTCCGGGAGCAGGTCCGGGCGCTCGGGCTGGAGAATCGCGTCGCGTTTCTCGGCGAAGTGCAGGACGTTCCGGCCTTTCTCGCGGAGCTCGACGTCTTCGTGCTTCCGACCTGGAACGAGTGGCGGATGGAGGGGTGTCCCGTCGCGCTGCTCGAAGCGATGTCGAGCGGGAGGCCGTGCGTCGCGACGGACATCCCCGGATCGCGCGACATCGTCGAGAACGAGCGCAGCGGAATCCTCGTGCCGCCGCAGGATGCGGGCGCGCTGGCGGGAGGGCTCGAGTGGCTGCTCGCCGACGCGCCGCGACGGCGGGCGCTGGGCGCGGCCGCTAGGGAGCGCGCCCTCGCGAAGTACGCGATCGCGGTCGAGGTCCGAGCCCACGAGGATCTGTACTCCGAGCTGCTCGGCGCCATGCCGGAAAGGCGGGCCGCGTGAGGACGTCGGTGGCGACGGATGCAGCTGCGCCCGCCGCCGGTCTCGCACCGGAAGCACGGTGCGGCGACCTGCTCGTCGTGTTCGGAGACGATGGAACCCCGATCCAGACGCGGGAGCGAAGCGGCGACTGGTCGCTCGAGCTCTCCGGCCCGGGGTGGAAGCTCCTGTCGCGGCCGCCCTCGGCGGGATGGCGGGGATTCCCGATGCGTGCGGCGGCGTCCGGCGCCTGGCGGCTCTGGAGAATCGGAGAGCTCTACGGCGCTCCCGCCGACGAGGGCGGCTTCCTTTTCGAAATCGCCTCGGGAAAGCGGCCGGCCCTGGAGCTGAACGGTCACCTCCTGCTTCTCGGTTGGAACGCGGACGAACAGCGGTGGCACCTGTGGACCGACCGCTTCGGAACCGTCCACGCCTATCGGGCGTCGTGCGGCTCGAAGGGGGCGATCGGAACGTTCTTCCCGGCGGTCGCGGGAGCGGGCGGGTCGGCGCGGGAGCTCGACTGGCCCGGTCTCGCCGGGTATTTCGCGCTGGGATTCTTCCCGGGGACGCGCACCTTCTTCGACGACGTGAAGATCCAGCGTCCGGCCACGCATGCCATGTTCGACCGCTCGGGCCGGCTGTTGACCGAAGAACGGTACTGGGCCTGGCGCCATGAGCCGGACCCGGGGCGCTCGTATGGGGAGACGGTGGACGAGTTCGCGGCCGTGCTGCACCGGGTGAGCGACGAGCAGGCGCAGGGGCGGCTCGCGGTGCCCATCTCGGGCGGGCTCGATTCGCGGACGACCGTCGCGGCCCTGACGCGCGATGGGGCGAGGTCCGGGGCATCGTTGTGGTCCTTTTCGTACGGATACGCGCCCGATTCGATCGAGACGGCGGTCGCGCGACAGGTTGCCGAGGCCCGGAGCCTTCCGTTCGAATCGTTGACGGTCGGGCCGTACCTGTTCGACCGCCTCGACGCGGTGCTCGCCTCGGTCGAGGGCTTCCAGGACGTGACGCAGTCACGGCAGGCGACCGTGACCGACAGGCTCGACGGTCGGGCCGACGCCGTGGTCGCAGCGCACTGGGGCGACGTCTGGCACGACGACATGGGGCTTGCTGATCGGCCGGACGCGGCGTCGGCCGACGTGCTGGAGCACGCCATCTCCAAGATGGCCAAGCGCGGACGGCGCTGGCTCCTCGACGAGCTCGCGGCGCCGCGTCTCGGAGAGTCGCCCGATGAGATCGTGAAGGCTCAGGTCGCCGAGGAGCTCGAGCGGCTGCCTTCGATCGCCGACGCAGACTTCCGCGTGAAGGCGTTCAAGACCGAGCAGTGGTCCTTCCGCTGGACTCTCGCCAGCATCCGCATGCATCAGGCGGGCGCATACCCGAGGCTGCCGTTCTACGACACGCGGATGTCCGATTTCTTCGCGACGGTTCCGACGGAGTTCGTTCGCGGCCGGCGGCTCCAGATCGATTACCTCAAACGCTACGCCCCGGACCTCGCGCGCATCCGGTGGCAGGCCTACGACACGAACCTGTACCGGGTCCGGTACTTCCATTCGCTGCTGCTCCCGAGCCGCGCGCTCAAGAAAGCGCGACGCCTCTGGAAGGGCGCGCCGTCGATCGAGCGCAACTGGGAGGTCCAGTTCCGCGGCGAGGAGGGGCGCCGCCGCCTCGAGCGCGCGCTCGGAGGCTCTCGCCTCGCCGAGCTCGTGTCGCGGCCGCGCGTCCAGGCGCTGCTCGACGCGTTCTTCGCTTCGCCCCTGGAGGAAGGCCGGGGTTACACGGTCTCCATGCTCCTGACGCTGGCGTCGTGGCTGGAGGCGTATGGCTAGAACGCGGCCTCTCCGACTGCTCGTCGTCGGGACGTCCTGGCCGCCCCAGACGTTTCTCGGCCGCCTGATGCGGGGGCTCGCCGCCTCGGGCATCGACGTCTCGCTCGCCTTCAGTCAGGAGCCCGACCAGGAATGGTTCTTCCAGTCGGGACTGAGGGCGTTCCGCACGTGGAGCTGGGAAGGGTCGAGGATCCTGCGGCTCGTCCGTCTCGCGTGGCTGTCGCTGCGGGCGTTTCTCCGCTCACCCCGCGATTTCTGGCGCTTCCTCCGGCAGAGCCGGGCGGAGCCCACCCTGACGGCGAAGCTTCGCACGCTCAACCGCCTGGTGCCGTTCGCCGGTGTCCGGTACGACGTCCTCTACTTTCCGTGGAACTCCGTCGCCATCGACTACCTGCCCCTCTTCGACTGCGGAATGCCCGTCCTCGTGAGCTGCCGGGGTTCGCAGGTCAACGTCGCTCCTCATCATCCTGGCCGGGGAGTGCGCAAAGGCCTGCCGGCGACATTCGCCCGGGCGGCGCGGATTCACTGCATCTCCCAGGCGATCGAGCGGGAAGCCGAGCGCTTCGGACTTGATCGGAGCAAGGCGCGGGTCATCCATCCGGGGATCGACCCCGGCTTCTTTTCTCCGTCGGATTCGCGCGACACCTCGCCAATGCTTCGGATCATCACGGTGGGCTCGCTCGTCTGGGTCAAGGGGACGACCTATGCGCTCCAGTCTCTGCGGCTCCTGCTCGACCGGGGCATTCCCGCGCGCCTCACGCTCGTCGGGGACGGTCCCGAACGCCAGCGCATCCTCTACACGATCGAGGACCTGGGCATCCGCGAGCACGTCGAGATCGCCGGACGGCTGCCCCCGCTCGACGTCCGGGACCGCCTCCAGCAATCGGACGTGTTCATCCTCCCGAGCCTGAGCGAAGGGTTCTGCAACGCGGCGATCGAGGCGATGGGCTGCGGGGTTCCGGTCGTCATGACCGACTGCGGAGGAGTCCTGGAGGGCTTGACTCACGGTGTCGAGGGATTCGTGGTGCCCTTGCGGGACCCGGAGGCGATGGCCGACGCCGTCGCCACGCTGGCACGGGATCCCGGCCTTCGCGTTCGGATGGGGCGCGCCGGACAGGCCCGGATCGCCCGGGACTTCACGCTGGATCGACACGTGCGCGACTTCGTGACGCTTCTCGAAGAGGTGAGGGCATGCCGGGTCGCCTAGCCCTCGTCGTTCCGAAGTTTCCGCGCGCGTCGGAAACCTTCATCGTCAGCAAGTTCATGGGCCTGCTCGAGCGCGGATGGGACGTTCACGTCGTGTGCGACGGCAGCGAGAGATCCGCGTGGGATCACTTCCCGAACCTCCGGCAGGTTCCTGACATCCGCCGGCGCGTCCACCGCACGTGGCCGCATCTGCCGCACTGGAAAGCCGCCCTGATGGCTCCCGCGGCCCTTCTCGAGTGCCTGTTCGCGGCGCCGGGCGCCAGCGCTTCCTACCTGGCGCGTGGCGGCAAGCGGTTCGGTGCGGATGTGCTGCGGCGGCTCTATCTCGACGCTGCCCTCGTCGCTCTGAACCCGAACCTGATCCACTTCGAGTTCGGCACGCTCGGCGCCGAGCGTATGCATCTGTCGCAGCTGCTCGACGCTCCCATCGTTGTCAGCTTCCGCGGCTTCGACCTGAACTACGTCGGCCTCGACGAGCCGGGCTACTACGACGCGGTATGGCGGGACGCATCGGCGCTGCATTTTCTGGGAGAGGACTTGTGGCAGAGAGCGCAGCGGCGCGGCTGTCCCCCCGCCAAACCGCATTTCCTGATCCCGCCCGCGATCGATACGGATTTCTTCGAGCGGAAGGAACCTCGGGCGGTCGACCGCGGCGGTTCCCTTCGGATCCTCAGTGTCGGGCGCCTGGAGTGGAAGAAGGGGTACGAGGACGCGCTCGTGGCCGTGCAGCTCCTGGGGGCTCGCGGGATTCCATGCGAGTACCGCATCGTCGGCGACGGCAGCTTTCTCGGGGCGGTCGCCTTTGCCCGCCACCAGCTCGGGCTCGAGGACGTCGTGACGTTTCTGGGGGAGACAGATCGCTCGGTTGTGCGCGAGGAGATGCTCCGGGCCGACGTCTTTCTTCACGCGGCCGTGTCCGAGGGATTCTGCAACGCCGTGCTCGAAGCCCAGTCGATGGGCCTGCCGGTCGTCTGCACGGACGCGGACGGCCTGGGCGAAAATGTCGAGAGCGGCGTGACCGGCTTCGTCGTTTCGCGCCGGAGTCCCGCGGCGCTGGCGGACGCCCTGGCACGGCTCGCGTCCGATCCCGACCGGAGGCGGCGCATGGGGGAGGCCGGACGACGGCGGGTCGCATCCCGGTTCCGGCTCGAAGACCAGATCAGCGCCTTCGATGCGCTGTACCGCTCGGTGCTCGAGAAGGGTTCGAAGGCCGAGACGCATCGGGACGCCGGCGAGGTGCGGGAGCTCGGGGAGGGAGGAGGGAGACAGTAGTGAAACCGTACGAGGTTGCCTGGCTGCTAGCACGACCGATTCTTCCCGTCTTACACGGGCGTGTGCGCCGTGATCTCGAGCGATTGACCAGCCGGACCGCGGGTCGTCCCATCTCTCTCTTGGATGTCGGAGGAAGGAAATCCCCGTACACAATTGGGTTACCCGCCTTGGTGACGATTCTTGATTTGCCGAGGCAGTCGGAGCTCCAAGAAAGCCTCAATCTGGGTGTTTCCGCAGGGATCCAGCGCGCGATCAGGCACCGCCGATCAAACGTGACCAGAGTGGTGCTCGAAGACATGACTCGTTGCAGCCTCCCGAGCGAGTCCTTCGACGGAGTGGTCAGCGTTGAAGTCATCGAGCACGTCGAACAAGACGAGGCTTTCGTTGCCCAGGCGGCGCGCGTGCTGCGACGAGGCGGTTGGCTCTACCTGACCACGCCCAACGGAGACTACGTTCGCAACGAGCCTCCGAACTACAACCCGGATCACCGCCGCCATTACACGCGCGAAGGACTTCGCGATCTTCTCCGCCGCTACTTCGGAAAGATCGCCGTGACATATGGAATCCGAACGGGCAGCTCTCGTGCACGCGGACTTCGGAGCCTGAGTCCTCGTCACCCCTTGCGAGCGGCCGGTTCGATGCTCGGTAACCTCAGGAGCCACTGGGAGTCCCGGGGATTGGACGAAATGCCCCGACGTACTGCGAATCTTTTCGCCGTCGCCTGGAAGGGATGATGCCGGATCGGGGAAGCTCTGCGTCGATCGATGCTCACGCCGTAACGCTGGTCTGGCTCGGCGAGGGGCCCGCTCCCGCGTGGCCGCTCGGCCGAACCGTGAGCGCCGCGCCGAGGCCGGCATCGCTCGCCGAATGCATCGTGAAGGAATCCGGTGGCTCGCCGGCGGCGTGGGTCTTCTGGAGCGCGCGGGCGGGAACCCTCGAGCCGGAGCGCATCCTGGCCTCGCTCTCGGGGCCCGAGGACGTCTGGCACGCCGGCCTGGGTCTCGGCCTGGCTGGCTTTCCGAAGGCCATCGATTTCATCGCACCCACCTGGATGCTCAACAGGGATCCGTCCCCCGAGATCGACGCGACCTCCTGGCGCCTCTCTCTCGAGGCGTGCGTCGTTCGCTCCGAAGTCTTCCGGAAGCTCGGTGGCGTTCGTCCCGAGTTCCAGAGCCTCGCCGGAGCCGGCCTCGAACTCGGTCACCGCTGGATCTCGCGCGGAGCGCTGATGCGCCACCGGCCGTCTCTTCTCGCCGTGCCTCCGTCGAAAGGGGACGCCGGTCTTCCGATCGAAGACGAGATGCGTTTCGTCTACTACCGCTTCGGGCGCTTCTGGCTCCGCTGGAGCCTCTGGAGGTCGGTCCTACGCGGCGAAGCCCGACCTTGGACGGCTCGGCGGATTCGCCGGAAGCTCGAGGGGTCGCCGGCGCCTCCGCCAACTCAACCTCTGCACCTGAGCACCGTCTCCTCCGCTGATCCCGCGCCGGTGGGGGCGCGCGTGACCGTGCTGATTCCCACCGTCGACCGGTACCCATATCTCGAGAAGCTTCTCGGTCAGCTCCTCAACCAAACGGTTCAGCCCGTCGAGATCGTCGTCGTCGATCAGACGCCTGCCGACCGACGGCGTTCGGATCTTAGCGAGTGCTTCCCGGACCTGCCGCTCCGCGTGTTTCAGCTCGACCAGGCGGGGCAGTGCTCGTCGCGCAACCTCGGCCTCGAAGCGTCGCGAGGCGATTACTTCCTTCTGCTCGACGACGACGACGAGGTTCCGCCGGACATCGTCGAGCGGCACCTCCGGAGCCTGCGCCGCTTCCGCAACGAGGTGTCCTGCGGCGTGGCGCTCGAAGACGGAGCCGGACCCCTGCCCGAGGCGTTTCGAGTTCTTCGCGCGAGCGACGTCTTCCCGGCGGGAAACTCCATGGTCTCGCGCGCCGCGCTCGAGGAGTCGGGTCTCTTCGACCTCGCGTACGAGCGGGGCGCTCGCGCCGACGCGGACCTGGGCACACGGCTCTACCTCTCGGGACAGCTGATGGTTCTCGATCCGCAGGTGGAGGTGCTGCACCGCCATGCTCCGCGAGGCGGCCTGCGGACACACGGAGCGCGGGCTGTGACGTATGCCAGCAGCCGCAAGAAACTGCTGCACCGGCAGATCCCGGGAGCCACGGAGCTCTACCTGGCCAAGCGCTACTTTTCGGCAAGTCAGGTTCGGGAGTGGCTCTGGCTGCAGGCGGTTGCCACGCTCGCATTCAGGGGCTCGCGAGTCCGGCGCGCGCTGAAGGCGGCGCTCGGACTGATCTTCCTTCCCGACACGCTCCAGAAACTTCGCCGCCGTGAGCGCGACGCGGACGCCATGATGGCGGCCGGACCGCGAATCCCGACGTTTTCCGCGGAGGCGCGGCCGAGATCGGCGGCTGCACCCGATGGCTAGCCGCATGCCAGTCCCCGCACGCCCGGGATCGCCGCACGCGGACGACGCGAGTGCGCGGCGATGCCTCGTCGTCTCCAGCGAGTTCCCACCCGGCCCGGGCGGGATCGGAACGCAGGCGCACCAACTCGGCGTGGGGCTGCGGAATCGGGGCTGGCAGGTCCGCGTCCTGACGAACCAGGACTATGCCAGCGAGGCAGAAGTGGCCGCATTCAACGGGGCCCAGCCATTCGAGGTCGTGCGCTTGCGCCGCATCGCCGGACCGGCGTTCGAGGCGATCTATCGGAGCGTCGAGCTCGTTCGGTTGCTGCGCTCGTTCCGGCCGCACGTGCTGGTCGCCTCCGGCAGCCGCGCGGTCATGCTCGCCGCGGCGCGGGCAGCCGGCCGGACGATCCCCCTCGTCGCGGTCGGCCACGGAACCGAGTTCGGAGGCCGCGGTTGGGAGTCGAGAGGCGTCCGCTGGGCCTTTCGCCGCTCCGCCGCGATCGTTTCGGTGAGCGAGTTCACGCGGTCCCAGATGCTTCGGCTCGGCGTCGTCCCCCGGAAAGATCGCGTGATTCCCAACGGAGCGGATCCGGCACGATTTCGCGTGCTTCCGCGGACGGAGACCGTCCGCGCGAAGGCGGAGCTCGGCCTGCCGGAGGCTCCTCTCGTCGTCACGGTCGGCAACGTCACGGCCCGAAAGGGTCAGGACGTCGTCGTTCGCGCCCTGGACGCGGTGCCCGACTTGCACTACGCGATCGTGGGTATGCCGACGCGCGGAGAGGAGATTCGAAGGCTCGCGGCGGAGATCGGCGTTTCGGAACGCGTGCACCTGCTCGGCCGGCTCGACGACGCGCGACTCGTCCGCCTGCTCAACGCGGCCGACCTGTTCGCGATGACGAGCCGCCACACTGCCGACGGCGACTTCGAGGGCTACGGAATCGCCGTCGTGGAAGCGGCCCTCTGCGCATTGCCGGCGATCGTTTCCGATGGCTCGGGCCTTGCGGAGGCGATCGTCCACGGGCAGACCGGGCTATGCGTACCGCAAGAGGACCCGCTCGCCACGGCCGCGGCCCTGCGCGAGCTCCTCGGAGACTCTGCCCGCCGCCGCGAGATGGGTCAGGCGGCGCGCCGTCGAGCCGAGGCCGAGCAGACCTGGGACTGCCGGATGCCCGCCTACGACGCGCTCTTGCGGGATGTGGCGCGGCGATGAGGCTCCTCGTCATTTCGCACACGCCGCATCACCGCGTCGGAGATCACCTCGTCGGATGGGGTCCGACAGTGCGCGAGCTCGACCATCTGGCGGGGCTCTTCGACGAGCTCGTCCACGTTGCGCCGGTGCACGAAGGTGCCGCTCCGGCGAGCGGGCTTCTTTACCGCGCGCCAAACATCCGGGTCGTTCCGGTGCGCCCCGCCGGCGGCGGAAAGTTGGGCGCCAAGCTCGGGATCGTGCGAGCGTTGCCCCAGTACACAGGCACTATTTGGAGGGAGCTCGACCGCGCGGACGTCGCCCACGTGCGCTGCCCGTCCAATATCGGACTCGTCGCGGCGATCCTCTTGACGATGCGCCGCCGGCCCGCGGCTCGATGGATCAAGTACGCGGGAAACTGGAATCCACGAACCCGCGAGAGCTTCTCGTACGGGCTTCAACGCTGGCTCCTCGCGCGGGGGATCCCGCGAGCCCTCGTGACCGTCAACGGGCGGTGGCCCGGGCAGCCGGACCACGTGCGCTCGTTCCTGAACCCGTGTCTGACGAACGACGAACTCTGCGAAGGTGCGGCCGTCGCCCGGGGCAAGACGCTCCGGGAGCCTATGCGGCTGCTTTTCGTCGGCCGCGTCGACGAGGAGAAGGGTTGCGGGCGCGCCCTGGAGATTCTCGGTCTGCTGAGCGCGGCAGGCACCGATGCGCAACTCGAAGTGATCGGCGACGGTCCGGACCGGAATCGGTTCGAGGCTCAGGCGGCGGAGGCGGGTCTCGGGCAGTGCGTGCGCTTTCACGGATGGGTTCCGCGTCAGGACCTCGCCGCCTACTACCGGGATGCGCACGTGCTTCTGTTGCCCTCGAGCAGCAGCGAAGGCTGGCCGAAGGTCTTGAGCGAAGCGATGGCCTACGGAGCGGTTCCGGTGACGAGCGACGTGAGCAGCATTCCGCAGCTGCTGCAGGGCTTCCGGGCGGGGCGGGCCCTCCCGGCGCACGAGTGCGCGGCGTTCGCGGCGGCGATCCGGGGATACGCTTCCGAGCCTGCCGCGTGGACGGCAGATTCGCGAAACGCCGTCGAGGCGGCGCGATCCTTCTCGTACGAAGCGTATCTCGAAGCGGTACGGCAATTGCTTCGCTTGAGGGCCGCATGAGAGCCGGAGCGCTGGCCGTCGCGCGCCCGCTCGCCTCCGCGCCGGTGGCCGTGCGGAGCGAGGGCGCCCGAGTCTGGATGTACCAGCTCGCCTTCGTCTTCGCGCACGTTCCCCTGGCTCTCGCGATCCCGAAGCACTCGCGCCTCGGGACGATCTACGGCCTCGCGGTCTTCGCATTCGGTCTCCTCGCCGCCGTGATCCCGCGCCGGTCCGACCTCGTCGCTTGCGTCGTGGCCTACATCGCCGGCGGAGCGGTGTTCTGGCGGATGAAGGCGTCGCCAAACCTTCCGTGGGAGTTCGGGAAGTACGCGATCATCGTGATCTGCGGCGTCGCGCTGATCTTCTCGGTGCGGATCCGGCGGCCCATGCTGGCGATCCTGTACGCCGCGTTCCTGATCCCCTCCGTTTTCGTGACGATCACGTCGGAGCGATGGGAAGACGCCCGGTCGATGCTGAGCTTCAACATGACCGGGCCGATCACGCTCGCCGTCGCCGTGATGTTCTTCGCCTCAGTCCGACTGACGCCGTCCCAGCTCCGGTGGGTCATGATCTCCGTGCTCGCGCCCGTCATGGCGATCGCGACGGTCGCGGCCTACAGCCTCCAGCTCGTCCTCCAGGATCCGGAGTTCGCTTTCTATGGCGGAGCCTCGAACTCAGCGACGAGCGGCGGCTTCGGGCCCAACCAGGTTTCGGCCGCGCTCGGTCTCGGGATCCTCGCGGTCATCGCGTACCTGATGCTGGGCGTGAAGAAGCGCCCGGTCGTCGGGGCGATGTTTTTGATCATCCTCTTTCTCATCCGGCAGTGCCTGGTCACCCTTTCACGCGGCGGAATCTACATGGCGGTCGGGGGACTCGGCGCCGCGTCGCTCTTCCTCATGAAGGACCATGCCATGCGGAAGAAGCTGATCCTTGGTGTCGTTCTGGGAGGGCTCGTTGTGGGGCTGGTCGTCATTCCGAGGCTTCAGGCGATTACGGGCGGCGTGCTCGTGTCCCGCTTCGAGAACACGAGCGGCACCGGACGAGACCTCCTGATCAAGGCCGACCTGCGGAGCTGGTCGGAAAACCCGGTGCTCGGTGTGGGACCGGGTCGCGGCGAAACAAATCGACTGAAGTACTTCCATACCGGCGAGGCCCATACCGAATACACGCGCATGGTCGGCGAACACGGTCTCCTTGGGCTCGTGTCCCTTGTGGCGCTCGGGCTGATTGCCGTGAGAAGCGTCCGTGCGCAGGACACTCTCCGGGGAAAAGCCCTGTCGGCAGCCTTCATCATGTATGCAGTTCTCTTCATGGCGGTCAACTCCACGCGTCTCGCGGCTCCAGCGTTTGCCTTCGGTCTGGGGGCCGTCACCTTGACTGTGCCGGTCCGCCGACCGAAGTCGCTGATTCCGACCGGAGCGCCATGGAGACGGTGACGGCGGAGGTCGCTTCTCAGACCGGGCGCACGGGACCACCTCCGATCCTCATCATCGGTAACTTTCTTTCCGACGGCGGCGGCTCGCGCGGCGTCTGCGAAGACCTTTCGATGAGGCTCCGCGCCGCCGGGTGGACGGTACACACCACATCGGATCGCAAGGGGCGCATCCCTCGGCTTCTCTCGATGCTGTCGACGATCTGGGTCCGCCGCCGCGAGTACTCCGTCGCCCAGGTGGACGTCTACAGCGGACCCGCTTTCTTGTGGGCGGCAGCCGCTGTCGAACTCTTGTTCTGCCTTGGGAAACCGATCGTCCTCACGCTTCACGGAGGCAATCTCCCGGCCTATTCGAAACGGTATCCGAAGCGGATACGACGGCTCCTGGAGAAGGCAACCGTCGTGACGGCACCGTCCGAGTACCTGTCGCGAGGGCTCGCAACTCACCGACGAAACATTCTTCGGCTCTCGAATCCGCTGGAGATTTCCGCATACCCGTACTCCTTGCGATCGCAGCCTCGCGAACGCCTCGTCTGGTTGCGGGCCTTTCACGAGATCTACGACCCGTCCCTCGCCGTGGAGGTTCTCGCCCGTCTCGTGCCTTCGCTGCCATCGGTTTCGCTGACCATGATTGGGCCGGACAAGCACGACGGCAGCCTAGAGCGTGTCCGGGCGACCGCTCTTCGGCTCGGAGTCGGCGATCGGCTCCGGATCATTCCCGGCGTGCCCAAGTCGCAGGTGGGCGAGTACCTATCCAATGCGGACGTCTTCCTGAATACGACCACCGTCGACAATTCGCCGGTCAGCGTCATGGAAGCCATGGCGTGCGGTCTCTGCGTCGTGAGCACAGACGCCGGAGGCCTGCGAGACCTCGTCGAAGACGGGAAGGATGGCATCCTCGTGCCGCCCCGCGAGGCGGAAGCCATGGCGGCCGCCGTGCTGCGCGTTTTGCGCGAGCCCGGAATCGCCGCGACCCTCTCGGCAGGCGCCCGCCGCAAAGCGGAATTCCTGGATTGGTCCCTGCTTCTTCCGAAATGGGAGCGGTTGCTTCGCGAAACGGCCGAGGTCGCATCCTGAACGAGACGGTTCAGCAGCTCTACAGGGCTCTTCCTCCGTGGGCTCAATCGATTGCCGCGAGCCTTCGTGGGATTTCCTTGAGGCGCTGGCGCTACGGTCCGGAGACAGATCGTCTCGTGGAGGAAGCGCTGGAGCGAGAACGATGGACTTCTAATCAGTGGCAGCAATGGCGAGAACGGCGTTTATCCTTTCTCCTCGAACGCGCCAGTGCCCGTGTTCCGTATTACCGCGATCAGTGGGAAAAGCGGCGACGTGATGTTGGTCGAGCCTCGTCCATGCGGCTTCAGGACTGGAGCATCCTCGGCAAGGAAGAACTTCGGCGATACGCTCGTTACTTCGTCGCGGACGATCGCGACCCGAAGCGACTGTATCGCGATCGTACCAGCGGAACGACGGGGACTCCACTCGAGATCTTTCAAAGCCGACGGACCCTGCTCGGCTGGTATGCACTGGTGGAGGCTCGGCTCCGCCGATGGAACGGAGTCCGTCGGAGCGACCGGTGGGCGATTTTGGGGGGGCAGGTCGTCGTTCCTTTCGCGCGACGCGATCCCCCGTTTTGGGTTGTCAACCACGGGATGAATCAACTCTACATGTCGAACCAGCATCTCAGCCCCAGAACAGCGCGTTCCTACGCTGACATGTTGCTGCGGTTCGCTCCAACACACATGATCGTGTATCCGTCATCGATGGCAGTCTTTGCCGCCGCGGTCCTCGATCAGGGGCTCTCGATCCCAAAGATGAAGGTCATCATCACCAACGCGGAGCCGTTGACGGCGGCTCACCGCACCCTTATAGAGGAGGCTTGCGGCTGTCCGGTGCGCGAATCCTATGGAATGTGCGAGATGGCTGCGGCCGGCAGCGAGTGCTCTGAGGGCCGACTTCATATCTGGCCAGAGGCCGGATACTGGGAAGTCTTGCAGGACTTTGACGATCGACCCTGCCCAGCAGGGACTGTGGGACGGCTCGTCGCGACCGGCCTTCTTAACGAAGACATGCCCTTAATCCGGTATGAAGTCGGTGATCGAGTTCGCGTCGCGGCTTCGTCCGAGTGTGAGTGTGGACGAACCCTTCCGGTTGTGGATCAAATCGAAGGTCGAATAAGTGATCTGATTGAAACTGCCGACGGACGAAAGGTCTTCTGGCTGAATCCGGTGTTCTACGGACTGCCGGTTCGGCAGGCTCAGATCGTCCAGACGACGCAAACTAACCTGCTGATTCGGGTCGTCCCGGACGGGGAATTTGGTCCGACCACCGTAAGAACGATAGAAGACCGCCTGAAGGAGCGCGTTGGGTCAGGAATGAGCGTTCGTATCGAGAGCGTCGGCGAGATCGCTTGCGACCCGAGCGGAAAACGCCGGGCGGTGGTTTCGTTGCTGACTGGTCCAGGTGCTTCATGAGTGGCGCCGACCGTTCGCCCGATTCCGGAAAGATGGAGCTCCCGTCCGTATCGGTCGTGATGCCTGTCCGGCAGGAAGGCGCGTACATCGCCGCTGCCGTAGCGGCCGTCCTCGCGCAGGATTACCCGGCGGACCGCTACGAGGTCGTCGTCGCCGACGGCATGTCGACCGACGGAACCCGTGAGGCGCTCGCGTCGCTGCGAAGAATCCACCACAATCTGCTCGTCGTGGACAACCCCGGCCGGATCGCTCCGACCGGGTTGAACGCCGCGATCCGGGCCTCGCACGGCAGCGTCATCGTTCGCATCGACGGGCATACTCGGGTCGCGCCGGACTACGTGCGCGCCTGCGTCTCGGCGCTCGAGCGGACCGGCGCCGACAACGCCGGGGGAAGGATGACGGCGCTCGGCGACGGCGCGTTCGGCGAGGCCGTCGCCGCCGCGACGAGCTCGCCGTTCGGCGTGGGCAACGCCCGCTTCCACTATTCGGACCATGAGGAATGGGTGGACACCGTCTACCTCGGCGCGTGGCCGCGGCGCGTCTTCGATCGGATCGGGCTCTTCGACGAGGAGCTGGTCCGCGATCAGGACGACGAGCTCAACTATCGCTTGAGGGCGAGCGGCGGCCGCATCCTCCTTTCGCCGTCCATCAAGTCCTGGTACACGGTCCGGGGAACTCCCGCGAAGCTGTGGAGGCAGTACTTCCAGTACGGATTCTGGAAGGTGCGCGTCCTCCAGAAGCACCCGCGCCAGATGCAGCCGAGACAGTTCGTGCCGGGCGCCTTCGTGGCGGGCCTTCTTGGTCTCGGCGCCACGGCCCTCGTCAGCCCGATCGGACGGGTCGGCCTGGCAGCGCTCGTTCTCGTCTATCTGGCCGGCGATCTTGTCGCCACCGCGGCGTCGTCGCGACGTCGATGGCGCCTCGCTCCCGGCATCGCGCTGGCATTTCCGATTCTGCATCTGGCGTACGGCTCGGGCTTTCTGGCCGGCCTCGTGCGGTTCGCCGGCCGCTGGGTCGACTCGGCTGGAGGTGCGGAGCGCGTTGCGGCACCCCAAACCGGAAAGGAGATCTGATGGCGATCCAGGTTCCCTTCTTCCGTCCCGACATCCGCGAGCCCGAGATCGACGAGGTCGTCGCGAGCCTGCGCTCGGGCTGGCTGACGACGGGCCCGCGGGTCAAGCGCTTCGAGGAGGAATTCGCGGCGGCCGTGGGCGCGCCGCACGCGGTGGCCGTCAACTCCGCGACCGCGGCCCTGCACCTCGCGGTGGAGGCGCTCGGGCTGAAAGCGGGGGAGGCGGTGCTCGTTCCGACGATGACCTTCGCCGCGACGGCCGAGGTCGTGCGGTATCTCGGCGGGCATCCGGTGCTCGTGGACTGCGATCCGGTGACGATGAACCTCGATCTGGACGATGCGCGGCGAAAGCTCGAGGCGTTGCGGGCAGGAAGGCTCGCCGCGCGGATCCCGGCGGACGCGAAGCCCGTCGGAATCATCCCGGTCCACGTCGGCGGCCTGATGATGGACGTCGAGCGTGGCCGCGCCTTCGCTCATGAGAACGGGCTCTGGGTCGTCGAGGATGCGGCGCACGCGTTTCCGGCATCGTGGCGCCGGGATTCGCGCAGTCCCTGGCAGCGCTGCGGCGAGAACACGTCCGCGATCAGCTGCTTCTCCTTCTATGCCAACAAGACCATCACGACGGGCGAGGGCGGGATGGCCACCACCACCGACGCCGAGCTCGCTCAACGGATGCGCCTGATGTCGCTCCACGGTCTGTCCCACGACGCCTGGGGCCGCTACTCGGGTGGCGGCAAGTGGGACTATCGGATTCTCGCCCCGGGGTTCAAGTACAATCTGACTGACCTCGCGGCGGCGATCGGCATCCACCAGCTCGCGCGCGCCGAAGCGATGCGGCAGGAGCGCGAAGCGGTCGCCCGCCGGCTGCTCGAGGCCTTCGCCGACGTCGAGGAGTTGGAGGTGCCGGCGACCGACGAGAACCGGATTCACTCGTGGCACCTCTTTCCGATCCGTCTGCGGCTCGACCGGCTGGCGATCGACCGCAACGCCTTCATGGAGGAGCTCAAGGAGCGGGGCGTCGGCTGCTCCGTTCACTGGCGGCCGCTGCATCTGCACCCGTATTACGAGGAAACGTTCGGCTGGAGGGCGGAAGAGCTCCCGACGGCGACACGCGTATGGGAGACTCTGGTGAGCCTGCCGATCTTCCCGAGTATGCGGGAAGCCGAGATCGAACACGTCGTCGCCACGGTGCGGGACCTGTGCCACACGCACCGAACGGCGGTAGCCCGCGAGGCGTTCGCTCGAAACTGACGCAGCCCTCCGTGCCGTCACCCTCGAAGGGCCGGGGATTGCCCCGCGCGGTCGAGGCGCCGCTCGCGGTCGCCGGGCTGATCGCGGCTTCGCCGCTGATTGCCGCGGCCGCCGTCGCGGTCGCCGCGAGCTCGGGGCTTCCCGTGTTCTTCCGGCAGACCCGCGTCGGGCGCGGCGGCCGGCCGTTCACGCTCGTCAAACTCCGCACGATGCGGCCCGCGAGTGGCGGTCTCGAGGTCACCGCACGCGACGACGCTCGCGTGAGCCCTGTCGGACGCCTCCTGCGGCGCACCAAGCTCGACGAGTTGCCCGAGCTCTGGAACGTGCTGCGCGGGGACATGTCGTTCGTGGGGCCACGGCCGGAGGTGGAACGCTACGTGCAAGAAAGCGATCCCCTGTGGAAGGAAGTGCTGAGCGTCCGGCCCGGCATCACTGATCCCATGACTCTGGAGCTTCGAGATGAGGAAGTTTTGCTCGCGAGTGTGGATGGAGACCGCGACCGCTACTATCGCGAGACCCTGCAGCCGAGAAAGCTTCGAGGTTACGTGGATTATCTGCGCCGGCGCACCTGGAAGACCGATCTATATGTGATCTGGAGCACAATGGTGGCCCTCCTGAAGTCGAGCGCATGAGCATTCGGCGGCGGGAATCTCGACGTCTGCTTGTGCGGGCGGCGAATTTAGGCTACGTTTCCAGTCTCAACTTCATCGTCAGGGTTGTACACGTCGGAGGGCGCCGAGGCGCCTTCGCGGCGGTGGCCCCTTCGGCCGGAGGGAGAGGATGACCGGGCCGGCGCGATGAGGAACGGGAGAGCCGTGCCGGTGAGCATGAAGGCGCTGCAGCCGACGCTGACTCGTGGGTTTCAGTTCGTGCTGGACCTGACGACGCTCGTGCTCGCCTTCGTGTTCGCGTACCTGCTTCGGTTCGAGTTCGCCGTGCCGGACCTGGAGATGGGCCACCTGCTGCAACAGCTGCCCTACGTGGTGCTGGTGCAGTTCGGGGCGCTCCTTCTCGCGGGCGTCTACAGCTTCATCTGGCGGTACATCGGCATGGGCGAGGTCAAGGCGTTCCTGTACGCGGCGCTCTGGTCCGGCCTCGTCCTCGCGGTCCTGCGGCTGAGCCTGCCCGCGAGCCTCGGGTCCTGGAGGGTGCCGCTGTCCGTCATTCTCATGGGAACCGTGTTCGCCTTCGGCGGGGTGCTCGGGCTGCGGGTGCTCCGCCGCCACTTCTACGAGGTGGCTCAGAGGCGGGAACGCGCTGTGGCGGTGTCCCAGGCGGAGCTCATTCCAACGCTCCTCATCGGCGCCGGGCGCGCCGGCGTTCTCGCCGCTCGAGAGATCACGGGCCGCGGCGACATGAACCTCGACGTCAAGGGATTCGTGGACGACGACCCGGAGAAGCGCGGAGCCGTGATCCATGGAATCAAGGTCCTCGGCACGACGGAGGAGCTTCCGCGCCTGGTCGGCGAGCTCGGGATCAAGCAGGTCGTGATCACGATCGCGCAGATCTCGCGCCAGGAAATTCTGCACCTGATCGGGCTGTGCCGGAAGATCGCGGTGAGCGTGCGCATCATCCCCGGGCTCTACGACGTGCTCCAGGGCAAGGTCCAGGTCACGCGCATCCGGAACGTCCAGATCGAGGACCTGCTCGGCCGTCAGCCGGTGTACCTCGACGAGCCGCAGATCGGTCAGTTCCTCGCGGGCAAGCGCGTGATGGTGACGGGCGCCGGCGGCTCGATCGGCTCCGAGCTCGTGCGACAGGTGGCTCGCTTTCAGCCGAAAAAACTCCTGCTCGTCGAGCGCGCCGAGTTCGCGCTCTTCGAGATCGACGGCGAGCTGCGGCGGACGCAGCCCGAGGTCGAAGTGGCGTCGCTCGTGGCGGACGTCTGCGACGAGGCGCGCATGCGCTCCCTCCTCGGGGAGCACGCGCCGCAGGTCATCTTCCACGCCGCCGCCCACAAGCACGTTCCCCTCATGGAGGCCAATCCGGGGGAGGCGATCAAGAACAACGTCCTCGGCACCCGGCTCCTCGGCGAGCTGGCGGTCGAGCACGGCGTCGAAGCCTTCGTCATGATCTCGACCGACAAGGCGGTCCGCCCGACCTCCATCATGGGAGCGACCAAGCGCGTGGCCGAGCTCGCGATTCAGGACCTCGCCCGCCAGGGAGCCACGCGTTTCGTGGCGGTCCGCTTCGGCAACGTCATCGGGTCGGCCGGGTCGGTCGTGCCCATCTTCCGGGAGCAGATCCGGCGCGGCGGCCCCGTCACGGTGACCCATCCGGAGATGCGTCGTTACTTCATGACGATTCCGGAGTCGGCGCAGCTGGTGCTGCAGGCCGGGGCGATGGGCGAGGGCGGCGAGATCTTCATCCTCGACATGGGCGAGCCGATTCGAGTGCTCGACCTCGCCGAGGAGATGATCACGCTGACCGGCCTGCGCCCGTACGTCGACATGGACATCGTGTTCACGGGTCTCCGGCCGGGAGAGAAGCTCTTCGAGGAGCTCGAGCTGTCGGGCGAGCAGATCGGCAAGACCAAGCATCCGAAGATTTACGTCGGAAAGCTCCAGGCCTATCCGCCCGAGGACGTCGCCCAGGCGCTCCGCTTTCTGGCCGACCTCGGCCGCGAGGGCGACGGCACGGCCGTCCGCAAGTTCCTGAACTCGCTCCTGCCCGAAGCGAACCTGGGCGTGCGGCGCGCGACGCGAGACCCGGCCCGCAAGGCCGAGGGCTCCGCCCGGGAGACGCCGCTGCCTCCGCCCGTCGCCTGACGGCTAGGGCTGCGACGCACCGGACGCCGGTTTTCGGGCCACGACGGTGTACCCCAGCGCCATCGGGTCGCGGCTCAGCGGCACGGCGAGCGAGCGATGCGCAAACCGTCGGATGTACACACGCTCCGCGAATTGCAGCATCCGGGGAACGCCCGGCAGCCGGTAGCGGCGAAGCTGCAGCTGTTGAACGAATGACCTGAGCGCGTTCAGGCCGACGGCGAAGGACTCTCCGCGGCGCGCGACCGAAACGTCGCGGAACCCGGCTTCCGTGGCGATGAGAATCAATCCATCGTACGTAAACCGGAAGAAGTCGAACGGCCTCTGGTGAGCCTGGTAGAGGAAAGGCGTCGTGACGAGCAAAGCGCCCCCCTGCTTGAGCACGCGAAAGGCTTCTCGGAGCGCCTGTCGGGGATCGGCCAGATGCTCGAGAACTTCGGTCAGGAGGACCGAGTCGACCGCATCATTCCCGAACGGAAGGACGTGCGCGTCGCAGAACACGTCCACGCGGTTGCTCGTCTGACTGCTGAGCCAGTCGGTGACGACCATCCGGTTTCCTGGGATTCGGCGGACCTCTTCCGCATAGGTTTGTGAGCCGCCCGAGACGTTGAGAACGAGGCCGCGGACCGTTCGGTCGTTGATGGCGAGCCGGACGTGATAGTCGGTGAGTGAGCGGCTGATGTCCTTGTGGAAGGGTAACCGCGGCGCGTTCACGGACCGATCTGGCGAGCCGGAAGCCTAGAGGATTAGCTTGCGGCAGGTGAAGGCCTCGGCGTAGCGCGCGTTGCACTCGATGCCGCGCAGCCGCAGAATGGCCCGGAACGTCTCGTCGGACATCCACCGGTTGCTTTTCTGCGAAGGAAAGAACCGGCGAAGGTGCTCGACCTTCTCGCGACACGCGTCCTCGTCCAGCGGCACGTAGACGTTCGGGGTTGCGAGGTCGCCATCGTACTTCGGGATCTCGTACTCGAGGATCAGATGGTCCCGGAACGTGTTCCACGCCAGCTCGGAGACGACCCGGTGATCCTGGTGCGCGTCCTCGCGCCGCGGGCACAAAATGAGATCCGGGGAGGGGCGGCGCTTCATTCGCTCGAACTCCTCCTTGACGCGGGCCCATTGGGAGGGGAAGAAGCCGTCGCGGAAACGCCTCGTGGCGATCCGCAGCGAGCGCGTCCCCTTCCCGATCGCTCGAGCGCTCGCGCGCGCTTCCCGGGCGCGGACGGCGTTGCCGCTGAAGACGACCCAGTCCAGGGCGACGGGGCCCCGGCCCGCGATCAGGTGCCGGATCGTTCCTCCACAGCCGATCTCGATGTCGTCGGAGTGCGCGCCGAGGCAGAGGAGCCGAAGCGGTCCGCGGCCCGGGCGAGGGAGCTCGAGCCGCAGCATCAGTTCCGCGTCCGAAAGACGGGACGGACCGGACGACCCTCCAGGAACCGTTCGACCCCGCCGTCGAGCGCCTGTCGATAGATGGACAGAGCACCGCGGACGGCCTCGATCGTGCGGTCGACGTCGGCGTCGGCGTGCGAGCGGCTCACGACGAGCGACGGCATCAGGATGCCGCGCTTCAACATCTCCTGGAGCAGGAGTGTGCGGAACGCCTGCGATGGGTTTCGCTCGGCGTCGCGCGTCGCGTAGACGAGATTGCACGACCGGCCGACGATCTCGAAGTGGCGAGCGAGGCCGCGCTCCCGGGCCGCCGCCTCGAGCCCTTCGCGGAGCCGCTGACCTTGCCGGTGCAGCACCTCGACGACGCTTTCCTCCTCGTAGATCCGGATCGTTCCCACGGCCGCCGCCAGAGCATGGGTCTCCGCGCCGTGCGTCGTGGAGAGGAGGAAAACGCGGTCCCGGTCGTGCCGCAGGCCGCCAAGCTCCATGACGGCCCGGCGGCCGACGAGCGCCGAGACCGAGAAGCCGTTGGCGAGGCCCTTCCCGAAGGTGGACAGGTCGGGCCGCACTCCGTAAAGGGTCTGCGCGCCTCCGAGGTGCCAGCGGAACCCCGTGATCATCTCGTCGAAGACGAGGAGAGCGCCCTCCGCATCGCACATCCGGCGCAGACCCTCGAGGAAGCCGGGTGCCGGTTCCCGGGCGGCGGCGGGCTCGAGGACGAGACATGCGATCTGGGCCGGGTATCGCCGGAACAGCGTCTCGACGCTCTCGAGGTCGTTGAAGCGGAAGGCCAGCGTCAGGGCGCGAGCGCTCTGAGGGATCCCCGCCGCCATCGGCGTCGTCCCGATGAACCAGTCGTCGGTCGAGAAGAAAGGCTGGTCCTTGCAGACCGCGACGAGGTCGCGGCCGGTCGCGGCCCGAGCGAGCTTCACAGCCGCCGTCGTCACGTCGGACCCGTTCTTGGCGAACTTCACCATGTCTCCCGGAACCACGCGCAGAAGCGCCTCCGCGCACTCGACCTCGAGGGGAGACGGACGCGTGAAGTTCGTGCCGAGGCGCATCGCCGCCGCCGCCGCTTCCACGACGCGCGGCTCGGCGTGGCCGAGCGTCACCGCGCGAAGCCCCATGCCGTATTCGATGAACTCCCGCCCGTCCAGGTCCCAGACGTGGCAGCCCTTCCCACGAACGATGAAGGCCGGCGCGCCAGCCGGATACTGGTCGTCGCCTTTGGCGTAGGTGTGCGCGCCGCCCGGGATGAGATCGTGCGCGCGACGGCGGAGCGCCTCCGACTGTTCCGACTCGGAGAGGGCGGACGCCGGCGCGTCGGTGACGGGAGGCTTGGCGCTCATGGGAGGGCGGAAGTGGCTATTGCGAGGCCGTCTTCCAGACCTCCCAGGGGGTGTCTCCGCGGGCATACATGTCGTCGAGCAGCTGCTTCTCCTTGAAGGTATCCATTCCCAGGAAGAACCCCTCGTGCTTGTAGGTGATGAGCTCCTTCCTGGCGATGAGTCGCTGAAAGGGTTCCTGCACGAGCTCTTCGCCGGCGCCGATCGCGTCGAAGATCGACGGTCGAAAGACGAAGTAGCCGGCGTTCAGCCAGATCTCTGATTTCGAGACGTCCTTGATGTCGGTGACGCTTCCGTCGCCGTTGGAGCTGACGATGTGGAAGGTGAATCCCGGCCGCGTCGAGACGAAGAGGCCGGTCTTGTTCCTCGCTCTCAGCGTGTCGATGAGGACGGGCAGAGGACAGTCAGAGAGGCCGTCAGTGTAGTTGGCGAGGAAAAACTCCTCGTTCTCGACGTACTTCTGGACCGCCTTCAGCCGCATCCCGATGTTGGCGTGGAGACCCGTGTCGACGAACGTTATTTTCCAGTCCTGGATGTCACTCGAGGCGAGCGCGATGTTCTTGCCACCCTCCGTCAGCGTGAAGTCGTTGGAGAGGTACTCGTTGTAGTTGAGAAAGTAGTTCTTGATGATGTCGGCCTTGTAACCGAGGCAGAGGATGAAGTCCTTGTGCCCGAAGTGGGCGTAGTACTTCATCACGTACCAGAGGATCGGCCGGTAGCCGATGTTGATCATCGGCTTGGGGATGATCTCGGAGTACTCCTTCAGACGCATCCCCAGGCCGCCGCAGAACAGTACGACCTTCATGCCATCGCTTCTTGGTGGAGCTTCATTGTAGCAGCAGGGTGGGCGATGGTCCGCATCCCCGCCGCCGCTCGACTCCAGGGGTCGGACGAGCGCTCGGTACACCCGGCCGACGCCGCGAACCGGAGTCCCTTCTCGAGGAGCCGGCCTGCGGCGGCGCGGGGAACGAGGAACTCGATTCCGGGTTTCGACCGCCGTTCAGAGTGGCGCGTCGCGCTTTTTCAGGATCCCGGCTTTCTTGGACATTCCAGACCCCGATCGGCTCGGTCTCAGGAGCCGCTCGGATACGCGGGTTGCGGCGTGAGCGGTCCGCACCAGGACGTCCCTGCACATGCCAACCAGAACGCCGATACCGTAGCTGAGGTGCATGGTTGCGAAGACGAAGGGAAGAATCCACGTCGAGGATGGCTGACCGCTTCGCATTCCGATGCGTGCGGCTCCCATTAAGATGGCGGCAAGATAGATTGCGGGCACCGCCATGGGGAGGTCTCCGGCCGGTCCTGCGAAAGCGGCCGTCACGGACGCGCCCAGGGCGACCACGAGCGCGGGAGGTGCGAGTTGACGAGCCCGGAGCTGCCTCGGATGCCTGGCGATGACCCTCCATTTCAGGAGCCCGTATCGAAAGTACTGTCGCGCGAGCGTTCGGAGGGATCGGCGCGAAAAGTACGTGGCGCGAATCGCGGGGTCGAGGAGGACCTTGCCTCCGGCGTGCCGTATTCGAGCGTTGAACTCGCAGTCCTCGTTGACGGGCCACTCCTCGACGAACGGGCCGAGGCGCAGGAGAGTTCCGCGGCGCCAGGCGCCGAACTGAACGGTGTCCACGTAGGTCGGCTCGTCGGGCGGCCGACTGCGGTAACGGGCGCCCCCGTTTCCCCAGAAGGAGCCGGTTGCGGCCGCGATCGCCCGTCCGACGTATCCGGCGCCGGATGACCGGACGCACCCACCGACGTTGAGGGCCTCGTGGCTGCACAGCGATCGGACGCAATTCCGAATGTAATCCAGCGCGATTTCCGAGTGGCCGTCGACTCGAACGATGATCTCCCCGCGGGCTTCGCCAATCATCAGGTTCAGCGCCGCGCCCGGCGTGCGCCGAGGGTTGTGCAGCAGCCGAATGCGCCGGCCGGCGTGACGGCGGATCGCCCGGTGGACGCACTCGACGGTTTGATCTTCCGACCGACTGTCGGCGATCAGGATCTCGACGCGGTCGGCAGGGTAGTCCTGACCGAGAACGGAAGTCAGACTCCTGTCGATCCATGAGGCCTCGTTGAAGACCGGCATGACGACCGTCACGAGCGGCAAGTCGGGCTTTCCTGGTTCCGCCGCCACCATATCGGGGAATCTCGGAGCGTCGACGAGGGTCGGGTGTCTCACGGGCGTGGCCGCCGTCTCTGCTCGAGAATCCGAGCGTCGTCCTCCCGGCGTGCGCCGGTGGATACTGGGATTCGGTCGGCGATTCGCTGAATCTCGGCGTCGATCTCCCGCCGAGCTCGGCCAGTGTATTCGAGGAGCTGTCCCCGAATGGATGCTCGGCGGGTCCAGAGACGATCGAAGAGGTCGGCGAGGACTGATTTCGAAAGAGCCGTGTCTGTCTGGTCCCACACGAATTCTCCGAGGCCGATCTCTTCCATCAGTCCTCGATACTTGTGAGACCAGGCCGCGAAAACGGTCGGAACGCCGCTCGAGAGCGCGGCGATTCCGGCGTGCATGCGCGAGGCGACCATCGCCTCGCATTCACCGATGAGTCCTTTCAGCCTGCTCGGCCCGTAGTCCCCCCGGATCGGCTGGAGCCACGTCGGTCGACCGGCGCGTTCGTACAAGGTCTCCGCAGCCGCTCGATCGTCGGTCCCGTAGAACGCGGGGTTGATCTCGTGGGGTATCAGGAGGACCGTCGCCCCAAGACGACGGTGGATGTGCGCGACGGTGCGCAGCATTTCCTCCAGATACCGGTTCCCGCCGGCGCCGCGCGCGAGGCGGAGGGCGAGATGACTGATGGAAACCGCGATCCACGGGCGCATCAGCCTTTTCGGATCGAGATGTTCCGCGTTCCAGATCGGGGCGGCGGATTCCGGGGTGAGCGCGAAGGCGATGTCGGGCGCTCGATGAATCCGATCGGGGCGAACGCCGAGCTTCTCGAGGATCTTCTCGGTCCGGCGCTCCCGGATGTAGACGAGGTCGGCCCGATTCAGGAAGTAACGGGCCAGAGGTCGGTTCGGCCTCCAGAACGGGCCGATGGACTGAGAAGCGAGAACATAGGGCGTTCCGGTTCGGAGCGCCAGGAGAAAATTGGCGTGGTGCGCGAGGGCGAATCCGCCCGGCCGATCTCGATAGGAGTCGCCGCTGAGGTCGATGACGAGATCGGCGCGCCGATACGTCTCGGCGAGCGAGTCACCACGCGGGAGCCGCGACCGTCCCTTCCGCGTGATCGAGCCGATGAGTCGCCGGCACATCATCGCAGCGCTGCGGCGGTTGCGGCTGGCGCCCTCGGCGAATTTCGGGCCCACGACGTCGATTCCGAGATTTGCGCCGGGCTCCTCGTCGATTTCCGGGCAGTGGGAGAGCAGCCGGAATATCACGTCGGGTCGCAGCCTCGACAGTTCGTCCACGAGACTCGAGACCTGTGCCGCCGACCCTTTTTGCCAGGAGACCGTTCCGAATGTCAGAAGGGCCGTGCGACACCCCTCCGGTCGTTCCGTCGGGCTCGAGGAGATCACGGCGCTCCCCAGCTGATGATCGAATCCAGATCGAGCCTCGGAGACGCCGCGACGCGGAACTCTGCCGCCGGGTGACCGATCGCAATCATCATGATCGGTACTTCCCACGGCGGGACCCGACAGACTCGATGCACGGCGACATCCTGGAAAAAGTAGTTGCACAGATTCAGGCAGCAGGAGGCGATGCCCTGCGCCTGCAGTGCATAGACGAGGCTCATCGCGAACATCCCTCCGTCTACGTAAGCCTGGTGCCGTTCGCCACTCGTCACGTATGCGCGGCTGTCGGCGGTGACCAGAAGGACTCGCGCGGCGAGATGCCCGAAGCCGGCGTTTCCGTCCTGGACGCCGAGCACCGCCTCCTTGTCGTCGCGGGAGCTGTAGACATGGACGCGCCATGCCTGCCGGTTGCAGACGGATGGTGTCCGCTGCGCGATGCCGACCGCCTTGCGGAGCGTCTCGTCGGGGATCGGCTCCGGACCGAACTCGCGGACGCTGTGACGCAATTGAGCGAGACGCTCGAAGTCGGCTTTTGAGACCGCGGCCTGGAGCTCGGCCGCGCTCATGCGTCGCGTTCCGCCGGCGGCCTTCCGGTTCGCGCCGTTCGAGTCGCGGCCGAGCCGATGTTCCAGCCGTTCGAAGAGGAGCGGGCAACGTCGATTCAATTCCTCGCCCACGAACCGGCGGTACTCTCCAAGGGCATCGGTCGCTCCCATGTACGCCACGGCCTCCGGATCGCGGATCCACTGGTCCCATTCGTCGAGTAGGTCCAGCAGCTGGCTGAGGTATGCGGTTCCGAAAAGCCGTGGCGGATTTGCGAGAGCGAGGGTCTTCTCGATCTTGTGGAAATGCACGAACAGGAGGGCTTCGAGTCGGTGCCGATTACGCGGCCGGCTTCGGAGCGGTGTGAAGTAACGAAGGTAGCGGACCGTGTCGTAGAGCGTGTCGAGTGCGAGGAGCGCGCCTTGCACCGGGAACATGCCGAGAAGGCGCCCGAGAAGGCTCGGCGAGCCGCGCTCCGAAAGGACGACCCGCGGCCGGTCGCGGGTCAGCATACCCGTTGCTTCGCGGCGTCGGCGGAGTCCAGGCGCGCTCGCCTTCGAGGTGCGGGCGAGGACGTGACTCGCCGATACAGGCCGGCCAGGAGATCCTCGACCACGGGAGCGGTAAAGCGCGCGGCGCAGACGGCGCGATTGTGCGCTCCCATCCGAAGGCGGGTTCCGCGATCCGCAGCAAGCCGCTCGATGGACTTCGTGAGCGCGGTCGCGTCGCCGGGTTCGACGAGAAACCCTCCCTGTCCTTCCCCGATCATGTCGCTGACCGCGCCGACTCGCGACGCCACGACCGGCAAACCGACCGCCATGGCCTCGAGCAGGGCGTACGGGAAACCTTCTCGCCGGCTGGGAAACACGAAGAGGTCGCTCGTCAGCAGCTTCTCGAGCACTCTCTCCCGGGGAAGCGGTCCCGTCGCGACGGCGTTGGTGGGCGCTCCCTCGAGCAAGTCGGTCACTTCGTCAACGACCGGGCCGACGAGCTCGAAGTCCACGTCCGGGAGGGCCGCGATCGAGCGGAGTAGCTCCGGGGTTCCCTTATCCCGTGAGAGTCTGCCGACGTAGATCGACCGGATTCGGCGCGGATGCGACACGTTCGCCGCCGAGCGCGAACGGAGCGTCCATGCTTCCTCGATGAAGTTGGGGACGAAAGCGGCTTCCGTCGCGGGACAAAAGCGGTTCAACAGCTGCTTGGACACGGCGGTGACGCCGATGTTCAGGGAGGCAAGGCGCATGAGTCGCCGCAGCGCAGCCCTGGAAGGGGTCGGCAGACGCGGAACGACGTCCGGAAGGCTGCCGTGATACTGCACCACGATGGGCGTGCCTGCCGCCCGCGCCGCAATCGCGACGGCCAGGTCTCGCCACACGCCGCGCGGAGAGAGGCAACAATTGAGGTGAACGAGGTCGGGCGGGTCGAGCGCCAGGCGGCGGCCGAGGCGCCAGAGAAACCGCAGGTTGGCGGCGATCGGGAGCCGACCGCGGAGCGAAGACCCTGTGGCCGACGGGACGCCGAGAAACTCCGCTCGGATCCCGCCCTCGCGCCGATCACCGAGGATGCCCGCCCACGTCGCGATCCCCCCCGGCGTCGGAGGCAGGTAGGTGACCACGAGGACGCGGGGTGAATCCGTCATACCCGGAGGCTCCGTCGCGCCTTTCGAAAGAGGACCGGCATGTTCACGTGCCCGTTCTGCACCGCCAGCCTGGTCTTCGCGAACGTCGCGTGGAGCCGGGTCGCTCGAACCTCGGCCCGGGAGATTCCCGGAAGGTTCATGCCCTCGGCCAGGTAGGAAAACGGCTGCTCGGGCGGAATCCGCAGCAGGCCGTGACGGACCGCGAGATCCCAAAGCGGAGTTCCGGGGCGCGGGGTGGCGATCGAGGTGAACATGTAGTGGAGCAGACCCCGCCGTCCCAGCTCGAGCGCCCACTCGATCGTCCGCCGGCAATCCTCCGGGGTCTCCCAGCAGAGCCGGCCGTCTTCCTCCCACGCGGAGAAAAACTGAAAGTACCCGGCAATCTTGATTCCTTTCGCGGAGAGCAGAGCGCAGCTGTTCTCGATCTTCTCGATGGTCACGTGTTTGCGGACGCCTGCCAAGACACGGTTCGAGGCGGTCTCCATGCCCATCGTGACGAGCCAGACGTTGGCCGCGGCCATCGCCGCGGCCAAGGGCTCTGACATGACGTCCCCGCGGATGTTGAAATTGAAGAAGAGGTCGTCGTAGCCCAGGTCGGCAATGGCGTGGAGGAGCTCGAGCGCCCAGTCCGAGGCCGCATTGAACTCCTCGCACCAAAGCCTCATCTCGCGGACGCCGCGGTCGTACAGATATCGGATCTCTTCGAGGATGTTCTGCGGGGACCTGGCGCGGTAGGTCGGTCGGCCGAAGATCTTCCAGACCGGCTCGGAGCAGAAGGTGCACCGGAAGGGGCAACCGCGGCTGACGAGAACGCCGAGATAGGGACGGCGCTTGCTGTACGGCATTCCCGGAAAGGTGTGGACGTCGATCATGTTCCAGGCGGGCCACGGAAAAGCATCGAGATCGTGTCGGAACGGTGCAGGAGAGTTGTGTTGGAGCGACGAGCCGGTGCGGAAGACGGCGCCCGGAACGCTTTCGAGCCGGAAGCGACCGTCCGAGAAACTCTGCACGAGCCCAACGACGCTGTCCTCGCATTCTCCTCGAATGCAGGCGTCGGCGTTCGTTTGCGCCATGACATCGTCCGCCATGATCGAGACATGGGAACCCCCGCCAATGACCGGAAGAGACGGGAACCGCTCTTTCACAGCGGCCAGGGTCCGATAGCCGAGGCGAGCCATCGGAGTCTTGAACGAGAGTCCGTACAGGTCGGGCTGGAACTCCTGGACGGCGTCGAGGTGGTCCCGGAGATCGCCGAAGCCCTGCAAGTAGCGGAGCTCGACCTCGGTTGGGGAAAACGCGCGCTGCAGAGCGCCGAGGAGATACAGGATCCCCATGGTGGGCTGGTAATAGATGTAGTGCTCTTCGAGCACGGGGGGGTCGGCCAGCATGATCCTCAACGGTCTGGGGCTTGCGACCGACGAGCTCACGACTCGGCCTCCGATCTCGTAGCCGACCCGTGCCGGGCCTTGCTCCTCGAGGGAGCGTTTATTCCGGCTTCAGGAGGATCCTCTCCCGTCGGTTGGTCACCTTGCAAGTCAAGCGCGGCAGGAGGGTCGCCGCGACAGGACCCGTCCCCCCTAGTCGCTGGGGTCCAGAAGGCGGTGCTCGACAAGAAGGTCCGCGCCGGCGCGGATTGTGTCGAATGCGATTCCCGAGCGGTCGGCGATGTCGAGGAGCGTTGGGCCGCCGTCCGATTGGTTGAGCACCCAGAGCATCGCCATCTGCAGCTGGCCGGGATCCGGGTATCCGCCCATCGACCCGTAGAGGCCGCGGCGGCCCAGCTGCGGCTCGCCGCGAGGGCTCGTGTTGCGATAGCGGCCGTTTCCCTCGAGGACCGCGACCACTGAGAGATAGGCCGACAGCGAATCGGCGAGCGCATCCGGGCGCACGAAGGAGAGGTCGTCGGCCGATGTGTGGTACTCCGGGTAGCGTCCATGCGGAGTCCGCGTGAGGCTCCCGACCGCGAGGTCGAAACCGGGCGAGCCGTACTGCCGTTCGTCGTATCCGTACGGGGTGAAGTCGACGACCGAGTGCGGGCGGCCGGATTGCTTCAGCACGTGCGCCGCCGCGCGGTCGACCTCGGCGTCGCCGCGGCGGCTCTTCTTGTAGGTCACTGGTCCCGCGTCGCCGACGCACGCCGCGACGAGGCCGTGCCGGATCCGGGACACGGCGGCTTCGTTGCGGGCGAGCCAGGTGATGGACCCGATCGTTCCGGGAACGAAGAGGAAGCGGTAGGAGTAGCGTCGCGAGGCCGCCGCGAGCATTCGGGCGAGCACCGTCAGGAGCGCGAGCCCGGAGAGATTGTCGTTGGCGAGCGACGGATGGCAGGCGTGGGCGGAGAAGAGGACCTCGTCCGAGGTTTCTCCCGGAAGGAAGATCTCGCCGTAGCTCAGGCTCCCGTCGGCGAGGGTCGCATCGACGACGGCCTCGTACTCGCCTTCGGGAAGCCGTTCGAGATCCCGATGCGCGAGGCAGAAACCCCAGTCTTCCTGGTAGTAGGAGGTCCGGTAGGGGATCCAGTCCGGCCGGTCCGGCAGCGAATGGAGCCGCGGACGCAGCTCCGAAAGCGACATCCGCCGCCGGACGGGAACGCTGTAGTTGACGACGTGCAGGTTCGAGCGCTTGAAATCGATGACGCGTTCGCCTTTTGCGTTCGCGACCCAGGCGTCGCGGATGTTCCACTCGCGAGGGACCGTCCAGTCGAGCACGGCCGTTCCCGACGGCACCTCTTGGATCGTCAGCGGCGTTTCCCGCTGCAGGACGCGGAGCGTCCGGCGCAGGCCCTCTCCCGTGATGCTCCGGCAGATCGGATAGAGCTCGGAAACGAGCGCGTGCATCTCGCGACCGAGCGCGGTGAAGTCGGCGGCCGTTCGCAGTGCGGCGACGGTCGGAGTCCCGCTCACGGCCGGTAGTCCGGGTACGAGCGGTCGCGGTCGTTGATGAGGACGACCTCTCCCGGCCATCGAATCCCGAACGCCGGGTCGTTCCAACGCACTCCGCAAGCGTGCTCCGGGCTGTAGCGAGCCGAGATCTGGTACGTCACCTCGGCATCGTCGCTCAGCGTCAGGTATCCGTGGGCGAATCCCTCCGGGACGTAGAGGAGCCGGCGGTTCTCCGCGTCGAGGACCACGCCGACGTGCCGGAGATGCGTCGTCGAGTCGCGGCGCAGGTCGATGATCACGTCGTAAACGGCGCCGCGCGTGCAGCGGACGAGCTTGGCCTCGGCGAACGGCGGTGTCTGGAAGTGCATGCCCCGAAGCGTGCCCTTCTTCGGGTTGAAGGAGAGGCTCGACTGCTCCACGTCGGGGTTCAAGCCCCGTCCGGCGAGCTCGCGGGGGTCGTAGATGCGCGCGAAGAATCCGCGCTCGTCGGCGAGGCGCTCCGGATCGAGCACGAAGGCTCCCGAAAGGGGCGTCTCGGTGAAGATCATGCGCTGCGGAATCTAATCCAGAACCTGCACGTCGCCGCGGAAGCCGAGGCGTTCGGCCTGGGCTCGGATCTCCGCCTCGAAGGCCGGGTTCGTGATGAGAAGGACGTCCGGCGGGTCGCTGGCGATGCTCTCGGGTGGGGCGACCACCTGTCCGGTCACCGGCAGGAAGAGACCCTGGCGCCGGGGGTTGATGTCGACGAGCCGCGGAATCTCTTCGCTGGGGCGGAGCGCGGAAAGGAAAGCGACCGCCCGGGCGCCGGCGCCCCATGGCACCGCGCGGCGACCGCTCTGCCGGAGATCCGTGAGCCACGCCGACCAGCGGTGCGTCTGCTCCCGATACAGGCGGGTGAATTCGTCGACATCTCGCCGGAGAGTCTCGACGCTCGCCGGGTCCGAGCCGCCGCCGATGTTCCCCGCGGCCGGGTTCGCCTCAAGGCCGAGGTACTCGTCGCGGAAGCACGGCGCGACTCGCCGGACGGAGAAACCCGTCTCCTCGAACAGCCGGCGCAGTGAGGGGACCGTGAAGAAGGAGCAGTGCTCGTAGACGACGTTCCAGACGACGCGGCGTCGGAAGATCACGGCGCCGTCGGGCACCTCGAAGTAGACGACGCTCTGCGTGCGCGGTCCGAGCGTCCGGCGCACCGTTCCGAGAAAGCCGCGCAGGTCCTCGATGCTATTGAGCACGTGGCGGCAGCAAAGCAGGTCCGCCGGCTCCGAGGCCCAGCGCTCGGAATAGAACTCCTTGATGATCCGCACCGAGGGATCGTCGCCCTCGGCCGTCGACGTCGGGTCGAAGCCGACGCCCCGGGCTCCGGCCCGCTCGCAGAGGGCCTTCAGGAAGTCTCCTTTGCCGCTGCCGATCTCGAGGACCGTCTTGCCGGCGAGCCGGTGCTCGCGGGCGAGCCGGTCGACGAGCTCGTCGATGAACTCGCGGTAGACGGGGGAGTAGTGGAGCGAGATGTCGTAGCTCGGGTCGTAGCGGAGGAGCGCCGGGTCGAACGCGCGGTTGCCGACGTAGCCGCAGCCGCCACAAAAGACGAGCTCGATGTCGCCCGAGGGCGCGGCGAGGGCCGCGGCGCGCGAAGGCCAGAGCAGGCCGTCCTGGACCGGCACGCCCTCGAGGCGGAAGAACGGCGGCGTCTCGGGCGCGGCGCAGACGCGGCAGCGTCGCAGGCCCGCGGCGGCGGGAGCGCTCACGACGGGGCGATCACCGCCACGCGGGGGATCGGCACGACGAAACGGCCGCCCCACTCGCGCACATACGCGAGCTGTTCCACGACCTCGTCCTTGAGGTTCCATGGCAGGATCAGGATGAGGTCCGGGCGCGTCTCGCGGATCTTCTCCGGCGCATGGATGGGAATGTGCGTGCCGGGGGTGAAGCGGCCGTGCTTGTACGGGTTCCGGTCCACGGCATAGTCCACGAAATCCGAGCGGATTCCGCAGTAGTTGAGTAGGGTATTGCCCTTCCCGGGCGCGCCGTAAGCGGCCACGCGCCGGCCGGCGCTCCGGGCCTCGATGAGGAACTCGAGCAGCGCACGCTTGGTCTCCTCGACCCGGGGCGCGAAAGAGAGGTAGCGCTCGAGCGAGCCGAATCCAGCCGCCCTTTCCGCCGCGAGAAGCTCCTCGACGCGCGGCTCCGCCTTGCGGCCGTCCTCGGCATGGCAGGCGTAGACGCGGAGCGATCCGCCGTGCGTCGAGAGGCGTTCCACGTCGAAGAGGCGCAGGCCGTGTGCCTCGAAGATCGCGCGGACCGTCGAAAACGACAGGTAGGAGAAGTGTTCGTGGTAGATCGTGTCGAACTGGTTTTCCTCGATCAGCCGCCACAGGTGCGGAAACTCCATCGTGATCGCGCCGCGAGGATCCAGGAGGATTTTCAACCCGCCGACGAAGTCGTTGATGTCGGGAACGTGGGCCAGAACGTTGTTGCCGACGATCAGGTCGGCGCGGCCGTGTTCGGCCGCGAGCTCCTCGGCGGTCCGGCGGCCGAAAAATTTCACGACCGTCGGGACCCCTTTCTCGACGGCGGCCCTGGCGACGTTGGCCGCGGGCTCGACCCCAAGCACCGGAACGCCCCGCTCGACGAAGTGCTGCAGCAGGTACCCGTCGTTGCTCGCGACCTCGACGACGCGCGAGCGGCTGCCGAGGCCAAAGCGACCGATCGCCACTTCCGTGTAGTCCCGGGCGTGCCGGATCCAGGACGAGGAGTACGACGAGAAATACGCGTACTCGGTGAAGATCTCGGCCGGCGAGACGTACTCCTGGAGCTGCACGAGAAAGCAGCGCTCGCAAACCCAGACCTTCAGCGGATAGAACGGCTCCATGCGGTTGAGCTCGTCGGGCAGAAGGAACGTCTCGCACAGCGGCGACATGCCGAGATCGACGAACACGTGGCTCAGCGGTGCCGCGCAGAAGCGGCAACGGGGATCCGTCATGACTCCTTCCGGGCCCGCTGCCATCGCCGGCCGAGGGCGGTCCGCAGCGCCGCCTGTCGCGCGGCCATCCGGAGATCGCGGACCATCTGGGGCAGGACCCGGCGCTCGCGGCAGTAGGCCAGGATCACTCCCGCGCAGCGCCAGCGCTCCGCGAAACCGAGGGGCGCGCGGGCGACGGCGGCGGAGTACTCGCCGAGCCGCCGCCAGGTGGGAAAGTAGAGGGACGTCTTGCGCGATGGATCAGACCAGACGAGCCGCTCGTACATCGGGATCGCGTGGCCCGTGCGGTCGTGGAGCCGGCGGTTGAAGAGAACCTCCGGGATCTCGTACAGGCGGCCGCGCAGCGCGAGCTCCGCCTGGAGAAAGGCGTCGGACGAGGGATACGGCTGGAAGAGCGGCGTCTGCCGGAAAACGCTCGAACGCATCATGCCGAAACCGACGACCACGCTCCGGGCGTCACAGATGGCGTCGCGCAGGCGGAGGTCCGCGCGGACCGACTCCGAGAAGGCGTGGGGTTCCTGGAGGCCGGTCGCGGCTCCCGATGCGTCGATCAACCGGGTTCGGGAATGGCAGAACACGACCGATGGCTCCGCGTCGAGGATGGCCACCGCCCGCTCGACGTAGGTCGGTTCGAGCCGGTCGTCGTGCGCCAGGCCGAGAAAGTAGACGCCGCGCGAGAGCTCGAAGCAGCGGTTGTGGTTGCGGTCGCCGCCGATGTTGACGTCGTTGTGGTGGTAGCGGATGCGGGGATCGCGAGCGGCGTGCGCGAGGCAGATCTCGTGCGTTCGGTCGGTCGAGGCGTTGTCGGAGATGATCAGCTCGTAATCCTGCCAGGTCTGGGCGGCGACCGAGCGGAGCGCTTCCTCGAGGTAGGCCTCGCCGTTGTAGACCGGCACCCCGATCGAGACGCGCGGGGCTGCGCCCCGCTGCGTGGAGACGGGGTCCGACGGTTCGGAGTCGGAGGCTTGACTCGGCGGCCGCATACGCGCGGCGCTCGCCGGGGACGGCGGTGGAATCACTTCAAAATGGTAGCAGAGGAGCCGTGGAGGCAGGTCGCCGAGCGCCGCGGAGAGCTCAGCGAGACGAGATCGTGGCGGACGCGGCGCGCGTCCGGGCGGCGGCGTACACGGGAAGCGCACCCGCGTCGACGGCGATCGTGAGAGCTTCATCTCGCGGGATCTCGGCTTCGGGGAAGAGGTCCGTGAGCGATGCGGTCGTGAAGCCGTTCGGCGGCACGGGCCGCACCGTTTGACCGAGCGTTGCCCCGCCTTCGAGAAGCGTGAGCGTGATCGATGCGCTTTCGGCGTTCGGGTTGAGCAGCACGATCTCCGCGTCGCCGTCGTGTTCCTTGCGGACGCCGACGAGCTCGCGCGAGCGGGACAGCTGCTCCCGTGCGATCCAGGGAACGAGACGCACCGGCACCCCGGCCGCCGCATCGTCTTCCTGCGCCCGCAGCCTGACTTCGGCGGGGCCCGCGAGGCGGACTTCCAGCACTCCCTCCGGCACCGCCGCGCCGAGGGTCGCCAGGGGGTCTCGGATCCGCACGACGTCCCGCGGCGCGAGCAGGATGTCTCGGGATACCACGGCCGTGTTGTCCCGGTCGCGCTCGAGGACGCGGACGTCCACCGTTGCGGGCGCGGCGCCGGGGTTGGAGAGTTCGAGCGTCGCCGGCTCCTCTACCGCAGACGACACCGGAAAGTATCGGACGGCCGAGGTACGAGCGTATCCGGCGGACGAGGAGGACGCCGCCGCGTCCTGGCGCCGCACCACCATCGGAGAACGCGGGGCGTCGCGCGGCGGTCGGACCTCGGCCCGTGGAACCAGCGGCGGAGGAACGGGCAGGAGCACGAACGCCTGGAATTCCGGACTGATGCTCGTCGGAGCCGGCGCCCCCACCGGAGCCGCCGCGGTGAGGTTGGTCATCGGGACCTGCAGCGGCGTCCCGTCGTAGGTTCCGGTCAGGACGGGAGGGCCGAAGAAGTTGTGCACGCTGCGGAGCTCGAACCGTGTCCCCTTCGGCACGGCGACCCCGAGATCGACGCTCACCGTTGGCGTCTTGTCCCAGTTGAAGATCGTGATGTTGGCGCGCCCAGGCTCGTACTTGTTGGGCCGGACGAAGACCTTCGTTCCGGTCGGCCGCGCACTGTAGAAGGTGTTGTTCGAGAAGTCGCCTGCCTGGAGCCCGGCCAAGCTTCCGTACAACAAGTTGCCCGTCATGGTGATCGGCCGAAAGACGTTGACGAAGGCGAGCGCTGTCCTGCCGACGATGTAGTTGTCTACGATCGTCGGCGACGCGATGCCCTTGCTGTAGCCGAGGTTCACCGCGGTGGTCGTCGTGTAAACATAGTTGCTCTTGAAGGTCGTGTTCTTGGCGACCTTGGTGTCGGTCGGGTCGGCGGCCGCCGAGCCGGTAGCGCCCACGACGACCTCGAGGGTTGGCCCGGCATGCGAAAGAATGCCGGCGCCGAAGGACGTGTTGCCCTCGATGTCGAGGTCGTCGAGCGTCCCCGATGTCGTGTAAGCGTGGATACTGATGTCGTACTGACCGAAGAAAATGTTGTCCGCAACCGTTCGTGTCAGGGGTCCGGCGTTCTGAAAGTAGATTCCGTGCCCGTGTCCGCGATCCGGGGCGTCGTAGCCGTTGTAATAGATCACGTTCCCGTACGCCTCGGTGTCCTGAACGGAGGAGGTCGTCAGAATCCCCTGAGCGCAGTCGTGAATGACGAGATTGATGGCCTTGGTTCCCTGGCCCACGAGGTCGACACCCTCTCCCCGAAGCGGCGTGGACGGAAAAGTGGCTGAGGATCCCGTTCGCTCAGGCGACGAGTTAGTGACCTCGAAGCCCCAGTACCAAGTGTAGGACCCGCGAATGATGAGGGTCGGCTGGTTTCCACCGTAGTTTCCGTCGATGACGGCGCGCTCGCCGGGGAACGGGCGCACGACAATAGGCTTGTCCGGAGCCCCGTTGAGCCCGCTTGTGAAATGACCCGTATAAGTCCCTCCGCGCAGCCAGACCGTGTCGCCGGGCTTGACGGTCGGGGATTCAGCCAAGGCCCTGACGAGACTCCAGGGCTTGTCCTTGGAACCGTTGTTGGAGAACTTGCCGTCGGGCGCCGCATAGAACTCGGCGCCGAAAGCCGACAGCGAGAACGAACCGAGAGCGGCGGCCACCAGAAATCGAATGGTTCTCATAGGGGGGCGATTCTACCGCCCGTTCCTGCCGGACGGACGATTTCTAAGAGAGACCGAACGCCCGGACCAGGAAAACCGCCATTTGGGCACGTGTATTAAAGCTCGCCGGGCAGAAGTTTTCCCCGCCGCAGCCCGCCGTGATGCCTCTCGCTGCGAGATCCTCGATCCATGCAGCGGCGAACCCCGAGGACGGCACGTCGGCGAACACTGTTCCCGAGGCAGTCGGCGGCGTATAGCCCGGCCCTTGCGAAGCCTTTAGGAGAAAGACCGCCATTTGTGCACGCGTGATCGGGGCGTTCGGGCAGAAGTCTTCGTCGCCGCAGCCCCCGGAAATCCCTTCCGTGAAGAGTTGTTCGATCCATGCCGCCGCAAACGCGTTCGCCGGCACGTCGGAAAAGACGTTACCCGTCGCCGGAGGTGGCGAGTACGCGGCCCCGTGTTCCGCCTTCAGGAGAAAAACCGCCATCTGAGCCCGGCTGACCGAGGCGTCGGGACAGAAGTCTCCGCCTCCGCAGCCGGCGGTGATTCCATTCAGGGCCGCCGTGTGGATGGCGGCGTGGTACGGGTTCGACTGAGGCACGTCGTAGAACTCGTACGGCCCTAGTGTCGACGTGAGGATGAACGCGTTGAACCGAGGACCGGTCGGGGCCGGCGTCGCGACGCCCACCGGCGTCGCTGGCGTGAGCCCGGTCATCGGAAAAGTGACGGGGTTGCCATCGTAGGTTCCGCTCAGGACGGGCGGAGCGAAGTAGTTCTGAGCGTTCCGGACCTCGTAGTAGGTGCCGACCGAGAGGAGGCTCGAGAGATCCACCAAGACTGAATTCTGAAGATCCCAGTTGTAGAGGGTGATGTTGGCGCGGCCGGCTTCGTAGGCATTCGGACGCACAAAGACTTGGAGGCCGGTCGTGGGGGGTGACGAGTAGTAGGAATTGCTGGGGAACTGAGACTGCGAGAATCCGGAGATGGCTCCGATGAAGGTGTTGCC
>DAHUXD010000016.1 GCA_027307335.1 Acidobacteriota bacterium
CCTGCAAGGCCTCCTTCCTGCGGCCCTGCCCCAACACGATGCCCCCGAGCGCCTCGGGCAGCAACAACGGCTGGCACCGCGGCGGCGGCAACACGGGCTCGGGCACCGGCTCCGGCTCGGGCACCTCCCGCGGCAACTCCGCCGGCACCCGCCCGCTCCCGCCCACCGGCGGCCGCTGATCCCCTCTCCCCCCTCCGTCCTCCTCCGCCGCCCGGCACAAGCCGGGCGGCTTTGTTTCGACGTCACCCCTCTCCCTCCGGGAGAGGGGGCAGGGGTGAGGGGCGCCCTACTGCGACCCTCTCGGGCGCCTGGCCGTCTCACCACTTACAATTCCCGAATCGACCGGACGCCGGC
Source organism: Acidobacteriota bacterium (assembly GCA_027307335.1). Classification (GTDB taxonomy): domain Bacteria; phylum Acidobacteriota; class Thermoanaerobaculia; order UBA5066; family Gp7-AA6; genus DAHUXD01. The sequence goes on from DAHUXD010000016.1 coordinate 355, forward strand.
AGCCCTCCCTCAGGCCGCGGCATGACCGCCGAGCGCGCGCGGCCCGCGCTGGTCCTGCTCCTCCTGATCAATCTCTTCAACTACGTCGATCGCCAGGTGCTCGCCGCGGTGGTGCCGTCCGTCGAGCGCAGCTTCTTCGGCGGCGCGGGCAAGGGCTCCGCGGCGCTCGACGCGATCCAGGCCTGGTGCCGGACGCATCTCGGATTCCAGCCGGAGCTCGCGCTGATCGGCGTGCTCTCGATGGCCTTCATGGTGCTCTACATGGCGGGGGCGCCGGTCTTCGGACGGCTCGCGGAGCGCCACTCCCGCTGGGCGCTCGTCGGCGTGGGCGTCGTCTGCTGGAGTCTCGCGAGCGGCGCCTCCGGTCTCGCGACGACGTTCCTCGGACTTCTGCTGACGCGCTGCGCGGTCGGCATCGGCGAGGCCGCCTACGGCCCGGTCGCGCCGACGATCCTCTCCGACCTCTACCCCGTCGAGGCCCGGGGCCGCGTGCTCGCCTGGTTCTACGTCGCGATCCCCGTCGGAAGCGCCCTCGGTTACGTCCTCGGCGGCGGCGTCGCGGGCTCGGAGATCGGCGCCTGGGGCGCGCACGTTCTCGGCATCCACGCGGAGAGCTGGCGCTGGGCCTTCTTCCTCGTCGTCCCGCCGGGGATCCTCCTCGGCCTGCGCGCGTTCTTCATGAAGGACCCGCCGCGCGGGAGGGCGGACGGCGTCGCGGAAGACCTGCCGGCGCGCGTGCGCCTCCGCGACTACGGCGTGCTCCTCCGGACGCCCTCGTGGACCCTCTGCACGATCGGGATGACCGCGATGACCTTCGCGATCGGGGGGATCGGTTTCTGGATGCCGTACTACCTCTCGCGGAAGCCGGGCGCGCCCGCCGCGGCGACCGTGATCTTCGGCGCGATCACCTGCGTCGCGGGCCTCGCCGCCACGCTCCTCGGCGGCATGGCCGGGGACCGCTTCCGCTCGCGCTTTCCCGGCTCCTACTTCCTCGTGTCGGGCATCGCGATGATCGTCGGCTTTCCCTTCATGGTGCTGACGCTGTCCGCGACCTTTCCCCTCATCTGGCTCTGGGTCTTCCTGACGTGCTTCTGCCTCTTCTTCAACACCGGGCCGACGAACACGATCCTCGCGAACGTCAGCCATCCGTCGATTCGCGCCGCGGGATTCGCGCTGAACATCTTCGTGATCCACGCGTTCGGCGACGTCCTGTCGCCCGTGGTCATCGGAATTCTGGGCGACCGCTGGAACATGGATCGCGCGTTCCTCGTCGTCGGCGCGATGTTCCTCGCGGCCGGCGTGCTCTGGCTCGTCGGCGCGCGCCACCTCGAGCCCGACACCGCGCGGGCGGCGCGCTCGCTCGGCGGTTCGGCGGCATGAGCGAGCCTCCCGGTTCCGGCTACGTCCTCGTCCGCGGTCTCTCGCGGCTCCTGCTCGGCCTGTTCTACCCGTCGATCGAGGTCGTCGGCCGCGAGAACGTGCCCGATTCCGGGCCCCTGATCGTCGCGGCCAACCACCACAACTCGATCGTCGACGCGATGATCCTGATGGCGGCGTTCGACCGTCCGCTGCGCGTGCTCGCCAACGCCCCGCTCTTCCGCCACCCGCTCATCGGCCCCTTCCTGCGCGCGATCGGCGGCCTCCCCGTCCACCGGCGCCAGGAGGCCGGCGACGATCCCGAGAAGAACCGGGAGCTCTTCGCCGCGACGACCGAGGCGCTCGGGCGCGGCAGCGCGATCGCGCTCTTTCCGGAGGGCCGGACTCAGCCCGAGCCCGCGCTCCAGCCGGTCAGGACCGGAGCCGCGCGCATGCTTCTGGCGGCGGAGGCCGCGCACCCCGACGGCCCGCGCGTCGTCCTGCTGCCGGTCGGGCTCGTCTTCGATCGGCCGGGGACGTTTCGCGACGGGCGTGCGCTCGTGGGAATCGGGCCGCCGGTGCCGGCCGACGGCCTCCCGGGCGAGAGCGGCGAGCCGCTCGCTCCTGCGCGGCGCCTCACCGAGCGCCTGCGCGAGGCCCTCCGCGCCCAGATCGTCGAGGCGGACGACCGCGCGACGCTCCGGCTCCTCCGGCTCGCCGAGGAGATCTGGCGGGACGAAGAAGGAAGGAGCGACGCGACCGCTCGCACCGAAGCCGACCGCGTGCGCTGGCTGCAGGACGCGATCCGCGCCTATCGCGCTCTGCGGCGGACCGATCCGGAACGGGTCGAGGCCTTCCGCCGCGAGCTCGAGGAGTACGACCGCGACGCGGAATGGTCCGGGTCCGGAGACGACCGCTCCGGCCGGCGTTACTCCTGGACGGGGGTCGCGCGCTTCGTGATCGCCGAGAGCGTCTCCCTGCTCGTCGCGACGCCGCTCGCGCTCGCGGGTCTCGTGCTGCACGGCATTCCGTACAACCTGACGGCCTTCGCCGTCCGCCGGATCCCGCACACCGACGAAGAGGAGGCGACCGACAAGATCGCCGCCGGGCTCGTGATGTACCCGCTGTGCTGGCTGGCCGAGGGTGTTCTCGCGTTCGCCCTCGGCGGCGTCCGCGCGGTCGCCGTCTTCCTCCTGGCACTTCCCGTGACCGGGTTCTTCGCGCTCGCGTGGTGGGAGCGCCTCGGCCGCGTAGCGAGCGAGGCGCGCGCCTTCGCCCGCTTCCTGGGAGACCGGGACCTCCCGCTTCGGCTGCGTCGGCGCCGCGAGGCGCTCGGCCGCGAGCTGCGCGCGCTCGCCGGGCTCGAGACCGCGCGCACCGGAGCGGCCCCGTGAGCGCCCCCGTCTGGGCCCTGCGCGCCGGAGTGATCGGCGTCGGACTGGCGGGCTGGTACGTGACCCAGGCATGGATCGCGCGCCGCGCGTTTCCGGAGGGTTCGATTGGCGACCGCGTGCACGACTGGACGGCGCCGCTCCACCGCTCGCTCCTCGAGCACCCGCGGCGAGCGAACGCGCTGCTCGTCGCGACGTCCGCCGTGATCGACCTCCTCGGTCTGTTCCTCGTCGTCCGATCGATTCTCGGACCGAGCCTGCGCCCCTTCCTCGGTCTCGCGATCCTCTTCGCGCTGCGCCAGGCCTGTCAGGGACTCTGCGCGCTGCCGGCGCCCGAAGGCATGATCTGGCGGGACCCCGGGTTCCCGTCGCTGCTCGTCACCTACGGGACGGCGTCGGATCTCTTCTTCTCGGGGCACACGGCGATTGCGGTGTATGGCAGCCTCGAGCTCGCGCGCTGGGGCGGACCGCCCGCCGCGGCGCTCGGCGTCGCGATCGCGCTCGTCGAGGCGGCGACGGTCCTCGTGCTCCGCGCCCACTACACGATGGACGTCTTCGCCGGCGCCGTCGCGGCGTTCGCGGCGTTCGGCGCGGCCGCGGCCCTGGCGCCCCACGCCGATGCGTGGCTCGCCGCCCTCGCCCGCGCGAGCGTATGATCTCCGCGCCGCCGCCGAGCCGGCGCTGCGCGCGCGATGAACACCGCTGACCGCGACACGGACATCCTGATCGTCGGGGCCGGTCCCGTCGGCCTCTTCCTGGCGAACGAGTGCGCGCGGCGAGGGATCCGCTTCCGGCTCATCGAGACGCGGAACGCCCAGTCCGAGCACTCCAAGGCGCTCGCCATCTTCCCGCGCACGCTCGAGGCCTTCGACATGGCAGGGCTCGTCGGACCCTTCCTCGACGCCGCCAACCGCGTCACCGCCGTCGCGGTCATCACCCACGGCCGCCGCCTCGCGCACATGCGCTTCGAGCCCGAGCAGAGTCCCTATCCCTTCGTGGCGATGGTTCCCCAGAACGTCACGGAGCGGCTCCTGCTCGAGGCGCTGCGCCGCCGCGGCGGCGACGTCGAGTACGGCTCGACCTTTCTCTCGGCCGAGCCCGGCGGCGGCGGCGTGCGCGCCGACGTCGATCGGTCCGGAACGCGCGTTTCGCTGCGTGCCGCGTTTGTCGTCGGCTGCGACGGCGCCCACAGCGCGGTCCGGCACCTCCTCCACCTGCCTTTCGAGGGAGGCTCCTACCCCGACTCCTTCCTTCTCGCCGACGTCGAAACGAACGAGGGGCTTCCCGGCGACGAGCTGCAGCTTTGCCCGAGCGAGCGAGGTCCGCTCGCGATTTTCCCGATGAGCGCCACGCGGCGCCGCATCGTCGCCACGATCGCCGCGCCCGAGGGCGACGCGCCGTCGCTCGACCTCGTCCGGCGCGTCCTGGCCGAGCGCGCGCCGCGCGAGATCGAGGCGCTCTCGCTGCACTGGAGCAGCTACTTCCGGATCCATCACCGCCACGTCGGGAGCCTCCGCAGCGGCCGGTTCTTCGTCGCGGGCGATGCCGCGCACATCCACAGTCCGTTCGGCGGACAGGGGATGAACACCGGGCTCCAGGACGTCTGGAACCTCGCGTGGAAGCTCGACCTCGCCCTGCGGAACCACGCGGGCGAAGCGCTTCTGGAAAGCTACGGCGCCGAGCGGCTCCCCGTCATCCGGACCGTCATCGGAACGACGGACCTCATGACGCGCGCGATGGGGACGCCGAGCCGGATCGCCCAGGCGCTCCGCGACGCGATCATTCCGATGGTCTCGCGGCTCGCCCCCTTCCAGCACGCCTTCGTCGAGCGGTTGTCCGAGCTCGGCATCGCGTACGCGGGAAGCCCCATCGTCGAGGGGCCCGGGCGGCGTTACTGGGACGACTCGCTGCGCGGCGGCGCCGGGATCCGCGAGCGCTACCTGCTGATGACCGGGGAAACCGAAGACGCTCCCACCCGGCGGGCCGCCGAGTCGCTGCTGGCCCGCTTCCCCGACGTTTTGGAGGCGAGGAGTCCCTCGACCACCGGAATCGTCCTCGTCCGTCCGGACGGCTACGTGGCCTTCGAGAGCCCCGAGGTGGACGCCGCCGCGCTCGACCACGTCCGCTCGCTCCTCGAGCGGCAGATCGCGTGATCCCGCGCGCTCACCGCAGACCGTCCACCAGATAAAGGTCGGAGAGGCGCTGGGCGTACGTGAAGACGAGCGTCTTCCCGTCCGGCGTCGCGGCGGACCCGCTGATGCGGCTGATTCCGGTCGGGTCCCTCAGGCTGAATTCCTTCCACAACTCTCGACGCCCCGTCGCGAGCTCCACGCGATGGATCCGGGCGACGATCGTCTCCCGGACGTCGCGGGCGACGAACAGAAACCGCTGGTCCTCCGACCATCGCAGCGGCTGGTCGTTCGGATCGAGTCCCTCGACCGAACGCGGCGGGCCGCCGTCGACCGGATAGACGGCAACCTTCTGGTCCGGCCCGCGAGAGACGATCCATTTCCCATCCGGCGACAGCACCGACCCCACGACTCCCTCCGGCGTGATGGGCCTCACCTTTCCTCCGTCGAGATCCTCGATCCAAGCGCGGCGGCCATGGCCGGGCTCGCTTCCGGTGAAGACGACACGCCGGCCGTCGGGCAGGAAGGCCGCGTCGACGGAGTCGTGGTTGATCGAGTCCTTGGGCAAAGGCCTCGGCTCTCCGATGCCGGTCGGGAGCAGGACCAGAGAGGCGGGCCTCTGCGCCACGAGCGCGGCGAGAACCCATTTGCCGTCGGGGGACAGGGCGAGGCCCTCGCCTTCTCCGAGCCGGAGCGCCGGGGAGCCGTCCGTCTTACGGAGGTAGACGGAATAGCCGTTGCCGCCTCCCTCTCCCTCCTCCGTGAAGACGAGCGTCTGGCCGTCCGCAGAGAGCAGAGGGGCACGGGACCAATCGAACCACGACAGGTCGTGCTCCTTCCCGTCCGCGGTCAGAGCAACCATGCCGATCCGCTCGTTGGACTGAGTCAGCAGGACACGCCCGTCCGCTGAGATGTCTTCGAGCGTCAGAATTCCGGGGGACTTCACGACAACACGACGCCGCCCCGAACGCGTGACGGCGTAGAGGGCGCGATTGCTCCCGCTCTCGGATGCGGTGAACCAGATTTCGTCGCCCGAGGGCGCCCAGGCCAGACCCTGGGCGGTCGAGAACCCGTCCGCCAGCGTCGTCTTCCTGCCACTGCGATCGACGAGGGCGACGGAGCCGGCGTCATCGCCGAACTGAGGATGATCCAGAACGGCGACAACGTCTCCCCGGCTCGACACGCGAGGATGACTGATCCATCCCGCGGTCTCGTAGAGGACCTTTCCCGCCGGGAACTCCAGACGGTGACGCCATCCCGGAGCTCGCACGAGCGCCACGCTCTTCGCGTCGGGGGCCCAGTCGGCGGCGACGACGTCCTCGGCGACGTCGCGCGCCGCGCCGCCCGACAGCGGCGCCACGCGCAGGAGTCCACGATGAGCGTATCCGACGGAAAAGAGAACGTCCGACAGGACCAGCATCTGACCCGATGCGGAGACCGACTCGACGCTGCCGCTCGGCAAGTCCAGGAGGAGGGCGCCGGGATCGTCGAGGCGGGCGGTGAATAGTTGAGGTTTCTCCGCTCCCTCCCAGTTCGCCGCGAAGAAAACCGTATGCCCGTCTGGCCCGAAACGAGCGCTGCGAATGTATCCGCGGCGGAACGTCAATCGGTGAAACGTCGACGACGAGATTTCAGGCGCCTTCCCGATCCGGCGGCCCACGAGAAGGCCCCCGAGGGCGATCGCGATGGCCGCGGCCGCGAGGAGGAAGAGTCGGCGAGGTCGATCGAGCGTCGCCGGCGCGGGCGCGCTCGGAACGGAGATGCCGGAGAGCGCCTCGAGGTCGAACGCGATGTCGGAAGCGGACTGGAACCGGCGTTCCGGATTCTTCTCGAGGCAGTGCCGCACGATCCGGTCGAGACCCGGAGAGATGTTCTGGTTCGTCACCGAGAGGTCCGGCGGGTCCTCCTTGAGGATCGCGGCCATCGTCTCGCCCGGCGAGTCGCCCCGGAAGGCGCGCTGCCCGGCGAGCATCTCGTACAGAATCGCGCCGAGCGCGAAGATGTCGCCGCGCGCGTCCGCCGGCTTGCCCTTGACCTGTTCCGGCGACATGTAGCCGATCGTGCCCATGACGACGCCGGGCTCGGTGGCCGTCGGCAGGTTGGTCGCGTTCGCCGATGCCGCGGTCTCCGTCAGCTTCGCGAGGCCGAAGTCGAGGATCTTGACGCGGACGTCCTTCGTCACGAAGACGTTCTCCGGCTTCAAGTCGCGGTGCACGATCCCCTTCTCGTGCGCCGCGGCGAGTCCCTGCGCGATCTGCACGGCGTACTCGATCGCCTTGCGCGGCGAGAACCGGCCGCCCGAGAGCTCCGCGCGGAGCGTCTCTCCCTCGAGAAGCTCCTGGACGACGTAGGGCGCGCCGTCGTGGGTGCCGAGGTCGTGAACGGCGGTGATGTTGGGATGGTTGAGGATGCCCGCCGCGCGGGCCTCCTGTTCGAAACGCTTCAGGCGGTCCGGGTCGCTCGAGAAGGAGGCCGGGAGGACCTTGACGGCGACGTCGCGTCCGAGGCGCGGATCCTTCGCCCGGTAAACCTCGCCCATCCCGCCGGCGCCGAGGGGCGACAGGATCTCGTAAGGGCCGAGCCGGCTTCCCGCCTGCAGAGTCATGAGCGCCGCGCGCCGGAGATTCTACGCTCGCGCGACGAGGCGCCGCGCACGGAAACGATGCCTCCGCTTCATTGCCTCGCGGGCCCTGTTGCCATAGAGTCGCGGCGCGATGGGGGCCATCCTTCGGCCCCTCGAGGAGTTCGAGATGATCGCGTCGCGTCGATCCCTCCTGTTCCTCGGCGTTCTCGTGTCCGCGGCTCTGACTTCCCGGGCGGCGCTCGCGCAGGGATTCAAGGTCATCCACGTCGCCGCGCAGGAGGACGCGGGACCGCACACGCTCATCCAGAACCCCAACGACGGGTTCTTCTACGGCACCTGCCAGACCGGCGGCGATCACAGTCCGAACGGCTGCGTCTTCAAGATGGACGCGACGGGCGTGGTGACGGTCATCCACTCCTTCGGAGGCGCTCCCTCCGACGGCGGCCGGCCCCTCACCGCGCTCTTCCTCGACGACGACGGGCTCCTGTACGGCACGACGACCAGGGGCGGCGCCAACGACCAGGGAACGGTGTTCAAGCTGGATCCCTCGGGCGGTTCCTACGCCTTCTCGTCGCAGCCGGCGCCATGCGCCTCCACCGGTGCGGACCCGGAGGCGAGCCTCTTCAAGGCGAACGACGGAAGCTTCTACCTGCCGCTCGCGGCCTGCGGAGGCACGGCCGAGGTCGGCACCGTCGACCGGGTCGACCCGTCGCTGTCGGAAACGAGGATCGCCGGCTTCAACGGACTCACGAGCCCGCTGCTGTCGCCGCACGGGCACCTGATCCAGGGCGCGGACGACAAGCTCTACGGCACGGCCCTCGGGAACACCAACATTCCCGGCAAACACGGCGGCGTCTACCGCGTCGCGCTGGGCGGCGGGCTCGTGGAGACGGTGCACTCCTTCGTCAACGGCGAGGGGAACAACACCACGGTCTCGGCTCCCCTTCTCCTCGCGAGCGACGGGAATTTCTGGGGAACGACGAAGCTCGCGACGAATTCCTCGGGCGTCTCGCTCAACACCGGCACGATCTTCCGCGTCGGCGCGGACGGAACGTTCCAGACCATGCACACGTTCACCGGCCCCGACGGCCGGCTGCCGGTGGCGGGTCTCATCGAGGCGTCCGACGGATACCTCTACGGCACCACCCTGCAGGGAGGGACGCTCAACCGCGGCGTCATCTTCCGCATCGACCTCTCCGGAAACTTCACGCTGCTCGCGAACGTCGCCGATGCCGGGATGGGGCTCGGCCCGTGGAGCGAGCTGCTCGAGGCGTCCGACGGCAAGCTCTACGGGACGACGCAGATCGGCGGCGGTCTCTTCGGTTTCGGCACCACCTACACGATCGACTTCACGCAGTCGATCGCCGACATCGTGCCGAACTCCGGACCGTCCGCCGGCGGCACGCCCGTCACGATCGACGGCACGGGCTTCATTTCGGGCGCGAGCGTCTTCATCGGCATCAGCAAGGCGACGGCGATTTCGGTGGTGGGCAGCACCCTCATCCACGCCACCACGCCGATCGGCGACCCCGGCACGATCGTCAACGTGAAGGTCACTCTTCCGGACACGACGGTGATCCTCCTGAACGACGGCTGGATGTACGACTTCCTCGACCTCCCGACGGGCGCGCTCTTCCACGACGACGTGCGCACGCTCCTCGCGAACGGCATCACCGCGGGTTGCGGCGGCGGCGACTACTGCCCCGCGGCCCCGGTGCTCCGCAAGCAGATGGCGGTGTTCGTGCTGAAGTCGAAGTACGGCTCCACCTACCAGCCGCCTCCCGCCGTGGGCATCTTCACGGACGTGCCGGTCTCCGATTCCTTCGCGCCGTGGATCGAGGCGCTCTACCATCTCGGCGTCGTCGCCGGATGCGGCCCGGGACCGACGTATTGCCCGGACGACGCCGTCCTCCGGCAGCAGATGCCGGTCTTTCTCTTGAAGACTCTCCTCGGCTCCGCTTACGTACCGCGCCACTGCACGGGCCTCTTCGCCGACGTTCCCTGTCCGAGCCTCTTCGCCGACTGGATCGAGGACGTCGCGACCCGCGGCATCGCGGCGGGCTGCGGCGGCGGGAACTTCTGCCCGGCGAATCCGACGACGCGCGGCCAGATGGCGCCGTTCCTGGTCCATACGTTCGGCCTGCAGTAAGGCCCGAGTGGACTTGCTGGGAGAGAGTCCGGCTCGACGTTCCCTGTGACGTTGGTTGGCCCGCGCAGCGGGCCACCAAGAATCTGGCTGGGAGGCCGAGTGCCGGGCCTCAGATCCATGAGCCGTGCCGAGACCGCAGGAAACGCCTCCCGCTCCGAGGGTTTCCGTCCGGACATCGAGGGCCTCCGGGCGGTCGCGGTGGGTCTCGTGCTCGCCTATCACGCGGGCGTGCCGGGAGCGACCGGCGGCTTCGTCGGGGTCGATGTCTTCTTCGTCGTGTCGGGCTTTCTGATCACCGGACTGCTGCTGCGCGAGCGGGCGAATACGGGCACGGTTTCGTTGAGCGCCTTCTATGCACGCCGTGCCCGGCGGCTCCTCCCGGCCGCTGCGCTGGCCATCGTGCTCACGGTCATCGCCTCGGCGCTCGTCCTTCCACCGTTGCGAGCCGCCGACGCCGCGGCGGATGGTGTCGCGGCCGGCCTCTACGCATCGAACATCCGCTTCGCCCTCAGGGCAACCGACTACCTGCAGGCGGAGCTGGCCCCGTCGCCGCTCCTCCATCTGTGGTCGCTGGGCGTCGAGGAACAGTTCTACCTCTTCTGGCCCGCGCTCCTGCTCGTCGCCACGCGGGCCCGGGCCGACGTCGTCCGGCGCGCAGGATGGGTGATCGCGGCGGTGAGCGTCGCCTCGTTTGGCCTCTCGGTCTGGTTGACGTCCGTCGCGGAGCCGTGGGCGTTCTTTTCCCTGCCGACGAGAGCGTGGGAGCTGGGGCTCGGGGCGGTTCTGGCCGTCGGCGCGGGCAGACTCCCGCGCCTGCCGGGGATGCTTGCGGTGAGCGCCGGCTGGATCGGGCTGGCGATGATCATCGCGTCGGCGGTCGTCATCGACGCGAGCACCCCCTTCCCGGGAATCGCCGCCCTGCTGCCGACCGTGGGCACCGCTCTGACTCTCCTTCCCGGCATGCGGAACCAATCCAGCGCTCCGGTCCGCCTGCTCGGCTGGTCGCCGATGCGCTTTCTGGGTCGCATCTCGTACTCCGTCTATCTCTGGCATTGGCCCCTCATCGTCCTGCCCCTCGCGGTGGCCAACCGCCTGCCGCTCGCGGTGCGCGTCGGTCTCGCGGTGCTGGCAATCGTGGTGGGCTGGGCCAGCGAACGATGGGTGGAGGCTCCAATCCGCCGCGGGAGGTTCGTGAGTATTCGGCCAGGCCGGAATCTCGCTCTCGCGGGAATGACGTCCGCGGCCCTGGTCGTGGGGTCTCTCGGGGTGCGCTCCATGGTTCTGGCGCCGATCCGGTCGCACGCCGCGTCCGTGACCGGATCGATCAACGCGGACGACTTCCCGGATCCGTTCGGTTCGCCCGAGCCCTCCGCCGCACGCTGGTCGCCGGGTTCGCCGGGCTCATCCGCGCCATCGCCGGCGACGACTCCGCCGGCCATCTCCGGCGGGCCGTTGCCCCTGGATCTGACGCCGTCCCTCGTGGCGGCCCGGGACGACGTCCCTCGCACCCTCAGCGACGGATGCAACCAGAACGCGCTGAGCACGACGATTCCAGAGTGTGCATACGGCGACACGGGATCCGCAACCACCGTCGTCTTGTTCGGCGACTCGCACGCCAACCAATGGTTCCCGGCAATCGAGTGGCTGGCGAAGAAACGCGGGTGGAGGCTCGTCTCGCTCACCAAGAACGCCTGCACCCCCGCGTCGATGACCGTCTGGAACTCGCGGATGAAGCGCGCATACGCCGAGTGCGACCGCTGGCGCGAGAGTGCCTTCCAGCGGATCGCCATGGAGCATCCGGCTCTCGTGATCGTGGGCAGCAGCCGCTCGTATCAGCCCGCGGGAACTGAAGGGCCGTCCGCGCCAGTCGGAGGCCGGCCGCTGCAGGTGGCGCTCGAAACCACCCTGGCGCGGCTCGAAGGGTTGGCCGGTGCCGTTGTCCTGTTGGGCGACACGCCAAATCTTGTCGGTGACCCGCCCGAATGTCTGTCACAGCACCGCGACGACGTCCGTGCTTGTGCCCAGCCGCGCGATCAGGTGACGAACCCGGCCTGGACGAACGCCGAGCGCGAAGCGGCGTCCCGTGCAGGGGCGTCGTATATCGACACGGCCGGCTGGGCCTGTCCGTCCGCCCCCTGCCCGGTCGTCTTCGGACGTTACCTGGTGTTCCGCGATTGGCACCACCTCTCGACGCCGTTCGTCCTGGCCCTGCGCCACCGCCTCGCGGACGCCCTGACGAACGCCCTCAACGCGACCGTCGCCTCGCCGCCCGCTTCCGCAGCACCTCAGGAGTGAAGAAGGGGAGAGAGCATCACCCGGTGGGTATGCAGCGGAGGAACCTGCCGGCGTTTCCGAAGGAATCTGGCTGGGAGGCAGGGACTCGAACCCCGATTCACTGGTCCAGAGCCAGTTGTCCTACCATTGAACGACCTCCCAGTCGCTCGAGGGACGCGGATTATCGAGGATCGACGCCGCCGCCGTCAAATAGGCGCCGCGGCCTCGCTCGCGTAGGATTCCCGACCATGGTCGACGACATGGAGGGGCTGGCGGGGAAGTCCTGCGCGCCGTGCCGGGGCGGCGTCCCGCCGCTCCCCCCGGACGACGCCGAAGAGCTCCTGCGTCAGACGCCGGGCTGGACGCTCGCGGAGGACGGGACGCGGCTGCGCCGGAGCTTCGAGTTCCGCGATTTCGTCGCGGCGATGCAATTCGTCAATCGGGTGGCCGATCTCGCGGAAGAGCAGGGCCACCATCCCGACATCGCGATCCACTGGAACCGCGTCGAGCTCACGCTCTGGACGCACAAGATCGGCGGACTGCACGAAAACGACTTCATCCTCGCGGCGCGGGTGAACCGGCTGCTCGAAAGGCGGAATCGCGCGTGAAACACGGAGTCTGGTCCCTCGGGCTCGCGATCGTCGTGACCCTCCCCCTCTCCGCCCTCGCGGGAAGCAGGGCGGACAACCCTGCGGAAGAGCACGGGAAGAAAAGCGCGGAAGATCCGCTGACGCGATCTCTCGAGAAGCGCCTGAAGAAGGGGTCGAGCCTCGACGACGTGATGATCGACGTCCGATGGCGCTTCGAGGGCGAGTACGTCTCCGTCCGGCTCTTCGGCAACGGCGTGGGAATCTGGAAGCGCGAGGTCCTCTTTCGCATCCCGCCCGCCGACGCGCGAAACCTCATCCGTAAAGTGGCGGCGGCGAAGTTCGGCGCTCTTCCCGACACGCTCGGCGAAGAGGAGGCGCGCGTCCTCACGGGGCGGGTGATCGTCGTCTCCGGGGCCGTGAGGAAGACGGTCTCCCAGGAGGCGGACGGGCCGCAATCGGCTCCGGTCACGGACATCGCCCGGAGCCTGCTCCAGGCCGGCAAGGCCGCCGCGGCGAAGGACGGCGTCCGCGCGTCGAGTTTCGCCGAGGGCTTCGGCGCCCTGGGCGACGGCCGGCTCGCGCCGGAGGCGCTCGACCTCTTCGTTCGCCGAAAGACGCTCCAGACGGCGGGAGAAGCTGCGGAGGACTGGGACCTCCGCCTGCGCGCAGGCCGGGTCTTCGACCGGGTCATCGGTGCCGCCGGGCACGGCGTGACGCGCGTGCTGGTGCTTTCGCCCGGCGAATTCGAGGCCCTCGCGCGCGAGCTCGCCGCGGCCGACCTCGCGACGCTGCCCTTGAACCTCTACTCGCCGACCTACACCGACCTCGAGGTCACGCTTCTCAACCAGAGCCGGAAGATCCAGGCGCGGCAGTTCGCCGGGATGACCGCCGCGACCCACGGTGTGAAGCAACAGGCGTTCGATTCCCTCATGACGGCCATCGCGGCGCTGCACGCGCGCGCCGTGAGGGCGGGCCGCGTGGTCGAGGCCGTCGACGTGGTCAACGCCGTTCGCGAGAAGGAGTCCCGGGAGCGCGAGGGGAAGGACGGGGAGAAGGGGCGGGAGGAGGACGACTGACGGCGGATGGAGCCGAACGAAACTTCTGCTCGGGCTCGGCCGATTCCTAGGAGTTCTCGGGCTTTCCCGGCAGGACGATGAACACGATGCCCATCACCGCGATGCCGAGCAGCGCCCATCGCGCGTCGTCCCATCCGCGCCCGGGCTCTGAGGCCACCTGCGAGGCGAGGAGGAATCCCGCGAGCCCCAGGGCGACGAGGACGAGGCCGACGCGGCGCATCGGCGGCTCAGGAAGTCCGACCGAAACGGCGGCGCAACGTCAGTACTTCGGGAGCGTCGGGTCGATCCGCTCGGCCCAACGAAGGATGCCTCCGGCGAGATTCTTCGCCTTCTCGTATCCCGCGCGCTGCAGGAACTGGACGGCATTGCCGCTGCGCGCGCCGCTCCGGCAGTAGACGACGATCTCGTCGTCCTTCGAGAGCTTGCCGAGATTCTGCGGCAGCGTGCCGAGCGGGATCTTGACCGAATCCGGCAGGTCGGCGATCGGCCACTCGTGCGCCTCGCGCACGTCGACGAGGACGAAGCGATCGCCGCGCTCGCGCATCGCCTTCAGCTCCTCGACGCTGATCTCGGGGACGCGGCCGAACATCGGCGGTGACGATACCAGAGCTCCGTCGGCCGCGGGCGGCGCCTCGCCGCAGAACGACTCGTAATCGATCAAACGCGTCACGGTCGGCCGCGTTCCGCAGACCGCGCAGTCGGGATTCTTCTTCACCCTCAGCTCGCGGAATCGCATGGCGAGGGTGTCGACGAGAAGGAGCCGGCCGATGAGCGGATCGCCCGCGCCGAGCACGAGCTTCAGCACCTCGGCGGCCTGCATCGTGCCGAGGAGTCCCGGCAGGACGCCGAGCACGCCGCCCTCGGCGCAGGAGGGAACCAGACCCGGCGGGGGCGGCTCCGCGAAGAGGCAGCGATAGCAGGGCCCCTTCTCGGCCCAGAAGACCGACACCTGCCCCTCGAAGCGGAAGACCGAGGCGTACGCGTTCGGCCGGCCCGTCAGCACGCACGCGTCGTTGACGAGGTAGCGGGTGGGGAAGTTGTCCGTGCCGTCCGCGATCACGTCGAACCGGCGCACGATCTCGAGCGCGTTTTCGGAGGTCAGCCGCTCCTCGAAAGGCTCGATCGAGAGATGGGGATTGACGCCGCGGAGCCGCTCCGCGGCCGCCTGCAGCTTGGGCCTCCCGACGTCCGACGCGGCGAAGAGGACCTGGCGATGGAGGTTCGAGGCGTCCACCGCGTCGAAGTCCACGAGGCCGAGCGTGCCGACGCCCGCGGCCGCGAGGTAGAGCGAGGCCGGCGCGCCGAGCCCGCCGGCGCCCACGACGAGCACGCGCGCGGCCTTGAGCTTCCGCTGTCCCTCGAGGCCGACCTCGGGGAGGACGAGGTGGCGGGCGTAGCGTTGGAGCTCTTCCCTCGACAGATCGTCCCGACGCGGGTCGGCCATCGTGCGGATTCTACTTTCGGAGCTCGAGGCGGAACGTCGAGCCGGAGCGCTCGACGTGCAGGGCGCCGAACGGCGTCTTCGCGGCGACGGGCGCGACCGTCATCTCGACTTCCCGCCGCGAGAACCCGTGCCCGCGGGCGAGCCGCCGGTGGAGTGCGGGGGGAACCGGGAGAAAGCCGAACAGCGGCACCGAGTCGGCGCGGATCTCGGCGTCGCTTGCCTCGGGGTTCTGCTCGTAGATCCAGAATCGGCCGCCCGCCTTCAGAGCCCGGTGGACGCCGGCGAGATCCGACTCGGGCTCCTCCCAGTGGTGGAAGGAGAGGACGGAGAGCGCGAAGTCGAACTCGTTCTCGATCGCGAGGGATGCCGGACTGCCCCGCCGGAACAGCAGGTTTGGCAGACGCGGCGCGCGGCGCGCCTGGCGGATCATGTCGGCGGAGAGGTCGAGTCCCGTCACGAGGAGACGCGGGTGCCTCTCGGCGATCGCCCGCGTGAGGCGCCCGGGGCCGCAGCCGACGTCGAGCAGGCGCCCCTCGTCGACCGGCACCTCCGCGGCGATGCGCGCGTGCAGCGCCGACAGCGCCGGCTCGGCCCAGAGCCGATAGAAGAAGGCGGCGATCGTTCCGAACTTCTCCGGCCGGCCGCCCTTCAGGTTCACGCGGAAAAGTCTGTCACGGAGCTTTGATAGATTGCGCCCCCGGAGGTCTCGAGAGTGCTTCCCGAATTTCGCAACGAGCCGTTCACGGACTTCTCGGTCGAGGGCAACCGCAGCGCGTTCAAGACGGCGCTCGCGCAGGTCGAGAAGCGCCTCCCGATCCAGGGCAGCAACCGCATCGGCGGCAAGGGCTTCGGCGCCTCGAAGCACTTCGAATCCGTCAATCCCTGCGACTTCCGGCAGGTGATCGGGCGATTCCCCGAGGGCACGCCCGCCGACGCCGAACGCGCCATCGAGGCCGCCACGAAGGCGTTCCCGTCGTGGAGCCGGCTCCCCGCGGCCGAGCGCGCGGCGTTCGTGCTGCGGGTCGCCGCGATCCTCCGCCGCCGCAAGCACGAGTTCTCCGCGATGATGGTCCTCGAGGAGGCGAAGGCCTGGTCCGAGGCCGACGCCGACACGGCCGAGGCGATCGACTTCTGCGAGTTCTACGCCCGCGAGATGGAGCGGCTCGACCTGCCGCAACCCCTCACGCCGTACCCCGGCGAGGAGAACGAGCTCCGGCACATCCCGCTCGGCGTCTGCGTCGTCATCCCGCCGTGGAACTTCCCGCTCGCGATCCTCTGCGGCATGACGACCGCCGCGCTCGTCGCCGGCAACACGGTCGTGCTGAAGCCCTCCTCCGACGCCGCCGGCATCGCCACGATGTTCTTCGACGCGTGCGAGGAGGCGGGCGTGCCCGACGGCGTCCTCAACTTCCTGACCGGCGGCGGCTCGACGGTCGGAAACGCCCTCGTCGAGAGCCCGAAGTCGCGCCTGATCGCCTTCACGGGTTCCCGCGACGTCGGGATCCAGATCAGCGAGAAAGCGGGACGCGTCGTGCCCGGACAGATCTGGATCAAGCGCGCCATCCTCGAGATGGGCGGCAAGGACTTCATCCTCGTCGACGAGACCGCCGACCTCGAGGACGCCGCGAACGGCATCGTGTCGGCGGCCTTCGGCTTCCAGGGCCAGAAGTGCTCGGCCTGCTCTCGGCTGATCGTGCACCGGAAGGTGCACGCCGATCTCCTCGAGCGCGTCGTCGAGAAAACGCGCGCCCTGACGGTCGGCGACGTGCGCGATCCGAAGAACGTCGTGGGCGCCGTCATCAACGCGCGAGCGCAGAAGACGATCCTCGACTACGTCGCGGTCGGAAAGAAGGAGGGCCGCGTCGTCGCCGGCGGCAAGGCCGGCCCGAAGCAGGGCTACTTCGTGATGCCGACGATCGTCGACGGCGTTCGCCCGAAGGCGCGCCTCGCCTGCGAGGAGATCTTCGGCCCGGTGCTCGCCGTCCTGAAGGTGCGGAGCTTCGAGGAGGGCGTCGCGGTGGCGAACGACAGCGAGTACGGGCTGACCGGCTCGCTCTACTCCCGCGACCGCGAGCGCCTGCTCGCCGGCAAGCGCGATCTCCACGTCGGCAACCTCTACCTGAATCGCAAGTGCACGGGCGCGCTCGTGGGCGTCCACCCGTTCGGCGGCTTCAACATGTCCGGCACGGACTCCAAGGCGGGCGGCCGCGAGTACCTGTATCTGTTCACGCAGCAGAAGGCGATCTCGGAGAAGCTCTGAGCTCGCGGCGAGAGAACGCCGCGTCGGAGGCGGGACCGAGCGAAGCGAGGACCCGGCTCCGAAGAAGGAAAAACGGAGGAGGCGAACATGTTCCGACTGCTCGGAATCCTGGTCTTCGTCCTCGACATCATCGCGATCGTGTCGATCCTCAAGAGCTCGGCGGACGGCACCACGAAGATCCTCTGGATGCTCCTCGTGATCCTTCTCCCCTTCATCGGCATGATCCTGTACTTCGCGATGGGACCCGGCCGCCGTTCCGTGGTCTAGGCCGGCGATGAGCGACGGTTCCTTTCCCCGACCCGCGCGGCGCTTCGACAGCGTCGGCTTCTCGGAGATCGTCCGCGTCCGGAATCGCGTGATGGAGCTCCTCGCCGCCGGGCAGAAGGTGTGGCGGTTCGAGGGCGGCGAGCCGTACATGAACACGCCCGACGCGGTGAAGGCCGGCATGACGGAGGCCCTCGCCCGCAATCAGACCCGGTACGCGCCGTCCTCGGGGATTCCCGAGCTGCGGAAGGCGATCCTCTCCAAGGTGCGCGACCGCAACGGCATCCCGGCGGACGACGAGAGTCCCGTCGTCGTCAACGGCGGCATGCACGGGCTCTTCGCGGCGTTCGCGACCCTGCTCGAGCCCGGCGACGAATGCCTGATGCTGTCGCCGTACTGGACGCCGATCGTCGACCTCATCGCGTACCACGAGGCGAAGGCGGTGCTCGTGCCCACGGAAGAGGCCCGCCGCGACGGGCTCGCCGCGGCGTTCGCGCGGCGGGTCACGCCGAAGACCAAGGTCCTCTACTGGAACAACCCCGCCAACCCCACCGGCGACGTTTTCTCGCGCGCCGAGACCGAGGCGGCCGCATCGTTCGCCCGCGACCGAGGCCTCGCCGTCATCTCCGACGAGGCCTACGAGGACCTCGTCTACGAGGGCGAGCCGACGACCGCGATCGCGTCGCTGCCGGGCATGTACGAGCGCACGATCACCGCGTACACGCTGTCGAAGAGCTACTCGATGACGGGCTGGCGCCTCGGCTACGTGATCGCACCGAAGCACTACCAGTCTCCGGTCAAGACCGTGATCCTCTACTCGACCAACGGCGTCTCGACGCCGACGCAGTGGGCCGCGGTCGAGGCGCTCGCCCGCGGCACCGAGTACGCGGCGGGCTGGAAGGCAGGCTACCGCGCGCGGCGGGACCGACTCGTCGCGGGACTCCAGGCGGCGGGCTTCGGGATCGAGCCGCCGCGCGCCGCGCTGTACCTCTTCCCGAAGCTGCCGGCGTGGCTCCCGCAGGACTCGCGCCAGGCGGCGCGCACGCTCCTCGACGAGGCGAAGATCGCGACCGTGCCCGGCGTCGTCTTCGGCCCCCACGGCGAGGGCCACCTGCGCTTCTCGTTCTCGGTCCCGGAGCAGATGATCGCCGGCGGCGTCGAGGCGCTCGCCGCGTTCGCATCCGCCGCGGCCGGCCGCTGAAGCGCGCCGGCGCGCGCGCCGGCGGCCCGACTTGAGCAACCGCCGAGCAGGTCAACTCGGGCCGCGGGAGCGCGCCGAGCGTCCACACGAATCGAGTCGGCGCCCGAGCCGAAAGCTGATGTGATCGGATCTTTCCCGCTCCCGGCTCGTCGACGACCATCCCAGGGTCGGCCCCTGGCGGCCGAGCCGACAGAACAGGCGGGTGCGAGATGACCAGTCCAGCACTCCGGATCCGATCGCCCTTCCCTCGTCCCCGCGTTCAGACTTCAGGCTCCATGAGGCGTCGCCTGGGGAGGACTGCCATGAAGCGAAGCATCATCATTCTCGCGACCCTTTCGGCACTGTTGGGAACCGCGACCCTGACCGGGCAGACGGTCGCCACCGGCGAGGCCGTCGTCTCGGAAAACGAATACCGCTCGCCCATGACTCTCGAGATGCCGTTCGTCCTGGCCGATCCTGCCCGGTGGAATGACAAGTGGTCGGCCGACACCGACTACGCAGACCTGGCGAAGTACTGCTGCGAGAGGGTCTTCGTCGAGTCTCTCAGGATGCGGGCGCGGAGGGTGGCCGGCGACGCCGTGGCGATCACGATCAAGACGAAGCTCAGAAACCCGAACGGAAATCACGACAAGCGCGTCTTTCTCACCGTCGAGCTGCAGAACGATGGCGTCGCGGTCGGGATGTCGCGCCGAAGCGCCCCGCTCCCGCCGTCGACAAGGGAATCGATCTCGAGGAAAGCGACTCCTCGACGAAGACGACCGTCCTCACCGTACGGGCGGATGCTCTCAAGCCCACGACGGTCCTCAAGATCACGATGTCTCTACGGAACGAGGACTGAACGACGACGCGCACGACCCGCCACGATGCGACCTCTTCGGGGATGAAAGCCCTCGAACCTCGGCGCGGCCGAGCGGCCTCGGAGCCGCTTCGACGGGCCGTTCAGGCTTGCCGACGGATCGCGGTAGAGGCCGCCCGGTCCGTTCAGAACCGGAACGTCGCTCCCGCGCGCACGTCCACCTGCTGGAGGTAGCGGTCGCCGGTGTTCCAGCAGCCGCCGTAGTCGAAGCAGAGATCCGTGCCGTTGCCGGTGTTGTACAGGAACATCGGCGTGTAATGCGCCTCGGCGCGCCACCCGACGTGGTCGCTCGGATATCCCTTCACTCCCAGCGAGATGCCCGGCGTGAACTTGACGGTCTCGCCGACGTCTCCCGTCGTGTTCAGAACGGTCGCGCCGAGGAGAAGCTCGAAGTACAGGCGCACGCGTGCCTCGGGTTCGGACAGGTAGGCCATGATGCCGGCCTGAAACTCGTGCATGCCGATGTCGAAACCGGCGCCGGCCCCTCCGGGAGCGCCGGACACGGGGGTCGCCGGCGCGCTCGCGTAGCTGTAGTTGATCTCCGTCTCGAAAGTCGGATTCAGGTTGTAGCCGAGGCTGAAGGCGAACGTGTAGGTGTTGTCCACCTCGATCCTCGGGACGTCGACGTCGCCCAGCGGGTGCAGGGTTCCCTCGAAGCGATAACCGCCGAGGACCGCCGCCTCCCACCTCGGCCAGCGCTCCGGCGCAGGCGCTTCCTGAGCGGCCGCGTTCCGGAACACGAGGAGCAGCGCCACGAGCGCGAACGACCACCGAACGACTCCGCGCATCCTCGGGACCAGCGTCGCGCAGGAACCGGGCGAACGCCAGATGCGTTCGGATCAGGCGGCTAGCGCCGGTACGCCTCCGGCCGGCGGTCGGCCAGCGCCGGGAACTTCTCGCGGGCGTCGCGCACGGCCGCGGGATCGATCTCGGCGTAGAGAATCTCCTCCTTCGCGCCACCCTCCGCAAGCACCTCTCCCCAGGGCGACACGACCGCGGAACCGCCGTCGTAGCGGAGCCGACCGCCCTCGCCGACGCGGTTGACCCCGGCGACGTAGCAGAGGTTCTCGATCGCGCGGGCGCGCAGGAGCGTCGACCAGTGCGCGCGACGCGCCTCCGGCCAGTTCGCGACGAGCGCGAAGAGATCGGTGTCGTCGGCGGCGAACCGGAACGGCTCGGGGAAGCGCAGGTCGTAGCACACGAACGGCGTCACGCGGATTCCTTCGAGCGTCACCGTCACGACCCGATCGCCGCCCGAGTAGACGCGATCCTCGCCACCGAAGGAGAAGGGATGGATCTTCGCGTACCGCGTCGCATCGCCCTCGGGCGAGGCGAGAATCGCCATGTTGCTCGGCCTTGGCTCGCCGCACTGCGGGATGCTCGCGAGGACCCAGAGGCCGAGCTCCTGCGCCGCCGCGAGCAGGAACGACTCGGAAGGCCCGCCCCGCGGCTCGGCGATGCGCTCGGCCTCCATCGAGAAGCCGGTCGAGAACATTTCCGGCAGAAGCGCGAGACGCGCGCCGGCCCGCGCCGCCCCCTCCAGGTGCCGTCGAGCGCGCCGGTGGTTCTCGGCCGGGTCCTCCCAGGCGAGGTCCATCTGGATGAGCGCGATCTTCATGGTGGCGAAACTTCCCCCCTCACCCCAACCCTCTCCCGGAGGGAGAGGGAGTTGAGGCGCTCGACCGCCATTCGCAGCGTCTCCTTCTTCTTGCAGAAGGCGAAGCGCACGTACGACCGGCCGTGCTCCGGGTGATCGTAGAAGACGGACGGGGGGATCGCCGCGACCCCGGCTCGTTCCACGAGGTGCCGCGCGAAGACGCGGTCGTCGTCGAAGCCGAACGGCCGGAAGTCGGCGCAGAGGAAGTACGTACCCGCGGGCGCCCGGACGCCGAAGCCGACGCGCGAGAGCTCCGCCGCGAGGTAGTCGCGCCGCTCGCGGTAGGCGGCGAGGAGCCCGGTGTAGTACTCGGGACCGGCGGACAGCGCGGCGGCCGCGCCGTGCTGCAGCGGCGTGGCCGTGGCGAACGTGATGAACTGGTGCGCGGCGCGGACCGCGGCCGCGAGCTCGGGCGCCGCGCAGGCCCAGCCGATCTTCCAGCCCGTCAGGGAGAACGTCTTGCCGAAGGACGAGATCGTGATCGTGCGCTCGCGCATGCCGGGCAACGACGCCATCGGGACGTGCCGACCGTCGTACACGAGATGCTCGTAGACCTCGTCGGTGATGCAGAGGACGCCGCGCTCGCGGCAGAGACGCGCGATCGTCTCGAGCTCCTCCCGCGAGAAGACCTTCCCGGTCGGGTTGTGCGGCGTGTTGAGGAGCACCGCGCGCGTCCGGTCGCCGAACGCGGCGGCGAGCGCGGCCGGATCGAACGCCCAGTCGGGAGAACGCAGCGTCACGACCCGCGGCACCGCGCCGGCCATGCGGACGCTCGCCTTGTAGGAGTCGTAGTACGGCTCGAAGAGGACGACCTCGTCGCCGGCCTCGCAGACGCCCTGGATCGAGGCGAAGATGGCCTCGGTCGCGCCCGACGTGACCACGATCTCGGAATCCGGCGCGAACTCGAGACTCCAGTCGCGCCGGTACTTCGCCGACAGCGCGCGATGGATCTCGGGAATTCCGCTCATGCGCGCGTACTGGCCGTGACCGGCGCGGATCGCGGCGATCGCGGCCTCCTTGACGAACTCCGGTCCGTCGAAGTCGGGAAAGCCCTGCGCCAGGTTGATCGCGCCGTGCTCGTTGGCGAGGCGCGTCATCTCGGTGAAGATCGTCGTGCCGAACTCCGCGAGCCGGGACGACAGCGCGGGCCGCATCGGCGCATAGTATCGGTCTTGATATCCTCCCGGCGCCATGGCCCCCAACAAGGAGCACTACCGGATCGCGATCATCGGTTCGGGTCCCGCCGGCTGGACGGCCGCGCTCTACGCCTCGCGCGCCGAGCTCTTCCCCGTCGTCTTCGAGGGCCCTCAGCCGGGCGGACAGCTGACGATCACGACCGAGGTCGAGAATTATCCCGGCTTCCGCGACGGGATCCAGGGCCCCGAGCTGATGGAGATCTTCCGGGAGCAGGCGAAGCGCTTCGGCACCGAGGTCGTCCTCGACACGGTCGTCGACGTGGACTTCACCGGGCACCCGTTCCGCCTGATGCTCGACGGCGGCAGTGCGATCACCGCCGACGCCGTCATCGTCTCCTCCGGCGCCTCCGCCAAGCTCCTCGGCATCGAGGCCGAGAAGAAGCTGATGGGCCACGGGGTCTCCGCCTGCGCCACGTGCGACGGGTTCTTCTTCAAGAACAAGGAGGTCGTCGTGGTCGGCGGGGGCGACACCGCGATGGAGGAGGCCACCTTCCTGACGAAGTTCGCCTCGAAAGTCACGGTCGTTCACCGCCGCGAGGAGTTCCGCGCCTCGAGGATCATGCTCGACCGCGCCCGGATGAACCCGAAGATCGCGTGGCGGTTGAACGCCACGATCTCCGGCATCCAGGGCGGTCCCGGCGGCGTTACGTCGGTCACTCTCGAGGACACGCGGACGGGCGAGAAGTCGCCCTTCCCGACCCAGGGGGTCTTCGTCGCGATCGGCCACTCCCCCAATACGGCGGTGTTCCGCGGCAAGCTCGAGTTGAACGACGTCGGCTACGTCCGCGTGAAGCACCCCTCGACCTACACCTCTGTCGAGGGCGTCTTCGCCGCCGGCGACGTCGCGGACCCCACGTACCGGCAGGCCGTCTCCGCGGCCGGCGAGGGCTGCAAGGCCGCGATCGACGCGGAGCGCTGGCTCGCGTCCCGCGGCATCCATGGCTGACGGGCAGCCGCCGCCTCCCCCGCGGCCGGAGGACGATCCCCGCCACACACCTTTCCTCGCGATCCTCGCCTACGTGCTCGGATTCATGGGAGCGCTGGCGATCCTCGCCTGGATTCTCGCCCGCCTCCTGCGGCACGGCTGAGAACTTCCGCAGCCAGAAGGCCGTACCAACTCTGTCCCATGCTCAAGTACTGGAAAGGCGTCGGCGACCTGCCCCGCCCGGTCTGGGTCGTCTGCGCATCGACGCTCGTCAACCGCGCGGGCTCGATGGTGCTCTCCTTCCTCGTGCTCTATTTGACCCGCGAGCGCCAGCTTTCCGCAGAGCGCGCCGGCTTTCTCCTCTTCTTGTACGGGGCGGGGGCGATTGTCGCGGGGCCGATCGCGGGACGCCTCGCGGACCGGTGGGGCTCGGCGCCGCTCATGCGGGCCTCGCTCTTCGGCTCCGGCACGATGCTGCTCCTCTATCCCTTCGCGCATTCGCTGGCCGCGCTCGTCGCCGTGACGGTCGTCCTCGCGATGGTGACCGAGTCGTTCCGGCCCGCGGCGATGTCTTTCTTCGCCGAGACCGTCGAGCCGAAGCGGCGCAAGTCGGCGTTCTCCGTCTACCGCCTCTCCATCAACCTCGGCATGGCGGTCGGGCCGGCCGTCGGCGGAGTCCTCGCCACGTACTCGTTCCGCTACCTTTTCCTCGCGGACGGCGCGACGTCGATTCTCGCCGGACTGGTCCTCGCCGTCGCCGCGCTTCCCCGGCGCTCCCATCCCACCGCCGTTCCCGCCTCCGCTCCCGCCCCCACGACCGCGACGCGCCTGCGCCTCTCGACCGCGGCGCACACCGATCCGCGCTTCCTCTTCTTTCTCGCGAGCGTCCTGCCGGTGTGCATCGTGTTCTTTCAGCACATGTCGACGATGCCGCTCTTCGTGGTGCGCGACCTCGGCTTCTCGCCGCGCACGTTCGGGCTCCTCTTTTCGCTCAACTGCCTTCTGATCGTGCTGCTCGAGGTGCCGCTGAACGCCGCGACGTCGCACTGGCCGCACCGCCGCACGCTCGCGCTCGGGGCGCTCCTCTCGGGCGCCGGCTTCGGCGGCATGGCATTCGCGCACGGCCTCGTCTCCCTCGCGGTGACGGTCGTGATCTGGACCTTCGGCGAGATGCTCTTCTTCCCGGCGTCGGCCGCCTACGCGACCGACATCGCGCCCGACGCCCGCCGCGGCGAGTACAGCGGCCTCTACGCGATGATGTTCTCGATCGCGTTCGCGATCGGGCCGTGGGCGGGGACCGTCGTGCTCGAGCGGATCGGAGCCCGGTCGCTCTGGGGCATCACCGCCATCCTCGGCGCCGCGGCCGCGACGATGCTCCTCCGGATGCCCGAGCCCGGGGTGCACCACGAGGAGCTCACGGAGCCCGTGATCCCGGAGACGCCGGGGTCTATCGCGCCGGCGGAGCCCAGTTGACGATCACGTCGAGCGGCAGTGTGGAGGGATCGACCTCCGGGACGACAGCGAGGATGCGTTTTCCGTCCGGCGTCACGTCGAAGGACGTCCACGCCTTTCCCTCGGGAAACGTGAAGAGGTCCACCGGGCTCCCGACCTGAAGGGAAGGATCGGTCCGAATCGGAACCGTGACGAGGCGGGCATCCTGGGAGACGAAGAGCAGTTCGCCGGTCCGGATCCACCGCAGCGCCTCCGCTTGCCGCGGGAGAAGGCGCACTCTCTCCCCGGGCCCCGGGAAAGGCGTCACGTAGATCGCCCCCGAGCCATCCTCGACGGAGAGATAGGCCACGTAGCGGCCGTCGGGCGAGAAACGGGCGGCGACCTTGTTGAACGGCGACTTCACGAAGAGAGTCGGCGGGGCTTTGTCGGCGAGCGCGAGAACCCACAGGTCGAAGATTCCCTGATCGCCCCGCTGGCGAAACAACAGCCACTTACCGTCGGGCGAGACGTTCTCGGCGGTCTGGAACACTCCGAACGGCAGCATCTCCTCGACGCGCCCGGTCGCGAGGTCCTGGCGAACGAGCTGGGGCGAGCGACCCCGGACCGCCGCGTACACGAGCGTGTTTCCATCCGGAAGCAGAATAGGCCAGATCTCCGTGTCTGGCCCGGGCGACACCGGCGACTCCGCCGACGTCTCAGGATCGATCGACCCGATGCCGAATGCGCCCGTCGCGGGCCGGGCTCGGGTGAAGAAGACGCGCTTTGCGTCCGGGGAAAACGTCACGTCGAGATAGTTCCCGGGCGGCCCGAGGACGCCGAGCCGTTTCCCGGAGCGGTCGAACCACACGAGGCGGCTCACGTCCGAGTGTGACTGAAAGGCCAAAGCTCCGCCCTTGCCGATGGTGAAGGCGGCGTAGCCGGAGGACGCGAAGTAGGACAGACGGGGGACCACCGGTACTGCCTCGCCCGTGACTCGGCCGCTCGCCGCATCGAACGGCCTCGCCAGCAGGGACGCGTCTCGAGCGAAGAAGAGAAATCCGGGCTCCGCATACTCGACGCGCGACGCCTCGGCCATCACCTTCGCGGGCGGGCGGCCCGGCTCGTAGAGCATGACCGTGGACTTTCCGTCGAGGCTCCGGGCGAGATAGAGGAGCCGCCGGCCGTCCGGTAGGAACGTCGGCCAGTTGAATCGTCCCTCGCCGCGAGCGCGATCGGGCTCGAGCATTTTCACCGCGCTGCCTCCCGCCGCGGCGACCCGATAGAGGGCCTCTCCCTGTACGCTCGCAAACACGATGTCCCCGGCAGAGCTCCAAGTCGCCGAGATGCCGGTCTCGCCGGGAACTTCGCAGATCGTGACCGCCGAACCCCCATCGCGTCCGACTCGTCGGAGCCGGTTGCCGGCCGCAAAGCCGATCGTTCCGCTGTCCGGGGACCAGAACACCGTCCGTGCATCCTCGGTACCGGCGACCGGCTTCGGCTCGGACTCGGAGAGAGGTCGCAACCAGATCCGCCGCCCCTCCTTCCCCGCAGCGATGAACGCGAGCACTCTGCCGTCCGGCGAGAATGCGTAGACCGAATTCTCGACCGTCTCGCTCTGGAAGGACTCGCCCGCGGGTGGCGGGACCGAGAAGTGGATCGGCGCCAGGGGCGCCGGCTGTTGACGGTTTCCTCGCAGGAGCACGGCAGCCGCGACGATGCCAGTGATTGCCGCGACGGCCCACGGCACGACCGCGCGGCGCGGCGCCCGGGGCGAGACCGCGGCCGGTATCGCCGATGCCCCGCTTCCGCCGACCGCGCGCAGCTGCAGCTCGACGTCGTGCGCCGACTGCCAGCGCTCGGGCGGATCCTTCGCGAGGCACGTGCGAACGAGTCGATCGAGCTCCGGGGGCGTGACGGGCTGGATCGACGAGACCGGCGGGGGGTCCGCCGTCAGGATCGCGGAGATGACGGTCGCCTGAGTCGCGCCCGTGAAGGCCTTCTTCCCCGTGAGCATCTCGTACAGCAGGGCGCCCAGCGCGAAGATGTCGGTGCGCGCGTCCGCTTCCCTGCCCTGGAGCTGCTCGGGCGCCATGTAGGCGACGGTCCCGACGATCACACCATCCGCCGTGAGCGGGGCGATCGTCGGCGCCTCGGTCAGCCCCCCGGCGGCGCCCGCGCCCTGAAATCCCCGCGCCAGGCCGAAGTCGAGGAGCTTGACGCCCTCCTTCGTCAGCATGACGTTGCCGGGCTTCAGGTCCCGGTGCACGATGCCGCGCCGGTGCGCCGCGTCGAGCGCGGACGCGATTTCCGCGCCGTAGCGGAGCGACTGAGAGAGCGCCAACGGCCCGCGGCCGAGGCGGTCGCCGAGCGTCTCTCCCTCGAGGAGCTCCATGACGAGGTACTCGGTCTCGCCGTCGCGGCCGACGTCGTGCAGGATGCAGATGTGCGGATGCGTCAGCTGCGAGATGGTTTTTGCCTCGCGCTCGAAGCGCTCCCGCGCCTCCGGCGTGGGCGGGCGGTGGGACGGCAGGATTTTGATCGCAACCTCGCGTGCGAGCCGCGGGTCGCGCGCCCGGTAGACCTCCCCCATGCCCCCCGCGCCCAGCGACGCGAGGATCTCGTAGGGGCCGAGCTTCGTACCCGGGACCAAGGCCATCGGAGCCAGGCAACTTTACCCTCGCGCATCGCTTTCGGGATAAAAGGCATTCCAAGGAGGCCCCCCATGGGTATGTTCGACCAGCTCCTCGGAGGCGTCGTGGGCCAGCTCGGCAACGCGCAGCAAAAGGGATCGTTGATGGACCTCGCGACTCAGGTCATCCAGAGCCAGCCCGGGGGGCTGTCGGGTCTGCTCGCGAAGTTTCAGTCGGCCGGACTCGGCGGGCACGCCGACTCCTGGGTCGGCACCGGGCCCAATCAGCCCGTCACCGCCGATCAGATCTCGAACGTCCTAGGTTCCGACAAGGTCGCCGCGATGGCGCAGCGGCTCGGCGTCAATCCGCAGATGGCGAGCACGGCGCTGGCGACGCTCCTGCCGGTCGTCGTCGACCACCTGACGCCGAAAGGGCAGGTCGACCACGGCGCGGACCTCGGCGCCGCGCTCACCGCGCTGAAGTCGAAGTTCCTGGCTTAGGCCGGGATCAGGGCCGCGCCGCGGGCGGGAGCGTCCGCATGTGGATCTCGGTCCCGCCCTTCTCGTACCGCACCTCGTCCATGAGCTGATTGATGAGGTAGATCCCGCGGCCGCCGGTCGAGAAGAGCTGCTGGCCGAGGATGGGGCTCGGGATCGACGCCGGGTCGAAGCCGGGACCCGGATCGCGCACGACGATCAGCATGCCGCGCGCGTGGTCGCACGCGACGCAGCACTGAATCTCCTTCGAGGGATCGTGGCCGCTGCCGTGCTCGACCGCGTTCGCCAGCGCCTCGCGCAGCGCGAGCTCGATCTCGAACTCGCGGCCGGCGGCGCAGCCCATCTCGGTCACGATGTGCATCACCCTCTCGACGACCGGCGATATCGCGTTGACGTCGCCGGGCAGCTTCAGGTCCGCCTGGACCAGCAGGTCCTCGCGGTCGAACTCGCAGCGTGCCGGAGCCGGAGCGTTCATGAGGGCCTCCTGTCGGCGATGCGTCGTCTCACTCGGGCCGGATCTGATCCAGCAGCGTATCGAAACGCGGGTCGGAGCGCAGCGGGTCGAACGCCTGGTCGTGGCGCAGCCACGCCCACAGGAACGTGTTGCGCTCCTCGAGGGCGCGCGCCAGGAGGGCGAGCGCGGCGTCGGTCTCGCCGAGCTGCGCCCGGACGAAGGCGAGGTGGACCGGCGGCACGTAGAGGCGTTTCGCGAGGCCCTCGAGCTCCTCGAGGACGCGGCGCGCGTCGGCCGAGCGGCCCGCCGAGGCGAGGGTCATGCCGAGCATCGCGAGCGCCCACGGCATCTCCCGCTGGCTCTGCGCGGCGAGCCTCTCGAGCGCCTCGATCCCCTCGTCGTAGCGACCGCCGGCGCGGCAGGCGAGACCGAGCGCGAAGAGCGCATAGACCGAATTCGGATCGACGTGCACGGCCTTGCGGAAACCGACGATCGCCTCGTCGTAGCGGCGCGCGAAGTAGTACGTCATCGCCGCGTTGACGTGCGTGTTGGCCGACATCGGCTCGAGCTCGACGGCGCGCCGTCCGAGCTCGAGCGCCTCGTCCTTGCGGGACGTCGTCGAGAGCAGGAGGGCGAGCCAGGAGTAGCCGTCCGAAGAGCGCGGCGCGAGCTCGATCGCGCGGCGGAAGTGGCGCTCCTCCCGGTCGAGGTCCCACCGGTAGTAGTGATCGAGGATCCCGAGCGCGACGTGAACGTCCGCGGAATCGGGCTCGAGATCGCGCGCCTTCTCCGCCGCCGCCTGCGCCTTCGCGAAGGCCTCCCGCGTCGGAATCCCTCCGTAGAAGCCGTACGTGCAGTACGAATCGGCGAGGCCCGTGTAGGCGGCCGCGAAGCCGGGATCGCGCGCGATCGCCGCCTCGAACTCGACGACGGCCTTGGCGGACGCGCGCTGGTTGAAGAAGTAGCGGCCCTTGAGGAAGCGGTTGTACGCCTCGACGTTCCGGGTGCCCGGCGTGACGAGGGACTCCTCCTCCTCCGGGAGCAGCTTCACCTTCAGCGCGCCGGCGATCGAGCGCGAGATCTCGTCCTGGACCTCGAAGACGTCCTTCATCTCCCGGTCGTAGCGCTCCGACCAGATGTGGTACCCGCTCGAAACGTCGACGAGCTGCGCGGTGATGCGCAGCCGCTGGCCCGCCTTGCGGACGCTGCCCTCGAGAACGCTGCGCACGCCGAGCTCGCGGCCGATCTGGCGGACGTCGGTGTCCTTCCCCTTGAAGGCGAACGACGAGGTCCGGGCGGCCACGCGCATCGCCGCGATCGCCGCGAGGGCGCTGATGATCTCCTCGGTCATGCCGTCGCTGAAGTACTCGGCGTCCGGGCCGGCGCTCATGTTGCGGAACGGCAGCACGGCGATCGAGGCCTCGCTCCGCTCCGCGGGACGCGCGCTGCCCGTCGCCGGCGACCGCGGGCCCGACGGCTCGCGCTCCGCCGCCTGCAGCGCGAACGCGAAATCGCGCGCGGACTGGAATCGATCCTCCGGGCTCTTCTCGAGGCCGTGGGCCAGGATGCCCGTCAGCTCCGGCGGGACGCCGCGGCCCGCCGTCGGCGACGGCTCGTCCTGGAGGATGCTCATCATGGTCTCGACGGGGTTCTCGCGTTGAAAGGCACGCTTCCCGGTGAGCATCTCGTAGAGGATCACCCCGAGCGAGAAGAGGTCGGAGCGGTGATCGACCGGCTTGCCGCGGATCTGCTCGGGGGACATGTAGCCCGGCGTGCCGACGACCGTTCCCGAAGCCGTCAGCGACTCCGGGTTCGACCCCTCGCTCGGTCCCTTCGTCTCCCGCGCGATGCCAAAGTCGAGGATCTTGACGATGCCGTCGCGCGTCAGGAAGAGGTTGTCCGGTTTCAGATCGCGGTGGACGATGCCTCGGTCGTGAGCGGCCGCGAGACCGCGGAGAATCTGCTCGGCGTACTCGATCGCTTTGCGCGGCGGAATCGCCGACGCCTCCAGGCGCTCCCGCAGCGTCTCGCCCTCGAGCAGCTCGGTCACGCTGTAGACGACGTCGCCGTCGTGGCCGAAGTCGTGGATCGCCATGATGTTGGGGTGGGACAACGAGGCGACGGCTCGCGCCTCGCGCTCGAAGCGCGCGATGGCCTCGGCGCTGCCCGTCGAGAGCTGGGGCAGCACCTTCACTGCGACGTCGCGCCCGAGCCGCGAGTCTCGCGCGCGGTAGACCTCCCCCATTCCTCCCGACCCGAGCGGGGACAGGATCTCGTAGGGACCGAGGCGGCGGCCCTGGGCGATCGTCATCGGCTCACGGACGGATTCTATGCGGGAGCTAAATGTCAGGGGTGTGGATCAGCGCAACCCTTCGATGACATAGAGCTGCCCGAGGGTCCGGCGGCCCTCGACGGTCCAGGCGTCGCCGCTCGTCGTCATTCGCACCCGAATGCCCTCGATCGAGTTGTCGTATGCGAACTCCTTCCAGAGGTGGCGCTGCCCGGTAGTGATGTCGTAGAGCGCCACCTTCTGGGGCCGCTCCCCACGCCGGTAGGTGTAGAGATACCGGGAGTCCCTGCTCCACTGCTGGATCCGGTCGTCCGGCGTCGACAGCCCCGGAAGGACCCGGTCGGCACCGGCACCGTCGAGCGACACCAGATGCACTTCTCCGCGCCGGACCGCAACGGCGAACCTGCCGTCGGGCGACACCGGGTTGGTCCAATCTTCGAGGATCAGGCGCTCGGAGCCGATCGCCCGTGGCTGGCCTCCACGGACCGCCTGGACGAAGAGACGCATGGTTCCCTCCTTGCTCTTCGCCGAAAAAACGATCGAATTGCCGTCGGGCAGGAAGGAGCCCCACGAGATGTCGGAGAGGTTTCCCGTGGCGAGCTCCGTCGGCTGGCCGGGACCCGTCGGAAGGAGGGAAAGCCCCGGCGGCTTCCCGCCGGAGGGCGGGATCCATGCCAGCACCCACTTACCATCCGGAGAAAGAGACCAGGCGTAACCCTCGCCGAGCTTGACCGCGGGCGAGCCGTCGGTGGAGCGGAGGTACACGACGGGCCAGGCTCCGGCACCTTCGCCCATCTCGTTCAAGAGAACCGTCCTCCCGTCGGCGGACAGGTCGGCGACGCTCGACCCGTCGAGCCACGAGACCTCGCGCTCGACCGGGGCCGACACTGAGGCAAAGCGCACCGACTGAGCGACGGTGGCGTACCCGACGAGCGCTCTCCCGTCCCTCGCAATGTCGTCGAGCTCGATGGTCTCCGGCGCGCGCATCACGAGCCGGCGCTTGCCGGACAAATCGACCGCCCAAAGACCAGGGGGCTGGCCAAGATGCTCGTTCGCCGTGAACCAGACCTCGTGCCCATCCGCGCTCCAGCACGGGACCCCCTGCAGGTTGATCCAACCGGACGAGAGAACCCGCTTGTCCCTGCCATCCCGGCCGATGACCGACACGGCATTGGACGTATCGCTCACGGCCTCCCAGAACGACACGAGACTGCCGTCTCGCGAGACGCGCGGATTCGACGCATTCTTCTCGACGAGAATCTTTCCGATGGGGAACTCGACGCGCGATTGGCCGTCGACGACGTGGGAGACGGCCAGATCCTTCCCGTCGGGCGAGAAGTCGGCTCCGGCGTAGTCCACGTCCTCGAGCACCAGCCGGGGCGTCCCTCCGGACATCGGGACGCGTGCGAGGGTCCCGAGCGGCCGTGTCAAGGGCGTCTGAAGGATCGCCAGCTCGTTCGAGACCGAGATCGCGAGAACGTCGCCTCCGAAGTCGAACGCGGCCGACTCCGGACTTCCGACCTGGGTACGGTAGAGCCGCGTGCCTGGCGGATCCCCGTTCCATCGCGCGCCGTAGACGACCGCTTGCCCGTCCGGCGTGAAACGGGCATTGCTCACCGGGCCCTGCCGGAAGGTCAGCCGAGTGAAACGCGGGGTCGGGGGCGGTGCGACGAGGCGCCCCCGAAGAAGCCACCCGGCGACGCCCGCCGCCGCGGCAACGAGCACGACACCGACGGCGAGGACCGGCACGCGGCGGCGCGCCTTCGGCGTGGACGCGAGCGCGGCCTCGGCGCCGCTCGAGACCTCCGAGATGTGGTCGCGGACGCTCGCGAGGTCCCGCGCGAGGTCCCGCGTCGAGGCATAGCGCTCCTCAGGCTCCTTGGCCAGACACCGCTCGAGCATCCAGCGCAGCGAAAGCGGCAGCTCCGGGCGGAGCTTCCCCACCGGCTCCGGATCGTCCCGGATGATCGCCGACATCGTCTCGGCCGCCGTCTTCTTCTGAAACGCTTTCTGGCCGGTCGCCATCTCGTACAGGATCGAGCCGAAAGAGAACTGGTCCGACCGGAAGTCGAGCGGCTCGCCGGACGCCTGCTCCGGCGACATGTAGCTGACGGTCCCCATCACGGTCCCCGGGCGTGTCTCCCCCTCGGTCATGGTCGGCATCACCGAAGCGGCTCCCGACTCCGGCTCGACGAGCTTGGCCAGCCCGAAGTCGAGGATCTTCACGAACCCGTCCTTCGAGACCATCACGTTTTCGGGTTTCAGATCCCGGTGCATGATGCCGGCGGCATGCGCCTTGGCGAGCCCGTCGGCGATCTGCGCGGCGACCGGGAGGATCCGGCGCAGCGGCATCGGGCCGGACACGCAGAGGTCCCGCAGCGTCTTGCCGTCCACGAGCTCCATGGCGAGGTAGGCCGTCTCCTCCTCGCGGCCGACGTCGTGGATCGTCACGATGTTCGGATGATTCAGCGCCGAGGCCGCGCGCGCCTCCCGCTCGAACCGGGAGAGGCGATCGCGGTCCTGCGCCAGCGACTCGGGCAGCACCTTCAGCGCGACCTCGCGACCGAGCCGCGAATCCCTCGCCCGGTACACCTCTCCCATGCCGCCCGCGCCCAGCGGCGAGAGGATCTCGTACGGACCGAGGCGGCTCCCCGCCGACAACGTCATTGCGGCTCTCTTGCGGCGAGCACCCTGGTCCAGTTCAGGACGACGACGGCGTCTTCCGGTTCTGCGTCTGGCGAGCGCCGCACGATGAGAAACCGCTCGCCGTCAGGAGCGGCGTCGTAGGAGCGGCGAAACCACTCCGCACCCGGATCTCCTCCGATGTCGGCCGCGAAAAGGCGCTGGGGCTCGCCGAACGAGACCCCGTCCGCCTGGAACATTGCCGCGGCGGCCATCAGGTCTCCGTCGGAAGAGAGGTAGAAGAGCTCCTTGCCGTCCTTGCGCCAGATCGGCGCTTGTCCGCCCCCCACTGATACCACGCGCTTGGGCCCGCCGGAGACCGGCTCGACGTAGACCTCGGAGCTGCCCGATTCGTCGGAGTTGAACGCGACCCACCGCCCGTCCGGTGAGATCTCCGGGTGGCCTTCGTTGAATCGGGAGGGGCCTTGCGCTCGGTTCGGAGCACCGCCTTCGGGCAACGTGAGAATCTGGCGCGTGTAACGCACACCCTCGGCGACGTTGAAAAGCAGACTCCGGCCGTCCGACGAGAGGCTCGGGACTGTCTTGTCCTGCTTCGTGGTGAGCAGCGACTTCGCCGAGCCGCCTGCGGCCGGGACCTCGTAGAGATCGTAGAAGCCCGAGCCGCCGCGGTCCGACACGAACACGAGGCGCTCTCCGTCGGGGAACCAGGCCGGCAGGAACTCGTCGCTGCGCTCGGAAGTGACCCGCGACGAAGTGCCCCGCGTGGCGTCGAGAACCCACACATCCAGGTTCTGACCGTGGTCGGGGTCGCGTCGAGACACGGCGGCGCGGCGGCCGTCGGCGGAAAGGCGGACGTCCTCGTAGCAGGCCACCTCGCCGAGCGTCCCGAGCTCGCGGCCACGACGATCGACCCACACGAGCCGCCGCCGCTGGGGCCACGGAAGGTAGGCGAACCGGCCGGCCGCGGCAGAGGCGGCGAGGCGGTTCTCCTCGGTGCCGTAATGCACGCCCTCGAAGGCGGGCACGGCGTCTCCGGACAAACGCCGGCGGATCGGGTCGAAGCGCCACGCAAACACCGCGTTGTCCTTGGCGAACAGCAGGTATCCGGGATCGGCGTAGAGCGCAGCCGTGTCCGAACGGAAGAGTGCCACCGAACTCTTGTCGTCGAGCGACCCGAGACGGACCTCCGTCTTTTCGGGATCGAGATGCCGCGCGACGAAGACGAAGTGCCGCCCTTCCGGCAGAAAGTCCGGGAAGAAGTGAGCGACCTCGCCCCGCGCGGCGTCGAGCGTCGTGACAGGCCTCGGAGCGCCACCCGAGGCCGGGACGGCGACGATCGGCGAGCCGAACTCGGGCGTGAACAGGATGGTGCCGTCACTGCCCCAGCTGCCGCCGAAACCGCTTCCGCTCTCGCAAATCGTCCTCACCGGCCCGCCGTCTGCGCTCGTCCTCTTGAGCTTGCCGTCCGCGAAGAAGGCGACCTCGCGGCCGTCGGGCGACCAGAACCCGTAGCGAGCTCCATCCGTGCCAGGCAGACGCCGCATCGCCAACGCGTCGAGGGGTCGGACCCAGAGCGCGACACCCGTCTTGTCCCTCAGGACGGACAGGATCCGGCGGCCGTCGGGAGAGAGACTGACCCACCTTGCGTACTGCCTTTGCGGCGGAGGAGGGATCGTGAACCGGACGAGCTCGGGTACGCTCGAAGCTGCGCTGGGACGCCACAGGGAAGCCGCGGCGACGATGGCGGCCAGAACCGCGAGCGCCCAGGCCAACCGTTCCCGGAGCCGGCCATGCGGCCGCGAGGCGCCGGCACCCATGCTCGGCCCCCCGTCCGCCGAGCCCTCCGCGATCCACCGCAGCTCGCGCCGCACGTCGGCCGCGCTCTGCCAGCGCTCCTCCGGGTCCTTGGCGAGGCAGGTCCTCACGATCCGGTCGAGGGCCGCGGGCGCCATCGGCTGGAGCGAGGAGATGGACGGCGGATCCGCGGACATGATCGCCGTGATCAGCGAGGCCTGGCTCGCCGCCGCGAAGGCCTTGCATCCCGTCGCCATCTCGTAGAGCACCGCGCCCAGCGCGTGGATGTCCGTGCGGGCATCGGACTCCTTGCCCTCGAGCTGTTCGGGCGCCATGTACTGGAACGTGCCGAGGATCGCGCCCTCCTGAGTCAGGCCCTTCTGCTGCTGTTGGGTCGGGAGCGACGTCACGCTCCCCGCTCGGGAATCCGAGGCGGCCATGCCCTTGGCCAGGCCGAAGTCGAGCAGCTTCACGCCCGTCTTCGTCAGCATCACGTTGGCCGGCTTCAGGTCGCGGTGCACGACGCCCTGGCGGTGCGCCTTGTCGAGCGCGTCGGCGATCTGCTCGCCGAAGCGGAGCGTCTGCTCGCGCGGCAGCGGCCCCTTCGCGAGGCGATCCGAGAGCGTCTCGCCCTCGAGCAGCTCCATGACGAGGTATTCGACGTCGCCCTCGCGGCCGACGTCGAAGAGCGCACAGATGTGCGGATGCGAGAGCTGCGAGATCGTGCGCGCCTCGCGCTCGAACCGCTGCCGCGCCTCGGGCGAAGCGGCCGTGTGCGCGGGGAGGACCTTCACGGCGACGGTCCGCTCGAGCCGCGTGTCGCGCGCCTTGTACACCTCGCCCATCCCCCCGGCGCCGAGAAGCGACAGGATCTCGTAGGGACCCAGCTTGGAACCGACGGAAAGCGGCACGATCTGGCTTCGAATTCTATCGCCCGACTTTCACGACCGAGGCCGTAGAATCGCGTCAATGAGGATTCGCACGGCGCTGTCGAGGGCCGCAGTGTGTCTCCTCGCCGCCTCTCCCGCCCTCGCCCAGAAGACCGACCTGATCGTGCTCTTCAACGGCGACCGCGTCACGTGCGAGATCCGCTCGTACGATGCCGGACGGCTCCAGGTGAAGACCGACATCGCGTCCGACATCGCGGTCAAGTGGAACAAGATCGTCAGCATCCAGTCGGTCAAGGACTTCGAGATCGAGACGGCGGACGGCTTCACGCACTACGGCAAGCTCGCGCCTTCGGATCCCCCCGGCAGGCTCCGCGTCGTTTCCGAGGCCGAGACCGAAGACCTCGACTTCATGTCGGTCGTGCGCATCTCGCCGATGTACGAGTCGTTCTGGAGGCGCTGGCAGGGCTCCGTCAACCTCGGCTTCAACTACACGCAGGCGAACGACTTCGTGCAGTTCACGCTCAACGGCGATGCCGAATTCCGGCGCCCGAGCTTCGAGCTCGCCGTCAGCCTCTCGGTCTTCTTCACGAGCCAGTCGAACGTGCCGTCCAACCAGCGCGCGAGCTACCTCATGCAGTACGAGAAGTTCCTGAAGGACCGCTGGCTGGTGGTCGGCTTCGGCGGCATCGACCGCAACATCCAGCTCGGCCTCGACTGGCGCTACTCGCTCGGCGCCGGCTATGGCCGGGACATCATCGACACGAACCAGAGCCGGCTGACGGGCGCCGCCGGCCTCCTCGGCATGCACGAGGACCCGGTCTCGGGGACGAGCGCCAACGATCTCGCGGCCATTCTCGTGGCGCAATACTCGCACTTCACCTACGATTTCCCGAAGATCACCATCGGGGCCAGCCTCGCGGTCATCCCCTACCTGACGCAGAGCGGCCGCGTGCGTTTGAACTTCAACGGCAGCGTCAAACGGGAGATCGCCCGCGACTTCTACCTGACGCTCTCGATCTTCGACGACTTCGACAACAAGGATCCCTCCACCGGCCAGGCGAAGAACGACTGGGGACCCGTCCTCTCGATCGGCTATAGCTTCTGAACGTGGAGCCCCGGGAACGGATCGGCGAGGCCCCGTCCGCGATCGTCGTCGGCGTGCTGGTCGGCCTCGTCGGAACGGCCTTCCGGGAGGCGGCCAGGCGCGGTTACGAAATCTTCGGCGAGATACTCGGAGCCGCGGACACGCGCGGCATACCGGGATGGGCGGCGGGAGCCCTCGGGGGCGCCATCCTCGTCGGAGTCAGCGCCGCGTTGACCCGCCGGGTTGCCCGCGAATCCGCGGGCAGCGGGATCCAGGAGGTGGAGGGCATCCTCGCGGGCTCGCTTCCGCCGATCCGCTGGCGCCGTGTTCTCCCGGTGAAGTTCTTCGGCGGCCTGCTCTCGCTCTCGTCCGGACTGCTTCTCGGGCGCGAGGGACCCACGATCCACATGGGCACCGCCATCGCCTCCGCGGTCGCCGAGCGCTCGCGCGCGCCTCGCGAGCGACTCCACATCCTCCTCGGCGCGGGAGCGGCGGCCGGTCTCGCCGTGGCGTTTCGCGCCCCGCTCGCCGGCATCCTGTTCGCCCTCGAAGAGCTCCGGCGCGAGTTCCCGCCGACGCGGCGGTCGATCCGTGCGGTCTCTCTCGCGACGATCACGGCGGTCCTCGTCGGGATCGCCCTGGCCGGACCTTCGCCGCTGCTGCCGCTCCCGCCGGCCCGGAGCCCGAGCGCGCTCGAGCTCGGGCTCGTCGTTCCGTTCTCGATGCTCGTGGCCGTCCTCGGCCTCGCCTTCAACGCCGCGCTCGTGGCGTCGATCGGCTGGTCGCGGTCCGTCGCGCGAAGGGGCGGCGCACTGCCGCTCGCGCTCGTCGTCGGCGCGGGCATCGGCGCGCTGGCTTGGATCGCGCCGCCCTTCACCGGCGGCGGCGAGGAGCTGGCGGTGCGGCTGGTCGCGGCGGCCCCGGCCGCGGGACTGCTCGCGCTCCTCCTCGTCGGACGATTCGTTCTCTTCGACGCGAGCTACGCCACCGGCGTGCCCGGCGGGATCTTCGCGCCGCAGCTCGCGCTGGGTGTGTGCGCCGGGCTTCTGGCGGTGGTGGCCGGCGCGAAGCTCGCGCCGGCCCATGGCTTCTCGATCGTCCTCTGGTCGATCGCCGGCATGGCGGCTCTTCTCGCCGCCACCGTCCGCGCTCCCCTGACGGGCGTCGCCCTCGTGATCGAGATGACCGGCTGCCTTCCGGCGGGGCTGATGGCCCTCGTCGCTGCGATCACCGCCGACGTCACGGCACGCGCCCTGGGCGGCCGACCGATCTACGAGGCGCTCATCGAGCCTCAGAGTGCCGGGCCGGGCGGCGAAGACTCGAGGACCTGACCCGCGGGACTCGTTGCGCTCCGCCGCTCCGACCAGCCGCGGATCACGACGAAGAAAGCGGGCACGAAGAGCACTGCGAGGCAGGTCGACGCGAGCATTCCGCTCGCGACCGCGAGGCCGAGCGACTTCCGCGCGGAGGCTCCCGCGCCGCTGGTG
This sequence comes from Acidobacteriota bacterium, assembly GCA_027307335.1. GTDB lineage: Bacteria > Acidobacteriota > Thermoanaerobaculia > UBA5066 > Gp7-AA6 > DAHUXD01. The sequence continues at coordinate 38,907 of DAHUXD010000016.1, forward strand.
GTCAGGAGCGGCAGCACGCCGAGGATGAACGTGAACGACGTCATGACGATCGGCCGGAAGCGCACCTCCGACGCGTGGACGGTCGCCTCGACGAGCGACTGGCCCGCCGCGCGTCCCTCGAGTGCCATCTCGACGATGAGGATCGCGTTCTTCGCGGACAGCGCGATCAGGAGGACCAGCCCGATCTGCACGTACAGGTTGTTCGCGACGCCGAGGCCGAGCAGCGCGCTGACGGTGCCGAAGAGGGCGAGGGGCACGCCGAGGATGACCGCCGCCGGGGTCACCCAGCTCTCGTACTGGCCCGCCAGGACGAAGAAGACGAGGAGGATCGCGAGCGCGAAGATGAAGTAGGTCGAGCTCCCGACGAGCTTCTCCTGGTACGACATCGCGGTCCACTCGTACGACATGCCCGGCGGCAGCGTCCGCTTCGCGATCGCCTCCATCGCCTGGATCGCCTGCCCCGAGCTGAACTTCTCGTTGGCCGCTCCGTTGATCGTGGCCGAGGGATACAGGTTGTAGAGCGTGATCAGCGACGGTCCCTGCGCGCGTTCGAGGCGCGCCACGGTGCCGAGGGGGACCATGGTCCCGGCGTTCGTCCGGATGAAGTACCCGTCGATGTTGTCCGTCTGGCGGCGGAAGGGCGCGTCCGCCTGCGCGTAGACCATGTACTGGTGGCCGAAGAGCGTGAACTGGTTGACGAAGCTCGACCCGAGGTACGCCTGGACGGTGCTGTAGACGTCGGAGACGTTCAGCCCGAAGGTGCTCGCCTGGGTCTTCTCGACGTGGATCGTGATCTGCGGGACGGAGGCGCGCAGCGGCGTCAGCGCGAGTCGGATCGCGGGGTCGCGCCGGGCCTCGGCGACCACCGCGTCGGCGGCGGCCTGGAGGCGCGCGAAGTCGAAGCTGCCGTCGGTCAGCTCGAGCTGCATCTGGAAGCCGCCGGAGAGTCCGAGGCCCTGGATCGGCGGCGGCACGAGCACCATCGTCCGCGCGTCGGGATAGCTCTCGAGGCGCGCGGCGAGATCCGCGTAGATCGAACGGAGGTCCTCGCCTTTCTTGCGGAGGCTCCAGTCCTTGAACATCAGGTAGACGATGCCGGCATTGGCGAGCGAGGCGTTGTTGTCGAGCGGCGAGACGCCGCCGATCATGATCGTCCGCTCGATCGCCGGATTCCGGCGGCAGACGTCCGCGACCGCGTCCATCACCCGCTGGGTCCGCTCGAGAGACGCGCCGTCGGGGAGCTGCACGGTGACCATGGCGTAGCCCTGGTCCTCGGTGGGGATGAAGCCGGTCGGGACGCGGGTCAGACCCCAGATCGCGAGGCCGATCAGGACGAGGGCGATGGCGGCCATGCGGTGGCTGCGCTCCACCATGAACCGGATCACCCGCACGTACCGCTTCTCCAGCGGCTCGTACACCGCGTTGAACCCCCGGAAAAACCAGTTCTTCTTCTTTCCCGGTTCCC
>DAHUXD010000060.1 GCA_027307335.1 Acidobacteriota bacterium
TGCCTCGGCGTCGCGTCCGGCGCGCTGCGCTCGCCCCGCGGCCGCGGGTGGCTCGCGGTCGCCCGCGCGGCCCTCCGCGGATCCCGCGCGCGGCTCTTCGGCCTCGACGGCTCGCCGCTCGAGCCCGGATCGGCGCTCGGCCTCGAGCCGCCTCCGTCGAGCGCGGCGGAGGCGGCTCGCCGTCTTCGCGAGCTCGCCGCCGGCGCTTCGCATTCGACGTGGATCGCGGCGGCGAAGGAGGGCTGGGACTCTCTGTCGACGCGGGCGTTCGCGGCGGCGGTGCTGCGGCTGGGCAACGCCGTCGAGGTCGTGGAGGTGCCGTCGACGGAGAAGCCTCCGGACGGACCGGACGCGTGGCGGCGGTCGCTGTGGCTGCCGTTCGGCACGGTGTCGGCCTCCGTCCGATTCTTCGAGTGGCTCTCGGAAGCCGCGCCCCGCACGGCCGCCGAAGGCCGCGAGAGGGCCGCCGAGTTTCTGGCCTCCGCGGGGTTCGCGCGGTTCGCCACGGATCCCACGGGCCAGGCGCCCCTGCCGCTCGCGCCCCCGTCCCGCAAGAGGGCGGATCTCTCGCCGGAGCGGCGTCCCGCGGCGGCCGCCGGGCCCGCCGATCGGATCGCGGCGGCGCTCGAGGACGACGAAGTCGACCGCGCCCTCGAGCTCGCGCGCGCGTGGATCGCCGCCGGCGACGCCGCGCCGGAAGCGTGGTTCTCGCTCTCCGCCGCGCTCTCGGCGCGGACCGCCGGCCGCATCGTGCCGTGGCTCGAGCGGCTCGAGGCCGAGCGGGAGGCGGCGGGCGGCCTCACCGCCGAGGCGCGACGGCGGCTCGATCGTCTCGTCCGCCATCCGGCGGCCTCCGAGGAGGAGCGCCGGAGGAGTCAGCTCCGCGCGGCCGAGCTGGGCGTCCGCCTCGGCGAGCACGCGGCCGCGGCCCGTCGCGCCGCAGCGTGGCGGCGCGATCATCCGGCCGCGCCCGCCTCGGAAACCGTGCGCGCCCTGCGGCTGGGCGCCGAAGGCCTCGCGCGCGAGGGGCGCACCGACTGCGCGCTCGCGCTCCTCGACGAGGCCGAGGGCGCGTCCGAGCGGCTGGCGCTCGGGGAGCGTCTCGACCTCGCGCTGACGCGCGCGCACGTTTACGCGCTCGCCGGCCGGTTCGCGGAGGAGGACCGGATCTATGCGGAGTGGCGCGGCTCCGCGCTCGGGTCGGGCGACGACCGCCTCGGGATCCGGTTCCTCGCGCAGGAGGCGCGGGGGCTCCTCGACCGCCGCGACTTCCCGCGCGCCGCGCTGCGCTTCGAGGAGGCGCTCGCCGTCGCCGACGACGCCGCCGAGCGGGCGGCGCTCTCGATCGACCTCGCCGCGACGCGCTACCACGCCGGCGACCGCGCCGGCAGCGAACGCGCGCTGACGGACGCGCTCGGCAACGCCGCCGCGGCCGGACGCGAGGACCTCGCCCGGCTCGCCCGCGGCAACCGCATCGAGCTCCTGCTCGACCGATGTGATTTCGAAACGGCGGCCGCGGAGATCGCCGCGGAGCACGCGGAGGCCGTCCGCTCGGGCGACGAGCGGCGGCGCCTCGTTGCGCTGCATCATCGCGCCCGTCTCGCGCTGCGCCGCGGCGATCTCGAGGCCGCTCGTCGCGACAACGCCGCGGCCCGCGCCCTGGCGGAATCGCTCGGCGATCGGCTCGAGACCGGCGAGCTGTGGCTCGAGGAGGGCGACCGCGCGGCCTACCAGGGCGAGCGCGAGGGCGCCCGCCGCGCCTGGGAAACGGCCGCGCAGGATCCGCCGGACCGCTGCGACACCGACCGGCTCGCGCGGGAGCGGCTGGCGGAGATCGCGGGCGAAGGCGCCGCGGGACCCTCGGCGGCCATGGCCGATGCGGTCGAGCGCCGGTTCGAGGACGACCCGGCGGGAGCGGCGGAGACGGTCGCTCGCTGGTGCGGGATGTTCGGCGGCGAGCGGGTGCCGGCGGATCTGCGGGAACGCGCCGCCGTGGCGTTCGACGTCGCCGGCGCGAGCCCCCTCGCCGCCCTCGTCCGCGGCGCGCGGCCCTCGGCGGGACCATCCGACGCCGCCCTCCGCACGCTGCGCGGCGCGGTCGCGGGCGTGCTCGCCGGCGACGGCACGGGAGCCGAGCGCGCGCTGCCGCTCCTCGGGCTATGCGGCCTGACCCTGCGCGAGCCCGGCGGCCGCGAGCTCCTGCGTCTCGACGCGGGCGGCGGCGCGGCCGGCGAGGAGCGGTGGAGGCCGCTCGAGGCGGGCGCGGCGCGGTTCGAGCTCGGGCTCCGTCCCAACGTTCCCGAGGACACGGCCGCCGCGGTGGCGCTGATGCTCGAGAGCCTGCTGCACCGCGTGGCGCTGCCGGCGCCCGCGGCCTCCGATTTCGCGGAGGGCTGGCGCCGCCTCGGCCTCGTGACGGGAGACGTCTCGATGGAGGACCCGTACCGCCGCCTCGCCCGGTTCGCGCCGCAGGCCGTGACCGTGCTCGTCCTCGGCGAGTCGGGTTCGGGCAAGGAGGCCGTCGCGCGCGCGGTCCATCGGCTGTCCCCGCGCGCCGGCGGCGCCTTCGTCGCGGTCAACGTCCCGGCGATCCCGGCGGCGCTCGCGGAGAGCGAGCTGTTCGGCCACGCCCGCGGCGCGTTCAGCGGAGCGGACCGGGACCGGAAGGGCCTCCTCGAGGAGGCGCACGGCGGCACCGTCTTCTTCGACGAGATCGGCGACCTTCCCCCGGCGCTGCAGTCGAAGCTGCTCCGGACGCTGCAGGAGCGCGAGGTGCGGCGCGTCGGCGAGAACCGCGCGCGGCACGTGGACGTCCGCATCGTGTCGGCGACGTCCCGCGAGCTCGAGCGCGAGGTCGAGGCCGGCCGCTTCCGGGAGGACCTCTTCTACCGGCTGCACGTCGCCTGCCTGCGCCTGCCGCCGCTCCGCGAACGCGGCCGCGACGCCCTTCTCCTCGCCCGGCACTTCCTCGAGCGCTTCGGCCGCGAGTACGGGCGCGGACCGCTGCGCCTTTCTCCCGAGGCGGCCGCGGCCATCGTCGAGTACCCGTGGCCCGGCAACGTGCGCGAGCTCGAGAACGCGATTGCGCAGGCCGCGGCCCTGGCGGACGGCGGCGGACCCATCGGTCCGGAGCTCCTGCCCGAGCCGGTGCGGGGCGCCCGGCGCTCCGGGGCGCCGCGCGGCGACTACCGCGCGAGCGTCGACGCCCACCGCCGGGATCTCATCGCCGACGCGCTCGAGCGCAGCGGCGGCAACCGGTCGCGTGCGGCCCGGGACCTGGGCCTGTCGCGCCAGGCGCTGCTCTACCTGATCAAGGAGCTGAAGGTGGACGCGAGCCGCCGGTCGTAGCTCGCCGCCGGTCCCCCGTCACGGCGCGACCTATACTCACCGTCCCGTGATTTCGCTGCTCGACATCGTCGGTCCGGTGATGGTCGGGCCGTCCTCCTCCCACACCGCGGGGGCGTGCCGTCTCTCGCACGTGGCGCTCGCACTCCTCGAGGAAGATCCCGTCGAGGCGCGCTTCGAGCTCCATTCGGCGTTCGCGAAGACGATGCGCGGCCACGGGACGGACCGTGCGCTCGTCGCGGGCGCGCTCGGCATGGAGGTGGACGACGAGCGCATCAAGGACGCGCTCGACCTGGCGCGCGCGCGGGGCATCGCGTTCACGTTCAAGCCGAAGAACATGGGCCCGGAGGCCCACCCGAACAGCGTCGCGATCCACCTGAGGGGTCGGACGCGCTCGATCTCGATCCTGGGCGCCTCGATCGGCGGCGGCATGATCGAGATCCGCGAGGTGGACGGATTCCCGGTCTCGCTCACCGCGCGGGACCCGTGCATCCTGCTCTTCTACGAGGACCGCCCCGGCATGGTGATGCGCGCCTCGGAGATCATCGGACGCCGGGGCATCAACATCGCGTCCATGGAGGTCCTGCGCCGCGGCAAGGGCGACCAGGCGTTCATGCGCATCGACCTCGACGCGCCCCTGCCGCACGAGGACGTCGCGGCGCTCCGGCAGATGCCGGGCGTGCACCGTGTTCACGTGCTCGACCGCGTCGCCGGCGGCGCGCCCATCACGTAGGCGAAGGAGACCTCATGGCCCGCCTCCAGACGTTCGCGGATCTGATCGAGCTCGCGCGCGAGGGGACGCGGCCGCTCGACGAAATCTTCCTCGACGAGGAGGCGGCCGAGCGCGAGGTTCCGGCGGAGCGCCTCCGGCAGACGTTCCTCGAGCGGTGGGCGGTGATGAAGGACTCGGTCCGCCGCGGGCTCGCCGGCGGCAAGTCGTTCTCGGGGCTCGTCGGCGGGGACGCGAAGAGGGTGATCGAATTCACGCGCGGCGGCGACATCGCGGGCGGGCACCTCGTGGCGAAGGCGATCGCGTACTCGATCGCCGTCCTCGAGGAGAACTCGCGCATGGGCGTGATCGTCGCGGCGCCGACGGCCGGCGCCGCCGGCATGGTTCCGGGGACGCTGCTCGCGCTCTCCGAGGAGCGCGGAATCGACGACGCCGCCACGGTGCGTGGCCTCGTGGTGGCGGGCGGCTTCGGGGCGCTCGTCGCCGCCCGGGCGGAGCTGTCCGGCGCCGCCGGCGGCTGCCAGGCCGAGCAGGGCGTCGGCGCCGCGATGGCGGCGGGCGGACTCGCGTTCCTGCTCGGCGGCGACTCCGAGACCTGCGTGCACGCCGCGGCGCTGACGCTCCAGAACACGCTCGGCCTCGCCTGCGATCCCGTCGCGGGGCTCGTCGAGGTGCCCTGCGTCGTGCGCAACGGCTTCACGGCGATGCTCGCGCTCGCCGGCGCCCAGACGGCCCTCGCGGGCGTGCGCAGCGTCATCCCGATGGACGAGGTGGTCGAGGCGATGGTGCGCATCGGCGAGGCGATGCCGCGCTCGCTGAAGGAGACGGCGGACGGCGGCCTGGCGATGACGCCGACGGGCTGCCGCATCCGAAACGACCTCTACCAGATCAAGTGAAACCGCCGCGCCTGCGGCTGCCGGCCGCGCTCCTCCTCTCGGGCGCGTGCCTGCTGTCGTACGCCAACGGCCTGACCGGCGCCTTCGCCTACGACGACAAGGCGATCGTCCGAGACAACTTCCGCCTCCGCGCGCCCGAGCGGGTCCTCGAGCTCTTCACGACACAATACTTCGGCGGCCGCCCGGGGACGGGCACCGCCTACCGGCCGGTCCTGCTCCTCTCGTACGCCCTGCAGTGGTGGGCGCTCGGCGGCTCCGTCGTCCCGTACCACGCGGTGAACGTGCTCCTGCACCTCGCCGCGACCCTCCTGCTGGCGACGCTCCTCCTCCGGGTCGGGCTGCCGCCGCCCGCATCGTTCGCGGCGGCGCTCCTCTTCGCGGTGCTGCCGATCCACGTCGAGGCCGTCACGAGCGTCGTCGGCCGCGGAGAGACCCTGTCGGCGGCGCTGCTTCTGGCGGCGCTGCTCCTCGCCCTGCGGGCCGCGGAACGCGGTCGGGGATGGGTCCTTCGGACCGGGCTCGCGCTCCTGCTCTACGCGCTCGCCTGCCTGACGAAGGAGAGCGCCGCCGTCGGCCCGGCGCTCCTCGTCCTCCTCCTCGCCTTTCGCGGCGAGGGCCCTCCGGGCCGGCGGCTCGCCGCGGCGACCCGCGCCGGGCTGCCCTTCCTCGCCGGCGCCGCCGCCGTGCTCTGGGGCGTCTTGCGCCTGAGGGCGGCCGTGCTCGGCGGCGCCCTCGGAGCGGCGTCCACCGGCATCTTCGAGCTGGAGAATCCGCTCGCTCCGATGCGGCCGGGGCCGCGCGCCGCCAACGCCTGCGCCATCCTGCTCCGCTACCTCGGGCGCATGGCGCTGCCGCTGCGCCTGTCGGCGGACGAGTCCGCCTGGTCGATCGCCCGCCTCTCGCCGCGCGACGCGCTCTTCTGGGCGGCGCTGGCGCTCGTTCTCGCCCTGACCGCGGCGTCGCTCGCGCGGCTCCGCGGGCGCTCGCCTTCGGCGCTCGGGTTCCTCTTCCTCGGCGTCGCGTTCCTGCCGACCGGGAACCTGCTCTTTCCCACGGGCACGGTCTTCGGCGAGCGGCTCGCGTACCTGCCGTCGGCGGGATTCTGCGTGATCGCGGGCGCGTGGTTCGCCGGCGTGAGAGGCGTCCTCTCCCCGCACCGCGCTGCCGCGCTCGGCGGGGTCGTCCTGCTGTTCGCGGCGCGGACCATCGTGCGCAATCCCGTCTGGACCGGCGACGAGTCCCTCTTCACGAACCTCGTGCGCGTCTCCCCGGGCAGCGCGAAGGCGCACTACGACTTCGCGTACATGTCGGCCGACGTCGGGCGGCCGAGGCTCGCCCTGAAGCACTACGCGCGCGCCACCGAGATCTACCCCGGCTACTGGGACGCCTGGGCGGGGAAAGGGCGCATGGAGCGCCTTCTCGGGGACCTCGACGCGGCCGAGAAGTCGTACGCGAGGTCCCTCGAGATCGTCTCGACCTACGAGAACGGCTTCTTCGGTCTCGGCCTCGTTCGGGAGGATCGCGGCGACCGGGCCGGCGCCGTGGAGAACTACCGCCGAGGGCTTCGCCACAATCCCCAGTCCCTGCCGCTCGCGTATCGCATGGCGCTCGCGCTCTCGGCCGAGCGGCGGCCGAACGCCCTCTTCGCCTGGCGGCGGGCGTTGGCGATCGAGCCCGGGTCGCTCCCGGCGCGCCTGGGGTTCGCCGACTGGCTCGCGGGCGAGGGCCGAGGAGGGGACGCGCTCGCCCAGGTCCGCGAGGCGCTGCGTTTGTCGCCGCGCTACGCCCCGGCGCTGGCGAAGCGCCGGGAGCTGGAAGAAACGAACGCGCGGTGAGACCCCGAGGGGCCGCATCTTTTCGCGGCGTCTCCTCGCCGCGACGGGTCAGTGCACGCGTTCGTCCGGCCGGACCTCGATCTCCGCGGGGGGCGGATGGAGCGCGTGCCTGCGGCGCCGCGCCGCACGCTCGGCCACGCGCGGGTGGCGCCGGTGATAGAGCCTCAGGAAACTGCGCGCGAAGAAGTACGTCACGAACGCGGCCACGAGCGCGAGGATCGTCGTGCCCACGAGAAAGGAGGCGAGGCGCGGCGAGAAGCCGGGACCGCGAAAGGCGACCCAGAAGTCGTGGTGCAGGATCCGCTCCCACTTGAGCGGCGGCACGCGCACGGGGGGATAGCCGAGGAGGATGCGTCCCAGCCGGTAGCCGGCCGCGTAGACCGGCGGCAGCGTCCAGGGATTGCCGGCGAAGGAGCCGATGACGGTGTCGAGCTTGTGGAGACGGAAGAGCCACGCGAGCACCACGGCGAGGATGAAGTGGAAACCGATGAACGGCGAGAGCCCCACGCCGACGCCGAGCGCGAGCGCGGCCGCGACCCGCTCCGGCCGGTCCACGCGCCCCATCAGATCGAGCAGCAGGCGCAGGCGCCGCCGCTTGAGCGACCGGCAGCGCCGCCGCTCGGCCGTGTCGCCGGTGGACGGGGGCTCGCCGGTCACCGCCGCGCCTCCGCGAAATGATCGTGACCGAGCGTCGAGACGTCGATCCGGGCCCCGCCGTCGGCGAGCACCGCGCCCGAGCCCTCCTCCACGCGGCCGATGCGCGTGACGGGAACGTCGAGGCGGGAGGCGCGCTCTTCCAGACGCGGCGCGGCGGCGGGAGGAACGGTGAAGAGGAGCTCGTAGTCGTCGCCGCCGGAGAGGAAGAGCGCCAGGGGATCGAGGTCCTCCGTCGCGGCGAGCTCGCGCAGCGTCGTCGAGAGGGGCAGCAGCTCGCGCTCGAAGACCACTCGAACGCCGCTCGCCCGCGCGAGACGCGCGGCGTCCAGACCCATGCCGTCCGAGACGTCGATCGCGGCGCTCGCGAGACGCTCCTCCGCCAGCGCGATCCCGAGCCCGATCCGCGGCGCCGGGTCGCGGTAGGCCGCGAGGAGGCGCCGCTCGGCTTCGAGCGGGAGCTCCGGAAAGTGCGGCGTCGGCAACGAGCCGTGCTCCGCGAACGCCTCGAGGCGGCGCGCGAGGCGAAGGCCCCCCGCGGCTTCGCCGGGGTGGCCCGAGACGTAGACGAGGTCGCCGGGCGCGGCGCCCTTCCGGCGCAGGGGCTCGCCGGCGGGGCGCCCCCAGAGCGCCACGGTGATCACGGTCTGCGGCGCGTCCGACAGGTCGCCGCCCGCGAGACGCGCCCCGAAGTCGGCGCCGCGCGCGATCGCGCCCCTGGCGACCGCGAGCGGGTAGTCCGGACCTCGGCGGCTCTCGAAGCCGATCGCGAGAAGGAAGAATTCCGGCCGCGCGCCCATCGCGGCGAGGTCCGAGAGGTTGACCGCGACCGCGCGCCGCCCGAGCCGCTCGGGGTCCTCGCCCGGAAGGAAATCCACACCCTCGACCAGCATGTCCGTCGTAGCCGCGAGGAGTCCCGCCTCGCGCGCGAGGATGGCGGCGTCGTCGCCGGGACCCAGGACGAGGGGCGGCCCGTCGGAAAGCAGGGCGCCGAGCGCCTCGACGAAGCGGTCCTCGGAGCTCACGCGCGGGGCGCGGGAGGAGAGCGGCGGCGGCCCGGGGCGGCGACGGAGATCTCGCGGGGCGGAGGCGCCGCGGCCTTCCCGTCGGCGGGCGGCTCCGCCGCGGGAGGAGCGTCCGCCGGGAGGAGCGCGATCGCGAGGACCTCGTCCATGCTGTCGACGTACCGGAAGGTGATGCCGTGCAGGATCCGCGCCGAGATCTGCGCGACGTCGCGCCGGTTGAGGCGCGGCAGGACGACCGTCGTGATTCGCGCGGCGCGGGCGGCGAGCACTTTCTCCTTCACGCCGCCGATCGGGAGGACCTCGCCGCGCAGGGTGATCTCGCCCGTCATCGCGACGTCGCGCCGCACGCGGCGCTGCGTGAACGCCGAGATCATCGCGGTCGCGATCGTGATGCCGGCGGACGGCCCGTCCTTGGGAATCGCCCCCTCGGGAACGTGGACGTGGACGTCGCGGCTCTCGAAGAAATCGGTCGGAATCTGGAGATCGGACGCGTGGGCGCGCGCGTACGACATCGCGGCCTGCGCCGACTCCTTCATGACGTCGCCGAGCTGGCCGGTCAGACGCAGCCCGCCCTTGCCGCGGACGGCGAGCGCCTCGACGAACAGGATGTCGCCCCCGACCGACGTCCACGCGAGACCGGTCGCGACGCCGACCTCGTCCCTCTTCAGGAGCTCGTCGCGGAAGTGCTTGACCGGGCCGAGCATCTTCTCGACCGAAGCGCCCGAGATTCGGTAGCGGCGCTGCTTGCCCTTGGCCACGGACACCGCGACCTTGCGGCAGAGCGCGCCGATCTCCCGCTCGAGGTTGCGCAGCCCGGCCTCGCGCGTGTACGCCTCGATCACCTTCTGGATGCCGCTGTCCGTGAACTCGACGTTCGCCTCCGTGATGCCGTTCTCCTCCATCTGCTTGGGGATGAGATGGCGGCGGGCGATCGCCTTCTTCTCCTCGAGCGTGTAGCCGGACAGCCGGATGACCTCCATGCGGTCGAGGAACGCCGGCTGGATCGGATCGAGCACGTTCGCGGTGGCGATGAAGAGCACCTTCGAGAGGTCGTACGGCACCGAGAGATAGTGATCGCGGAACGAGTAGTTCTGCTCGGGATCGAGCACCTCGAGGAGAGCGGCCGAGGGGTCGCCGCGGTAGTCCGCGCCGATCTTGTCGATCTCGTCGAGCATGAAGACCGGATTCGAGGTGCCGGCCTGGTGGATGCCCTGGATGATGCGTCCCGGCATCGCGCCGACGTAGGTGCGGCGGTGGCCGCGGACCTCCGCCTCGTCCCGCACGCCGCCGAGGGACAGCCGCACGAACTTGCGGTCGAGCGCGCGGGCGATCGAGCGGCCGAGCGACGTCTTCCCGACGCCCGGCGGGCCGACGAAACACAGGATCGGGCCCTTCAGGCTCTGCTTGAGCGCGTGGACCGCGAGGAACTCGAGGATGCGCTCCTTGACGCGCTCGATGTCGTAGTGGTCCTCGTCGAGAATCCGCCGCGCGCGATCGATGTCCTTGGAGTCCTCCGAGACCTGACTCCAGGGAAGACCCGTCATCCAGTCGAGGTAGGTGCGGATGATCGCCGTCTCGGCGGAGTCGGGGTGGCTCCGCTCGAGACGCTTGATCTGCTTCTCGATCTCGGTCGCCGCCTCCTGCGGGACCTTCTTCTCGGCGATGATGCGGCGGTATCCCTCGAGCTCCTCCGAGATCTCCTCGCCCTCGCCGAGCTCCTGCTGGATCGCGCGCAGCTGCTGCCGCAGGTAGTACTCGCGCTGCGACTTGTCCATCTCGCCGCGCGCCTGCGTCGAGATCTCCTGCTGCATCGTCAGGACCGTGATCTCCTTCGTCAGGCTCTCGTTGACGATTCGCAGGCGCTCCATCGGGTCGGTCGACTCCAGGATCTTCTGGGCGTCCTCGAGCTTCAGGTCGAGGTTCGAGGCGGCGAGGTCGGCCAGGCGGGCGGGATCGTCCAGGTTGCCGGCGATCACCATGACCTCGGGGGAGATGTTCTTGCCGAGCGAGACCGACTTCTCGAGGTTCTGCTTCACGCTGCGGAGGAGGGCCTCGTGCTCCGGCGGAAGCTCCTCGGGCGTGGACGCCTCCTCGAGCCGCGTGATCTTCGCCTTGATGTACGGCTCCTCGGCGAGCACCGAGTCGATGCGCGCCCGGGAGAGGCCCTGGACGAGCAGGCGGATGCGTCCGTCCGGCAGCTTCAGCATGCGCATGATGGCCGCGACCGTTCCCACCGTGTAGAGGTCGTCGGGACGCGGGGTGTCGTTCTGCCCGTCCTTCTGCGCGACGAGCATGATGATCCGCTGCTCGGCCAGCGCCGCGTCGACCGCGTTGATCGACTTCTCACGGGACACCGACAGCGGCAGGATGATGTACGGGAACACCACGACGTCCTTCAGCGGGAGAACCGCGAGGATGTCGGGGATCGGCAGGTCGCCTTCGCGATCCGCCGCGGCGAGTTCTTTTTCTTCGAGCTCCGCCATCCGGTCCTCTACTCCTCGGGCTCGGCGCGAACGGGAATCTCGATCTCCTTCTCCCGCATGTCGGGAACGCGGGGGAGGAGGATTTCGAGGATCCCGTCCTTCATCTGCGTCCGCGCGTGGTGCGAGTTGACCGGGCGGGGCAGGGAAATCGACTTCATGAACGCGCCGAAGTAGCGCTCCATGCAGAAGAAGCGCATGCCTTCCTTGGCGCGAATTCGGCCCTTCTTCGTGCCGCGCACCATCACGACCTTGCCGCGGATCGAGACGCGAACGTCGGACGCGTCGACGCCCGGAAGCTCGACGAGGATCCGAATCGACTCGCCGTCGTCCACGACGTCCACGTTCGGGTCCCAGGACGATGCCGGCGCCGCGCCGCGGTCGTTCGATTCGACGAAGGCCGCGAAGAGGCGGTTCAGCTCGCTCTGGAGACGGGAGAGCTCGACGATCGGCCCGTAGAACCGGGCAGCGGCGCGCTTCACCATTGTCAGCCTGTCATCCGGAGGAGCGCAGTGACGAGGGATCCCGGGCTCGACGAGGAAGGGATCCCTCGCTGCGCTCGGGATGCCGTCGTGGGGCTTCGCCTCACGACGGCACCTTTTCCCCGCGCCCGATCAGGTTCTTCAGCTCGTGCAGGAACTCGTCCACGTCCTCGAACTTCCGGTAGACCGAGGCGAAGCGCACGTAGGCGACCTTGTCGAGCTCCCGGAGTCGCTCCATCACGATCGCGCCGACGCGGGAGGTCGCGATCTCGCGCTCCTCCGAATCGTGAAGAACGGACTCGACTTCGTCGACGATCCGGTCGAGCTCGACGGGGGGCACCGGCCGCTTCTCGCAGGCCTTGGCGAGCCCGGTCCGGAGCTTGTTGCGGTCGAAGCGCTCCCGCCGGCCATCGTTCTTGACGACCATGTAGGGGATCTCCTCGATGGTCTCGTAGGAGGTGAACCGGCGGCCGCAGGAGGAGCACTCCCGGCGGCGGCGGATGACCTCGCCCTCCCGGCTCTCGCGCGAGTCCACCACGCGGTCGTCCACGGCCGCGCAGAAGGGGCACTTCATCGAGTCGAAGCTTACCCGACTTCGGGGGGAACCCGGCCCGGCTCCGGCCCGCTCGCGAGCGTCTGGAGGCCGCTCCGGCGGAGCGGGCTCGCCGCGAAGAGCGTGAAGCCGATCAGCGAGATCGGCGCGAACGAGACCGCGTGCGCGATCAGGGCGACGCCCGTGGCGACGGCGAGGGGCACACCGAACAGATTGGTCAGGGCGAACTGCACGGCCGCGTGATAGCCCCCGACGCCTCCCGGCGTCGGCACCACGAGACCGAGGACGGCCGCGCTGGTCACGACGTACGCGGCCGAGAGGGGCAGGTCGAGGCCGAACGCTCGCATCACGCAGTAGATCTGGACGTTGATGACGAACCACAGGAAGATCGAGGCGCCGCCGACGAGCCCGGCGAGGCCCGGAGTCCGCAGCGACGCGAACCCGTCGAGGAACGTGCTCGCCACCCGCCGGGCGGCGGGGCGCAGGCGCTCGGGCAGCACGGCGAAGAGACGGTCGAGGAAGCGCTCGGTCGCCGCCCGCCAGAACACGGCGAAGAGCGCGGTCGCGACCGCCACGGCCGCCACTCCGGCCACGGCCCAGCGCAGGCGCCCGGTCGAGAGGGCGGCGCCCGAAGCGGGCCCGAACGTGAGGGCGAACCCGAGGAAGCAGAGCTGGGAGAGCGCGTCGAGGATGCGCTCGAACACGATCGATGCGAGCAGGGCCGCGAAGGGGAGCCCCCGCTCGCGGGCGAGCATCGCCGGCCGGAGGACCTCGCCCGCTCGCGCGGGCAGAACGGCATTGGCCGCGAAGCCGACCGCGGTCGCCCGGAACGCGGGGAAAAAGGGGACCGCGCCGATCGGCCGGAGGATCCAGACCCACCGGAGGGCCCTCAGGGCGAACGTGGCGACCGAGATGGCGATGCTCGCCGCGAGCCAGCCCGGCGAGGCGGCGGCGATGCGGGCCCCGATCTCGGAGAGGGGGACCCGGGAGAGAAAGAACGCGAACAGGCCGATGGCCAGGACGCCGGAGGCAATCGCCTGGAAACGGCGGGAGTGCAGGAGGCGCTTCATCGCGTGACCGGCGTCACCCGCGAAAGGCTCGCGCCCGTCGCGTCCGCCCGTTTTGCGGGAACGCGCCTTTCGAGCAGGAAATGCACTGGCCAGTATTTAACAACGGTAGAGGCCTTTTGCCTAAAAAAATGAGGCGAAGACTCGGTGACGCTTGACTTTTGGGCCCAATTTCCACATTCTTTTCTTAAATTTTCGGGAGGAAAGCGCATGGAGAGGAAGGCGCTCCGGATTCTAGCGCTCGTCGGGGCCGTGTCGTTGGTGCTCGCCGCCGGCGCCGTGGCGCAGCCGATCGGGGCGATCGACAGCCCGACCGAGGGGCAGACGGTTTCGGGCGTGGTGCGCGTCTCCGGCTTCGTGCTCGACATGAACGCCGTGCAGAGCGTCGAGGTGCTCGTCGACGGCGCGGCGGTCAACAGCGCGCAGCTCTACCTGCCGCGCATCGACGTGCTTCTGATGTTCCCGACCTACGCCGGCAGCCCGACCGCGCAACCCGGCTTCATCACGTCCTTCCTCGCCGGCAACTACGCCAACGGGCCGCACAACGTCGCGATCCGCGTGACGGAGTCGGCGTCGCAGGCCCAGACGATCGTCGCGAGCGTCGACGTCGTCGTGGACAACACGGTCAACCAGGCGCCGTTCGGGTACGTCGACATCCCGAGCCCCGTCGGCCTGACCGGGGCGAACGGCTCGTTTCCCGTGTTCGGCTGGGCGCTCGACGACGTGTCCGTCAACCACGTCGACATCCTGATCGATGGCCAGGAGGTCGCGGGATCGGTCGGCAGCGGCTCGCCGTCGACGGCCCTGTACGGATATCCGCGCGCCGACGTTGCCGCCGCGTTTCCCGACGTCCCCGGCTCGCTGAACTCGGGCTTCCAGGCGAACATCGACACGACCGCGCTCGTCAACGGCATCCACATCCTCTCGGTGTGGGCGTGGGACGATCAGGGTCTGGGCCGCGACATCGGCGACCGGACGATCCAGGTGATCAACAACGCGGCGAACCTCGCGCCGTTCGGCGACATCGACTTCCCGCTCGACAAGGCGTCGCTCCTGTGCACGAATTTCACCAGCGGCAGCGACGGGTATCCCTCGCCGTGCACGCCGGAGCTGTGCGGCGCGCCGCTGTTCGTTCCCAACTTCATCGAGGGCTGGGCCCTCGACGTCGGCGCGCGCCTCGACCAGGGCCAGGTCGCCTACGTCGAGCTCCTCCTCGACGGACAGATCGTGTCGAACAGCCGCACGGATTGCGTCCAGCAGGGCGCGACGCTGATGGACTGCTATGGCATCAACCGTCCGGACATCGCGCAGCTGTATCCCGGCTACGTGAACGCCGACAACGCCGGGTTCAACTTCACGATCTTCCTGGCGCACAACACGAACGACCTGTCGAACGAGATCGCCATCTACCTGCCCACGACCAATCCGGCGAACCCGGTCCCCGTCGGCTTCACGACTCCGGGCAAGCACACGATCGCGATCCGCGCGGGCGACGATACGTCGACCGTCACCCAGTTCGGCGCCATGTCGGTGGACATCCTTTGCGACCAGTCCGCCACGGGCTCGGCGGATCAGCCGTCGTTCGGCTTCATCGACAAGCCGGTCAACATGGAGCAGATCAGCGGCAACGCGTACCAGGTGTTCGGCTGGGCGTACGACCTGCAGGGCGTTCAGACGGTCCAGGTGGACGTGGACGGTCAGGTGGTCGGCAACGCGACGTACGGTCTCTACCGGCCCGACGTCCCGCCGATGGACTCGCGCGTCCGCTCCGCGAACGTCGGCTTCTCGTTCATCCTCGACACGACGCAGCTCTCGAACACGCAGCACGACATCGTCGTGTACGTCATCGACCACGGCGGGCACCGCACCGAGATCGGGCGCCGGAAGGCAGTGGTCAACAACAACGTCTCGACGCACTGATCGAAAGACCCGGGGTCATCCCCGAGAAACCATCGCCCCGCCGAAAGGCGGGGCATTTTGTTTTCGGGACGGAACGTCGGCGGGGCGTCCTCTGACGGTGAATCGCAGAAAAGGCCTTACGCTCCGGCCGTGAACAGGCCCGAGCTCGATCATCTGGTCTACGCAACCCCGGATCTCGAATCGACCGTGGATGCGCTGGAGGCGAGCCTGGGCGTCCGGGCCGTCGAGGGGGGGCGGCACATCGGCGAAGGGACGCGCAACGCGCTGCTGGGCCTGGGTCCGTCGTCCTACCTTGAAATCCTGGGTCCCGATCCCGGCCAGCCGGCGCCCGGCCGGCCACTATGGTTCGGACTCGAGGGCCTGACGGATCCCCGGCTGACCCGCTGGGCGATGCGGACGGGGGATCTCGAGACCATCGGCGAGCGCGCCCGGGCCGCCGGCGCCCGGCTCGGACCCGTCGAGGACGGCCAGCGGCGTCGGGCCGACGGATCCCCCCTTGCCTGGCGCTTCACGGATCCGCACGTGACGACCGCCGACGGGATCGTCCCATTCTTCATCGACTGGGGCGCCTCGGCGCACCCGGCGCGGAGCGCGCCGACCGGCGTGTCGCTGCTGGCGCTCCGGGCCGAGCACCCCTACCCCGCGGGCGTCGCCTCGCTGCTGCGGGCGATCGGAGTCGACCTGCCGGTCACCAGGGGGGATCGGCCGGCCCTGATCGCGGTGCTCGAGGGGCCGAGAGGGATGGTCGAGTTGCGGTAAACGCAAGGATGGCGGGCGCGCGCCCCACCCCCAGCCCCTCTCCCGGCGGGAGAGGGGTTCTAGCCGCCGGCCTTCACCGCCATCTCGCGCTTCTTCTTGGGCAGGCTCGCGACGCGCGAGGCCTCGCCGAAGAGGGTCAGCGCCTTCTGGATCTGCGGGTCGCCGCTCGCGAACGCCCTCCGCCCCGCCTCGGGTCCGAACTTGGCGTTCTCGATCTCGATCCGGATCGCGAGATCGACCAGCGCGCGGTTCGGGTCCTCGTCGTACGCCTTCTGGAGGTCGGCCGCCGTCGAGTACTTGGCGGAGTTCTCGACGAACTGGAAGAACTCCTGTCTGATCTCCGGCGTGATCTCGAGGTCGGCCGAGGCGTTCGGGTGACGCGCGAGCCAGTCGACGGCGAAGTTGAAGAAGGCGTAGCGCGCGAGCAGCTGCTGCAGCAGCTTCGAGTCGCGGTCGTTCTTGACGATGACGTCCGGCGTGATGCCACCCTGCGCGTACACGATGCGGCCGGCGTCCGTGTAGAAAACGGCGCTCTCGCCGTGCGGGGCCTCGTCGCCCGTCTGGGCGCCCGCGACGGAGTCGGGATCGCCGGGGTTCACGTAGGCGAGGAGATCGGTGTAGTCCCGCTGGATCCAGCGTCCCGACGGCGTGTAGTAGCGGGCCGTCGTCAGGGCGAGGCCCGCGCCGTACGACAGCGTGTAGACGCTCTGCACCAGGCCCTTGCCCCACGTGCGCTGGCCGACGATGAGGCCGCGATCGTGGTCCTGGATGGCGCCCGCCACGATTTCCGAGGCGGAGGCGGACCCGCGGTTGACGAGGACGACCAGAGGCAGATCGATGTGCGGCCCGTCGCCGGGCGCGTAGTACTCCTGCGCCGAGGACGCGGTGCGGCCCTTCGTGTACACGACCATGTCGCCCTTCGGCACGAACACGTCGGTGACGTCGACCGCCTGCTCGAGCACGCCGCCCGGGTTGCCGCGCAGGTCGAACAGGAGCTTGTTCATGCCCTGCTTGCGCAGCTTCTCGATCGCCTCGTAGAGCTCCTTCGAGGAGGTGTGGGTGAAGTCCGAGAGCATGATGTAGCCGACGCCCGGCTCGAGCATGAACGCGTAGCGCACGGACTTCGTCGGGATCTCGGCGCGGGTGATCGTCATGACGATCGGCTCGGGGAAGCCGACGCGCCGAAGCCGGATCGTCACCGCCGTTCCCTTGGGGCCCCGGAGCTTGCGCACGACGTCCTCGGTCGAGACGTCGTCCTTCAGCTCCTCGTCGCCGATGTGGGTGATGATGTCGCCCGCCCGGACGCCCATCCGGTAGGCCGGCGTGCCCTCCATCGGCGAGATGACCGTGATCTTGCCCATCCGCTTCTGGATCTGGATGCCCAGCCCGTAGAAGGAGCCGTGCTGCTTCTCCTTCATCGCCGAGAACTCGTCCGGCTCGAGGAACGCCGTGTGCGGGTCGAGACGGCCGAGCATGCCGTGGATCGAGGCGTACACGATCTTGTCCGGCGGAATCGGCTCGGGCGCCCAGTCGGACAGGGTCGTCAGGATGTCGGCGTATTCGTCCAGAGACGGGGCCTCCCGCTCCGGCGTGGCGTGCAGCTTGCCGGCGAAGGCGCCGCCGGCGAGCGTGGCGCCCGCAATGAGGGCGAGCGCGAAGAGGAAGCGGGATTTAGGTCGGTTCAAGGAAACCCCCTCGAGAAGGCTCATTCTGGCATGGCGATTCGGGAAAGTCTCGCCGGGGATCGGGCTGGCGTCGTAAAATCGTCATTCCGGGGGGAAAACATGTTTGGTTCCGTTGGAATGCCCGAATTGATTCTGATTTTTGTCGTGGCCCTCCTCGTCTTCGGGCCGAAGAAGCTCCCCGAGCTCGGCAAGTCGCTCGGACGCGGTCTGGCGGAATTCAAGAAGGCCTCCGAGGACCTGAAGAAGACGATCGAGGACGAGATCGAGCAGGGCAAGAAGGAAGCCGCCGACGTCAAGGAGCAGGTCGGCGAGGTCCGCCGGAGTCTTCAGCCGGTCCCGCCCCCGCCGCCGGCCGAGGCGGCTGCGGAGCCGACGGTGCCGAGGACGGAGCCGGGCGCGCCGATTCGTCCCGCTTGACCTTCAATCCGCGCGAGCTCCTCGAGGGGAGAGGCCAGCGTCCGCCGGGGGAGGAGGACGAGCTTCCCCGGATGGGGTTCTTCGAGCATCTCGAAGAGCTCCGGAAGCGGCTGATCGTCTCGCTCATCACGGTCTTCGTGACGTTCCTGGCCGCGTGGGCGTGGGCACCCGAGATCTTCGAGTTCCTCGCCCGGCCGATCCGGCGGGTGCTGCCGCCCGGCCAGGACCTCTCGTACACCACGCTGACCGAGCCCTTCCTCATGTACTTCCGGGTGGCGCTCCTCGCCGGAACGCTCCTCGCGTCGCCGATCCTCTTGTGGCAGCTCTGGCTCTTCATCTCGCCCGCGCTCTACCGCCGCGAGAAGAGGTGGGTCTTTCCGTTCGTCTTCTTCGGCGTCGTGTTCTTTCTCTCCGGCTGCGCCTTCGCCTACTACGAGGCGTTCCCGCTGGTCGTGAATTTCCTGATCGGCATCGGCAAGCCCTTCCACGCCGTGATCACGATCAACGAGTACGTCTCGATGTGCACGAAGCTGATCCTCGGGCTCGGCCTCTGCTTCGAGATGCCGCTGCTCGTCTTCTTCCTCGCGCGGCTCGGAATCGTCTCGGAGCGCTGGCTCCTCGCGAAGTTCAAGTACGCCGTTCTGATCATCTTCATCATCGCGGCGGTCATCACGCCGACGCCGGACATCGCGACGCAGTGCGTCTTCGCGCTGCCGATGATCGGCCTCTACCTGATGGGGATCGCCGTGGCGTGGATGTTCCGGAAGAAGGAGCCCGCCGCCTAGACGGACCTAGGCGGGACGCCTCGTCACCACTCCCGCCTGCCCGTTCCGTTTCAGGATGATCTCGATGAACTCCCGGACGGCGCCGCCGCCGCCGGGGGCCCGGGTCACGAGGGAGGCGGCCCGGCGGGCGCCGGGAGCCGCGTCGGCCGGGCAGGCGGAGAGGCCGGCGGCGTCGAACAAGGGGATGTCCGGCTCGTCGTCCCCCATCGCCGCGATTTCGGCGCGCGAGACGCCGAGCCTTCGCGCCAGCCGGGCGATGACGACTCCCTTGTCCCGGACACCCTGAAGGCAGTGGGGAACGCCGAGCTCCTTCGCCCGGCGCGCCGTGGCGGGGGAGGAGCGGCCGGAGATCCAGCAGACCGCGATCCCCGCGGCCGCGGCCTTGCGCATGCCGTGGCCGTCCTTCGTGTTGAAGACCTTGAGCTCGCGCCCCGTCCCGTCGAGATAGATCCGGCCGTCGGTCAGCACGCCGTCGACGTCCAGGAAGAGGGCGCGGATGCGGCGCCGCGTCACAGGCCGGCCGACAGGAGGTCGTGCATGTGGAGCGCGCCCGACAGCCTCCCGCCCTCCACGATGAAGAGCGACGTGATCTTCTGCGAGCGCATCACGTCGAGGGCCGCCGCGGCGAACTCGTCGGACGCGATCGTCTTCGCCCCCCTCCGCGCGCAGGCGCCGGCGGTCTTCTGGAGCTCGCTTGCATCGCGCTCGAGCAGGCGCCGCAGGTCGCCGTCCGAGATCACACCGAAGAGGCGCTCGCCGTCCTCGACCACCGCCGTCACGCCCATCATCTTGCGCGACATCTCGTGGATCGCCTCGGTCATCGGGGCCCCGGTCGCCACGCGGGGGATCCGGTCGCCGGTGCGCATCAGATCCCGCACCTTGAGGAACCGGCGGCCGAGGCTTCCGGCCGGATGGAGCAGCGCGAAGTCCTCGGGCCGGAAGCCGCGCTGCGTCGAGAGGGACATCGCGAGCGCGTCCCCCATGGCCAGCATCGCCGTCGTCGAGGCGGTCGGCGCCATGTTGAGCGGGCAGGCCTCGCGCGGGATCGCGACCGAGAGGCACACGTCGGCAGCCCGCGCGACCGGGGATTCCGGGACGCCCGTCATCGCGACGGTGCGGATCTCCCGCTTCCGGGCGAACTCGAGCAGCCGGACCACCTCGGGCGTCTCGCCGGAGTAGGAGAGCGCCAGCACGACGTCGCCGGGCATGAGCATGCCGAGGTCGCCGTGGCTGGCCTCGCCGGCGTGGAGGAAGTAGGCGGGCGTGCCCGTCGAGGCGAGCGTCGCGGCGATCTTCTCGGCGATCAGCCCCGACTTGCCGATCCCCGTCAGACAGAGGCGGCCCTTCGTGGTCTCGATCGCTTCGACGGCGGCGAGGAATCCCGGACCGAGATTGTCGATCTGGCGGCGGACCGAGTCCGCCTCGATCTCGAGGACGCGCCGCGCGGTGTCGAGAGTCATGGCGGACCTAATATTAACCAGACCCCCGGACCCGGCCGTCGTTCTGTTTCCCTTATGATCGTTTTCCATGCCGAGCGCCCTCACCAACGCCGTCCTGACGTACGGCCTGCCGCTCGTGTTCGTCGTCGTGCTGCTCGAGCAGCTCGGCGCTCCGATTCCGGCCATTCCGGTGCTCATCGTCGCCGGCGCGTTGTCGCTCGACCGGGACCTCTCCGCCTGGCAGGTCCTGCTCGTGGCGATCGTCGCGTCGCTCATCGCGGACAGCGTCTGGTTCCTGCTCGGCCGGTCGCAGGGGCAACGCGTCCTGAAAACGCTGTGCCGCATCTCGCTGTCGCCCGACTCGTGCGTGCGCCAGACGGAGTCCGTCTTCGAGCGCTGGGGGATGCCGTCGCTGCTGGTGGCCAAGTTCATTCCCGGCTTCTCGACCGTCGCTCCGCCGATGGCCGGCGCGACGGGGGCGGGCATCGACGAGTTTCTGCTCTACGACGGCGGCGGCGCGCTGCTCTGGGCGGGGGCGGGCGTCGTGGCCGGGCTGATCTTCCACCGGGCCATCGACCGCGCGCTAGCGTACCTCGCCTCGTTCGGGAGCGCGGCGTTCGCCCTGCTCGGGGCGGGGCTCGTGGCCTTCATCGCCGTCAAGTGGTGGCAGCGGCGGCGCTTCTACAAGGTCCTCCGCATGGCGCGGATTTCCGTCGACGACCTGCGCCGCCTCATGGACGAGGGCAAGAGCCCGATCGTGCTCGACGTGCGGACCGTCAAGGGCCGCTCGCTCGACCCGAGGCGGATCCAGGGAGCCGCCGTCTTCGACGTCGATCACATCGACGACGCGCTGAGGGACCTGCCGCGCGACCGGGAGATCGTTCTCTACTGCACCTGACCGAACGAGGCGTCGGCGGCCCGTGTGGCTCGCATGCTGATGGACAGGGGGTTTACGCTGGTGCGTCCGCTCGCGGGCGGCCTCGAGGCGTGGGTCGAGGCCGGCTACGCCCTCGACGTCGAGCCGCTCATCGCGATCCGCCCGTCGGGATCCTTCGACAAGACTTCGACCGGCTTCCCGCGGCAGTAAGATTCCCGAAAGAGGAGGACTCTCCATATGCGTCACTCGAGGATGGTCGCCGCGAGCCTCGCCCTGGCTTCCTTGCTGTCGTCGTTGCCGGCCGCGGCCGCGAGCCCCGACAAGTACCAGGTGACCGGGCAGGTGGTCGAGGTCACGGATTCCATGATCGTCGTCATGAAGGGCAAGGAGCGCTTCGAGATGGCGCGCGATGCCTCGACGAAGGTCAACGGGGATCTCAAGGTGGGCGCCAAGATCACGGCGCAGTACAAGATCACCGCCACGTCGGTCGAAGTCAAGGCCGACAAGGCCGCGACGACGAAGAAGAGCAAGTGAACTTCGCGCGGTAGCGCGAACATCATCGGGCCGCCTCCGGGCGGCCCTTCCTTTTCCGGCTCAGCCGGTGAGGCGCCGCGCCGCGGCCGTGAGCTCGAGGATCGAGCGCAGGAGCACCGGGATCGTCTTCACGTCGAGCTGAGTGGTCCTGTCCGAGAGGGCATGGTCGGGGTCGTCGTGGACCTCCATGAAGAACCCGTCCACGCTGCCCGTGGCCGCGGCGGCCCGCGCGAGGTACGGGGCGTACTGTTTCAGGCCGCCGGTCTCCCTGCCCCCGCCCGGCAGCTGCAGGGAATGGGTGACGTCGTACACGACCGGATACCCGAACGCCGCCATGATCGGGAAGCTGCGCATGTCGACGACGAGGTTGTGGTAGCCGAAGCTCGCGCCGCGCTCGCACAGCAGGATCTTCTCGTTGCCCTCGGCGCGGATCTTCTCGATCACGTG
The DNA here is from genome assembly GCA_027307335.1 of Acidobacteriota bacterium. GTDB lineage: Bacteria > Acidobacteriota > Thermoanaerobaculia > UBA5066 > Gp7-AA6 > DAHUXD01. Next base: position 21,931 of record DAHUXD010000060.1, read on the forward strand.
GTCCATGTCGTCCGGGGCCATGAACTGGCCCTTCTTCACGTTGACGGCCTTGCCCGTCCGGGCGATGGCCGTGACGAGGTCCGTCTGGCGCGAGAGGAACGCCGGGATCTGGAGCACGTCGAGGACCCCGGCGGCGGCCGCCGCCTGCCCGGGCTCGTGCACGTCGGCGATCACCGGCAGGCCGGTCTTCGCCTTGACCTCCGCGAGGATCGACAGGCCCTCCTCGAGGCCCGGCCCGCGGTACGAATCCTTCGACGACCGGTTGGCCTTGTCGTAGGAGGACTTGAAGACGAGTCGCGCGCCGGTCTCCTCGCCGATCTTCTTCAGCCGCTCGGCCATCCGCAGCGAGTGCTCGCGCGACTCGATCACGCAGGGGCCCGCGAAGAAGACGGGCGGAGCTCCTCCGCCCGCGATCACCCCGGGAGCGATCGAGACGGCTCGCCCCGGGCTCAGCCGAGCCCCTCGGCGCCGGGATCGACGGCGGCCGCCGCGGCGGCCGCGGCGGTCTCGCCCGCCGTCGCCGCCCGATGCGCCCGCGCCGCGCGGATGAAGTCCTTGAAGAGCGGGTGACACGCGAACGGCTTCGACTTCAGCTCCGGATGGAACTGGCACCCGAGGAACCAGGGGTGGTCCTCGTGGAGCTCGATGATCTCGACGAACTTCTTGTCCGGCGACATGCCCGTGAACGAGAGCCCGGCCTCGCGCAGCCGCGGCAGGAACTCCTGGTTCACCTCGTAACGGTGCCGGTGGCGCTCCCAGATCAGGTTGTCGCCGTACGCGCGGGCCGCGAAGGAGCCCGGCGCGAGCTCGCACGGATACTTGCCGAGCCGCATCGTGCCGCCGAGGGCCTCGACGCCGATCAGGTCCCGCAGCTTGTAGATGACCTTGTGCGCCGGCTCCTCGTCGAACTCGGTCGAGTTCGCGCCGGCGAGCCCGGCGACGTGGCGCGCGTACTCGATGACGGCGGTCTGCAGCCCCAGGCAGATTCCGAAGAAGGGGACCTTCTTCTCGCGGGCATAACGGATCGCCCGCATCATGCCCTCGACGCCGCGGCGTCCGAACCCGCCGGGGACGAGGATCGCGTCGGCGCGGAAGAGGACCTCGGGGTACTGATCGCCCTCGAGCGTCTCCGAGTCGATGTAGTGGAGTTTCACGCGCACGTTGTTGGCGATGCCGCCGTGCGCGAGCGCCTCGTTCAGCGACTTGTAGGAGTCGCCGTAGTCGACGTACTTGCCGACGATCGCGATGTCGACCTCGCCGGCGGGGTTCTTGATGCGGTTGACCAGCGCCTCCCACTTCGAGAGGTCGCGGTCGTAATGGGGCAGCGAGAGCTGGTCGAGCAGGATCTCGTCCAGCCCCTCGGCCGCGAACCGGAGCGGCACCTCGTAGATCGAGGGGACGTCCTTCGCGTTGATGACGGCCTCGACCGGCACGTTGCAGAAGAGAGCGATCTTCCGCTTGACGTCGTCGGGGAGAGCGCGGTCCGTCCGGCAGAGCAAAATGTCCGGCTGGATTCCGATCGAGAGGAGCTCCTTGACCGAGTGCTGCGTCGGCTTCGTCTTCAGCTCGTCGGACGCCTTGATGTACGGGACGAGGGTCAGGTGCACGTTGATCGCGTTGCCCCGGCCGGCCTCCTGCCGGAATTGCCGGATCGCCTCGAGGAAGGGCAGCGACTCGATGTCGCCGACGGTCCCGCCGATCTCGACGAGGACGACGTCCGCGTCGGTGCCGACCTTGCGGATCGACTCCTTGATCTCGTCGGTGATGTGGGGGATGACCTGCACCGTCTTGCCCAGGTAGTCCCCGCGCCGCTCGCGCTCGATCACGGTCGCGTAGACGCGCCCGGCCGTCGTGTTGTTGAGGCGCGACGCCGTCATGGAAGTGAAGCGCTCGTAATGCCCGAGGTCGAGGTCGGTCTCGGCGCCGTCGTCCGTGACGTACACCTCGCCGTGCTGGAACGGCGACATCGTGCCCGGGTCGACGTTGATGTACGGGTCGAACTTGGCCATCGCGACCGAGAACCCGCGCGCCTCGAGCAGCGCGCCGATCGAGGAGGCCGCGATGCCCTTGCCGAGCGAGGAGACCACGCCGCCGGTGATGAAAACGTACTTCGTGCTCATGAGACCGCCTCCTTCGCCGTCAGCCTTTTCTCCGCCTCCGCCAGATCCGCCGGCGTATCGACCCCGATCGAGTCCCCGGCCGCCTCGCCCACCCAGATGGTGTGTCCGGCCTCGAGCCAGCGGAGCTGCTCGAGGGACTCCGCCCTCTCGAGCGGCGAGGGAGGCAGCGCCGCGACCTCGGCCAGGGTGTCCGGCCGGTACGCGTAGATCCCGAGGTGCTTCCGATAGGCCGGCGTCCCCTGACGGTAATAGGGGATCGGGGAGCGCGAGAAGTACAGCGCCCGCCCGTCCCGGGCCACCGCGACCTTGACCGTGTTGGGATCGGCGGCCGACTCGGCCGGCATGGGACACGCGAGCGTCGCGAGCGTGCGTCCCGGTGCATCGAGCAGGGCGGCGACCGCCCGGTCCACGTTCGCCGCCGGCATGAGCGGCTCGTCGCCCTGCACGTTCAAGTAGGCGTCGGCGGGCACGCGGCGGGCGACCTCCGCGACCCGGTCGGTGCCGCTCGCCGCGTCGGGCGAGGTCATGAGGGCCTCGCCGCCCGCCTCGCGCACGCAGGACGCGATGCGGGCGTCGTCCGTCGCCACGATCACCCGGCTCACACGCTTCGCGCCGCGCACCGCCTCCAGGACGTGGGCGACCATGGGGCGGCCGGCGAGGGGAGCGAGGGGTTTACCGGGGAATCGGACGGAGGCGTAACGCGCAGGAATAACGGCGACGACCGTCATGCAATCATCAGCGGCGATAGTATCCTCGGCTCCGACTTGCGTCAAGAAACCGCCCCGCGCGCGCCGTTTTCGCACGGTTCCGCGCGACGCGCGCTCCTCGCCCTGGCCCTCCTGATCGCGACGGTCGCCGGGGCGAGCTCGTGGCATCGCCGGGTGGAGGACCGCCGCCATCTCTCGACGGGCCGGGCCGAGTGGATCTGGTACGCGCGCGCGGGCCGGATGCCGCAGCCGCTCCACTTCTACGCGTTTCGCGATTTCGATCTCGCCGCGGCGCCGGGGCCGGCGCGCGCGCTCGTCTTCGCGGATCCCGAGGCGGTGCTGTGGGTCGACGGCGCGCGGGTGGCGGAGCTGCGTCAGAAGCCCGGCGACGTACTCGCGATCGTCGACCTCGCGCCGCACCTGCGCGCCGGAAGGAACCGCCTCGTCCTCGAGGCGTCGAGCGAAGACGGCATCGGCGGGCTCCTGTTCTGGGTCGAGGGGGAGGGCATCGACTCGGCGGCGATGGCCTCGGGTCCGGGATGGCGCGTCACCCGCGACGCGCGCGAGGCCGAGTCGGGAGCCGGACGGCCGGCCATCGTGTGGGGACGGCCGCCGCAGGCGCCCTGGGGATACCCGGAGCGGCCCGCCGCCGGGCGCTAGACCTGGATCGCCGCCTGGACCTTCTGGACCAGCGCGTCGAGGGCCTCGCGCGCGGCGACGCAGAGGGGGTTCGAGCCGTCGTAGGCGGCGAGCGCGATCACCTTCCTGTACCCCGCCACCGCCGCCTCGAGGTCGTTCAAGCCCTTATCGTGGATTTTCGCGGCGAGCAGGCGCGCGGCCAGGTGGCGTGGCGCGACCTCGATCGCTTTGCCGCAGAACACCAGGGCGACGTCGAACCGCTCCTCGGCCGCGGCGAGACGGGCCCTCCGGTAGTAGAGATCCGCTTCGCCGGATGGATCCGTCTGACCAGGAAGGAGTTGGGATAGATTTTTCAGGGTTTCCGCGAGGACCGTCCAAGAGTTGGAAACTGTCATCTGGAGACAGTGTACGCCTTTTTGGTCGGTTGGCAATAAAAATTTAGAAGAATGAATGAACAAACCTTCTTTTGTATGGCTATAGGGGAGCCGAAGTGCTCCCGAATAAATTAAGGTAAACAGTGAAAAATTCCGATGATCATTAGGGCCGGGCCGGAACTCAGCGAATCCGATCGATGACCGATTCCGTCGCGAGCAGAAGGCCTTCCCTGGCCGCGGAGTCCGGAAACGCTCCGAGCGCCACGCGCGCGGCGCCCGCGTAGTCGCGCGCGAGCGCGCGTGTCTCCGGGATGCCGTCGTAACGGTCGACGATCGAGAGAATCTCCGAGGTCTGCACCGACCGGAACTCGCGCTCCTTGAGCACGGTCGCGACCTTCTCGCGCTCGGCGACTCCGGCACGCGGCAGCGCGAGCAGGAGCGGCATCGTCAGCTTGCCCTCGCGCAGGTCGTTCAAGACCGGCTTGCCGACGTCCTTCTCGTTGCCCGTGTAGTCGAGCAGGTCGTCGATCAGCTGGAACGCCATGCCCAGGCAGCGGCCGTACTCCGCCAGCCGCTCCGCCGCGACGAGGTCGCCGCGCGGCGCGAAGTGCGCCGGCAGCCGGCACGCGGCGGCGAAGAGGTCCGCGGTCTTGCGGCGCGTGATCTCGAGCGCCTCCTCCTTCGTCACCTGGAGGACGCCTTCCTTCTCGATGCCGATGATCTCGCCCTCGATCATCGAGAGGGTCGTGTCCGAGAGCACCTTCAGGATCGTGAGGTCGCCCTCGTCGAGCGCGATGCCCATCGACATCGTGTAGAGGTAGTCGCCGAAGAGCACGGTGAGGTTGTTGCCCCAGCGCGCGTTCGCCGACTTGCGGCCGCGCCGCAGGCTCGCCTCGTCGATGATGTCGTCGTGGACGAGCGTCGCGGTGTGGATGAACTCGATGACGGCGGCGTATCGCACGTCCTTCTCGCCGCGATAGTCGAGGAGCCGGGACGAGAGCAGCAGGAGCGCCGGGCGGATGCGCTTGCCGCCGCCCTGCGCGAGATACGCGCCGATCCGGTCGATGGTCGGGATCGGGGACCGGAAGTGGAGCAGCAGCTCCTCCTCGACCCGGGCGAGCTTGTCGGAGATCAGATCGTAGGCGCGCTTCAGGCGCACGTCCTGCAGGGGCGAGGCGGTCATCGGTAGTTCGTGAACTGCAGCGGCACGCCGAAGTCGCGGCCGCGCAGGAGGGCCATCACCGTCTGGAGGTCGTCCTTCGACCTCCCGGCGATCCGCACCTGGTCCGCCTGGATCGAGGCCTGCACCTTCAGCTTCTGGTCCTTGATCGCCTTGACGATCTCCTTGGCCTTCTCCGTGGGGATGCCCTGCTGCACCTTGGCCACCTGCCGCACGGTGGCGCCCGCCGCCGGTTCGATCTTGCCGTAGTCGAGCGCCTTGACGGCGATTCCCCGCTTGACGAGCCGCGTCTCGAGGATGTCCACGACCGACTTCAGCTTCGACTCGTCGTCGGAGATCAGCGTCAGGGCGAGCTCCTTCTCGTTCCAGTCGATCGAGGACTTGGACCCCCGGAAGTCGAACCGGGTGCCGATCTCCTTGCCCGCCTGCTGGACGGCGTTGGAGACCTCCTGCAGGTCGACCTTGGACACGACGTCGAAGGAAAACTCCTGGGCCATTCGGGGGGATTCTATTCGACGGCCGGCTGCCAACTCCCTCTCCCTCCGGGAGAGGGCGGGGGTGAGGTCGATGACTGAGGGCCGCAGTCCGACTTTACTGCGTGACCGTCCGGGTGCCCTTCGGTCCCTCGACGCGGTAGTCCGCGGCGGGGCGCGCCTTTTCGGGTTTCCAGGCGTCGAATCGGAATTCGGTCCGGTTGCCCGACGTGTCCTGGTAGGAGAGCGCGTCGACCCGTCCGCTCGCCGCGATCACGAGCTTCAGCCAGGAGAGCTCGGAGTCCGCGGCGCGGGGCTTCAGAACGACCGCGCCGGAGGGGTCGAGCGAGATCTCGTACCTCGCGGCGAGCGATTCGGGCTGCTCCAGGAACACGAGCGGGAGGCGCGCGCGCTCGTCGGGGGAGAGGCGGTGCACCGTGAGCTGCTTGTCCTCCGGGGAGTAGAAGCGGCCCTCGCCGCCGTCGTACGTGAACACCTTGACGTCGGGCGCATAGTCGAAGCGCAGGCGCTCCGGCGCCTGCACCCACACGGTGCCCGACTCGCGGCGCGCCGTCGAGAATCCCGCGGGCGTGTAGATCTGCGTGAACGGCGACTCGAAGGCGGCGCCCGTCGAGTACGCGGCCGTCGCCTTCGCGAGGAGTCCCATCGCCTCGGCGGGTCCCGCGCTCCGGGCGGCGAGCGACGCCGCGGCGAGCCCGAGCAGCAACGCCCTTCCGGGCGCCCTCTGGAACCGGAACGGCGGCCGGCGCGCGCTCCTCAATGCCGGAAGTGCCGTCGCGGTGCGACCAGGAAGGCGAGGCCGCGCTCGTCCGCCGCCGCGACGATCTCCTGGTCGCGGATCGAGCCGCCGGGCGCGACGATCGCGGTCACACCGGCCTCCGCGAGGATGTCGACGCCGTCGCGGAACGGGAAGAACGCGTCGGAGGCGGCGCCGCAGTTGACGATGGGGAGCACCGGCTTGGTCACGGCCAGGCGGCAGGCGTCGACGCGGCTCATCTGGCCGGCGCCGATTCCGATCGTCTGCCTCGCGTTCGCGATCACGATCGCGTTCGACTTGACGCGGCGCGCCACGCGCCATGCGAGCTCGCACGCCGCCCGCTCGACCGCGGTGGGCTTGCGCTGGGAGGCGAGCTTCCAGGACGCGCTCTGGTCCGGCTCGCTGTCGGAGTCCTGCAGGAGCAGGCCGCCCTCGATCCGCTTCCAGTCGAGGCCCGGCGCGGGATGGCGCGAGACCGGGAGCCGCAGGAGACGGATGTTCGGCTTCTTCGCGAAGAAGGCGAGGGCCTCCTCGCTGAACTCGTCCGCCGCGACGACCTCGACGAAGTGCTGCAGCACGAGCGATGCCACGGCGCCGTCCACCGGCCCGCGGATCGCGATGATCCCTCCGAACGCCGCGAGCGGGTCGCAGGCGAAGGCCCGCCCGAACGCCTCCGAGAGCGTCTCGCCGACGCCGACGCCGCACGGGTTGTTGTGCTTGACGATGACGGCGGCGGGTCCCTCGAAGTCCCGGGCGAGCGCCACCGCGGAGTCGAGGTCGAGCAGGTTGTTGAAGGAGAGCTCCTTGCCCTGGAGCATCTGGAAGTGCACGAGCGAGTCGGGAGGCGCCGACCGGAACGCGTACAGCGCGGCCCGCTGGTGCGGGTTCTCGCCGTAGCGGAGCGCGCCGACCCGGTCGAACGCGAACACGAGGTTCTCGGGGAAGCCGTACGGCTCGCGCGCGGCGGCGGCGAAGTAGCCGGCGATGGCGGCGTCGTAGGCGGCGGTGCGCGAGAACGCCCGTGCGGCCAGCCGCTCGCGGGTGGCGAGCGAGGTGCCGCCGCTCGTCCGGACCTCCTGGAGCACCGACGCGTAGTCGGCGGGATCGACGATCACGGCGACCCGCTTGTGGTTCTTCGCGGCCGCCCGGATCATCGCCGGGCCTCCCACGTCGATCATCTCGATGACCTCGCCGCGGGCCTTTCCCGCCGCGACGGTCTTCTCGAACGGGTAGAGGTTGACCACGACGAGGTCGAACGCCTCGATCGACTCCTGCTTCATGTCGCGCGCGTGGTCGTCGCGCGAGTCGTCGGCGAGCACACCGCCGAAGACCCGGGGATGGAGCGTCTTCACGCGCCCGCCGAGGATCTCGGGGAAGCCCGTGATCTCCTCGACGAGCGCCACGGGGACGCCTGCCTCCTTCAGGTGAGCCGCGGTGCCCCCGGTCGAGACGAGGCGGACGCCATTTTCCGCGAGGGCCTTGGCGAACTCCGCGATTCCTTCCTTGTCGTGGACCGAGATCAGCGCGCGGCGCACGGGGGAAAGGTCGGCGGGGGACGAAGAGGCACCGGCGGAAACGGAAGGCTCGGCCATCGGGCCCGCAATATAGCGAAAACGGCCGCTCAGAACACCTTGAGAACCTGGGCGTTGATCGTGAAGCCCTTCACGCCGTGGTTGACGACGGGATACCCGACGTCGGCGCGAATGCGGGTGTTGTTCCAGGGTCCGTTGAACGAGCTCGTGATCCCGACGCCCGAGAAGTACGTGTTGTTGTAGCCGGCGAACCTGTTCGTGACGAGCGCCTGGTCGTACTCGATCTCGAAGCGGATGACGTTCTCGATGTTGAGGCCGTAGGACATGTTGCTCAGCCACGCCTTGTCGGCGAGCACGCTGCCGCTCGGGAAGCCGGTCATCGAGTGCGTCGAGAACGGCCCGAAGTCCCACTGGGACCAGCGGTCGAGGTCCTGGCCGCTCATGTATTCCACCTTCACGAGGAGCTTCCGGAAGTTCGCGAAGTAGAAGTCCTTCTGGGCCACGAAGTCCCACTTCCAGTAGTCCTTCTGCGACGGCAGGTACGTGTTGAGGTTGGGATCGCCCCAGGGCTGCCAGTCCTGCCGGCTGTAATAGTCGGCCTCGCCCTGGAAGTTGTAGCCGGCCTCGCTCCAGTTCAGGCGCAGGCCGGCGCCGAGGGTGAACGTCGAGACCGGCACGACGAAATTCGGCGCGGTGTCGCTCGTCGACTTGTAGCCGTCGTACTGCCCGAAGAGCCACGCCGAGGCCTTCAGGTAAGTGCCGAGCGGGTGCCCGAAGTTGACCGACAGGTACTCCGGCCAGTGCTTCACGGAGCCGGCCTTGACCTCCTGGCCGAAGCGGTAGTCGGTCTCCGTGAACGGGAACGCGACCCCGAAGACGTCCGCGCCGAGATCGAAGTGGGTGCCCAGGAACGCGGGGTCCGTGTAGTTCGCGAAGAGGACCGAGCCGAAGAAGAAGACCGAGAGCTGCTTGTTCTTGTGAAAGAGATCGAAGTTGAAGTACTGGAACCCGATGAGCGGGAACGGGTAGTCGAGGCCCCTCTCGTAGAAGATTCCCGCGACGCCGATCAGGCTCTCGCGCGTCAGCTTGTTCGAGACCTCGCGCTCGTCCGGATGAGCCGGGTCCGGCTCGAGGTAGCGCAGGCCATCGTCGGTGTCGCGCACCATCTGCGAGGGCGACGCGTACTCCTGCTTGAGGCGTGCCTCGTAGTCGGGCGGATTCACCACGATGTCCGTCATCGTGACCTTGCGCTCGATCGCGGTCGTCCGCCCCGCGGTCGAGAAGACCTGCTGGCCGTGGATCTCGATCGGAAGGATCACGCCGGGCGCGCCGGGCACCTCCCGGTAGAACTCGGTCTGGACGTTCGAAAGCGTGTCGCCCTTGAGGTTCAGCTGGATCGATTCGCGGCGCAGCAGCGCGAACGTCTCCCGGTCGATCCAGGCGGTGCCCCGGTAGATGGGCTTGTCGCCGACCGCCTTCGGCCGGAAGTCCACGCGGTAGGCGGGGCGCCCCTCGGCCTGCGTTTCGCCGACGAGCTCGTAGTCGTATTCCTCCGAAAGGCGGATGTCGAGCGGCAGCGTCGTCACCTTGTCCGGCTGGAGGATCGGCAGCTTCGGGATGGTCCTGCCCTTCCACTTGACGCCGTTCAAGTAGAACTCCTGCCATGCCCAGTCGGGGTTCTTCCCCGCCTGGAAGAAGTAGGGGCCGCGGATCGTCAGTTCGAGGCTGCCCGGCAGCGACGCGACCCGGAAGCGCAGCGAGGCGTCCATCCGCGCGATGTAGGCCTTCGTCTTCTCGCGCTGCCCCGCGTCCCAGGCGCGCTCCCGCGCCACGATCTCCTCCGCCGTCAGGCCGCGGACGGCGCCGACCTCGACCGCGGCCTTCGTCTCGCCGCCCTTTCGGGCCATCGGCTGGAGGACGACCGCGAGCGGTCCGCGGGAGAGGTCGAGGGTCAGCGACGGCGCGCCCTTCAGGTCGAAGTCGCGCTTGACGCCGGAGGCGAGGTTCTCGACCGAGGCGGTCGCAAACGGGCCTCCCGAGAGCTCGACCGAGACGGCGCCCGCGGGATCCTCGGGGAGGAGCAGCATCGGCGTGAACTTCTTCGCGTCGAAGAGCCGCAGGGCCGTGACGGTCGACCCGTTCCTGCGCGCGACGCGAGTCGGAGTCGGGTCGCGCGACGCGTCGGCGGTGAGGTAGTTCTGGAGCCGCGCCAGCGTGTCGATCTCGGGCGCGGTCAGCGGACGCTCGTCGCCGAGGGCGGCGACCAGGACCGACTGCGGCACCCGCACGAACGATGCGATGACCGCGGTCGTGGGGCTCGCCGACGCGGACGGCCGGGCGAGCACCCAGGTGCGGAAAGCGGTCTCCGGCGAGGCCGACGCGTTCGGCCGCGCGACGAGCGCGTCGACGTAGGCGGCGAGGTCCTCCTCGAGAGTGCCCGGAGGCGGCCCCGGCACGTCGAGCGCGACCTGGCCGTCGGGGGAGCCCGAGCGGAAGATCGAAGCGAGACGCTTGACGGCGTAGGAGAATCGCTCCGCGTCCTCGGTCGAGGGGAGGACGAGCACGGCCCCGGTCGCCGCGTGCACCGACGCGAGGCGCTCGACGGCGGCGTCGATGTCGGCGTCCGAGAGCGTCTCGAGACGCACCACGAAGAGGCATGTCGCCGGCTGCCCGGCCGGCGAGGGAGCGCCGAGACGGACGACGCCCGGCAGCTTGCCGTCCGGCGGGCAGGACCCGTCGGGCCGCTCCGCCGCGACGCGCAGCCTCTCGGCCGACAGCGCGAAGGGGAGGGCGAGCATAAGAAAAGCGCCCGCCAGGGAGCGGGCGCGCGGTGCTCCTCGCATCGTCATGGGCAACGGGATCATTGCAAGAGTTCTTCCAGAATCCCGGGAGGCGGATTCCGACGCCGAAACTCTATCGCCGCGCCTTCTCCTTCTCCTTGACGGCCTCGGCCACGGCGGACGGAACGGACGCGGGAGCGGCTCCGGCTTCGGCCGTCGCGAGGCCGAGGTGGTGCCGCAGCTTCCTCTCGATCTCCCCGGCGAGCTCCGGGTTGTCGCGCAGGAACTGCTTCGCGTTCTCGCGGCCCTGGCCGATGCGCAGGTCGCCGTAGGAGATCCACGCGCCGGACTTCTCGACGAGCTTCGTCTCGAGCCCCATGTCGATGAGCTCGCCGGACCGCGAGATGCCCTCGCCGTAGTTGATGTCGAACTCCGCCTGGCGGAACGGGGCCGCCAGCTTGTTCTTGACGACCTTGACCTTGGTGCGCGAGCCGACGACCGTCTCGCCGTCCTTGAGGGAGGCGATGCGGCGGATGTCGATGCGGATCGACGAGTAGAACTTCAGCGCGCGGCCGCCGGTCGTCGTCTCGGGATTGCCGAACATGACGCCGATCTTCTCGCGGATCTGGTTGATGAAGATCAGGCTGGTGCCGGACTTCGACACGATGGCCGTCAGCTTCCGCAGCGCCTGGGACATCAGGCGGGCCTGCAGGCCCATCTGGGCCTCGCCCATCTCGCCCTCGATCTCCGCCTTCGGCACCAGGGCGGCGACCGAGTCGACGACGATGACGTCGATCGCGCCCGAGCGGATGAGCATCTCCGCGATCTCGAGCGCCTGCTCGCCGTTGTCGGGCTGCGAGACGAGGAGATTGTCGGTGTCGACGCCGAGCTTCTTCGCGTACTCCGAGTCGAGCGCGTGCTCGGCGTCGATGAACGCGGCGAGGCCGCCGGCCTTCTGAGCCTGGGCGATGACCTGGAGCGAGAGCGTCGTCTTGCCCGAGGACTCGGGCCCGAAGATCTCGACCACGCGGCCGCGGGGAATGCCGCCGATGCCGAGGGCGGCGTCCACGGCGAGGGATCCCGTCGGGATGACGGCGATGGCCACCTCGGGCCGCTCGCCGAGACGCATGATCGAGCCCTTGCCGAACTGACGCTCGATCTGCGTGAGCGCCGTCTCGACGGCGCGCCACTTCTCACTGGGTTTCACGCTGGACATGTCCTCACCTTTCTCGATCTCGAGAAAACTTCCGCGCGTTTCGCGCGATTATAGACTTCGACCGGGGACGCCGCAGGACGCGATGAGGACCGAAGGATCTTCTCTCCGGCACGACCCGGTGTCAATGTCCGACGCCCGGCGCGCGTTCGCGGCGCATCCGCTCGCGGCGTTCGTCGCGACGGGCTTCGGATCCGGTCTCTCTCCGGCGATGCCCGGCACCGCGGGCTCCGTCGTCGGCCTGGTTCTCGGCGCCCTTCTCGTCCGAACGCTCGCGTCGCACGCGACGAGTCTCGGCCTCTCGGTCGGACTTTTGACGTCCGGGCTCGTCGTGGGACTCGTCGGCGTCTTCGCGGCGGAGCCCGTGTGCCGGACGCTCGGCGCGGAGGACCCGGGCTGCGTGACCATCGACGAGGTGTCCGGGCAGCTGATCGCCTGCGCGGCGATCCCGCTGCTGCCGCCGCTGCATGCGGGCCCGGTCTGGGCGGTCTGGCTCGCCGCGTTCGGGCTCTTCCGCTTCTTCGACGTCGTCAAGCCGTGGCCGATCCATCGCATCCAGGACCTGCCCGGCGGGTGGGGCGTCGTGGCGGACGACGTCGCGGGCGGCGTCGCGGCGGCCGCCGTCCTCCTCGGCGGCGGATGGCTCGCGGCGCGCCTCGGATGGATCTGAGGCTCGACCCGGCGGAGGGCGCGGTCGAGCCCGGCGCGCCCCTCGCGCCGCTGACGACCTGGCGGATCGGCGGGCCCGCGCGCTATCTCTGCCGCGTCCGCACCGGGGCCGCCCTCGCGCGAGTTCTCGGCGCCGCCTCGCGCGAGTCCCTTCCGATCGCCCTCCTCGGGATGGGCTCGAACGTCCTCGTCGCCGACGAGGGATTTCCGGGATGCGTGCTGCGTCTCGAGGGCGAGTTCCTCGACGTGCGCGTCGAGGGCGAGCGGGTCCTCGCCGGCGGCGGCGCGCCGCTCGGAGGCGTCTGCGCCGCGGCGGCCCGGGCGGGCCTGTCCGGCCTCGAGGCGATCACGGGCATTCCGTCGTCGATCGGCGGCGCCGTGCGCATCAACGCGGGCGCGTACGGCGGCGAGATTTTCGACGTGCTCGAGTCGGTGCGGCTCGTCGCGAGGGACGGCGCGGCGCGGGAGGCCGCGGCGTCGGAGCTGCCGCACGGGTACCGCTGGACCCGGCTCGTCGAGACGCGGGAGATCGTCGCGGCGGCCGTCCTCCGGCTGCGGCCCGCCGGGCGGGAGGAGATCGCGGAGAAGACGCGGTCGGTCGCGGACCGCCGGCGGGGCGCGCTCCCGTCGGAGCCGAACGCCGGCAGCGTCTTCAAGAACCCGGAGGGGGACTTCGCCGGCCGGCTGATCGAGGCCTGCGGCCTGAAAGGGGAGCGGCGCGGCGGCGCGCTCGTTTCGCCGCGGCACGCCAATGTGATCGTCAACACGGGGGGCGCTCGGGCCTCGGAGGTGCTGGCGCTCATGCGCGTCATGCGCGATGCGGTCCGCGGCCGATTCGGGGTTACCCTGATGCCCGAAGTGGAATTGCTGGGAATGCGCTGGGAATGAGCACCGCGGCGCGGGCGGGGACGAGCCCCGCCCCTGCGCGACGAGAGGCGGGGTCGGACCTCGCGGCCGGCCGCGGGGCACGATGAGGATCCTCCTCCTCGCGGGCGGCGGCGGGACGCGGCTGTGGCCGCTCTCGACGGAGGACCGGCCGAAGCAGTTCCTCCCGCTCCTGTCCGAGAAGAGCCTGCTCCGGGAGACGTACGAGCGCGTGCGGCCGCTCTCATCGGACATCTTCGTCGCGACTTCCGCGCGTTATTCGCCCCTCGTCCACCGGGAGCTCCCGGAGGTGCCGCCGGACCGGATCCTGGCGGAGCCCGTGCGCCGCAACTCGGGTCCCGCGCTCCTCGCCGCCGCGCTCCGCTTCGAGGCCGGGGGCGACCCGATCACGGCCGCGATCCCGTCGGACCAGACGGTGCGCGACGACGAGGCCCTTCGAGGCGCGCTCGCCGAGGCGGCCTCGCTGGCCGATGCGGCGAGCGTCGTCCTCCTTCTCGCGGCCGCCACCCGTCCCGAGCCCGACTACGGCTACGTCGAGCACGGCGAAGGGCGCGTGACCGGCTTCACCGAGAAGCCGACGCCCGACCGGGCGCGCGAGCTCGTCGCCGGCGGCCGCCACGCCTGGAACGCGGGGATCTTCGTGTTCCGGCCGTCGCGCCTGCTCGCGGAGGCGCGCCGCGTGGCCGGCGATCTGGTCGCGGCGACGGCGCGCTGGGTGGAGAGCGGCGCCGACCGGGACTACGGCGCCCTTCCCGACATCTCGATCGACTTCGCCGTGATGGAGAAGATCTCCGGGATCCGGGCCGTTCCGCTCGACGCCGGCTGGAGCGACGTCGGCACGTGGCGCTCGGTCCGCGACCTGCGCGGCGCGAGCGGCGCCGCGGGCAACCTCGTGATCTCTCCCGTGCCGGTGCTCGCGCCGGGGGTCAGGGACACGGCCGTCGTCGTCGGCCCGTCGGGCGTCCTCGTCCTGCCGTTCGAGAAGGAGGGAGAGCTCCGCGGCGCCGTCGACGGGCTGCGTCGGGCGTCGGCGCCCTCCGCCGCCGGAGAGGAGCCGCGGTCCGCATGAGAGACGCCGCCGGCGCTCTGTCGAAGCTCCGCGAGAACGTGGCCCTCGCCTTCCGCGGCGACGGCCGCGCGATCGACCTCGTGGTGACGGCGCTCCTCTCGCGCGGACACGTCCTGATCGAGGACGTGCCCGGCGTCGGAAAGACGACGCTCGCGCGGGCGCTCGGCCGCAGCCTTTCGCTCGAGTTTCGCCGCATCCAGTTCACGAGCGATACGCTGCCCGCGGACGTCCTCGGCATCTCGGTCTTCCATGCGCCGTCGGACCGCTTCGAGTTTCATCCCGGGCCGATCTTCGCGAACATCGTGCTCGCCGACGAGATCAACCGCGCGACGCCGAAGACACAGTCGGCGCTCCTCGAGGCGATGAACGAGGGCGCGGTCACGGTCGAGACCGAGCGCCGCGTCCTGCCGCAGCCGTTCATGGTGGTCGCGACGCAGAACCCCGTCGAGTACCTCGGCACGTACCCGCTCCCGGAGTCTCAGATGGATCGATTCTTCCTGCGCCTGAACCTCGGGTACCCGTCGGCCGAAGAGGAGAAGATGCTGCTTCGCCGCGGCGGGACCGAGCGCGTCCTATCGGCGATCCCCGCCGTGCTCGGCCCCGGCGACGTCCTCGCGCTCCAGGAGGAGGCCGAGAAGGTCGCCGTCTCGGACCGGCTCCTCGACTACCTGCACGCGCTCGTCCGCGCGTCCCGCGAGACGTCGGAGCTCCGCCTGCCGGTCTCGACGCGCGGCGCGCAGGCCCTCTACCGGGCGGTCCAGGCGCACGCCTTCCTGCACGGCCGCGCCTACGCGACGCCGGACGACGCGCAGACCGTCGTCGAGCCGGTCCTCGCGCACCGGATCCTGTCGGTCTCCTCGGACGGCTTCGGGGCGGGAGGCCGCGAGCGCGAGATCGTGCGGAAGATCCTGGCGACGGTCCCCATCCCGGTGTGACATGACGCGTCTGATCCCCGAGTGGGAGATCCGCGTCACGAACTTCGGTCTCGGCTACATCCTCATGTGCCTCGTCGTCGCGATCGCGGCGCTCAACACCGGAAACAACGGCCTCTACCTCGTGCTCGCGGCGATGCTCTCGGGGATGGTCGTCTCGGGGTTCCTCTCGAGGCGCAACGTCCGCGGCGTGCGGTGCGAGATCGAGGCCGCGGGCGAGGTGATCGCGACCCGTCCCGCGTGGCTCAAGGTCCGGCTGGAGAACCGGCTGCGCACCGCGACGGCTCAGGCGCTCTTCTTTCTCCACGAGTCCCTCCCGGGACCTCTCTGGGTGGATCCACTCGGCCCGGGGGAGAAGCGGGACGTCGTCGTCGAGAGCGTCTTTCCGCGCCGGGGCGTCTTCCGCGAGGCGGACGCCGGGATGCTGTCGCGTTTTCCGCTCGGCCTCTTCCGCAAGTACCGGCGCGCTCGCCTCACCCGCGAGATCGTCGTCTATCCGCTGCCCGAGACGATCCCGGTGCCGGAGATTCCGCCCGAGGACCCGCGCGGCGGACGGCCCCACCCCCGCCTGCGCGGCAGCGGCACGGACATCCGGACGCTGCGGGAGTTCGCGCCGGGCGACGACCCGCGGGACCTGCACTGGAAGCAGTCGGCGCGGATGCGCCGCTGGATCGTGCGGGAGCGCGAGGCCGAACGCGATCGCGTGCTCTTCCTCGCCGTCGAGAACGCGCTGGCGGACCCGGCGGACCCCGACGCGCTCGCCCCCTTCGAGCGCGCCGTCTCGCGGGCGGCCGGCGCGGCGCTCCTGCTCCTGTCGCGGGGCGCCGAGGTCGGGCTGCACGCCCGCGGCGTGAAGGTGTCGGCGCGCGGCGGGCAGAGCCAGCGCATCCGGATCCTCGACGCGCTCGCGCGCCTCGAACCCGTCCCGGCCGCGGAGGCGCCCGAGTTTCCGAGCATGCGGCGCGGGGACCTGCGATGGTTCGTTTCCTGACCGGCTCGCGCTCGATGCCGCCCGCGCTGTCGCGGGCGTATCTCCTCGTGCTCGCGCCCGCCGCGTTCCTCGCGCCGCTGCCTCTCCTCTGGACGGGCGGCGCGAGCCGGAGGGCGATCGTCCTGTACGAGCTGCTGCTCGCGGCGCTCTGGTGGCGCGCCCGGAGCGGGCGGCCCGTGCGCGTGTCCGACGCGGTCATGAACCTGGCGGGCCTCGCGTACCTCGTGTGGCTCGCCTTCTCGACGGTGACCCTCCGGTCCGGGCTCCTGTCCTCGGTCGCGCACCTGCTGCTGTTCACCGGCCTCGCGAAGCTCGCGTCGCTCAAGCGGCCGAGCGAGGCGCGTCTCGCGCTCCTCGTGGTCTTCCTCCTGACGCTCGCGTCGGCATCGACCGCGACCCACGTCTCCTCGCTCCTCTATTTCGCGGCGATGGCGGTGATCGGCTTCCGCGCGCTCGCGCGTCTCGCGGTCCTCGCCGATTTCGACGACGCGCCCCCGGACCGCGTCCTCGGTTCCGTGCCGACCGGCGGCCTGACGGCGCTCGCGCTCGCCGGCGGCGTGCTGGGCGCGGCGCCGCTCTTCCTGCTTCTGCCGCGGCTGCACGGGCCGTTCGCGCTGACGCCGTTCCGCCTCGACGACGCGGTCGGCCGGGCGCTCGCGTCGGACCGTGTCGAGCTCGACTCGTTCGGCGCGGCGAAGCAGAGCGACCGGGTCATTCTGCGGCTCGAGTCGGACCCGCCGCTCGCCAACGCGGAGATGCTCCGCCTGCGCGAGGCGGTGTTCACGGACTACCTGGACGGCGTCTGGACGCGCGACCCGCGTGTCGGCGTGCGGCGCGGCGACCGTCCGGCGCACGGAGGGGGGACTCCGGCGGGACCGCGCGTGGCGGCCGTGACGGTCGACCTCAACGTCGTGGGGCAGGGCTTTCTCTTCCTGCCGTACGGCTCGGGGAACGTGCGGCTCGAGCGCGGCCGCGCGATGGAGCTGCCGGACGGCGTGATGCAGGTCGCCTCGGGCCGCGGTCCGGTGCGCTACGGGACCGACGTCCTCCGCGGGCGCCCCCGGGGCTCGGGCCGAGGCGCGATCGCGTCGGTCGATGTGCCGGGCGAGGTCCAGAAGTACGCCTTCGAGCTCACCGGCGACCTGACCGATCCGAGGGCGATCGCGCGCCGGATCGAGGCGCACTTCGCGAAGAACTTCGTCTACACGCTCGACCCGCCGCGCGGCAGCGGCGATCCGCTCGTGAACTTTCTCTTGCGTTCGAAGGCGGGCCACTGCGAGTACTTCGCGTCGGCGGCCGCCATGATGCTCGCCGCCCGCGGAATCCCCGCCCGCCTGGTCACCGGCTCGTTCGGCGGCGAGGAGGGCTTCCTCTCGCGCAGCGTCGTCGTGCGCGCGCAGAATCTCCATGCCTGGGTCGAGGCGGACTTCGACGGGACCGGGTTCCAGGTCTTCGATCCGACGCCTCCGGGCGGCATTCCGCCGGTGCTGCGGCCCTACTCGCTCCTCTCGCGCATCACGGCCCTCGGCCGCGAGGTCGAGTTCTTCTACGACCGCCACGTCCTCGGCTTCGATTCGGGCGACCAGTCCGTGGCGGTCGAGTCCGCGCGCGACTCGATCGTCGCGGCCGCCGGCCGGTTCCTCGCGCTCCGCGACTCGCTGCGGGAGGGGTTCTCCGCGCCGGCCGCCGCCGGGCTCCTCGCGGCCGGGGCGACGGGATGGCTCCTGTGGTCGCTCCTGCGGAGGGGGCTCGACCGACGCGACACCGCGACGAGCGTCTACATGGGGCTCCGGCGCCTGGCGATGCGGCGGGGGGACCGGGTGTTTCCCTGGACGCCGCCCGCCGAGATCGTGCGCCTCTTCGCGGCGCGCTCCGAGGAGGCCGGGCGCGAGGCCGGCGCCGTCGTCGAGACCTACTGCGCGAGCGCGTTCGGCGGGATCCGCCCGGACCGCGAAACCGAGCGGGACCTCGAGCGCCGACTGCGACGGCTCAGGAAGATCTGATGGCGCGCTGCGCCATCAGTAGGCGTTTCGGTGACGCAGGCCATGCCGGAGCGTCATCCAGAGGATCTTGATGTCGAGGGCGAGCGACCAGTTCTCGATGTAGTAGAGGTCGTACTCGATGCGCTTCGACAGGCTCGTGTTGCCGCGCCAGCCGTGGACCTGCGCCCACCCGGTGATCCCGGCCCGGACGCGGTGGCGCAGCATGTACTGCGGAAACTTTTCCTTGAACTCGCGCACGAACTCGGGCCGTTCGGGCCGCGGGCCGACCAGCGACATCTCGCCGCGCAGGACGTTGACGAGCTGCGGGAGCTCGTCGAGGCTCCAGCGCCGCAGGAAGGCCCCGAGGCGGGTGCGCCGGACGTCGTCGGGGCTCGCCCACGTCGGTCCCGACAGCTCCTCCGCGCCGACGACCATCGAGCGGAACTTCACGATGTCGAACGGACGGCCGTCGAGCCCCATGCGCCGCTGCCGGTAGAGCACCGGCTTGCCGTCGGTGAGGCGGATGGCGGCGGCGATCGCCGCGTAGACGGGCGAGAGCGCCACGAGCGCGGTGCCCGAAATCGCGAGGTCGAGCCCGCGCTTGACCAGGCTCATCCATCCCGTGAGCGGCACCTGCGTCAGGTGCACCACCGGGAGCCCGTCGAGGTCCTCGACGCCCGCGCGGAAGGTGATGTACTGGAGGAGGTCCGGCACGACCCGGACGTCGGCGACCGTGCGTCCGACCTCCTGGAGCACCGCGAACATCGTGCGATGCGCCTCGAGCGGCAGCGCAAGGAACACGGTGTCCGCGCCGCGCTCCTCCACGATGCGCGCGGCGTCGGACGTGGGGCCGAGCACCGGCACGTCGAGGAATCGCGTGCCCTGCTTGTCTGCGTCGTCGTCGACGAATCCGATCGCGCGCAGTCCCGCCTCCGGGTGCTCGTGCAGCTTCTCGACGACCGCGTGCCCGAGGCGGCCCGCGCCGACGACCAGCACGTGACGCACGCCGACCCCGTGCCGCCAGGCCTCCTCGAGGTAGCGCCGGATCGCCGTCCGGCCGGCGAACACGAGGACGACGTCGAGCGCGAAGAAGAGGATGAAGACCGCGCGCGAGTAGGAGAAGCCGCGGTAGAAGGTCGCGAGGCCGGCGAGCACGAGCGTCGCGAGCCCGGTCGCGCCGAGCACCGCGAGTCCCTCCTCGACGCGCGAGCGGTTCCGGCGGACCTGGTAGAGGCCGTAGAAGTAGTAGACCGCGGGCCACAGCACGCCCATCAGCGGGAAGAGGCGGTAGTAGAGCCCCGCGTCCGGAATTCCGTACCGGATCGGGATGACCTCGAGGCGGAAGCGCAGGAAATAGGCCGCCGCGAGCGCCACGATCGTGGCCGCGACGTCGGAGGCGAGCAGGGCCACCGCGATGCGCCGGGTCGTCTTTCGAATCACCGCAACCACTCTCCGAGGGCGCCGCGAAACGCGGCCGCGAAGCGTTCCCCGCGGAACGGAAGCGCCGTGGACCGCAGGCGAGTGTAGTCGAAGCCGGCGCGGTCCGCCTCCCGCACCGCGTCGGCGAGCGCCGCGGCGCCGTCCTCCCCCGCGAGGACGCCGTTCTCGCCCGGCCGGACGATGTCGCGGACCCCGCCGCGGCCGAGCGCGACGACCGGCGCCCCGCACGCGAGCGCCTCGACGGCCGCGATGCCGAAGTCCTCCTCGCCCGGCTGCATGAAGGCGGCACAGGTTCGGTAGAGGCGCCGCAGCTCCTCGCGCGAGACCGCGCTCCGGAGCTCGACGCGCCCGCCCTCCGCCAGGGCGGCGAGGCGCCCGCGCTCGGGTCCGCCGCCGACGAGGACGAGGCGCCGTCGGAGGGCGCGCGCCGCGTCGATCGCGACGTCGAAACGCTTGTACGGCACGAGCGCGCCGACGGCGAGGAGGAAGTCCTCGCGCGCCTCCGGGGGATCGGCGGGCCGGAAGAAGTCGACGTCGACCGGCGGCGGGCAGACCGCCGCCTCGCGCCCGTAGTGTTTCGCGATGCGCGCGGCGACGGCCGACGAGTTCGCGAGGTACCGGTCGGGACGGTTCGCGGTCGCCACGTCCCACCGGCGCAGCCGCGCGATCGCGGCGGCCTTCAGCGCGCGGAGGCGCGTGCGGCCGGGCGGGAAGTAGAGGTCGAACTGCTCGTACGCGTAGCGCACCGGCGTGTGGCAGTAGCAGAGGTGGGGGACCCCGCGCGGTGCGATCGCGCCCTTCGCGACGCAGTGCGACGACGAGACGACGAGGTCGAAGCCGGAGAGGTCGAACGACTCGACCGCCGCCGGGAACAGCGGCAGGTAGTGGCGGTACCCGCGTCGGGCGAACGGCAGCCGGTTCAGCCACGACGCGCGGATCGGGTGGCGCTCGATCTCCGCCGACACGGAGCCCGGCCGGTGGAAGAGCGTGAAGATGGTCGGCTCGGGGACGAGCGGCAGGATGGCCTCGAGCACCTTCTCGCCGCCGCGCATCCCGTTCAACCAGTCGTGGACGACGGCGGTTCTCATCCGGCGTTCGGAGGCTGGCGCGCTCCCGGCTCCGGGCGCCGCCCCGCCAGCGCCTCCGCGTACACGCGGAGCGTCTGCTCGGCCGCGCGCTCCCACGAGAAATCGGCGGCACGCCGCCGGCCGAGCTCCGCGTATTCCCGCCGCCGCTCCGGGTCGGTCGCGAGATCGACGATCCCGCGCGCGATCGCGTCGACGTCCATGGGATCGACGAGGTACGCGTAGCCGCCCGCGATCTCCTGCAGCGCCGAGGTCGACGACGTCAGCACCGGCACGCCGCAGGCCATCGCCTCCGCGACCGGAAGCCCGAAGCCCTCGTAGAGCGTCGGGTACAGGAAGGCGTCCGCGCCCGCGAAGAGTCCCGGCAGGTCCTCCTCCGGCACGACGCCCGGCCGGGTCACGTGCGCGCCGAGGTCGAGCGCCGCGATGAGGGCCTCGACGCGGCTGCGGTTCTTCGGCATCGGCCCCGCGAGCACGAGCGCGTGCGGGAGCGCCCGGGCGCGCCGCGCCTCGGCGAAGGCGCGCAGGACGTTGCGGACGTTCTTGTGCGGCTTCTCGCCCCCGAGGAAGAGGAGATAGGGCCGCGGCAGCCCGTACTTAAGCGCCACACGCTCGCTCTCGGCCCGGGGGAGGTCCGCGCGAAAGCGCCCCGCGACCCCGTTGTAAATGACCTCGATCCGCGCGGGCGAGATGCCGAAATAGTCGACGAGGTCGCGCTTGCTGTTGTTCGAGACCGTGATGATCCGGTCGGCGCGGCGGAGCGCCCGCCGGATCATCACCCGGGCGTAGATGAGCGCGGCGCGGTGCGGCAGGAACTGCGGGTAGAGCACGTGGATGATGTCGTGAATCGTGACCACCGCCCGCGCCCGCGCGAGCGGCGGGATGACGTAGTGCGTCGCGTGAAAGAGGTCGAGCCGGTCGCGCCAGAGGCGCCACGCGAACGTCGTCAGCTCGGAGATGGAATAGCCGGGCGAGTCCTCCTCGACGATCTCGAAGCGCTCCGGGAGCGGCGGGACCGACGGCCGGTCGGCGGGCCGGACGTACACGCGGAAGCGGTAGCCCTCGGACTGCGGGTTGCGGGCGATCGCTTCGAGCAGGTTGCGGACGTACGCGCCGATGCCGTAGTCCGTGAGCTTGCGCGCGTCGATGCCGACGCGCGGCGGCCGGGCGCTCACCGGCGGGTCTCCGCGGCCTCGGCCACGACCGCGGCGGTGCGCCGCGCCGCCTCGTCCCAGCCGAAGATGGCCGCCCGCTCCGGTCCGGCCTTCCGGAGACGGGCGCGGAGGCCTTCGTCGTCGAGCGCGCGCTCGAGCGCCTCCGCGAGCGCCCCGGCGTCGCCCACGGGCGCGCGCAGCGCCGCGTCGCCGCCGACCTCCACGAGCGCCGCGGCGTCCGACGACACCGACGGCGCGCCGCACGCCATCGCCTCGAGCAGCGGCAGGCCGAACCCCTCCTCGATCGACGGGTAGGCGAAGACCTCCGCGGCCCGGTAGAGATCCCGGGCGGTGTCCCGCTCGGCGTAGCCCGCGACGTGGATCCGATCGCGGAAGGCCGACGCCTCGATCCGGCGCCGCAGGGGTTCCGACTTCCAGCCCGCGCCGCCCGCGAGCACGAGGTCCGGACGCGACGGGCGCCGCCGCCACAGGAGCTCGCACGCGGCGACGAGCGTCCCGACGTCCTTTCGGGGCTCGAGCGTCCCGAGATACAGCACGAACGGCTTGCCTCCCGCGCAACGGTCGCGCGTCCGCCGCCGCGCCGCCTCGTCGCCGCCCGGCGCGAAGAAGTCGCGGTCGACGCCGTTGCGCGCGACGCGCACGCGCTCGGCGGTCTCCGGGTAGCGCGCGACGAGGTCGCGCGCGGTGGCCTCCGAGACGCAGGCGACGCGGGCGGCGCGCTCGACCGTGCGGTCCCACAGCGGCACGAAGCCGACGAGGGTCCGCCGCGCGTGCCACTCCGGATGCGTGACGGGCGTCAGGTCGTGCACGACCGACACGAACGGCGTCTCGCCGCGGACCGGGCCGATCGTCAGCGCCGACACGAGCACGTCGGCGCCCCACTCCTCGAGCCGGCGCGGCAGCGTCGCCTGGAGCCAGAGCATGCCGGGGAGGCCGCGGTCCTCGTGGAGCGAGACGCCGGTCGGGCGCGGCGGCGCCTGCGGAAAGGGCCGCGGCGCGAACAGGCCGACCTCGTGGCCGTCGAGCCGAGCCAGTCCCCGGACGATCGCGTCGGTGTAGGTCCCGATGCCGGTCCGCTCCGCGAGGAGGGCCCGGCCGTCGACCGCGATCTTCACGGGGCGAGTCTAGCCCGCTCCGCGCGGGGCGCGGGGCGATTTGACGGAGGCGCGCCGGGGAGTAGAATGCGCGGTTCGATCATGAAGCCGGCCACTCTCTCGCTCGACGCCGTCCTCGACGAGCCGCTGCGGTTCGCGGAGGTTCTCTCCGTTCCCGCCTCCTCTTTCGACCGGGAGCCGCTCCTCTCGATCACGCCGCTCGAGCTGTCGGGCGAGGTCGCGCGCGTCGAAGGGGGATACGCGCTCTCCGGGCAGCTCGTCTACGGCGGGGAGCTCGAGTGCAGCCGCTGTCTTTCCGCATACCCGTTCCGCGAGGACGAGGCGTTCTCGCTGCTGCTCTATCCGCGCCGCCCGGCGGCGGGCGAGGAGATCGAGCTCGCCCCGGAGGAGCTCGACGCCGTCTTCTACGACGAGCCGGTGATCGCGCTCTCGCCGATCGCGGAGGAGCGCGTCCAGATGGCGCTCCCGATGAAGCCCCTGTGCCGCCCGGACTGCAAGGGACTCTGCGTCGAGTGCGGCAAGGACCTGAATCTCGGACCGTGCGGCTGCGCGCACGAGTCGGTCGATCCCCGCTGGGAGGCCCTCCGGGGCCTCAAGGAGGAGGCCCTCAAGGGCCTCAAAGAGAAAGCATAGGAGAACGACGATGCCGAACCCCAAACGACGCCACAGCAAGGCCCGCCGCGACAAGCGCCGCGCGCACGACGCGCTCACGCCGCCGGCGATGTCCGAATGCCCGAACTGCCACGAGCCGAAGCAGCCGCACCGCGTCTGCCCGCGCTGCGGCTACTACAAGGGCAAGCAAGCCATCAATACGTAGCGGCTCGGATTTTGAGCGGCCCGCTTCGCGGGCCAAACGGAGAGAGAGAGGGGAAGTCGCTGACGAACCCTCTCCCTCGGCTCGCTTCGGAGGCGATCCGACTCGGGCGGGCCGCTATAATCCCGGGACTCGTGTTTCAAGCAG
Organism: Acidobacteriota bacterium; assembly: GCA_027307335.1. Taxonomy (GTDB): domain Bacteria; phylum Acidobacteriota; class Thermoanaerobaculia; order UBA5066; family Gp7-AA6; genus DAHUXD01. Next base: position 46,031 of record DAHUXD010000060.1, read on the forward strand.
GGTTGAGGACTTAACGTGCGCATCGCGGTGGACGCGATGGGCGGCGATCATGCGCCCCTAGTGAACGTCGACGGCGCCGTCGCGGCCGCGCGGGAGTTCGGGATCACCAGCCTCCTCGTCGGCCGGACCTCGGAGCTCGAGCCGCTGCTGCGCGACTCGGGCTACCGCGGACCGGAGATCGAGATCGTGGAGGCGCCCGAGGTCGTCGCGATGGACGAGCCGGCCACGGCCGCGATCCGCCGGAAGCGCAACTCGTCGATCCGGGTCGCGGCGAACTGCGTCCGCGACGGCCGCGCGCAGGGCCTCGTGTCGGCGGGCCACACCGGCGCCGCCATGGTGTCCGCCAAGATGGTCGTCGGCACGATCGAGGGCGTCGACCGTCCCGCGCTCGCGACGGTGCTCCCCAACCTGACCGGCCACAGCCTGCTCCTCGACGTCGGCGCGAATCCGGACGCGAAGACGCCGCACTTCCGCGAGTTCGCGGTCATGGGCTCGATCTATGCCGAGCTCGTCTTCGGCAAGACGAAGCCTTCGATCGGGCTCATGTCGATCGGGGAGGAGGACTCCAAGGGCACGGCCTCCACGAAGGAGGCGTTCAAGGTCCTCAAGGAGACCGGCCTGAACTTCATCGGCAACGTCGAGGGCCGCGACGTGTTCAACGGGGCCGTGGACGTCATCGTCACGGACGGCTTCACCGGCAACGTGATCCTCAAGGTGTCAGAGGCGCTCGCCGAGATGGTGGAGAACCTGCTCCGCGAGGAGATCAAGCGGACGCTCCAGGCCTCGGTCGGATTCCTGCTGTCGAAGTCGGCATTCCGCCGCTTCAAGCAGCGCCTCGACTATTCGGAGTACGGCGGCGCCCCGCTCCTCGGCGTGAAAGGATGCGTCATCATCTGCCACGGCCGCTCTTCGGCGAAGGCCGTGAAGAACGCGATCCGCTTCGCGGCCGAGTTCTCCCGGCAGAACCTCGCCGAGAAGATCCAGGGGCAGATCGCCGAGCTCCACTCGCGCGAGGCGAGGCTGGCGAAGGCATGATTCGCGCGAAGATCCTGGGCACCGGCGCCGCCGTCCCGAAGCGCATCCTCTCGAACGCGGACCTCGAGAAGCTCGTCGAGACCTCGGACGACTGGATCACCAGCCGCACGGGGATCCGCGAGCGCCACATCGTCTCGGAGGGCGAGCACTTCTCGGACCTCTGCACGCGGGCGGGGGAGCTCGCGCTGAAGCGCGCCCACGTGAAGCCCGAGGAGCTCGACATGATCCTCGTCGGCACGATCTCGGGCGACATGCCGTTCCCGGCGACCTCGTGCCTCGTCCAGCGCAACCTCGGCGCGACGCGCGCGGCGGCCTCCGACGTGTCGGCCGCGTGCGTCGGCTTCCTGTACGCCCTCCACCTCGCGGACGGACTGATCCAGTCGGGGAAGGCGCAGAACGTGCTGGTCATCGGCGGCGAGATCCTGTCGCGCTACGTCGACTGGACCGACCGCAACACCTGCGTCCTCTTCGGCGACGGCGCGGGCGCCGTCCTGCTCCAGGCGACGCGGGGGGACCACGGGATCCTCGGCAGCATCATGAAGGCGAACGGCAGCTACCACGACTTCATCTGCATGCCGGGCGGCGGCTCGGACCGCCCCGCGAACGATCCGAAGTCGATCGAGGAGCGCCTGCCGTACATCAAGATGAAGGGCAACGAGACCTTCCGGGTCGCGGTGAAGGCGATGGCCGACGTGTCGCAGGAGCTCCTCTCCGAGCAGGGCTTCACGCACGAGCAGGTGGACCACTTCATCCCGCACCAGGCGAACGTCCGCATCATCGACGCCGTCAGCGAGAAGCTGAAGATCGACCCGCGGAAGGTCTACAAGAACATCGAGCGATTCGGCAACACGTCCGCGGCCTCGATCCCGATCGCGCTCGACGAGCTCGTGCGCGAGGACCGCGTGAAGGACGGCGACATGGTCCTCATGACGGCGTTCGGCGCGGGGCTCGTCTGGGGATCGGTCCTCCTGCGCTGGTGATCGTCCCGGCCTGACGGCGGTTTCACCGATGTCGCTCGCGCTGCTCTTTCCCGGTCAGGGCTCGCAGTCCGTGGGGATGGGGAAGTCCCTCTACGAGGCCTCGCCGGCCGCGCGCGCCGTCTTCGACGCGGCGGACGCGGCGCTCGGATTTCCGCTCTCGCGGCTCTGCTTCGAGGGTCCCGAGGAGGAGCTGAGGCTCACCGCGAACACGCAGCCGGCGATCCTGACGCACTCGGTCGCCGCCTTCGAGGACCTGCGCGCCCGCTTCCCGGAGCGCCTCGAGAACGCCGCGTTCGCCGCGGGACACTCGCTCGGCGAGTACTCGGCGAACGTCGCCGCGGGCGCGCTCGCGTTTCCGGACGCCGTGCGCCTCGTCCGGGAGCGCGGGCGCTTCATGCAGGAGGCCGTGCCGCCCGGCGTCGGCGCCATGGCCGCGATCGTCGGTCTCGCGCCCGCGGAGGTGGACGCCGCGTGCCGCGAGGCCGCGCACGGGGAGGCCGTCTCACCCGCGAACTACAACTCGCCCGAGCAGACGGTGATCGCGGGCCACGCGGCAGCCGTCGCGCGCGCGTCGGAAGCGTGCCTCGCCCGCGGCGCCAGGCGCGCGATTCCGCTGCCGGTGTCGGCGCCGTTCCACTGCGCACTCATGTCGCCCGCCCGCGAGAAGATGCGGCCCCTCCTCGAGGCGACGGCCTTCGCCGACGCGCGCCTTCCGGTCGTCACGAACGCCGGCGCCGAACCGGTCCGGGCGGCCGCCGGCCTCCGCGACGCGCTCGTGCGCCAGGTGGACTCGCCGGTGCGCTGGGTGGAATCGGTCCAGCGGCTCGCCCGCGAGGGCGTCGACCGCGGTCTCGAAATCGGACCGGGGAACGTGCTCGCGGGACTCGTCCGCCGGATCGAGAAGGGGATCAAGGTCGAGGGGTACTCGGGATGAGGGGGCGCCTCGCGCTCCTCCTCGCGTCTCTCGCCCTGCTCGCCCGCTGCGCCACGACGGCCCCGTCGACCGCGGCGAGGCTCGACGCCGCCGTGCAGGGCGCGGAGTCGCGCTGCCGCTGCCGGATGGGCGTCTCCGCGCGCCACCTCGAGTCGGGCCGCACGTACGAGCACAACGCGCAGTCGGAGTTCGAGTCGGCGTCCGTCATCAAGATCGCCGTTCTGACCGAAGCCATGGCCGAGGTCCGCGACGGGAGGGTCGACCTCGCCGGGCGCTGGGACCTGACGGCCGAGAAGAAGGCGGACGGGTCCGGCACGCTCCTGCTCCTCGACGCGGGCCTGAATCCCACCTGGAACGACCTCGCGACGCTGATGATCGGCCCGTCCGACAACACCGCCGCGAACGCGTGGATCGTCCGGCTGGGCGTCGACACGATCAACGCCCGGATGACCTCGCTCGGCTACGAGCACGTCCGGCTCTTCGGCACGATCCCGTGGCTCACGCAGAAGGACGAGGATCCGTCGCCGTGGAAGGGCTTGCGGCTGGGCATCCTCACCCCGCACGAGGTGGCGGACTGGATGGCGCGCGTCGCCCGCGGGGAGCTCCTCGACGCCGACTCGTCGAAGCGCATCTTCGAGTACCTCGACAAGGATCCCAGCCGGATGCGGATCGCTCGCCGCTTCCCCTCGAGCTTCCTGTGGGCGGGGAAGACGGGCTCGATGTCGGGCGTGCGCAACGACTCGGGCATCCTCCGCACGAAGAAGGGCCGGTTCGTGCTCGTCGTGTTCACGGATCAGAGCAAGGCGGAGGGCTTCGGCGCGGCCGACCATCCCTCGGTGCTCGCGATCGCCGACGTGTCGAAGGCCATCGTCGACGCGTGGAGCGCGGAGCTGCCGGACGTGACGGAGAAGCCGGAGTGAGGGGTCGGGGCGATACACTCCGCGTCGCATGAAACGTTTCGAAGGCAAGACAGCCCTCGTCACCGGCGCGTCCCGGGGCATCGGGGAGGCGATCGCGCGGCGCCTCGCCGCGGAGGGCGCGACCGTCCTCGCCGCGGCACGGTCGACCGACGCGCTCTCGCGCGTCGTCTCGGAGATCGAGTCCGCCGGCGGCAAGGCCGAGGCGCTCGCGCTCGACCTCGCCGACTCCGCCTCGATCGAGGCCGCGGTCAGGGCGGCGCTCGCGGCGCACCCCGAGATCCACGTCCTCGTCAACAACGCCGGCGTCACCGAGGACAGCCTGATCCTCCGCATGAGCCGCGACGCCTGGGACCGCGTCCTCGGGACCAACCTGACCGGCGTCTTCCTGCTCACGCAGGCGCTCGTCAAGGGGATGGTCCGCAAGCGCTACGGCCGCATCGTCAACGTGACGTCGGTCGTGGGTCTCATGGGGAACGCCGGGCAGGCCAACTACGCCGCGTCGAAGGCCGGGCTGATCGGCCTCACGAAATCGATCGCGCGCGAGCTCGCCTCTCGCCGCGTCACGTGCAACGCGGTCGCGCCCGGTTTCATCGCGACCGCGATGACGGAGAAGATGACCGACGCCGCCCGCGCGGCGCTGTCGACGCAGATCCCGCTCGAGCGCCTCGGCACCCCCGACGACGTCGCGGCGGCCGTCGCGTACCTCGCGTCCGACGAGGCGTCGTACGTCACGGGCACCGTCGTCAACGTGTCCGGGGGCTTGTACATGTAGCCGACGCGATTTTTCTCGGGTTTCGGCCCGGCTCGCCGGCCCGAAACCCGACGCGGCGTTCTCTCGCCGCGGGTCTTGCCCCGGGGGGGCATCTAGGGAACAATACGGCGTCTTTTTCAGAACCAGCGACGAAGGGAGAGTGGAATGGCCGTCGAAGAAAAGGTGAAGAGCATCATCGTCGAGCAGCTCGGCGTGGACGCGAACGAAGTCACTCCGGAGGCGTCTTTCGTCGATGATCTCGGCGCCGACTCGCTCGACACCGTGGAGCTCGTCATGGCGTTCGAGGAGGCCTTCAACATCGAGATCCCCGACGAGGCGGCCGAGAAAATCCAGAAGGTCAAGGACGCCGTCGATTACATCGAGAAGAACTCCTCGAAAAACTGAAAACAGATGCCCCGTTTTTCCTCCCCGCGCCGCGTGGCCGTGACGGGGCTGGGTCTGGTTTCCCCGCTCGGCATCGGCAATCGTGAGAACTGGGACGCCCTGACGGCCGGCCGCTCCGGTCTCGGGCCGATCACCCGTTTCGACGCCTCGCGCTTCAACTCCCGGATCGCGGGCGAGGTGAAGGGGTTCGATCCGTCCCTGTACATCGAGAAGAAAGAGATCAAGAAGATGGACATCTTCATCCATTACGCGATGGGGGCGGCCCATCTCGCGATGGAGGACTCGGGCGTCCAGGTCACGGACGAGAACCGCGAGCGCTTCGCCGTCGTCGTCGGCTCGGGCATCGGCGGACTCCCGATCATCGAGGAGACCCACAAGAAGTACCTCGAGAGCGGCGGCAACCCGCGCACGATCTCGCCCTTCTTCATCACCGGCCTGATCGTCAACGAGGCCGGCGGCAACATCTCGATCAAGTACGGGATGAAGGGGCCGAACCTCGCGATGGTGACGGCCTGCACGACGGGCGCGCACTCGATCGGCGAGGCGTACCGCATGATCCAGAACGGCGAGGCGGACCTCGCGCTCGCCGGAGGCACCGAGTCGGTGATCACCCCGCTCGCCGTCGGGGGCTTCGCCATCATGAAGGCGCTGTCGCAGCGCAACGACGACCCGCAGCGCGCCTCGCGTCCCTGGGACCGCGACCGCGACGGCTTCATCATCGCCGAGGGCGCGGGCATCGTCATCCTCGAGGAGATGGAGTCCGCGAAGAAGCGCGGGGCGCGCATCTATGCGGAGATCGCCGGATACGGCATGTCCGGCGACGCGTTCCACATCGCGGCCCCGTCCGAGGACGGCGACGGGCCCGCCCGCGTCATGCGCAACTGCCTGGAGGACGCAGGAATCGGCCCCGAGAAGATCGACTACATCAATGCGCACGGCACCTCGACGCCGGCCGGCGACAGGGCCGAGACGCTCGCGATCAAGAGGGTGTTCGGCGAGCACGCGAAGAGGCTGGCGGTCTCCTCGACGAAGTCGATGACGGGACATCTGCTCGGCGCCGCCGGCGGCCTCGAGACCGGGATCTGCGCCCTCGCGCTGCACCACGGGGTCCTCCCGCCCACGATCAACTACGACACGCCCGACCCGGAGTGCGACCTCGACTACGTGCCGAACACCGCGCGGCAGAAGAAGGTCGATTACGTCCTCTCGAACTCCTTCGGCTTCGGCGGCACGAACGGCTGCCTCATCCTGAAGAGAATGGATTGATTCGCCCATGAACTCGCTGGTCTGCATCGCGTACGTTCCCGACACCGAGACGAAGATCAAGATCGGCGCCGACGGCAAGTCGATCGACGAGGCGGACGTGAAGTGGATCGTCTCGCCCTACGACGAGTACGGCCTCGAGGAGGCGCTGAAGACGAGGGAGGCGAAGGGCGCGGGCACCGTGACCGTGCTCGGCGTCGGTCCGGAGCGCGTGAAGACGGGGCTCCGGGAGTGCCTGGCGCGCGGCGCCGACGAGGCGATCTGGGTGGACACGGGCGCGGTCTCCGCGCTCGACGCGCTCGGGACGGCGAAGGCGCTCGCGGCGGCCGCGAAGGGCGGCGCCTACGACTTCTACTGGTTCGGCCAGAAGGGCGTCGGCTTCGACGAGTCGCTCGTCGGTCCGATGTTCGCGGAGCTCATGGGCGTGCCGCACGTCGGCAGCGTGATCAAACTGGAGCTCGGCGACGGCAAGTTCACGGCGCACCGCGAGATCGAGGGTGCGCACGAGGTCGTCGAGTGCACGCTGCCAGTGGTGCTCACCGCGCAGAAGGGCCTGAACGAGCCGCGGTACGCGTCGCTCAAGGGCATCATGGCCGCGAAGAAGAAGCCGATCGCCGAGAAGAAGCTCGCGGACCTGGGAGTTCCCGAGGCCGACCCGGCGCAGGCGAAGACGCGGTGGCGCAAGCTCGAGCTGCCGCCGGCGCGGCAGGCCGTCCGGCTCGTGCCGCCGGACGATCCGGCCGCGGCGGGCCGCGAGCTCGCGAGGCTGCTGCGCGAAGAAGCGAAGGTGATCTGACATGAAATTCCTCGTCTTCATCGAGCAGCGCGACGGGAAGATCCGCAAGGCCTCGCTCGAGGCGCTGTCGCTCGCGAAGAAGCTGGGCGGCGGGCCGGCCGCGGCCGTGCTCCCTGGCAAGGGCGTCACCGCGCTCGCGAAGGAGCTCGGCAAGTACGGCGCGGGCACCGTGTACGTGGCCGACCGCGACGACCTCGCGCTGTACTCGAACAAGGGATACGTCGGCGCGCTCGACGCGGCCGCGAAGAAGGCGTCGCCTGACGCCGTGCTCATCGCGGCGACCGCCATGGGCAAGGACGTCGCGCCCCGGTTCGCCGCGCGCCGCGACGTCTCCGTCCTCGCCGACGTGATGGACCTCCGGGTCGAAGGCGACCGCCTCGTGGCCTGGCGTCCGGTCTACTCGGGCAAGGCGCGCGCGGAGGTGGACTGCGGCGCCGCGAAGCTGCAGATCGCCACGGCGCGCCCGAACGTGTTCCCGGCGGAGGCCGATGCGGCCACGCCCGATCCGGCCGTGGAGGCTCTCGACCTCGGCGACGTCGCGCCCCGCGCGAAGGTGCTGCGGGTCGAGACGTCCGAGTCGAAGGAGCTCGACGTCTCCGAGGCGGACGTCATCGTCTCGGGCGGCCGGGGCATCAAGGGGCCGGAGGGATGGCCCGTCATCCGCGACCTCCAGCAGGCGCTCGGCGCGGCCCTCGGCGCGTCGCGCGCCGTCGTGGACGCCGGCTGGATCGACCATCAGCACCAGGTGGGACAGACCGGCAAGGTCGTCTCGCCCACGCTCTACGTCGCCTGCGGGATCTCGGGCGCGATCCAGCACCTGGCCGGCATGGGAACGTCGAAGGTCATCGTCGCGATCAACAAGGACCCCGAGGCGCCGATCTTCAAGGTCGCGACCTACGGGGTCGTGGGCGACCTCTTCCAGATCGTGCCGGAGTTCGCGAAGGCGGTTCGAGCGGCGAAACAAGAATAGACACCCCTCTCCCTCCGGGAGAGGGGGTAGGGGTGAGGGGAGAACCCTCGCCACCGCACCTTTTCCTTCCTCCCAGGCTCCCTCTACTCCGGCATCTCCTTCTTCACCCTCTCGACCCGCACCGCGCCCCTCGTGACGCGCAGACGGTGCTCTTCGAAGTGCCTCGCCTGGACGCGCGTGAAGACCGCGCCGAGCAGCACGAGCAGCGAGGCGAAGTAGACCCAGAAGAGCATCACGATCATCGACCCCGCGGTGCCGTACTCGAGCGCGATCTCGCTGCGCCCCATGTAGAAGCCGATCGCCCACTTGCCGACGGAGAGGAGCAGCGCCGTCAGCAGGGCGCCCGCCCAGACGTCGCGCCAGGGGATCTCGACGTCCGGGAGCACCCGGTAGAGGAGCGCGAACAGCACCGTCACGAGGAGCCAGCTGACGATCGCGTTTCCCGTGTCGAAGATGGCCGAGGGAAAGTTCGCGTGCCGCTCGGCGACGGTCTGCAGCGCGTGGAGCGTCGTCGAGAGGACGAGCGAGACGACGAGGACGAACCCGAGCGCGAGGAGCAGCGCGAACGAGACCACACGCTTCCACACGAGGTTGCGGAGCATCGGCCCCGGTTTCGGCGCGACGTCCCACATCCGGTTGAGCGAGTCCTGGAGCTGCACGAACACCGCGGTCGTTCCGACCACGAAGGTGGCGATCGCGATGATCCGCGCAACGATCCCGTGCATCTCGACGGCGGCGCGCCCGAGCATCGCGTCGACCGCGACCGCCGGGTCGTGGCCCATGAGCAGCTCGAACTGGCCGATGATCTGACGCCGGACCGCCGACGGGTCGAAGAGGAGCGCGGCGCCCTCGGTGAACACGACGAGAACCGGCCCGAGCGAAAACAGCGCGAAGAAGGCGAGGGCCGCGCTGTAGGTGAACGCGTCCCGCTCGATCCAGATGTGGAAGGTCTCGCGCAGGATGGCGCGCCAGTCCACGGATCGACCGTCGTGTTCCCTCATGGCGCTCTTCCCTGCAACGGACGTTCCGCGGTCGATCCATCCCGATCTAGGCGCTTCTGGGTGCTCGGGTTAAGATCCGCGCCGATGTTGCCGCTGCCCACGGAGTCCACCGTGCTCGGTCTGCCCGGCCGCGTCGTCTTCGGCCTGCTCGTGCTGGCCGCGATCGGCGCCTTCGCGTATTCGATCTCGCGGCGGGTGCGGGTCCTCCTCGCCGGCCGGCCGGACGACCGGTTCACGCGCATCCCGAAGCGGATCCTGCGCACGCTTCAGTATGCCTTCGCGCAGCGGAGGATGTTCCGCGATCCGTACGCGGGCTTCTTCCACATCCTGATCTTCTCGGGCTTCGTCGTCCTCACGGTCCGGTCGATCGAGCTCGTCGTCGAGGGCCTCGTCCCCGGCTTCATGCTCCTGCCCGGCGCCGCCGGCAACGCCTACACGCTGATCAAGGACGTCTTCGAGGTGCTGGTCCTCGTGGGCGTCGGCCTGGCGGTGTTCCGGCGTCTCTTCGCCCGGCCGAAGCGGCTCGACCTCTCGATGGACGCGTGGCTGATCCTGTTCCTGATCGCGTACCTGATGATCACCGACCTCGTGGCCGAGGCGGCGCGGGTTGCCGCGGCGGGTCCCGGCACGACGAGCGCCTGGGCGCCCGCGGTCGCGGCGATCGCGGCGCGCCTCGCCGGTGCCTCGCCGACCCGGCTCCAGTCGCTATACGGATTCTGCTGGTGGACGCACCTCCTCGACCTGCTCTTCTTCGCCAACTACCTGCCGTACTCGAAGCACTTCCACATCATCACGTCGATCCCGAACGTCTTCTTCATGAACCTCCAGCCGATGGGCAGGCTCACGCCGATCGACCTCGAGAACACGGAGCGGTTCGGCGCGCAGCGCGTCGAGGACTTCACGTGGAAGCAGATGCTCGACGGCTACACGTGCACCGAGTGCGGGCGCTGCCGCGTGGTGTGCCCGACCGCGCTGACCGGCAAGCCGCTCGACCCGAAGATCTTCATCGGCCGGGTCCGCGACGCGGTGTACGAGGCCACGCCGGGGATCCTGAGCGCTGCGGACGGCCGCGGGAACGGCGCGCCGGGAGGACGGCGCGACCTGATCGGCGGCTGGATCTCCGAGGACACGATCTGGGCGTGCACCATGTGCGGCTTCTGCACGACGGCGTGCCCGGTCTTCATCATCCCGGCGGTCGACAAGATCGCCGAGATGCGGCGCTACCTCGTCCTCGACAGGGCGGAGTTCCCGAAGGAGGTCCAGAACGCGTTCAAGGGGATGGAGACGAACGGGAACCCCTGGAACATCTCGGCGGCGTCGCGCGCCGACTGGGCCGAGGGCCTCGACGTCGTCACCATGGCGGAGGCTGGGGAGAGGCAGATCGAGGTTCTCTTCTGGGTCGGCTGCGCCGGGTCGTACGAGGACCGGGCGAAGCGCGTCTCGAAGGCGTTCGTCGAGCTCCTGAACGCCGCCGGCGTCTCGTTCGCGATCCTCGGCGGGGAGGAGACGTGCACCGGCGACTCGGCGCGCCGCATGGGCAACGAGTACCTCTTCCAGATGCTCGCGCAGCAGAACGTCGAGACGCTCAACAACTACAAGATCCGCAGGATCGTCACGAACTGCCCGCACTGCTTCAACACGATCGGCAACGAGTACAGGGACTTCGGCGGGAGCTACGAGGTCGTGCACGGGACGCAGCTCGTCGCGGAGCTCGTCGCCGCGGGGCGCCTGAAGCTGACGACGCCGATCGCCGACACGATCGCGTTCCACGACCCCTGCTACCTCGGCCGCTACAACGGTGCCTACGAGGCGCCGCGCCAGATCCTGCGCGCGATCCCCGGCCTCGAGGTCACCGAGCTGCCGCGCTCCCGCGAGCGCGGCCTCTGCTGCGGAGCGGGCGGCGGCCGGATGTGGATGGAGGAGAAGCTCGGCGAGCGGATCAACCAGACCCGCATGCGCGAGATCGCAGACGCCGGCACGGGCGCCGTCGGCGTCTCCTGCCCGTTCTGCATGGTGATGATCGGCAATGCGAAGGACGAGATCGGCGTGGCCACGCAGCCGTTCGACGTCATCGAACTCGCGCGCCGCGCCATGGGTTAGACTGCGGCGGAGAGGTTCATGGACCGCGAGACCGCCGACGAGATCAAGAGGCACTTCAACGTCGTTGCCGAAGGTCTGCGGTCGGAAATTCGCGTCGTGGCCGAGGGCATCTCGGCGAATTCGGACAGGCTGGATCGAGTCGACGGACGCCTGGACCAGTTCGAGGCCCGGGTGACGGAAGAGTTGGGCGAGATCAAGGCGATGATTCGGATCTCGTTCGGGCAGCTCGACCGTCGCATCACCTCGCTCGAATCCGACGTCAGCAGCCTGCGGGCCAGGCTCGAGCGGCTCGAAGCCCGTTTCGGGAACTGAAGCGACTCGTCTCGCGACAATAGAGGGGCGAGCCTCCGTGACGCCCCTCGCCCTGCTGCGGCTCCTTCGCCTCGCGCGCCCGCGCGACTACCGTGGCCTGCGCGGCCGCGGCCAGGCCTGGGAAAGGCTCGCGGCCCGATGCCTCGAGGCCGAGGGCTACAAGATTCTCGCCCGCAACTTTCGGGCGCGAGCCGGCGAGATCGACTTCGTGGCCGAAGAAAGCGGCGTGCTTTGCTTCGTCGAAGTCAAGGGCCGGTCGGGACCCGGCTTCGGCTCGCCGGCCGAGGCGGTGACGCTCGAGAAGCGGCGCCGCATCTTTCGCGCGGCCGCGGAGTACCTGCACCGGTGCGGGGGAAGCGTGCGGCGACGCTGCCGCTTCGACGTCGTCTCGATCGTCGAAGAGGGCGCGCGCACGGACGTCGTGGTTCTGCGCGGCGCCTTCGAGGAGCCGCCGCCGAGGCGGCGGCCTCGGTGATCGGCGCGCCCGCGTGCTAGAATCGAAGCCTCTGTCGAGGAAACCCCCTTGAACGACGCCGACCTGAGGTACGGATTCTCCTGCCCGATCTGCGCCGGAACCTTTTCGATCTCCCTCGCCAAGATTCCGCCGGTCCAGGCGCGCTTCAATTGCCCGAAGTGCGGCAAGGCGATGGACTTCCCGTCCCGCGAAGAGGCGCGCGTGTACATCTCGCTGCAGTCGAGCGGCGCCGTCGCGCCCGCTGCCGCGCCCGAGCCGGCGCCTCGCGAGCTGCCGCGGCCCGCGGCGGTCCGCCCGACGCCCGCCCCCGAACCGATGGACGCGACCGGCGCGCCGTCGGACAAGTCCTACCGCCTCCAGAAGCGCGGGTTCGAGGCCGACGTCTTCGACCGCCGCACGATGCGGACTCTGATCCGGACGCAGCTCGTCCAGGAGGGCGACCTGGTCGCCGTCGACGCCGCCGTGGCGGCGCGCGCCGATACGATCCCGGAGCTGAAGTCGCTGTTCGAGCTCCGTCGGAACGCGCGGACCGTGCCGCCGCCCATCTGCCCGACGCACACGGACCGGCTCGCCCACTACAAGTGCGCCGACACCGGCCGGCCCCTCTGCGAGGAATGCGGCGACGAAAAGAAGTTCGGCGGGGCGAGCGTGCGCGTCTGCTCCCACTGCGGCGGCACGGCCACCGAGCTTCACGAGTCCCCGGGCGACCTCGCCTAGGCTCGCCCGGGTCTCAGCTCCGGTAGTCGGCGTTCAGCGACACGTAGTCGTGCCCGAGGTCGCTCGTGAGGACGCGCGCCCGGGCATCGCCGACGCCGAGGTCGATGGTGATGGGCACGAGCTCGCGCGCGAAGATCCGCGCCGCGTCGCGCTCGCGGTACGACACGGGCACTCCGGCCTCCACGAGGCACAGCGGGCCGGCGGCGAGATGGGCGCGCGCGGGCGAGAGCCGCGCCCCGCTGCGGCCGACCGCGGCGAGAATGCGGCCCCAGTTCGGGTCGCCGCCGTGGAGCGCCGTCTTCACGAGCGGGGACGTGGCGACCGCGTGGGCCGCGAGCCGCGCGTCCCGCTCGTTCGCCGCGCCGCGGACGAGGACCTCCATCACGCGCGTCGCGCCCTCCCCGTCGCGCACGATGCGCCACGCCAGCTCCCGGCAGACCGCGAGGAGCGCGCGCTCGAAGTCCCCGGCGTCCGCCGCGCCGTGGAGGCGGGGCGCCCCGCGGGCGCCGGACGCGAGGAGGAGCACCGTGTCGTTCGTGGACGTGTCGCCGTCCACCGAGATCGCGTTGAAGCTCTCGTCGGTGGCGCGCCGGAGCGCGGCCTTGAGGTAGTCCGGCGGGACTTCTGCATCCGTCATGACGAAGGCGAGCATCGTCGCCATGTCGGGGTGGATCATTCCGGCGCCCTTCGCGAATCCGACGAGCCGGCCCCGCCGCCCGTTCGCGCGGAAGGTCGCGGAGGCCACCTTCGGTCCCACGTCGGTGGTGAGAATCGCGTGCGACGCGGCGTCGAGGCCTCCGGAGGAGAGGCGCGCGACCGCCGCCGGAAGCGCCGCGCGGATGCGCGCGTCGGGCAGCAGCACGCCGATGACGCCGGTCGACGCGAGGAAGACCTCCTCGGGGGGGCAGCCGAGCAGCTCGGCGGTGCGCCGGCGCACTCGACGCGCGGCCTCCATGCCGGGCCGCCCGGTGATCGCGTTGGCGCAGCCCGAATTGACGACGATCGCCCGCACGCGGCCGCGGCTCCTCGACAGCGCGGCGCGGGACAGGACCACGGGGGCGGCGGGGAAGCGGTTGCGGGTGAAGAGCGCCGCCGCGGTCGCGCCCTTCTCCGCCACGATCAGCGCGAGGTCGGGCCGGCTCTTGCGAACCCCCGCCCGCACGCCGGACGCGAGGAAACCCCGGGGCAGTTTCAAGACCGCCCCCGTGCCGCCGCGATCCGCCGCGAGGCGCTCCGCGCGGCCTCCGCGACGCGCAGGGGTGCGGTGCCGCCGAGCGCCCGCCGGCGCCCGAGCGCGCGCCCGAGGTCGAGGGCGGCGAGGTCCCGGGACTCGATGCCGTCGGAGGGCGGGAGGTCGGCGAGCGTGCGCCGAGCCGTCCGGGCGCGGGCGAGACGCCGTCCGACGCGCGCGTGCGCCTCGCGGAACGGGACGCCCCGGCCGGTGAGCGCGTCGGCGAGGTCGGCCGCGAGGAGGCGCTCGTCGGCCGCGGCCTCGGCCATGCGCGCCCTGTCCAGCCGCACGGCGGCGACGAGCTCGGCGACGGCCGGGAGCACGGCGGCCAGGGTGTCGCGCAGCCGGAAGACGGGCTCCTTGTCCAGCTGGAGGTCCTTGTCGTACGCGAGGGGCAGTCCCTTCAGCAGGGCGAGGAATCCCGCGAGGTCGCCCGCCGCGCGCGCGGCGTGGCCGCGCACGAGCTCGAGCAGGTCCGGGTTCTTCTTCTGGGGCATGCGCGAGGAGCCGGTGGCCAGCCGGTCGGGCAGCTCGAGGAAGCGGTGCTCGTCCGAGGAGAACGCGATGACGTCCTCGGCGAGGCGAGAGAGATGCGAGAGCGCCATGGCGCCGGCGTACAGGTAGTCCGCGGCCGCGTCGCGGTCCGAGACCGCGTCGAGCGAGTTGGCGGTCGGCCGCGCGAAGCCGAGGCGGCGTGCGAGCAATGCGCGGTCGATCGGCAGCGGCGTTCCCGAGAGCGCGGCGGAGCCGAGCGGACACTCGTCGGCGCGCGCGAGCGCGTCGTCGCAGCGGGAGACGTCGCGGAACAGCATCTCCACGTAGGCGAGACACCAGTGGCCGAACGTGACGGGCTCGGCCCGGCGCGCGTGCGTGTAGCCGGGCATAGGCGTCGCGGCCTCGACCCGGGCCCGCGCGGCGAGCGCGTGGGCGACGTCGAGGAGTCCACGGCGCGCCTCCGCGAGGGCGCGCTTGAGCCAGAGGCGCAGGTCGACCGCCACCTGGTCGTTGCGCGAGCGGCCCGAGTGGAGCTTGCCCGCGAGGGGACCGAGGCGGCGTGCGAGCTCGGCCTCGACCCACGAGTGCACGTCCTCGTGTCCCGAGCGCGGTGCCTCGCGCTTGGCGACTTCGCGCAGCGCGGCCGTCAGCCGCCGGGCCTCCGAGACGGTGAGCACGCGCGCCTCGCGCAGGGCCTCCGTCCAGGCGATCGAGCCCTCGACGTCCTCCGCGAAGAGCGCGCGATCGAAGGAGAGCGAGTCGTTCAGCCGCGAGAGGCGCGCCGACGCCGGCTCGGCGAACCCGCTGCCCCACTGGTTGCGGCGGCGCGTCAACGGCGTCTCGCGCGCTTCGGCGTCTCGGCCGCGCCGACCTCGATGGGGGCGAGGCGCCGGCGGCCGCGGTGCGGCAGGCCGAACAGCCGGATGAACCCGGCGGAATCGCGGGGCGTGTAGCCCGACATGTCGAACGAGGCGAGGCCCTTGTCGTAGAGCGAGCGCGGCGAGCGGCGTCCGACGACGGCCGCGGTCCCCTTGTAGAGCTTGAGCGTCACGCTGCCGGTCACCGGCTCCATCACCTTCTCGAAGAAGGCGTCCAGAGCCTCGCGCAGGGTCGTGAACCACTGCCCGAAGTACACGAGCTCGGCGTAGCGCAGCGCGGCCCGCTCCTTCTCGTGCGCCGTGTCGCGGTCGAGCGTCAGCGACTCGAGCGCCCGCAGCGCCGCGACGAGGAGGGTGCCGCCCGGGGTCTCGTAGACGCCCCGCGACTTGATGCCGACCAGCCGATTCTCGACGATGTCGACCCGGCCGACGCCATGCCGGCCGCCGATGGCGTTCAGCGCGGCGATCAGGCGGGCGGGGGAGAGCGGCTCCCCGTTCACGGAGACCGGCAGGCCGGACTCGAACGCGATCGCCACGCGCTCGGGCTCGTCGGGGGCCTCCTCCGGGGAGACCGTCAGCTGAAAGAGGGATGGTTCCGGCTCCCAGGCGGGGTCCTCGAGGTGGCCGCCCTCGTGCGAGAGATGCCACAGGTTCCGGTCTCGCGAGTACGGGTCCTTGCGCGTCGCGGCGACCGGGATGCCGCGCGCCGCGGCGAAGTCCATCGCGTCCTCGCGCGAGGCGATCGACCACTCGCGCCAGGGCGCGATCACCGCGAGCTCCGGGGCGAGCGCCTGGTAGGCGAGCTCGAAGCGGACCTGGTCGTTCCCCTTGCCGGTGCAGCCGTGGGCGAGCGCGTCGCAGCCGGTCTCCAGCGCGACCTCGACCTGCTTGCGGGCGATCAGGGGCCGCGCCGACGCGGTGCCGAGCAGGTACTCGCGTTCGTAGATGGCGCCCGAGCGCAGGACGGGAAAGAGGTAGTCGCGCGCGAACTCCTCCTTGAGGTCGAGGAGCCGGAAGTCCGCCGCGCCGGTGCGGCGCGCCTTCTCCGCGAGCCCCGAGGTCTCCTCCTCCTGCCCGACGTCGGCCGCGACGGCGACGACCTCGCAGCCATAGGTCTCCCGCAGCCAGGGGATGATGATCGAGGTGTCGAGGCCGCCCGAATAAGCCAGGGCGACGCGGCGAATCGTCTTCATGCGGGACGTTCCTCCTTCAGGATGCGTTCGAGCTCTTCGAGAAAGGCGGACAGCGCCGCCCGCGGCACGATGTAGGGCGGCAGGAGGCGCAGGACGGTCGAGCGCGCCGTGCCGACGACGAAACCGGCGTCGAGCAGCCGGCGAGCGACGGGCGCCGCTTCCCGATCGAGCTCGATGCCCCACATGAGGCCGCGCCCCCGGATGGCGACGATCGGCGGGGTCTTTCGACGGAGCCTCTCGAGGCGTCCGCCGAACCATTCCCCGAGTCGGCGGACGCGCTCGAGGAGCCCCGCTTCCTCGATCTCGTCCAGCAGGGCGAGCCCGAGGCGGCACGCGATCGGGTTGCCCCCGAACGTCGAGCCGTGCTGGCCCGGGGCGATCGCGCCGTCGAACGACGGGCCGAGCAGAACGGCCCCGAGCGGGAGACCCCCCCCGAGCGGCTTCGCGAGCGTCACCGCATCCGGGCGGACGCCGGAGGCCTCGAACGCGAAGAGGGTCCCCGTCCGGCCGAGACCGCACTGCACCTCGTCGAAGACGAGCGTCGCGCCCGTCGCGTCGGCGAGCTCCCGCGCGGCCCGGAGGAACTCCGCCGAGAGCGGGACGACGCCGCCCTCGCCGAGCACCGGCTCGAGCAGGATGACGGACGTGCGCTCGGAGACGGCCGCGCGAAGGGCCGGCGCGTCGTTCGGCGGCACGAATCGCGCGCCCGGCACGAGCGGAACGAACGGCGCGCGGTACGGCGCGTGTCCCGTGACGGAGAGCGCGCCGAACGTCCGTCCGTGGAAGCTCTCCTCGAGCGCGACGACCTCGGGGCGGCCGGGGTTCTTGAGCCGCGCGAACTTCAGCGCGGCCTCGTTCGCCTCCGTGCCGCTGTTGCAGAAGAAGACCCGCGAGAGGCCCGAGGCCTTGGTCAGGCGCTCCGCCAGCATCCCCTGCGCGGGGTGGTAGTAGAGGTTCGAGACGTGCCACACGCCGGCCGCCTCGTCGCGCAGTGCGCGAACGAGACGAGGGTGCCGGTAGCCGAGCGCGTTCACGGCGATGCCCGCGAGCAGGTCCCAGTAGGTCTTCCCGTCCGCGTCCTCGAGCCGGGCGCCGCGCCCGCGCCGCGGATGGAAAGGCGTGCGGGCGTACGTGGCGGCCACGTGCGCCTTGTCGCGCGTCTCGACGGCGGCGGCGGACTCAGGCGGCGACAAGGGTCGTTCCTCCCGGGCCGCCGGCGAGCGCGGCCTCGCGCCGCGCCGGACCGGCGATGACGATCTCCCGGATGCCCGCGCGCGAGGCCGCGAGGCAGGCCGTCAGCTTCGGACGCATCCCTCCCGTGACCGCCGGCGAGTCGAGGAGGCGCCGCGCCTCGAGCGGATCGAGCCGCTCGCGGAGGCGCCCCGCGCCGTCGGCGACGCCCTCGACGTCGGTCAGGAAGACCAGGCGCCGGGCCCCGATCGCGCCGGCGAGCGCGGCGGCCGCGGCGTCCGCGTTCACGTTCAGAAGGGAGTCGTCCGGTCCCGCGGCGAGCGGGGCGACGACGGGCAGCCGCCCCTGCGAGAGCGGCCCCTCGAGCGCCCGCGGTTCGGCGGAGGTCACCGTTCCGACGAAGCCGAGGTCGACGCCGCCGATCGGGGGGTGAAAGTCCGCCCGCAGCAGGCCCGCGTCGCCGGCACAGAGGCCGACCGCGTCGGCGCCGGCGGACCCGAGCTCCCGAACGAGGTCCGCGTTGATCCGCCCGGCGAGGACGGCGACGACGACCTCGAGCGTGGCGCGGTCCGTGATGCGAAGACCCTCGTGCACGCGCCTCGGGATGCCGCGGGCCGCGAGCTCGGCATCGATCCGCTTGCCGCCGCCGTGGACGAGGACGAGCGGCTCGCCGCCGCGCCAGAGGCGCGCGATCGCCGCGAGGACGGCCGCGCGGCCGCCCGCGTCCTCGAGGAGGCTGCCTCCGAGCTTGACGAGCGCCGGCCCCGGCCGCGTCACGAGAGGCCCTCCGCTTCGTCGAAGCCGGACACGAGGTTGTAGTTCTGCACGGCCTGGGACGCCGCGCCCTTGAGCAGGTTGTCGAGCACGGACACGACGACGGCACGGCGGCCGGGAAGCATCGCGAAGCCGACGGCCGCGCGGGGAGTGCCGACGACGTCGTTCAGCTCGGGCAGACGGCCGGGCGTCTCGACGTCCACGAAGGGGGCCGCACCGTAGGCGGCCTCGTAGGCGGCGGCGATCTCGTCCTCGCCGACCGCTCGCGAGAACGCGACGTGAATGGTCGAGAGGATGCCGCGCACGGTCGGCAGCAGGTGCGGCACGAAGACGAACGGGGCGTCGTCGGCGAGGCCGAGCTGCTGCCGCATCTCCGGTTCGTGGCGGTGGGTGCCGGCGCCGTAGGCCTTCAGGTTTCCGGCGAGCTCGGCGAAGGAGTAGGCGAGGTCGGTCTTCTTGCCCGCGCCGGAGACGCCGCTCTTGCAGTCGCAGATCACCGGCTGCGCGCCGTCCAGGAACGGGAGGATCGGCTTCAGCGCGAGTAAGACCGACGTCGGATAGCAGCCGGGATTCGCGACGAGCCGCGCCCCCGGCAGCGCCGCCCCGTTCCATTCCGGAAGGCCGTACACCGCCTCTTCGAGCAGCGCGGGCCGGGGGTGCGGGAACCCGTACCAGGCCGGGTAGTCCGCGGCGCGGGCGAGCCGGAAGGCGCCGGAGAGGTCGACGATCGAGAGCTCCGGAGCCCAGTCGAGCAGGAGCGGCACGAGCTCGGCGGACGTCTCGTTCGGCGTCGCGAGGAAGACGGCGTCGGGACCGTCCTCGAGCAGCGCATCCACGTCGAGCGGCACCGCGGCGGGGCCCGCACGGCCGCCGAGGCTCCTGTGGAGCGCCCCGAACCGGACCGAGCTCCGGCCGCCGCTCGAGAACAGCCCGGCAATCTCCGTTCGCGGGTGGCGGGCGAGCAGCGCGACGAGCTCTGCGCCGGCGTAGCCGGTCGCGCCGACGACGCACACACGCCGCTTCAGCGACGGCACCGGAGCGGGGGACGTCGCGGCGGAGGGGGCGGAGAGCGAGGCGCCGGCCACTACGCGCGGCGGCGCGCCGGGCCCGACGGACGGCGTCGGCCGGGGAAGCGCGCGGGCCCGGCTCCCGACCGGGACCCGATCGTCTGGCGGAAACGGGCCGCGAGCGCGCGGGCGGCGGCGGCGGATCGCGTCGCGAGGAAGATCGTGTCGTCGCCCGCCAGGGTCCCGGCGATCTCGTCCATCGAGGCGGCGTCGATCGCGAGCGCGACCGGCTGGGCGTCGGCGGGCGGCGTCCTCAGGACGACGAGCGTCCCGGCGGCGTCGGCCGAGAGGACGAAGTCGAAGACGAGGCGCTCAACGGTCTGATTCCGGCGGAGCGAGAGGGACGCCGCCTCCTTCGGGGGAGCGCTTTCCGGCGACTCGGCGGGAGCCGCGTAGCCGTCGGCGCCCTTCACCAGGCCGAGCTCCCGGATGTCGCGCGACAGCGTCGGCTGGGTGGCGGCGAGGCCGCGCGCGCGGAGGAGCCGCGCGAGCTCCTTCTGGGAGCGCACCGGCGACTCGCCGATCAGCTGCCGGATCGCCTCCCGTCGACGCCGGGCGGGTCCGGTTGAATGATCATTCATCGGATGGGATATTTATTCATCGGCGCGATCGTGTCAAGCGGAAAGTGCGGATTCCGGGATGGGCGACGCCGGGAGCCGCGGCGGACCGCCCGACCGATTCGGCCCGGCGCCCCGCTCTTGATTCGCGCGCCGCCCTCCGCTATCCTGCGCGTCCCCGAGCGGGAATAGCTCAGCGGTAGAGCGCCACCTTGCCAAGGTGGATGTCGCGGGTTCGATCCCCGTTTCCCGCTCCAGCTCCCCGAAGAGATGGCGCCGCTAGGATCGAAGTCCCGGCGGTCGGCCTCGCCAGGCCGGACCCTTCCATTCCTCCGGCGTGAGACGCTTCCACCGTCCATCCTGGTAACGCGAGACCTCGACGATCGAGCCGAGCGCCGGCCGCACCGCCTCGCAGCGGGGGCATTTGAACTTGTACCGGCTGACGCTCGGGGGCGAAGCCGGTTCCCACAGCACGCGGAGAGCGGTGCCGCAGACGCATCGAACGTCGGTGAGACCCAATGGTTGTTTCAGAGAGACGCCAGTATACCTGTACCCGGGGACAGGTAGAGCGGGAACGTTTACTTCGGCGTGTCCTGCGCGGCGACGATCTGCCACCGGCCCTGGCGCCGGATCCAGGTGTCGGTCCAGATCGCCGCGCCCTTGGCGCCGTCGGTCATCTCCCAGGAGTCCGTTCCCCGCGCGACGGCGGCGTCGCCGTAGACCCGCACGGTGATGTCGCCGGCGACGAGCGACTGGTATCGGCCCTTGCTGTCCCGGATGTCCTGGATCGCTCGCGCCTTCTCGTATCGGACGCCCTTCGACGTGACGCCGACGAAGTCGTCCGCGATGAAGCGCTCCGCGGCGCCCGGCACGCCCTGCACGAAGCAGTCGGCCCATGCGCGCTCCAGGCCGGCGATCTGGGCGGCCGGATCGGACGGCTCGGGATCGGCTCCGGGCCCGATCGCGGCGAGGCTGACGAGGAGGGCGGCGAGGATCGGCGTCATGGGACGACTCCCTTCATCGGCTCCGCGAGGGACGGCATCATATACAGGGGACGCCGGCGCATGAATCGAACCTCTTCCCGCATCCGTCGCGCGCGCGCGGGCGCGCCGCTGCTGCTCGCCCTGACGTGCGCGTGCGGCGTTCGTCACTCGAAACCGCAGATCCTCTCGGGCCGCGACTTCCCGTGCCGTTCGGCGATCGGCCTCGAGGGCGAGCCCTCACCGGACGAGGTGGTCCGTTTGATCGGCGCCCCGCTCGAGCGCAGGGCGGTCGAGGGGGGAGAGGTCTTCCGGTATTCGGTGCGCGGAAAGTACGGCGATCACGTCAAGCTGTTCGGCCTGATCCCGGTCTCCGAGCCTCACTACTTCTGGAGTTGCGACGTTCGACTCGAATTCCGCGGCGGACACCTGTACTCGGTCACCCATTCCAGGGAGAGCCGGGGTGCGGACGGGGACGAAAAGGACGGACCGAGCACCAGGCGGGTTCGATCGGCGGATGAGGCCGACGGGAGAGACTCGGGGCCGTCCCCGACCAATCGTGTCAACGGCCGGTGAATCCCGCCCCGGGCGGTGGCACGACGCGTGCAGCCCCGACTTCGAGGCTGCGGCCACGCTCCGAATGACGCGATGCGTGGGCTTCGGCCAGGACGGTTGTCATGCAGTGGACGAATTCCCCTGCCCCGGTTGCGAATCCTTTCCGCGCGGCCAGCCGCTCGACGGTCCGGCGGGAGATCGGCGCGCCGCCCGGGGCGTCGGGAGTCGTCGTCGCCGAGATCGCTCCGGATTCGCCGCTGTCGGATCAGGGCGTGTCTGCCGGCGACCTCATCACCGAGGTCAACGGGGTGGCCGTTCACAGCGCCGCCGAGCTCGAATCCGAGCTCTCGAAGGTCGGGAAGGGCGAGTACGTTTGGCTGTACGTGCGCCGCTTCCAGCCTCAGGAGGTCTCGCGATACGTGGTCGTCCAGCTCGGCTGAGAGGTAGACCGATCCGCGCCGGCGCCCCGGCCCCGGATAGAGTCCGGCAGTGGTCCGGCCATGAGCACCGCGCGAGCGCCTCGAATGCCCGTCCTGTTCGTGCCGCATGGCGGCGGCCCGTGGCCCTGGATGGATCAGCGCCCGCTCGTCCCGGACGACGAGAAGAGGGCGCTCGCCGCGTACCTCGAGGACATTCCGGCTCGTCTGCCGCGCCGGCCCCATGCGATGGTGGTGGTCTCGGCGCACTGGGAGGAACGCGTCCCGACCGTGCTGACGAGTCCCGCGCCGCCGATGCTCTACGACTACTCCGGCTTTCCGGAGGAGACGTATCGGATCCGGTGGCCGGCCCCGGGCGCGCCGCGCGTCGCCGCCCGCGTGCGCGAGCTGCTCGGGGCGGCCGGCATCGCGACGGCGGAAGATCCCGGGCGCGGCTTCGACCACGGCACGTTCGTCCCGCTGAAGGTCGCGTTCCCCGCCGCGGACGTGCCGGCGATCCAGCTCTCCCTCGAGACGAACCTCGACCCCGCGCGGCACCTCGCGATCGGCCGGGCCCTCGCGCCGCTCCGGGACGAGGACGTGCTCGTCGTCGGGAGCGGCATGAGCTATCACAACCTCGGCGACATGCGCCGCCCGGCGGAGCGGCGGCGCGAGCGGTCGGAGCCCTTCGACGCGTGGCTGCGCGAGGCCGTCGTCGCCGACGCCGGGAAACGGGACGCCGCGCTCACACACTGGGAGGAGGCGCCGATGGCGCGCGTCGCGCATCCGCGCGAGGAGCACCTCCTTCCACTGATGGTGGTCGCCGGTGCGGCGGGAGAGGATAGGGGCCGCGTCGCCTTTCAAGGCACCTTCGGGTGTGCGATCAGCGCGGCGCACTTCGGCGGCGAGGTCAGCCCGAGCTGACGAACGGCTCGGATTCTGCATTCGGCGCCAATCGGGGGATGTGATGAAGACGCGTCGGCTCGGCCGCAACGGCCCGGAAGTCTCGGCGATCGGGCTCGGATGCATGGGGATGAGCTACGGCTACGGCCCGGCCGCCGACCGGCAGGAGATGGTCGCGCTCATCCGGCACGCGTTCGACCGCGGCGTCACGTTTTTCGACACCGCGGAGGCGTACGGGCCGTTCACGAACGAGGAGCTCGTGGGCGAGGCGGTGGCGCCCTTCCGGGAGCGCGTGGTGATCGCGACCAAGTTCGGGTTCAAGCTGGGCCCCGACGGGAAACAGATCGGCGTCGACAGCCGCCCGGAGCACGTCCGCGACGTCGCGGAGGCGTCGCTCCGCCGCCTCGGGATCGAGACGATCGACCTCCTCTACCAGCACCGCGTCGATCCGGCGGTCCCGATCGAGGACGTCGCGGGGACCGTGAGGGAGCTGATCCGCGAGGGGAAGGTGAGGCACTTCGGCCTCTCCGAGGCCGGCGTGAAGACGATCCGCCGCGCGCACGCGGTGCAGCCCGTCGCCGCCCTGCAGAGCGAGTACTCCCTCTGGTGGCGGAAGCCGGAGGAGGAGGTCCTGCCCGCGCTCGAGGAGCTCGGCATCGGGTTCGTACCGTTTTCCCCCCTCGGGAAGGGATTCCTGACGGGAAAGATCGACGAGAAGACGACTTTCGACGAGTCGGACTTCCGCAACATCGTCCCCCGCTTCACGCCCGAGGCGCGGCGCGCGAACCAGGCGCTCGTCGACCTGCTCGGCCGCTTCGCCGAGCGGCGGAAGGCGACTCCGGCGCAGATCGCGCTCGCGTGGCTGCTCGCGCGGAAGCCATGGATCGTGCCGATCCCCGGCACGACGAAACGGAATCGGCTCGAGGAAAACGTCGGCGCGGCGGCGGTCGGGCTCGACCCGGACGACCTCCGCCAGATCGACGAGGCGCTCTCGCACACCCGCGTCGAAGGCGCCCGCTATCCGGCGCACCTGGAGGCGAGGACGGGACTGTAGGTGCGCCGAGCCTCGTCGACTGCGGCGACGACCGCGCGAGCAAGCGCCTCGCCGCGAAGCTGATCGAAGACGTCGGGTTCGATCCGGTCGACGTCGGGCCGCTGCGGATGGCGCGATACACCGAGCCGTTCGCGCTCGTGGTCGCCGGGCTCGCGTACGGAGGGAAGCGGGGACCCGAGGTCGCCTATCGGTTCGAGCGATTCCGCGGCTAGCGACCGGGGAAACATCGCCGAGCCGAGATTTCCCCGGCGCCTTCACGCCGTCTTCACGTCACGTGGGATACGAACGGCGCGAAAGTTGCAGGGCGCTCGAGCCAGCCCATCGTTCCTTCCCATCCCCCGAGGAGGTTGTCATGTCGACCACCGTCGCCACCGCCACGATGATACTGGCCCGCGTTCCCAGACCCGGAGCCGACTTCGAACTCGTCGAAGCGGAGATTCCCGCGCCCGGCCCGGGAGAGGTGCGCATCCGCGTCCGCGCGTGCGGCGTCTGTCACAGCGACGTGCTGACCAAGGAGGGCTCGCTGCCCTGGATCCAATATCCCCGGGTTCCTGGCCACGAGGTTGCCGGCGTCGTCAACGCCCTCGGGCCGGGAGTCGCGCCATGGAAGGAGGGGCAGCGCGTCGGCGTCGGCTGGCACGGCGGACACGACGGGACGTGCCGCGAGTGCCGGAGGGGGGACTTCCGCAATTGCCGGAACCAGAAGATCACCGGGATCAGCTATGACGGCGGGTACCAGCAATACATGGTGGCGCCGGCGGAGGCACTGGTGTCGATACCGGACGGCCTCGACGACGTCGATGCCGCGCCGTTGCTCGATGCCGGCGTCACGACCTTCAACGCGCTGAGACGCAGCGGCGCCATGCCGGGCGACCTGGTGGCGGTGCAGGGCCTCGGGGGCCTCGGCCACCTGGGCATCCAGTTCGCGAGCAAGTTCGGTTACGAGGTCGCCGCGATCGGCCGGGGGTCCGACAAGGAGACATTCGCACGGCAGCTCGGAGCGAACGTCTACATCGACGGCGCGGCGACGAGCGCCGTCGAGGAGCTGCAGAAGCGAGGCGGCGCCCGTGTCATCCTCGCGACGGCGCCGAGCTCGAAGTCGATGACGGAGCTGATCGACGGCCTCGGGCCGAACGGCAGACTGATGGTGGTCGGAGCGGACTTCGCTCCCATCGAGGTCACTCCGGCTCAGCTCATCTTCGGGAGCCGGTCGGTCCAGGGCTCGGCGTCCGGAACTCCGGCGGACTCGGAGGACACGCTGCGCTTCGCCATGTGGAGTGGCGTGCGGCCGATGGTGGAGACCTATCCGCTCGAGAAGGCGGCGGAGGGGTATGCCCGCATGCTGAGCGGACGAGCGCGGTTCCGGGTGGTGCTCACGATGTGAGGTCGGGAGCTCATCGGAAGGGGGAACCATGAGATCGATTCGGAGTCTCATTCGTCCCCGCCGGAGCGATCCACACGGCGAAGAACGTCGGGACCGTCAGCGGGGAGGAGGGGCTCGGTACGAGCATCGTCGAGAAAAGCAAGCCGCTCGTCAAGATCATGAACTGAATCGGGGGCAGGTCTTCTCCGACCCCGAGCGGAGAGTCCAGAAGGACCTCGACATCCAGGAGTACACCGACCGCGAGCACGACCCCATGATTCCGCACACGCTCGTGCTGAAGCCGGGCCTCGTCATCCACCGCGTTTACAACGGTTACTGGTTCTGGGGCCGGCCCTCCGTCGAAGACCTCCGCCAGGACCTGCGCGCGGTGACGCGCGAGATCCGTCCCGACTGGGATCTGAGCACGCCGGGGCTCCGGCAGAGGTGGGACGCGGGCGACTGGTCGCCGTTTCACGGGTGGAACAAGCGCGGGGATCCGAAATCGGCTGCGCGCTGAGATCGACGAGAGAGGGAAGCACGGCATCGAACAGGAGGCGACCATGCCGACAATCACCACCAGGGACGGCGTCGAGATCTTCTACAAGGATTGGGGCAAGGGTCAGCCCATTGTCTTCAGCCACGGCTGGCCGCTGTCGGCCGACGACTGGGACACGCACATGCTGTTCTTTCTCCGGAACGGGTACCGCGTCGTCGCCCACGACCGTCGCGGCCACGGCCGCTCGAGCCAGACCGGCGAGGGTCACGACATGGACCACTACGCCGACGACCTCGCCGCGGTGACGGAGCATCTCGATCTCGAAGAGGCGGTGCACGTCGGACATTCGACGGGCGGCGGAGAAGTCGTGCACTACCTGGCGCGCCACGGCGAGAGCCGGGTCGCGAAGGCGGTGATCATCAGCGCCGTGCCGCCGCTGATGGTCAAGACGGCGGCGAACCCGGGCGGGCTGCCCAGGAACGTCTTCGACGATCTCCAGGCTCAGCTCGCCGCCAACCGGTCCGAGTTCTACTGGAACCTCGCCTCCGGACCCTTCTACGGCTACAACCGGCCCGGTGCGAAGCCTTCGCAGTCCGTGATCTGGAACTGGTGGCGGCAGGGAATGATGGGAGGCGCGAAGGCCCATTCCGACGGCATCGTCGCCTTCTCGCAGACGGACTTCACCGAAGACCTCAAGAAGATCGGTGTGCCCGTCCTCGTGATGCACGGCGACGACGACCAGATCGTCCCGTACGCCGACTCGGGACCCCTGTCGGCGAAGCTGCTGAAGAAAGGCACGCTGAAGACGTACGCGGGATTCCCGCATGGAATGCCCACGACGGAGGCCGCGACCATCGACGCCGATCTCCTGGCGTTCGTGCGCGGGTGAGCGTGACGCGCTCCGCCGAGGCAGCCATGACGCGCGATCGATGACGTCGAGCCGAATCGTCGCGGTCGCACTCGCCGGCCTGCTCGGGGCGACGTGGGACGGATCCATCGTCCGGCTGACGCCGGCCGAGACCAGCAGTCCCGGTCAAAGGAGTAAACGAGCGTCTCGTCGTCGTCGTTCCGCGGAACGACACCCTTGCCAGGGTCGGCGCGGTATGATCGAAGTCAGCGTGAGCCTTCGGGCTCACGGGGGGGTGGGGAAGTGAAGCTCTATCTCATCGCACCCAAGAATCCCGAGTCCTTCTGGACGTTCGATCGGATTCTGCCGAGCCTCCGCAAGAAATGCGTCTTCCCCAACCTCTCGCTGCCGACGGTGGCGGGGCTGACGCCGCGGGAGCACGAGGTCGTCCTCTGCGACGAGAACGTCGAGGACGTCGACCTCGACACGGACGCCGACATCGTCGGGCTCACCGGCTATGTCATCCACTCGAAGCGGATCTTCGAGCTCGCGGCCGAGTTCCGCCGGCGCGGCAAGTTCGTCGTGGCCGGCGGGCCCTTCGCGTCCCTCTGCCCCGAGCTCCTGCGCGGCAAGGTGGATGTGCTCTTCGTCGACGAGGCGGAGTACACCTGGCCGCAGTTCCTGCGCGACTACGCCGCCGGCGCGTGGCAGGCCGAGTACAGGCAGATCGACAAGCCGAGCATGCACGACTCGCCGCTGCCGCGCTTCGACCTGCTGAAGCTCGACGCCTACCGCACGATGACGATCCAGTTCGCGCGGGGCTGTCCGTTCCAGTGCGAGTTCTGCGACATCATCGTCATGTACGGCCGCCGGCCGCGCACGAAGACCGCCGAGCAGCTCATGGCGGAGGTGCGCGAGATCCACCGGCTGGGCCTCAATCGCATCTTCGTCGTCGACGACAACTTCATCGGCAACAAGATCGAGGCAAAGCAGGTCCTGCATGCGCTCGCCGAGTGGCAGGAGGCGAACGACTACCCGATCGAGATGATGACGGAGACGACCCTCAATCTCGCGCAGGACGACGAGCTCCTCCAGCTGATGCGGCGCGCGAACTTCACGACGATCTTCATCGGCATCGAGTCGCCCCGCGCCGAGAGCCTCCAGGAGACGCACAAGACGCAGAACCTGCGGGAGAACATCCTCGACTCGGTGCACCGGATCCAGCGGTCCGGCATCGAGGTGATGGCCGGGATGATCGTCGGTTTCGACCACGACGACCCCTCGATCTTCGAGGAGCAGTTCCGGTTCATCCAGGAGGCGCGGATCCCGATTTCCATGACCGGCATGCTCAACGCGATGCCCAAGACGCCGCTCTACGAGCGTCTGAAGCTGGCAGGACGCCTGATGGCCGAATCGGTCGGGGACCAGTTCGTGTTCACCAACATCATTCCCAAGTCGATGTCGAGCGCCGAGTTATACGACGGCTACCGTCGCCTGCTGCAGAAGCTCTACGCCTACGCAAACTACCGGCAACGCGTGATGCAGCTGATCCTCGCGAAGGGATCGCAGATCAAGGGGCGGCTCTCCACGGGCGGCCAGGACCTGCGGATCTTGGCGCGGGTGCTCTGGTCCTGCGTCATCAAGGCGTCGCCGAAGCGCTCGCTCATGACGCTCTCGATTCTGGCGGAGACGGTCCTCCGCCGCCCGCGCGCAATCCGTCAGGCCGTGACTCTGGCGCTCATGCACAAGCACCTCTACGAGTACATGCGCGACACGTGCGCCCGGATCGAGGAGCTGGTCGACCAGATCGCGGCGAGCGACGCGGCGGAACTGAAGGCGGATACGGCCTAGTTCGCGTCTCCCCCGAATCGTTCTCCTCAGCGGGCGGCCACGAGGGCCGCCCCTGCCGGAAGAGTCTAGGGGACGGCGGCCGCAGCGGGCGGCAGCGTCGCGAGGGTGGTCGTCGCTCCCGGCGGCGGCGGGACGATGAGGACGCCGAGCTCCCGGCGGAGGGCGTCGACGTTCGCGCGCATCACGTAGCGATCGAGATTTCGGAACAGCCCGTTGTGGTGGTATCCGCCCTCGTTCATCTCGCGGACCGCCTGCTCCTTCGTCCAGCCCTGCACGACGACGCGGTAGAGGGCGACGATCGCGCCGGTGCGGTCGGCTCCGTGCGCGCAGTGGATCATCAGGGGGCGATTCTCCGGCTCGGTCATGATCCGCAGGGCCTTCAGGACCAGGTCGTCGCGGAGGCCCCACGCGCTCATCGGCACGTGGAACAGCTTCACGGTGCCGTCCGACACGAAGCGGACGTCGCCGGACCCTCCCGCGAGGTCGAGAACGTTGCGCACCCCGAGCGCGGCGAGCTCGCGGAAGCCCGCCACCGAGGGCTGCGCGCCCCGGAAGAGGCCGTCCTCGATCCGGTACAGGTTGCCGACGCTCGTGCCGGCCACCGCGCTCGCCCACTCGGAGGGCCGCTGCGCGGGCCCCGGGGAGGCCGCGGACGCGGAAAGCGTGCAGCCGAAGAGGAGGACCGGAAGAACGAGATTTCGCCCTCTCACGCACCGGCAAAACAGGGCGGAGCTCCGAATCCTTCCCGGCGGACGGACGGAACCCGGCGAGCCGGCGCCGACGGCTCAGGCTGTCTTGATGAACGCCATCGGATCGCTCCACTGCCCGCGTTCGTAGAGATAGCGCACGGCCTTGTCCACCATGATCTGGCCGTCGTCGGTCGACTCCCAGATCTGCGCGCGCTCGAGCGGCCGCGGCGTGGGGCCCTCGAAGTTGATGCCCGAGATGTAATAGCCGGACCCGTGGCACGGGCACTTGAACTTGTTCTGCGCCGGAAGCCAGTTCGGCGTGCAGCCGAGATGCGTGCACGTGGCCACGAGGGCGTAGATCTGGGTCGTGTTCCGCACGATCCAGACTCCGAACTTCTCTTTCCATCGTTCGTCCACGCCGAGCGAATAGGTCGATGGGTCGCCGGCCTTGAAGCGCGTCGGCGGCTCGAACAGCACGTTCGGGAACATGAAACGAACGACGCTGGTCAGGCCGGCCGCCGTGGCCACGGAGAAGCCGATCCAGGCGAGCGTCATCCACTTCAGCGTCGAGCGCCGCGTGAGGCCGTCCGCTTCGACGTCGGCGGACGGAGAGGTCCGCTCGGAAGACGGAGCTTCGGTCGCGAACGCGGCGGAGGGTCTGGCCGACAACTGTGTCACCCGGCGAAGACGCCATGGAGGCCGGCGCGCGCCTCGGGCTGGGGCGCGATTCGGACTCCACCGGGTACAAGCCGGCGGTGCGCGCCGGTTATTCCATTCGCCAGCCGTCAGTTCCAGTGGTGGTAGTGCCACCAGACCTTTCTCAGGTCGAAGCCGGCGTCCCGGCAGAGATAGATGGGCACGTTCTCCTCGCTCATGCCGTAGCGGGACTCGTGCGGAAACGCCTCGTACGAGCCGCAGTTGTCCTTCACGTCGTCGAGGCTCCACTGCAGCACGATCAGGTTGCGGTCGTCCTCCGTCGGGGGACCCCAGAACCAGTGGTTCTGATGCCGGCTGTACGCGTGCGGCAGCCCGAGCGCCGGACCGAAGAGGTTGATCGCGCCCGCCTCGCCGTAGTTGCCGGTGAGGATGCCCGTGCGCGCGCGCTCCTCGGGCGGCAGCGACCGGTAGATCGCCGCCACGTCGCGGGCGAGCTCCGGCCAGCCGAACTGGTCGCCCATCGGCTGAGGCAGGGGTCCCTCGTGGTGCACCTCCGCCTTCTGCGGGCGCGCGCCGAGCGCCTGCTGATACGCGAGGTACTTCTCCGGAGGCAGCATCCAGGTCGCGAGGGGAAGCGTGACGAGGCCTCCCGCGATGATCACCGAAACGGTCGCGGCGCGCACGGCGCGGCGGCCGGCGGTCCAGCGCTCGATCGCGACGCCGCCGCCGGCGAACGCCATGGGGTAGATCGGGAAGAGGTAGTAGTCCTTGGCGTGCGCCGCCATCATGAGCCCGAAGAAGACGACGAACGTCAGGCCGAGCGCGCGCCAGCGCCGGCTCCGGACGAGGAACACCGCGCCCGCGAGCCAGACGGGGAAGAGGAGCGGGTGCAGGGCGAGGATCTGCTGGAGGACGAAGGCCGGCGGCGCGAGCACGACGTTCTTGCCCTCGCGACGGACGTTCGCGAGATCCTCGAGCGTCGGGAAGTGGTGCCGCCACTGCCAGACGAGATTCGGGAGGAAGAGCGCGAGCGCGATCGCGCCGGCGATCCAGATCCACCGCTCGCGGAAGACGCGGCGCTCGGGAGTCAGCAGCAGGGCCACGACGACGGCCGCTCCGAAGAAGAGCGTCGAGTGCTTGTTCTCGAGCCCGAACCCCGCGAGCACGCCGAACCACGGCCAGAGCCTCGTGCGGCCGGTCCTGAGAATGCGCGCGAGGACGAGGATCGCGCCCATCCAGAAGAGCGGCTCGAAGGCGTTCATCGTCAGCAGGCTGTCCATCACGAGGAGGCCCGGCGCGAAGAGGACCGCGAGCCCCGTCAGGAGCTGCGCGTAACGGCCGCCGCCCAGCTCGCGCGCGATCGAGATCGCGAGCGCGACGAGCGCCGTCCCGGCGAGCGCGGGAAGGATCCGGAGCGCGGCGAGCGAGCCGCCGAGCGCGAGTGCGACGCGCGCGTACACGGCGATCAGCGGCGCGGCGTCGACGTAGCCCCAGTCGAGGTGCCGCGCCATGTCGAGGTAGTAGAGCTCGTCGCGGAAGTACCCGTACCGCTGCACGCTCGTCGCCAGGTGGAGGAGGAGCTTCGCGCCGCACAACGCGGCGAGAACACCGCGCGACAGCGGCGGGAGGACGGGAGCGGGGGCGTCGTGCGCGATCGCGGACATCGTTGTGAGCCGCGACAATGCTGTCACGGGGTCAGGTCTCTGAATGTGTGACTTTGCAGACCCGTGAGTCGCCTCGGGGGCTCGGGATACCCGAAGGTCACATTTTCAGAGACTTGACCCCAATGCGTCCGAGGACCCGCTCGACCATCCGGTCGCACCGGGTGCCGAGGAACGGGAAGGCCGCCCGGGCCTGGCCGCCCGCGAGCGCGAGCAACTCGCGCCGGAGCGATGCGCGGGCGCGGTGGAGGCGCGTCTTGACGGCCTCCTCCGACAGCTCCAGACACTCGGCCGTCTCGGCCGTCGAGAGCTCCTCGACTTCCCGGAGGACGAACACCGTCCGATAGGTCTCGGGCAGCGACCCGACCGCGGCCTCGAGCATCGTGCGGACCTCCTTGCCGAGGGCCTCCGCCTCCGGACCGGACTGTGCGAGCGGCTGTTTCATCGGCTTTTCCCCGTCCTCTTCCTCCGGGCGCCACTCCTCGAAACGGCGCTCCCGGCGCGCCCGGGCCCAGCCCTCGTGCAGCACGATCCGGACGAGCCACGTCGAGAACGCCGCGCGTCCCGCGAACTCCCCGAGGTGCTCGTAGGCCCGCACCCAGGCCTCCTGGGCGAGGTCCTCGGCCTCGGCATCCGACGGCAGGATGGCCCGGGCGATCCGGAAGACGCGCTGGTTGTACCGGCGCATCAGCACCTCGAACAGCTCCACCTCGCCCCGGCGGACCCGTTCGATCACCTCGCCGTCGGGCGGGCCGGGGTTTTGCACGGACTTCGAGTGGGCCATGTTCTCCGGCAACGTCAGGATAGAGTGTCCCACGCCCGAAAGGTGACGGGGGCTGTAACCTCCGGCGCCCGTCTCACTCTATCGCGTCGAGGAGGTGAGAGACATATGGACAAGCGCCTCGACTCCGCGTGGTGGGCCCTCCGCCTCGGCCTCGGCCTCGGGCCCTTCCTCGCCGGTCTCGACAAATTTTTCGACATTCTCGCCAACTGGGAGATGTACTTGAGCCCCCTCGCGCTGAAGGTCGTTCCCGTGAGCGCCACGACGTTCATGCACGTCGTCGGCGTGGTCGAGATGATCGTGGGCCTCGCGATCCTGACCCGCTGGACGCGTCTCGGGGCTTACGTGGCGATGCTCTGGCTCGTCGCCATCGCGATCAACCTCGTCACGACGGGGATGTTCTTCGACCTCGCAGTGCGCGACGTCGAGATCGCGATCGGCGCCTACACGCTGGCTCGCCTGACCGAGGTCCGCGAAGCCGCCGGGGTGCGCACCGCCGCGCCTCCGATGCCGTCCGCCGCCACGAGAACCGCCTGACCAAGCCGTCTTTCGACGGAAGAAAGGGGAGAAAATGAAGAGAGTCCTGCTGGTCGCATCCATCCTGGCCGCCCTTCCGCTCGCCGCGTCCGCCGAGGTCTGGAAGAACGCCTCGCTCCTCGACTCGATGTGCGCGGCGAAGGAGAAGGTCGCGAAGAATCCCGACGCGCATCCGACCTCGTGCGCGCTGCAGTGCGCCAAGAGCGGCTACGGGATCATGGCCGACGGGAAGTACCTGAAGTTCGACGAGAAGGGCAACGAGCAGATCGCGTCGGAGCTGAAGGCGACGAAGAAGACCGACCACCTGCGCGTCACCGTCGACGGGGATCTCAAGGGCGACACGATCGCGGTCAAGAGCGTCAAGCTCGACTGACGGCCGCTGTCATCCCGAGGGCGTCAGCCCGAGGGATTCCTTTCTGACCGATACGGCGGCTCGAAAAGGGATCCCTCGTCGCTTCGCTCCTCGGGACGACGGAGCGCAGGAAACGACGAGGCGCGCGGCCGTCCGTTCGATTCGCGGCGAATGCGCTGCGCCGCCTCGTGCCCGTCGACCGCGTGCCTGCGCCCACGAACGGCTAGGATTCCGCCGATGCCTTCTCGCTGGTCCGAACAGGAGCACGGGCTCCTCCGGGCGCTCGACGCGGCCGCCTCGGCCCCCACGGCGGCCGCCGTCCTCTCGCGCATCGCGGCCCGCGTCCTCGCGACGCTGGCGCGGGCGCCGGGCGAGATCGAGGCCTGGGAGGCCGTTCCGCTCGACGTGTACGGGCCGCTGCCTCCCGGCGTCGGGTCGAGCTGGGTGTTCGCGCTGCGGCGCGGCGTCGCGACGGGTCCCGAGCGTCACCCCAACAGCCGGCAGCGGATGTTCAGCTGGTCGGGCGGCGGCGACTTCCAGGTGCACGACGGCGGCCGCTGGGTCTCTCACCGCCTCCCGGTGGATCGCGGCGCGCCGCTCGAGGAGCGCTGGCTCTCGATCCCGCCCGACACGTGGCACCAGGGCGTGGTCGGCGACGAGGACTGGGTCGTCGTCTCCTTTCACACGGTGCCGAAGGCGGAGCTCGTCGAGGAGCGGCCGGATCCCGAGGACCCGGACCCGTTCCACCCGAGCCGCACGCGCCGGCGGAAGTACGCCGAGGTGGCGCAGCCGTAAATCGGGTTACGCCACTTCCTTCGACGTAATCTCGTACTGGAAGCTGGCCGGATCGAGGCAGTCGAGGCGGCCCTCGGCGGTCTCCGCCTGCGGATACATGAAGAACACGAGCGGCGGTCCGCTCGCGCCCGGCAGCGCCACCTCGTGGGCGAAGTTGTACGCCATCCAGTTCATCTCCCAGGAGCCGAAGAGCCGGGCGCGCGCCTTCGCGACCATCGCATCGTCGATCGGGCGGTTTCCGGGCGGCTCCTCGAGGACGACCTTGCGCACGTCCGCCGGGTCGACCGGGACCCAGCGTCCCTCGAGGTAGACCTCGGCGCGGCAGTGCTGCGCTTTGGTGACGTTTTCGGTCGCGGCGCCGAGGCTCTTGTAGCCGAGCGCCGAGGACGCGACGCGGATGCCGTAGACGTCGCGCGCCGGGAGGCCGGAGGCGCGGGCGAGCGCGACGTAGAGCGCGTTCAAGTCCGCGCACTTGCCGCCGAGGTTCTTCGTCTCGAGCATCGACGCGACGTTGCCGATCCCGCAGCCCTTGACCTTCGGATCGCGAAAGGTGTTGTCGACGAGCCACTCGTAGAGCGCCCGGGCCTTCTCGACGTCGGTCTTCGCGCCGATCGTCGCGCTCTCGGCGGTGGACTTCACGAGCCCGTCCGTCGGCATGTAGGCGCTCGAGCGGAGGAAGTGCCGGAGCTCGGCGGGCGTCGCGGCGGGCGAGGCGGGGGGGGCCGTCGGATCGACGGCGTAGTCGCGCGTCTGCACGCGGCTCGTCAGCGTGAGCACCGGCTTCGCGCCGTCGCGGAACACGGCGGAGACGATGCCGAGCGCGTCCTCCTTCCGGTCGACGAGCTCGGCCTTGCCGCCATCGGCCCGGAAGTCGTTCGAGAGGGTCCTCTGAAACGGCGTCTCGCCGATGAGCGCGGCCGGGAGCCAGACCCGGGTCGAGCCCGCCGGCTTCAGGATCTCGGCGCGGGTCGTGACCTCGAAGGTGCGCCACGGGCCGGTCGTCGCCGCGCGCGCGAACAGGAGTTTCGACCCCGGGAAGGCGAGCGCCGCCGAGGCGGCGCCGGCGGTGCGGATGAAAACGCGGCGATTCATGCGGAGCCTCCCTGATGCAAAAGCATTACCAGAGGGAATCTATATTGATCGCGGGCCGCGCGGAGCGGCCCCCGGACGATGGCGACGCGATGGCGGCCCTGGGCGCGAGGATTCCCGCGGGCGGGCGCCGCCCTGCTCGCCGCCGGACTCCTCGTTCCGGCGAGCGGCGCGGCGGGGGAGCCGCCGTTCTCGCTCTTCGCGGGTCCGGGCGGCGATTCCCCGGGGGAGTTTCGTCTCGGCGCGCGGCCGTGGTTTGCCCCGCTGCCGGCCGGCGGCATCGTCGTGCCGGCGCCCTGGACGAGCGTTGTCGGCGAGACCGACCGGTCCTCCCCGCCGGCAACCCCCCGGCCGAACCGTTTCGTCCTCGCCGCCGGCGAGCTTGCGCTCGGCATTCTCGTTCCCTGGGTGTACGACCGCTACATCGCCGACGAGGACTTCGCGCGCATCTCGTGGCACACCGTCAGCGAGAACTTCAAGGCGGGCTTCGGCTTCGACCGCGACGACTTCGACACGAACCAGTCGTACCACCCCTACCACGGAAGCCTCTTCTTCGAGGCGGGCCGGTCGAACGGCTACACCTACTGGGAGTCGGGCCTCTTCGCGCTCGCGGGCAGTTTCATCTGGGAATGCTGCATGGAGAACGACCGCCCGTCGATCAACGACCTGGTGAACACGACGCTCGGCGGCATGACGCGCGGCGAAGTGCAGCACCGCCTCTCGATCATGGTGCTCGACACCACCGCGACCGGGAGCGAGCGGGTCTTCCGGGAGATCGGGGCCGCGATCCTGAATCCGATCGGCGCGATCACGCGCCTCGCCGACGGCGACATGGGCCGCGTGTACCCCAACCCCGAGGAGCGCTATCCCTCGGGCTTCGCGCTCTCGGTCGACGTCGGGTACCGGCACGTCGAGGAGGCCGAGCACGAGAACCAGGCGCTCATCACGGTCGACGCCCGCTACGGCGACCCGTTCGCCGGCGACGTGGAGAAGCCGTTCGACTCGTTCTGGGCCGCCATGGACATCGATTTCCCGAACCACCAGCCGATCACCCGCTTCGAGGAGCGCGGGATTCTCCGGGGCTGGGACCTGAACGACCGAGCCGCGGAGACCCGTCACCTCTTCCAGGTGACGCAGGACTACGAGTACTTCAACAACGCCGCCGAGGTCTTCGGCGCGCAGATGTTCAGCGCGGGCGTCCTCTCGCGTTATGCGCTCGGCAACGGCGTGTACGCGGCCGCGGAGCTCGACGCCTCCGTGATCCCGCTCGCGGGCGTGAAGACCATCGACTTCGAGAATCCGGAGACCGGGCGCAACTACGACTACGGCCCGGGCGGGGGCGTTCGGGCGGGGGTGCGGATCTACCTCGGCGGGCGCGAGCTCCTCGACGTCGGCTACGGCGTGGCGTGGATCGCCACCGTCAACGGGTTCTCCGACGACAGCACGCTGCAGTTCTTCCGCGCGGAGGCGACGGTCCCGGTCGCGGGGTGGTTCGGAGTGGGCGGAGGGTATCGCTGGTACAGCCGGAAGACGAGCTACTCGAACGGATTCTTCGAGCCGCGGCAGACCCAGTCGGAGTGGCGCGTCTTCCTGAGCTTCGCGTTCGGCGCCGAGGGCCTCCGCGCGCCGAGGGACTGAACCGTCTGGCGGCCCGGGCGCCGTTGTGGTGTGATCGCCGCACCATCGCTGGAGGAAAACGCATGAAGGTCCCTCGCGCCGTCCTGTCTCTCGGCGTGTGGCTCGGGGCCGCCGTTCTGTCCGCCCAGGTCACCGCGATCCGCGCCGGGCGGCTCGTCGACCCGGCGACGGGCGCGACGACCCGCAACGCCGTGATCCTGGTCGAGGGCGGGAAGATCAAGGCGGTCGGTCCGTCGGTCGCGGTCCCGCCGAACGCCCGGATCGTCGATCTCTCCGGGAAGACGGTGCTGCCCGGCCTCTTCGACGTCCACACGCACCTCTGCCTCGGGATCAAGACGCAGGGCGGCAACGGGCTGCCGGAGCTGCTCCGGTCGCTGCTCGCCGCGACGGCCATCGAGACCGACGCGTATCGGGCGATCCAGGGCGTCGCGAACGCGCGCGACATGCTGCGCGCCGGCTTCACGACCGTTCGCGACGTCGGCAACGCGGGGAACTACGCCGACACGGCGCTGCGCCGCGCGGTCGAGGACGGGCTCGTGCCCGGCCCGACGATCGTCAACGCCGGACGGATCATTACTCCCTACGGCGGGCAGTACCACGGCCTTCCGCCCACGCGGGCCGACATCGCGCAGCCGGAGTACCTCTACGCGGACACGCCCGACGAGATGCGGAAGGCGGTCCGCGAGAACATCGCGTTCGGCGCGACGGTCATCAAGATCGTCGTGGACGATCAGCCCTATCTCTACTCGGTCGAGGACGTGAAGACGCTCGTGCGCGAGGCCGCGGCGGGAGGGCTGAAGGTCGCGGCGCACTGCGCAACCGACGCGGGGGCGAAGATCGCGGCCGAGGGCGGCGTCGCGTCCGTCGAGCACGCCTATCGGGCGACGACGCCGACGCTCGAGCTGATGAAGTCGAAGGGCACGTTTCTGGTCGGGACCGACTTCACCCGGCAGGCGGCTCACGAGATGGGAATGGACGAGTACCACGGCTGGGTCGTCGATCGCCTGAAGCGGGCGTACGCCGTCGGCGTGCCCGTGGCGTTCGGGACGGACGTCGTCTTCGAAATGCCGGGGGAGACGCGCGGCACGCTGTCGATCGAGTTCGTCACGAGCTTCGTCGAAGCCGGCGTGGCGCCGGCGCAGATCCTCCGGGCGATGACCGTCGACGCGGCGAAGCTGCTCGGCATGGAGAAGGAGCGCGGCGCGATCGCGCCCGGCTACTTCGCCGACATCGTCGCGGCGGACGCCAACCCGCTGGAACAGATCGATGCGGTGCGGCACGTGAGCTTCGTGATGAAGGGTGGAGTCATCATCCGCAACGACTGATCGAGCCGCCGCGGCAGCCTGATAAGACGTCACCCCTCTCCCTCCGGAAGAGGGGGTAGGGGTGAGGGGTTAGGTGTCGCCGACCCTTTCCTCCTCCACCCACTCCCGCGTCCGCTCCACCGCCCGCTGCCACCCGCGGTAGGCCGACTCGCGGCGGTCGTTCGACCAGGACGGCTCGAAGGTGCGCTCCGCCTTCCAGAGCCGGCGCAGCGCGTCGGTCGAGTCGAAGGCGCCCACCGCGAGTCCGGCCGCGAACGCCGCCCCGAGCGCGGTCGTCTCGCGGACCGCGGGGCGAACGACCGGGATGCCCAGCACGTCCGCCTGGAGCTGCATGAGGAAGTCGTTGGCGCTCGCGCCGCCGTCCGCCTTCAGCGCCGAGAGCGGATGTCCCCCGTCGGACGCCATCGCGTCCGCCACGTCGCGCGTCTGGAAGGCGATCGCCTCCCGCGTCGCGCGCACGAGGTGGGCGCGGCTCGCGAACCGCGTGAGCCCCACGATCGCGCCCCGGGCGCGCATGTCCCAGTACGGCGCGAAGAGTCCCGAGAATGCGGGCACGAAATAGACGCCGCCGGCGTCGGGCACGCTCGCCGCGATCGCCTCGGTCTCGTCCGCAGCCGCGATGAGACCGAGTCCGTCGCGGAGCCACTGGACCGCGGCGCCCGAGATCGCGACGGACCCCTCGAGCGCGTAGGCCCGGGCGCCGTCACCGGACGCCGCCGCCGTCGCGAGGAGGCCCGCGGCGCTCGCGGCCGGACGATCGCCGACGTGCTCGAGCAGGAAGGAGCCGGTGCCGTAGGTGTTCTTGGCCTCTCCCCTCGAGAAGCAGGCCTGTCCGAAGAGCGCCGCCTGCTGGTCGCCGAGATCGCCGCAGACCGGGACCGCCGCGGCGAAGGGGCCGCCGGCCGCCGTGCGGCCGTACGGCTCGCGCGCGATCGACGGCCGGATCGCCGCCAGCGTCTCCTCCGGCACGCCGAAGCGCTCCAGCAGGACCGCGTCCCACGCGAGGCTCTCGAGGCCGCACAGCATCGTCCTCGACGCGTTCGTCGGATCGGTGACGTGGGCGCCGCCGTCGGGTCCGCCCGTCAGGTTCCAGACGAGCCAGCTGTCGATCGTGCCGAAGAGCAGCCGGCCCGCGCGGGCCAGCGCGCGGACGCGCGGCTCGTGATCGAGGAGCCAGCGCATCTTCGTCGCCGAGAAGTAGGTCGAGATCGGCAGCCCGGTGCGCCGCCGCACGTCGTCCTCCTGGCCGCTTTCGATCGCGGCGCGGCACGCGTCCGCCGTGCGCGTGTCCTGCCAGACGATCGCGTTCGCCGCCGGCCGGCCGTCGGCCCGGTCCCACGCGACGACCGTCTCGCGCTGGTTGGTGATGCCGACGGCGAGGAGCCGCCCCTCGGGCGCGCTGCGGAGCGCCTCGAAGACGACCTCGTCGACCCGCTCGCGGATCTCGACCGGATCGTGCTCGACCCACCCCGGGCGCGGGAAGATCTGCTCGTGCTCGCGATAGGCCGAGGCCACCGGCCGGCCATCCGGGTCGAACAGGATGCAGCGCGTGCCGGTCGTTCCCTGGTCGATCGCGGCGAGGAGGTCGGGCATGCCGCCGATCCTATCGACTCTTTCGCCGCTTGCCCCTCACCCCGATCGCGCCGCAGGCTCCGCCGAGGAACGCGAGCCCCGCGCAGAGGAGATTGACGTCGCGGAACGCCGCCTCGACTCCCCGGACGACGCCCTCGCGCACCGCGCGCGCCTCCTCCGGCGTCGCGTCCGGCGGCGGCTCGAGGGCGCCGAGGCGCGTGCGCTCTCCGTGGACGCGCTGCCGGACGGCGGGAGAGACGCGCGCGGCGTCGAGCCGCCGCGACAGCTCGCTCTCGAACGCCCCGATCGCGACGATCCCGAAGCCCGCCACGGCGAGGAGCGCGGCGAGGCGCGCGATGGCGTTGTTGATGCCCGAGGCGGTTCCCTGGTCGCCGCGATCGACGGAGTTCAAGACCGTCGTCGTCAGCGGGGCCACCGCGGTGCCGATGCCGAGGCCGACCACGAGGAGGCCCGGCAGGAGGGACACGGCGTAGCTCGCGTCCGGCGGCAGCAGCGCGATCAGGAGGAACCCGGCGCCGACGACGAGCGGTCCGACCGTCAGCGGCATTCGCGGCCCGATCCGGTCGGCGACGGCGCCCGCTCGGCGGGACAGCGCGGCGACGACGACGACGAGCGGGAGGAGCGAGGCCCCGGACGCGGCGGGGGAGTAGCCGCGCGCCTGGATCAGGACGAACGGCAGGAAGAAGAACATCGCCGCGAGCGCCCCGTAGATCAGGAGCGTCAGCAGATTGACGGCCGCGAAGGT
This sequence comes from Acidobacteriota bacterium, assembly GCA_027307335.1. GTDB lineage: Bacteria > Acidobacteriota > Thermoanaerobaculia > UBA5066 > Gp7-AA6 > DAHUXD01. The sequence continues at coordinate 86,403 of DAHUXD010000060.1, forward strand.
CCGGCGCCGGAAGAGGCCGAGCGGCACCATGGGGGCGGCGGCGCGGCGCTCGATCCGGAGGAACGCGCCGAGGGCGGCCGCGCCGGCGGCCATCGACCCCCACGAGCGCGGGTTCGCGATGCCCGCCGTCGGGGTCTCGATCAGTCCGAAGACGATGAGGGCCAGGGCCGTCGTGACCGCGACGGCGCCGGCGACGTCGAGCTCGCGCTTCGAGGCGCCGCGCGTCTCCCGCACCCGTCGCGCCGCGATCCCGAGCACGGCCGCGGCGATCGGGAGGTTGATGATGAAGACGGCCCGCCACGAGATCGCCTGCACCAGCCAACCGCCGAGCGCGGGTCCGATCGCGATGCCGATCGACGTCAGCGCCGACCAGGCGCCGACGGCCTTGCCGCGCTCCTGCTCGGAGTATGCGGCGCCCAGCATCGCGAGGCTCGAGGGCACGAGCAGCGCCCCGCCGACGCCCTGCACGGCGCGCGCGGCGATCAGCCAGCGGATCCCGGGCGCGACGCCGCAGCCGAGCGACGCGGCCGCGAAGACGATCGTCCCGAGGAGGAAGATGCGCTTGCGCCCGAAGCGGTCGGCGAGGGCGCCGCCGACGAGCACGAGCGCGGACAGGAACAGCTGGTAGGCCTCGACGATCCACTGCGCGCTCGACACGCTCGCGCCGAGCTCGCGCTGCAGCACCGGCAGCGCCACGCTCACGACGCTGCCGTCGATGAACGCCATGCTCGACCCGAGGACGGACGCGGCGAGCACCCAGGGACCGGCCGCCTTCGGTCCGGCGGCTCCGGACGAGCCCGGTCCCGACCTTCGCGAGGGAGACGACATCGACGCGCCGGCTCAGCGGCCGGCGGGCTCGTGGCCCGCGATGGCGTCCCCCACGGAGCGGGACACTCCACCATCTTTCGAGAACGGGAGCCGCATGCGGCGGAACGGTGCAACTTGGCTGCCAGGCCGCATGGCTCGCGGATTGCACGCCTCTCGCCCGATGAGAGTGATCCCCATCCCCGGACACGCGGGCTGGCCAGGGCGCTCCCGGATCGCGGCGCCGGTTCCGGCTCTGAAGGTCCAGCCGGGGCGGGTCGAGTTCTTCTTGTGAGCGCCGTCAGAGACGGCTCGCGCCCGAGAGGAGAGGTTTAAAGAGGAGAGGCGAGTTCGGGATCAGCGAGGGAGGCAGCCCGGTTCCACCGGGCCACGGATACGGGATGCGGGATGCGGAATCGTCGGATTTCGCATCTCGGATCTCGCATCGAATCTGCCTCGCCCCGAGGTGGAGGAGAGCGATGCCGCTGCTGCCCAATGGCGGGCGGAAGCCGGCCCGTCCGGCGCTCGGCTCGGGAGAAGCCGTCGCGACGGTACGGGTCAAGGACGTCCGCGCTGCGCGAAAGTTCTACGAAGACGTGCTCGGCCTGAAGCCCTCGCCGGACCGCACCGGCGACGCGTTCGCGTACGAAGGCGCGCGCTCGCGCGTGTTCGTGTACGCGTCGCCGATCGCGGATCAGGCGCCGCCGACCTCGGTCACCTGGGTCTGCGACGACGTGGACGCGACGGTCGGGAGCCTGCGGGCTCGGGGCGTTCGGTTCGAGCACTACGACATGCCGGGCGTGCGGCGCGAGGGCGACGTGCACGTCGCCGGCCGGATGCGGGCCGCGTGGTTCCGCGATCCGGACGGGAACGTGCTGGCCATCGTCAGCAGCGGGTAGTCACCGTCCGTCTCGTCGTCCCGAGGCCGTGGGGCCGAGGGATCCCTTTCAAGTCGCGGCGTCGCTTCGAAAGAGATCCCTCGCTCCGCTCGGGATGACAAAGAGGCCCTACGGCCCGTACAGCAGCAATCCGAACGTCTTCACCAGGAACACCGCCATCTGGCCGCGGTTGACGGCGGTGGCCGGGCAGTAGTTGCCGCCGCCACAGCCGCCGGTGATGCCCTCGGCGTTCAACTCGTTGATGAAGTTCACGAACTGCGCCCCGGGGCACGCCACGTCCGTGAACACCGTCGCCGAGCAGGCCGGCGGCACGTACGCGCCTCCGTGCTCGCCCTTCAGGAGGAAGACGGCCATCTGGCCGCGCGTGACGGAATTGCCCGGACAGTAGTTGCCGCTGCCGCAACCGCCCGTGATGCCCTCGGTCGCGAGCTGGTTGATCCAGTCGACGAACCCGCCGGTGGGACACGGCACGTCGGTGAACATCGTGCCCGCGCAGGCGGGCGGCAGGTAGGACGAGCCGTGCTCGCCCTTCAGCAGGAACACGGCCATCTGCGCGCGCGTCACGGGGTTCGCCGGGCAGTAGTTGCCGCCGGCGCAGCCTCCGGTCACCCCGTTGTGGAAGAGGTTCTCGACGTACTTGTAGAACTGGTGGCTCGTCGGTACGTCGGGGAAGCTCTCGCCGACGTGCAGGGTCCAGCGCTGGATGACCGAGAAGGGGGCAATCGTCTCCTCGATCCGCGTGTCCCAGTGCTGCTGCGGGCGGCCCGTGGTCGTGAGCTGCACCGTGTAGCAGTCCGTGCACTCCGCGCTCGCGCCGGAGGCGATGGTGCCGTAGTCGCCGGAGGCGTCGGGATTGCCGAAGACCGTGGTCGCGACGCCGATGCCGAAGAAGTTGCCGGTCGTGCCCGTCAGGTGCTGCGAGGCGTCGCTCGCGTTCGTCCAGGTCGGCTGGAGCGCCGCCGTCTCGCCGACCTCGAGCACGCCGTTGCCCGCCGCGTCGACCGCGATCGAGGGCGGATAGGCCGGCGAGATGTGAGCCGTGAGGACGACGTCGTGCTCGGAGCCGCCGACGTAGGTGATCTGGAAGGTCGTCTGGTTGACGAGGAAGAGCGCGCCCTCGGCGAGGCCGTCGAACTGGCCGATGCTGCCTGCGACGTTCTTCACGATCGTGAACTGAGTGCCGTCGATCGGGAGGTAGTTGGGGTCCATCTTCACGTCGAGCGCCACGTGGGTCAGGGCGAGCGTGCCCGTGACATTCAGCTGGTCGTAGTCCGTTCCGGCGGTCGGGCCGTTGATGCGCACGACGAGCGCGTTGCGCGTTCCGCTCGAACCGAAGACGGCGCTGCCGGTCGAGAGAATGCCCGTCGCGGACGGAACGCCGGGCGAGACGATCGCGTACTCCGAAGGGAACGAGTTGTTCACCGTCAGCGGGGCGGTGAACGAGCCGTGACCCGCGAGCATCGGCGTCCCGCTCGACTCGGCCACGACGACGCCGCTCGTGCCGGTGAGCGTGCCGTTGACGACGAGGAACCCGCCGGTTCCGGCGGCCTCCGTCTCGCCCGTGTACGAGTCGGTGCCGCCGAGAATCACGGGGCCGCCGCCCGTCGCGTCGATTCCCCCCGCGCCGTCGATGTCGCCCTCGAGGTCGATCGTGCACGCGGATTGCGTGCCGACGACGATGGTCGTGTTGACGGTGATCGGGAGGGTGATGGTGTTCTTGCCCGAGACGCCGCTGGTGCAGAGGATTTCCCCGCTCACGATGCCGTTGCCCGAGAGCGTGTACCCCGGCCCGTTGAACGAGATCCCGACCACGTTCAACCCTGCCGCCAGATCGTTGTTGGTCGCGAGGATGGTGGAGGTCGCCGGGAAGGTCAGGTCGTCGCCGTCGTGCGGCGGATGTCCCTCGTCCCAGTTGGAGCCGTTCGACCAGTTCGCGTCGACGGGCGTCGCCTTCCAGTGCATGGAGATTCCGAAGACGGCGCCGGGGAGGAGGACGAGGAGGAGCGCGAGGGCGAGGCGAAGGCGCAGACGGAAGCTCCAGGACTTCATGGGCGGTCTCCTTCTGGACGACACGCGGGAAGGCGGGCCGGAAAGGATCACCACTCGAGCGGACGGGATACGATGCCCCCCCGTGCGACGGAATCAGGCTCGCACTCCGCGCGTTGCTGTTACGGTCGCCTCCGAGGAGCTGAGAAAAAGATGAACTCGATTCGCTCGATTTGCGCCGTTCTCGGCATGCTCGCTGCGGCGGTGTCCGGCGCGGCCGTGCAACAGCCCGCGCGCCGACCGACGCCGCTGCCGACCCCGGTGCCGGAAACGGCGGCGCCGCTCCCGATGAAGAAGCCCTGGAAGGGCGACTTCGACGCCATGCTCGCGCGCCGCGAGATCCGCGCCCTCGTGCCCTTCTCGAAGACGCTGTACTTCGTCGTCAAGGGCCAGCAGCGGGGCGCGGCGTACGACATCCTTTCCCAGTTCGAGAAGTGGGTCAACGAGAAGTACCCCCCGAAGACGAAGAACCTCCGCCTGCACGTCGTGATCGTGCCGACGTCCCGGGGCGAGATCCTGAAGAACCTCGATGCGGGCATCGGCGACCTCGCCCTCGCCGCGCTGACGATCACTCCGGAGCGCCGGAAGCTCGTGGACTTCAGCGAGCCGACGGCGAAGGGGATCAGGGAAATCGCGGTGACCGGCCCAGCGTCGCCGAAGATCGCCTCGCTCGACGACCTCTCCGGACAGGAGGTCTTCGTGCGGCGTACCTCGAGCTACTGGTCTTCGCTCGAGCGCCTGAACGAGCGTTTCGGGAAGGAGGGAAAGAAACCCGTCACCCTTCGCCCGGCCCCCGAGGATCTCGAGGACGAGGACCTCCTCGAGATGCTCAACTCGGGACTCGTGAAGATCCTGGTCATGGATGCCTACATGCCCCGCGTGTGGGCGAACGCGTACCCGAAGGTCGTCGCGCACCCGGACGTCGTGCTGAACGACGGCGGCGATTTCGCCTGGGCCTTCCGAAAGAACTCGCCGCAGCTCGAGAACGTCGTCAACGACTTCGTGCGCACGCACCGGCAGGGCACCGCGTTCGGCAACACGATCATCAAGAGGTACACGACGCCGGGATCGAAGGCGCTGATGAACCCCCTCTCGGACGAAGAACGGAGGAAGTTCGAGGTTCAGGTGGAGCTGTTCCGGAAGTACTCCGACCAGTACAGCGTGGACTATCTCCTGATGGCGGCGCAGGGCTTCCAGGAGTCGCGGCTGAACCAGGACGCGAAGAGCGCCGTCGGGGCGATTGGCGTCATGCAGCTGATGCCGGCGACCGGCGCGGACATGAAAGTCGGCGACATCCACGACATGGAGGCGAACATCCATGCCGGCGTGAAGTACATCCGGTTCATGGAGGACCAGTACTTCGCGAAGGAGCCGATGGACGACCGCAACAAGGCCCTCTTCGCGTTCGCCTCCTACAACGCGGGCATCGGTCGAATCCAGGGACTCCGGAAGGTCGCTGCCCAGCGGGGGCTGAACCCCAACGTCTGGTTCGGCAACGTCGAGATGATCGTGGCCGAGAAGATCGGCATGGAGACTGTGACCTACGTCTCCAACATCTACAAGTACTACGTCGCCTACCGGCTCCTCATCGACCAGAAAAACGAGCGCCACAAGGCGATGGAGGCCGCGACCGCGAGGTGACCGCGCGCCCCGGGAACCGCGCCCCCGAGTCCGTCAGGGCGTCGTGGCAGTCGGGCGCGCCGGGGGCGTCGCCGTCCACCGGTCGCCCTCGCTCCCCGGTCCGGGCGTGCCGGCGGTGCGCGGCGTCGGGCCCGCCGCGCCGCCGGGGCCGGGCGATCCCGTGCCGGACGGCGTGATGTTCGGCACCGCCGTCGCGGGCGGCGGCGAGGTCATGCCCGGCGCCGACCTCTCGATGTCGGACGGAGCCCCGGGCGGGCCGGTGATCGACATGACCCGCGTCGCGCCGCCGGCATCGGTGTTCCACATGACCGCCGCGAGCTTGCCGACGGTCACGGCGCCGTCCACGCGGACGCCCTGCTGGAGCGGCATCCGGTATTCCTTGCCGTCGCTCGCCTTGATCGTGATCGACTGGCCCGGCGTGTAGTCCCACACGGTCCCGCTCATCAGCTGCGTGCCGACGGCGTTGCGGTTCTGCGTCTCCGGATTCGGGGCGGGCGTCGGCGTCGGATTCTGGCGCTGGGCGAGCGCGGTGACGCCCACGAGGGCGGCCGCGATCGCGAGGAGCGCCGGCGTCGGCTGGGTCATGGATTCACCTCGGGGACGAAGGATACAAGTTCCGTGCCGGTCAGCGGACGAGCCGCGCGACCTCGTCCGCGATCGCCGGCGACGCGGTCAGGCCCGGCGACTCGATGCCGACGAGGTCGATGAAACCGGGAAGGCCGCGCGCGGTCTCCTCGGCGATCACGAAGTCCCGGAAGGGCTCGCCCCTTCCCTGGAGCTTCGGCCGGATGCCCGCGATGTCGGGCTCGAGCTCGTCGTCGGCGACGTCGGGGAGCAGCCGCCGCGCGGCCGCGCCGAACGCGGCTCTCTTCGCCGGATCGACGCGGTAGTCGCCGGCGCGCGTCGCGAGGTACTCGGCGTCGGGGCCGAAGCGCAGGCGGCCGCCCGTGTCGATGACCACGTGCACGCCGAGGCTCTCGGGCGCCGGAACCGGATAGACGAGCCGGGAGACGAGCCGCGCGCAGCGGCTCGACGCGGAGAAGTAGCTGCCCTTGCACCAGTGGAGACGGTACCCGGCCGCGTCGGGGTCGATCCCGGCGAGCGCCGCGACCGTGTCGGCCTCCAGGCCCGCGGCATTGCCGACGCTCGCGGCGGTGACCGACTCCGCGCCGGCCGGGCCGCGCACCGAGAGACGGTACCCGCCGGGGGAGGGCTCGATGGCGACGACCTCCGTGCGCGGCTGGAACGTCGCCCCGGCGGCGAGGGTGCGCTGGAGGAAGTGGTCCATCAGGGCGTGCGCGTCGACGACTCCCGACTCGGGCGACCAGAGCGCCCCGACGGTGCGGATCGCCGGCTCGAGCGCGCGCGCCTCCGCGGCGCCGAGACGCTCGACCGGCACCCCGTTGCCCCGCGCCGCCTGCTCGACGCGATCGAGCGCCGGCAGCTCCTCCTCGCGCGTCGCGGTCACCAGCTTGCCGGTCTTCCGGTGCGGGATGTCGTGGTCGCGGCAGAGGTCCCAGATCCGCCGCCGCCCCTCGACGCACAGCCGCGCCTTCAGCGAGCCGGCCGGATAGTAGATGCCGGCGTGGACGACCTGGCTGTTGCGGCTGGAGGTCTCCGTCCCGTGACGCGGGTGCCGCTCGAGCAGGACGAGCCCCCGGCCGTCTTCGGCGAGCCGCGCCGCGACGGCGAGGCCGACGACGCCGGCGCCGATGACCGCGATGTCCGTGTCGGGCACATTCGAAGTTTACCCACGCCGCATTGACCCCCCGACCCCGCGGGTATACGTTGGCCGTTCCGGAGTGGCGGCGTGAAGCACTGGAAGGAAACCGCGCGGATTTTCGAGCGGCTGGTCCGTGTCTCGGCCGCGGATCGCCGCGCCTCGCTTGCCACCGTCGTGCGGATCGAGGGATCGGCGTATCGCCGCCCCGGCGCGAAGCTCCTCGTCGAGGAGGACGGCGAGACGCTCGGCTCGATCTCCGGCGGCTGCCTGGAGGGGGACGTGCGTGAGATCGCGCTCGCCGTTCTCGCCGACGGCGCTCCCCGCCGCAGGCGCTACGACACGGGCGCCGACGAGAACGAGGCGTGGGGCCTCGGGCTCGGCTGCGCCGGATCGGTCGATCTCTTCGTCCAGCCGGCCTCGACCGCGGCGACGCTCCCCGCGATCGAACGGGCGCTGGAGCTCTTCGCCGAGGGGCGGCCCTTCGCGCTCTGGACGCGCCTCGAGGGTCCCCGGGCGGGCGCGATGGCGGCGTTCGACGCCGACGGGACGATCTCGGGATCGCTCGGCGGCGGCGAAGACGCGATTGGCCGGCGGGCGGCCGAGACGATCGCGGCGCGCGCTTCGCGCCTCGTCGACGATCCGGAAGGCGCGCTCTTCGCCGAGGTGCTGCTGCCGTCCCCGCGCCTCGTGGTGTTCGGGGCCGACGAGGACGCGCGCCCGCTCGTGACGCTCGCCGCGGCCGCCGGGTTCGACGTCGTCGTCGTCGACCATCGTGAGGCGCTCCTCGCCCCGGAGCGGTTTCCGGAGGCAGAGCGACGCGTCGTCCGGCGGCCGGAGGACGGCCTGGCGGGGCTGTCGATCGGACCCCGGACGTTCGCCGTCGTGAAGACCCATCGCATCGTCCACGACCGCGACTGGGCGCGCCGCCTGCTCGAGGCGGGCGCGGGCTACGTCGGCCTGCTCGGTCCGCGGGCGCGCGCGCGGGAGATCGTGCGGGAGATCGGCGCCGAGTCGGACGACCGCGTCTTCGGACCCGTCGGGCTCGACCTCGGCGCGGAGGGACCGGAGCAGGTGGCGCTCTCGATCGTCGCGGAGCTGCTCGCCGCGGGCTCGGGCGTCGAACCGCGGCACCTGCGCGCCAAGGCGCGGGAGATTCATGCCCGCTGACGCCGTCCCGGCCGCCGGCGTGGTCCTCGCGGCTGGCGCGTCGACGCGCATGGGCGAGAACAAGCTCCTCTTGCGGCTGGACGGAGAGACGCTCGTGGCCCGTGCCGCCCGGACCGCGGCCGAGGCGGGACTCGATCCGGTGATCGTCGTGCTCGGGCACGACGCCGCCCGGGTCGAGCGGGAGCTCGAGGGCATCGCCTGCCTCCGCGTGCGCAACGCCGAGCACGCGAGCGGGCAGGGCTCGTCCTTCCGCGCGGGCATCGCGGCGGTGCCTCCGTCGGCGCCCGCCGCGGTCGTGCTCCTCGCCGACATGCCGCACGTGACCGCCGGGATGATCGCGGCGCTCCTCGAGCGCCGCCGCGCGACCGGCGCCTCCCTGGTCGTCTCCGAGTACGGCGGCGTCCCCGCGCCCCCGACGCTCTACGGACGCGCGCTCTTTCCCGAGATCGCGCAGGCCCGCGGCTGCGGCCGCGACGTCGTGCGGCGGCACCGCGCGGAGCTGGAGACGGTGGCGTTCCCCGCCGAACGCCTCGCCGACCTGGACGAGCCCTCCGACCTCGACCGGCTCCGGGCCTCCGGCGCCGAGATTCAGCGATGCGCGCCGACCTCCTGATTCTCAGCGCGGACCTCGTCCGCCGCGAGGAGCCGTTCGCGCTCGCGACGGTCGTGCGCCGCGCGCCGGCGAGCTCCTCGCAGCAGGGCGACGGCGCGATCGTCACGGCGGACGGAGCGTTCCACGGCTGGCTCGGCGGCAGCTGCACGCAGCCGACGGTCGTTGCGGAGGCCCTGCGCGCGATCGCGGATGGCCGTCCCCGCTTAATCGCGCTCTCGCCGGATCCGAAGAAGGAGAGCCGTCCCGGCGTCCTCGTGTTTCCGATGACGTGTCACAGCGGAGGGACCGTGGAGATCTACCTGGAACCCGTGCTGCCCGCCGAACGGCTGCTCGTCTTCGGCGTCTCACCGGTGGCGCGCGCGATCGCGCGGCAGGGAAAGGCGATGGGCTTCGCCGTCGACGCGGCCGACCCCGAGGCCGACCGGACGGCGTTTCCCGACGCGGACCGCGTGCTGAGCGACCTGGGCGCGATCGTTCGCGGGGGCGTCGCGAAGACGTGGGCGGTCGTCGCGACGATGGGCGAGCGCGACGAGGAGGCGCTCGCCGCCGCGCTGCGCGCCGCGCCGGCGTACCTCGGCGTCGTCGCGAGCGCGAAGCGGTACGCGCAGATCCGCGACAATCTGGTCGCGCGCGGCACGCCGGCCGATGACCTCGCCGGGGTCCGCAACCCCGCCGGCCTCGACATCGGGGCGCGCACGCCGGAGGAGATCGCGGTCTCGATCCTGGCCGAGATCGTGCAGCGGCGCCGCGGTGCCGCGGAAGCGATCCCGGCCGCCGGCGGCACGCCGATGGCGCTCCCGGTCGCGGCCGCGCGCGAGGAAACGGACCCGGTGTGCGGCATGAAGGTGGCGGTCGCCTCCGCGAAGCACACGGCCGAGGTCGCCGGGAAGAAGTGGTACTTCTGCTGCGGCGGGTGCCGCGAGAAGTTCGTGGCGTCTCCCGAGCGCTACCCGGTCCGCGCCGGCATCGGGGGCATGGCGTGAAGGAGGAGATTCGCGCGATGCAGGACGCGATGGAGCGCTTCGGCTACATCGCGGAGCCGGAGATCGCGACCGCCGTCTTCCTCGCGAAGGAGATGGGCAAGCCGCTCCTGATCGAGGGCGATGCGGGCGTCGGCAAGACCGAGGTGGCCAAGGTCCTCGCGCGGATCCTCGACACCGAGCTCATCCGCCTCCAGTGCTACGAGGGGCTCGACGTCCAGACCGCGCTCTACGAGTGGGACTACCCGAAGCAGATACTGCGCGTCCGCCTGGGCGAGGACGAGGGCCGGTCGGCCGACGAGATCGAGTCGGTCATTTACTCGCGGGACTACCTGCTCGAGCGGCCGATCCTGCGCGCGATCACGCGGTCCGAGCCGCCCGTCCTCCTCGTCGACGAGGTCGACCGCGCCGACGACGGGTTCGAGGCGTTCCTGCTCGAGGTGCTATCGGACTTCCAGGTCACGATCCCGGAGCTCGGCACGGTGCGCGCGGAGCGGCCGCCGTTCGTGGTTCTGACGTCGAACCGCACGCGCGAGATCGGCGATGCGCTGCGGCGCCGCTGCCTCTACCTCTACATCGAGCATCCGAGCCTCGAGAAGGAGGTCCGGATTCTCCGCGCGCGCGTGCCCGGCGCGAGCGAGCGGCTGGCCGCGGAGATCGGCCGGTTCGTCCAGGCGCTCCGGGCGCGGCAGCTGCTGAAGACTCCGGGCGTCGCGGAGTCGATCGACTGGGCGCAGGCGCTCGTGCGCCTGCACCGGGAACACCTCGACGTCGAGACGGTCGAGCGGACCCTCGGCTGCATCCTGAAGGACCGGCACGACATGGCGGACGTCGGCGGCGAGGCGCTCGAGACGATGGTCGGGGAGGCCGTCGCGATGGGGTGACGGCGCGGGACCTCGTCGCTCACGTCGCGCGCTTCTCCCGCGCGCTCCGAGAGGCGTCCGTCCGGACGTCGCTGTCCGACGAGGTCGACGCGGTCGAAGCGCTCTCGCGCGTGGACCTGTCCGACCGCGACGAGGTCCGGCGGGCGCTCCGGATCTCGCTGAAGATCGGGCCGCGAGAGGCGGAGGCCTTCGACGCGCTCTTCGAGCGCTGGTGGTCGGCCGCCGAGGCGCGTCGGCGCGAGCCCCGTCCGGATCCGCCGAAGCCGATCCCGGTGAAGCGCCCCGGTCGGGTGCCGGAGCCGGCCCGCGCGCCGCGCGAGCTCGAGGTCGAGCGGCCGCAGGGGGATGCGCCGAGCTGGAGCCGCGAGGCGGTGCTGCGCCGGAAGGCCTTCGACGAGTGCGGGCCGGCGGAGCTCGCCGCGATGGAGGCGCTCGTCTCCCGGCTCGTGCTCCGCCTCGCGACGGCGAGGAGCCGCCGTCTCGTCCCGACGCGCGGCCGCGGCCGCGTCGATCCGCGGCGGAGCTTTCGCGCAGCGGTCGCGACGGACGGGGAGTTCCTGCGCCTCGCGCGGCGCGCCCGGGCGATCGAGGAGGCCCGGCTCGTCGTCCTGTGCGACACGAGCGGCTCCATGGATCCGCACGTCCGGTTCGTCCTGGCGTTCCTCCTCGCTCTGAAGAAGGCGGCGCGCCGGACGGAGCTCTTCGCCTTCAACACGTCCCTCGTGCGCCTGACACCGTGGATCTCGGCGGGCAAGCTCCGGCCGACGCTCGAGCGCCTGTCGGCCGCCGTGCCCGGCTGGTCCGGGGGCACCCGGATCGGGGAGTGCCTGATGGAGTTCGTTTCCCGTCATCGCGACGAGATGGTCGGCCCGAGGACGGTCGTCGTCGTCGTCAGCGACGGGCTCGACCGCGGCGAGACGGACCTCGTGGGCAAGGCGATGCGCGCGATCCGGAGCCGCGCGCGCCGGATCGTCTGGCTGAACCCGCTCCTCTCCGATCCCCGCTACGAGCCGACCGCGAAGGGCATGGCCGCGGCGCTGCCCTTCGTCGACGTGCTCGCGCCCGCGCACAACCTCGAGTCGCTGGAGCGGCTCCTGCCCTTGCTCGCGGCATGATCGTGGTAGAGAGAGGCCATGGTGCTGCACAGGTGTAGGGGCGGGGCTTGCCCCCGCCCGCGGGCGGCCGCGAGGGCCGCCCCTACACGGCTCGGCCGGCCATCGTTCCGACCTCGAAAGGAGGCCCGATGATTCCCGCTTCGTTCGACTATCACCAACCGAAGACGCTCTCCGAGGCCATCGGACTCCTCTCGAGGCTCGGCGAGGGGGCCAAGGTGCTCTCCGGCGGCCAGAGCCTGCTGCCGCTCCTGAAGTTGCGGCTCGGATCGGCCGGGCACCTCGTCGACATCGGACGCGTCCCCGGCCTCGAGGACATCCGCGAGGAGGGCGGCTTCCTGAAGATCGGCGGCCGCGCGCGCGAGTCCGACCTCGAGCACTCCGACGTGGTGCGGAAGAAGTATCCGATCCTCGCCGACACGGCGGCGGTCATCGCCGACCCCCTCGTGCGCAACATGGCGACCGTCGGCGGCAACCTCGCGCACGGCGACCCCGCGAACGACCATCCGGCAACCATGCTCGCCCTCGGCGCGACCGTCGTCGCGACAGGGTCGAAGGGGGAGCGGACGATCCCGATCGATCAGTTCTTCACGGGCCTGTTCGAGACGGCCCTCGCGCACGACGAGATCCTGACCGAGATCCGGATCCCGGTGCCGCCGCCGAAGTCGGGCGGCGCTTACGTCAAGCTCGAGCGCAAGGTCGGCGACTTCGCGACGGCCGGAGCGGCCGCGCAGCTGACGCTCGGCGCGGGCGGCGAGGTCGTCCGCGCCGGGATCGGCCTGACGAACGCGGGGATGACGCCGGTCCGCGCCGCGGCCGCCGAGAAGTTCCTCCAGGGCAAGAAGCTCGACGAGGCCACGGTCCGGCAGGCGGCGAGGCTCGCCGCCGACGCGGCCGATCCGAGCCCCGACCGGCGCGGCTCGGTCGAGTACAAGAGGGAGATGGCGCGCGTGCTCACGGCGCGCGCCCTGAAGCGGGCCGCGTCCCGCGCGCAGGGAGCATGACGATGGCGATGCACAGGATCAGGGTCAAGGTCAACGGCGCCGCGCACGAGAGCGAGGTCGAGTCGCGCCTCCTGCTCGTGCACTACCTCCGCGAAATGCTGCGGCTGACCGGCACCCACATCGGCTGTGACACGACGCACTGCGGGGCGTGCACGGTCCTCCTCGACGGACGGCCGGTCAAGTCGTGCACGGTGCTCGCGGTGCAGGCCGACGGCCGTGACGTCATGACGGTCGAGGGCCTCGAGAAGGACGGCAAGCTCGATCCGATCCAGGAGGGCTTCTTCCAGGAGCACGGCCTGCAGTGCGGCTACTGCACGCCGGGCATGATGATGACGAGCCACGCGCTGCTGCAGCGGAACCCGAACCCGAGCGAGGGCGAGATCCGCCAGGCGATCTCCGGCAATCTCTGCCGCTGCACGGGTTACGTGAACATCGTCAAGTCCGTCCAGCACGCGGCCGCGGCCGCACGGAGCCGGTCATGAGCGCCCCCACGCCGAAGACGACGCCCGAGGTCGGGGGCATGGGCCACTCGATCAAGCGCAAGGAGGACCCGCGGTTCCTGCGCGGCCGGGGCAACTACGTCGACGACATCCAGCTGCCCGGCATGCTCCACATGGACATCGCGCGCAGTCCCTACGCGCACGCGAAGATCAAGAAGATCGACACCGAGAAGGCGATGAAGGTGCCGGGCGTCCTCGCCGTCATCACCGGCGCGACGCTCGAGCAGTACAAGCTCCACTGGATGCCGACGCTCATGTCGGACACGCAGATGGTCCTCCCGACCGACCGCGTGATGTACCAGGCGCAGGAGGTCGCGGCCGTGATCGCGACGGACCGCTACGCGGCGGCCGACGGCGCCGCCGCCGTGGAGGTCGAGTACGAGCCGCTGCCGGTGGTCGTCGATCCGTTCAAGGCGCTCGAACCCGGCGCGCCCGTCCTGCGCACGGACAAGCCCGGCAAGAAGGACAACCGCATCTGGCACTGGGAGGCGGGGGACCGCGCCGCCACGGAGAAGGCGTTCCGCGAGGCCGACGTCGTCGTGAAGGAGCAGATCTACATCCCGCGCATCCACGTCGCCTCGATCGAGACCTGCGGCTGCGTCGCGGACTTCGACCGCGTCACCGGCAAGCTCACCGTTTTCATGACGACGCAGGCGCCCCACGCGATCCGAACGGTCTTCGCGCTCGTCGCCGGCCACGTCGGCCTGTCCGAGGAGAAGATCCGCATCGTCTCGCCGGACATCGGCGGCGGCTTCGGCGGCAAGGTGCCGGTGTATCCCGGCTACGTGATCGCGGTCGCGGCCTCGGTCGTCATCGGCAAGCCCGTCAAGTGGGTCGAGGACCGGATGGAGAACCTCCAGGCGGACTCGTTCGCCCGCGACTACCACATGACCGCCGAGCTCGCCGCGAAGAAGGACGGCACGATGACGGCGGTGCGCATCAAGACGCTGGCCGACCACGGCTACGCCGACGCCGCGGCGAACCCGTCGAAATTTCCCGCCGGCCTCTTCTCGATCTGCACCGGGTCCTACGACCTGAAGAACGCCTTCTGCGAGGTGGACGGCGTCTACACGAACAAGCCGCCGGGCGGCGTCGCGTACCGGTGCTCGTTCCGCGTCACCGAGGCGGTCCACGCGATCGAGCGGATCACGGACCGGCTCGCGCAGGAGCTGAAGATGGACCCGGCCGCGCTCCGCATGAAGAACTTCATCCCGAAGGAAAAGTTCCCGTACCACTCGGCGCTCGGCTGGGAGTACGACAGCGGCGACTACCCGGCGGCGCTGAAGAAGGCGATGGACCTCATCGGCTACGACGCGCTCCGGAAGGAGCAGGTCGAGAAGCGGGCGAAGGGCGAGCTGATGGGCATCGGCATCTCGAGCTTCACCGAGATCGTCGGCGCGGGCCCATCCAAGCACTTCGACATCCTCGGCATCAAGATGTTCGACTCCTGCGAGCTGCGGGTGCATCCGACCGGCAAGGCCATCGCGCGCTTCGGCACGAAGTCGCAGGGGCAGGGCCACGAGACGACGTACGCGCAGATCATTGCCGAGGAGCTCGGCATTCCGGCGGCGCACGTCCAGGTGGAGGAGGGCGACACCGACACCGCGCCGTACGGCCTCGGCACCTACGCGAGCCGCTCGACGCCCACGGCCGGAGCCGCCGGCGCCATCGCCGCGCGCAAGGTCCGGGACAAGGCGAAGAAGATCGCGGCGCATCTGCTCGAGGTGTCGGAGGACGACCTCGTGTGGGAGCCGGGCAAGTTCTCGGTCAAGGGCGCCCCGCAGAAGGCGAAGACGATCCAGGAGATCGCGCTCGCGGCATACACGAACCACCCGCAGGGCATGGAGGCGGGGCTCGAGGCCGTCGACTACTACGATCCGCCGAACCTGACGTTCCCGTTCGGGAGCTACATCTGCGTCGTCGACATCGACCGGGGGACGGGCGAGGTGAAGATCCGCCGCTTCGTGGCGGTCGACGACTGCGGCAACATCATCAACCCGATGATCGTGGACGGCCAGATCCACGGGGGCCTCACGATGGGCATGGCGCCGGCGCTCCTCGAGGAGATCAGCTACGACGAGCAGGGCAACAACCAGGCGGGCAGCTTCATGGACTACCTGGTGCCGACCGCGATGGAGACGCCGAGCTGGGAGACCGCGAAGACCACCACGCCGTCGCCGCACCATCCCTTCGGGGCGAAGGGAGTCGGCGAGTCGGCGACCGTCGGGGCGCCTCCGGCGATCGTCAACGCGGTGGTGGACGCCCTGGCGCACCTGGGCGTGAAGCACCTCGACATCCCGATCACCCCCGAGAAGGTCTGGAGGATCCTGAAGGAGAAGGGGGTCGCCGAGTGAGGATTTAAGCCCTCTCCCCCCGCGAGGGGGGAGAGGGGAGGCTAACGGGAACTAGTCGGTGTCCCCGGACCGCTCCTTCGCCCGCGCGATCTCGACGGCCTTTCGGTAACGGCTGTCGCCCCTCAGGTTGTCGAGGTCCTCGTCCCAGCGAAGCGTGGACGTCTCGTCGAAGCCGGCGTCGAGCGCCTTGAAGAGCCAGTCGAACGCGGCGTCCTTCTGGTCGAGCCGCGCGTACGTGCAGGCGAGGTTGTACATCGTCGCGGGCTTGCGGTAGCCGAGATCGAGGGCCTTGCGGAACGGCGCGGCCGCCTCCTCGGCTCGGTCTCCGGCGAGCAGCGCGAACCCGAGGTTGTACCAGCCGCGGCCCTTCTGGGGATGCTCCTCGGTGTAGGTCTCGAAGCGCTTGGCGGTCTCGCGCCACTTCGCCCGGCTCGTGTGCCGCCCGATGTTGAGGAACCCGACGCCATAGCCGGGCAGCGAGAGGTCCTTCGCCTCCTTCGCGATCGCGGCGAACCGCGGGTCGCCGCGCACGGCGTCGAGGTCGTCGTCGGACCGGAACATGTCGGGCTGATCGAAGCCGGCGTCGAGCGCCTTCTGGAGGAGGGCGATCGCGTCGTCCTTCTTCCCGTCGAGCGACGCGGCGCACGCCTCGTTGTAGAGCGACGTCCCCACGCGGTGGCCGCGGTCGGCCGAGGCCTGGAACGCCTTCGCGGCGAGGCCGTACTCGTCGACGCGCAGCAACTCGCGGCCGACCTCGAAGAACGGCTCGCCGTTCTTCGGCGCCTCGGCGACGAGCTTCTCGTACCGGCGGGCGACGGGCCGCGCCTTCGCCTTCTCGGACGAGGACCGTTCCTCGCGCGCGGCCTTCTTGATCTCCGCCCAGCGGGGGTCCTCGTGCAGGCTCTCGAGGTCGTCGTCGCTCCTCAGGTACGACGACAAGTCGAATCCCTCCTCGAGCGAGCGGCGCAGCCACTCGAAGGCCCGGTCGCTCTCGCCGAGCAGCGCGTAGCCGCACGCGATGTTGTAGCTCGCGGCGTCCTCGCGGTAGCCGTCCTCGATCGCGTTCCCGAAGGCCGCGATCGCCTCCTTGTAGCGGCCCTTGCGGTGCAGTCGCATGCCCTCGTCGTACCAGTCGCTCCCGTCCCGCCTCGAGTGTCCCGATTTCTTCGAGGCGAGCACGAATCCCGTCGCGGGGCGCGGCGAGCCCGGCGCCTCCTTCGCGTCGACGCGCCAGATGGCGGGCAGGCTGCGGCCCGGCTCCGGCAGCGACGGCAGCTCGGACTCGTCCGGCTCCGCCGTCGCGGGGGCGTCGGCGGCGGCCGGAACGGTTTCCGCCTTCGTCACGACGCGGGTCGTCGCGCGCGTCTCCGTGCGCGTCTCGGCGACCGTCTTCGCGGACGCGCCCATCGGCGAGTGCGGGCACGGGTTCTTCCCGGAAGCCGCGGCCGGCGTCGAACGGCCGAGGCCCGCGAGCGGGCGGGCGGCGTTGCAGGGGACGAGCAGCAGCGCCCCGACGCTGAAGGTCAGGAGCCCGGCGAGCGCCAGGGATCCGCTCGTGTCGTCCGCGCGCCCGATCGGCGTCCGCGGCTCGAGGATCGCGCGCAGGCGCGACTCGAAGTGGCTCGGCCGCACCATCGCGAGCGCCGCCGCCGCCGGCGCCGGGGCCTCGCCGACGGACCGGAAGATTCCGAGAAGGTGTCCGGCATAGACGGACGGTTTCGTGCCGGTCGCGATCACGAGCTCGTCGCAGGCCTGCTCGGCCTCGCGGCGCACGCGGCCCACCAGCCAGATCGCGAGCGGGTGGAACCAGTACACGGCCGCGGCGAGCTCGGCGAGGAGCAGCGCCGGCCAGTCGGAGCGCTTCACGTGGGCGAGCTCGTGCAGGAGCACGATGCGCCGGCGCTCGACGGCCCAGTGCCGGGCCATCCGCCCCACCAGGAGGAAGGGCCGGCGCCAGCCCGAGGTGATGGCGACCGAGACGTCCGCGCTCTCCTTCAGCGCCACTTCGCGGGAGAGCGACAGCCGGCGGGCGGCCGCGTCGCGCTCCGCGATCCACTCGCCGTCCCGGAGCGGTGTTGCCTCGCGCGAGAGGCGGCGCACCCGCAGCGTCCCGACGACGAGCCGGACGACGACCGCGGCGACGCCCGCGGCCCAGAGCGCGAGGAGGACGAAGCCGATGCCCGGCCGCGAGGCCGTCACGTCCGGAAGCTTCGGCAGATAACGCGTCGGAACCTTCGGCATTACGAGCGCGAGGGCCGGGAGGGCGACCGCGGCGGCGAGGCCGGCCGTCGCGACGCGGTGCCGAACGGCGGGCGAGGCGCGCCGCAGCGCGAGCAGGGCGGCGGCGGTCGCGAGCAGGACGAGTGTCGCGCGGGCGAGCACGCCGGCGGCGAACGGCAGCAGGGCGGCGAGGACGATCATGTCAGCGTCCCTCCAGTCGGGCCTGTTCGATCAGATCGGACAGGCGGTCGAGATCCGCATCCGTCAGTTCGTGGCGGGAGAGGTCGAGAAGAGCGGCGACCGCCTTCTCGGCCGAGCCGTCGAAGAAGGTCTCGAGCACGCCGGCGAGCGCCGGGCGGCCCGCGCGGTCTCGCGAGAGCCGCGGCTCGTACACGTACCGGTTGCCGTCGGCGGCGTGCCGCACCTGGCCCTTGTCCTCGAGGATGCGCAGGAGCGCCCGGACGGCCGAGTAGCCGGGAGGATCGGGCAGCCGCTCGAGGACCTCGGAGGCCGTCGCGCGGCCCTCGCGGTAGAGGACCTCCATGATCTGCCGCTCCCGGCGGGACAGGCTCGAAAGGGCTTTCTTCGCGGCCATCGTGTCGGCGCCTCCTCGAGGCATCCAGTGCTAAAAATTTAGCATATGCGAAATTCTTAGCGCTCTCGCGATGAAGGTACGAGGCCGGCCGGGGAAGGTTTCCCGGAAAATTCCAGGTCCGTCCCCTGTGACTCTTTGGCGCGACTTCGCCCGCTGGAGAACCTTTCCGGTCGGACCGCGTCTTCTTCGCACAGGAGGCGCCATGCGCAAGACCTCGTTCCGGCCGAATCCCGCCCTCGCGGTCGCCCTCTTCGCCGCCGCGGCCGGCCTCCGGGCCGAGTCCGTCCGGACCCTCAAGCTCGAGCTCTCCGGCGCCGACGCCTCCCGCTTCGCGGTCGAGAACCTCGTCGGCACGATGCGGGTGTCGGCCGGGACCGGCGGCTCGGTCGAGATCGTCGCCACGGTCTACGGAGAAGACGACGCCGTCGCCGGCGCCGTGCGTCTCGAGCGGGTCTCCGGGGAGGGCGCGACCGTGCGCGTGCGATACCCCTACGACCGCGTGTCGACCTTCCGCTACCGCGCGCCGTCCGACCGGAACTCGGGACCATTCTCGGGCTGGTCCTCCTCCGACGAAGTCGAGTACGACGGCCACCACGTCCGCATCAGCCGCGGCCACGGCACGTGGCTCCACGCCGACCTCGACGTGCGCGTCCCCGCGTCCCGCGTTCAGGCGCGGTTCGTCCAGAAGGTGGGCCTTCTCGACGCGGAGCATTTCCAGGGCGATCTCGGCTTCCTGGTCGCGAGCGCCGATCTGCGCCTGCGCGCGCTCGAGGGCTCCCTGAAGCTCGAGGGCTCCTCCGGCGACGTGCGCGCGCGCGACGTCAAGGGGACCTGGTCCTCCGATTTCTCGAGCGGCGACTGCGACCTCGTCGGGTTCGAGGGGGACTCGCTGTCGATCCGCACGACCTCGGGCGACGCGTCGCTGCGCTCGGTCAAGGCGCGGCGCGCCGAATTCGAGTCCACCTCGGGCGACGTCCGCCTCGTCGACGCGGACCTCCAGGAGCTGTCGGCCGAGGCCAGCTCGGGAGACGTCGCGTTCGAGGCGGCCGGCGCATCGCTGCGCGAGGCGCGGATCCGCACCTCGAGCGGGGACGTTTCGCTGCGCCTTCCGTCCGAGTCCAGTTTCCAGGTCGAGGCGGACCAGTCGAGCGGCGACATGGAGGTGAATTTCGACGGCGGCTCGGTCGTCAATCACCGGGACCGGGTCGTCGGATACCACCACGGCACCGGCGGCGCCCGCATCCTGGTGCGCACCTCGAGCGGCGATCTGACGGTCTCGCCCGGCTAGACGTTCGCCAGTTCTCGGAGCCCGGCCCTCGCTTCGCTCGGTCCGGAGCCGCGTGCTCTATCTTCTTCTCGGGCTTTGGGTTACACTAAGATCAGAGAAGCCTGGGAAGAGAGGGGATGTCGGCGCAGCCACCCAACGCGGAGGTCGAGGAGGCGCTCGTCGAGCTGCAGCAGTATCTGTCTGACGCTGTGGCGCCGCTGATCGTCTGCGATTCGATCCTGCTGCTCATGAGATACCCGCCCGAGGTGGTGGCCAACGCCATCCGGGCGTGGACGGGGGCGCAGTACAGCCGCGGCGGCGGCGGAGCGGTTCCGATCTCCGACTACCTGTACCACACGCTCAAGAAGATCCACATGATGGCCGAGTTCCGGCTCGTGGCGCAGGAGCCGCTCGAGCAGTACCTCGCCGCGCTCCGGCCGCTCATCATCGGTCTCTGCCCGGCCGACGACCGCGCGCTCCTGATCGAGAATCTCGGGCGACTGGGGGAGGTGCAGACGGTCGGCATCTCGCAGGCGCAGACGATCTTCCGTCAGGCGTCACCGGGCGGCGCCGGAGCGCGCGGCGCTCCCTCGGCGGCGGCCGCCGCAGCGGGAGCCGGCGGAGGAGCGGGCGCGTCCGCCATGACGGGAACGCCGCTGACCGAGGAGAGCGTGCGCGGCCTGCAGCGTTTCACGCTGCTGCTCGACCGGCTGAGCGCGCAGGGCGCTTTCCCGGCGGCGCCGCCGATGCCGATGCCGATGCCGACGGCGGCTCCCGCGGGCGGTGCGGCGACCTCCCCGGCGGCCGCTCCCGCGCCCGCCGCTTCCGCGCCCGCCGCCGCTGTCGCGATCCCGGGAGAGCCGCCGCCGCTCGCCCCGCTGCCGTCGCTGCCGATCGCGCCGGCCGCCGGAGAGGCGCTCGCTTTCGCCGCCCGGACCGCGCACTCGCTCCAGGAGCTCGAGACTTATCTTCTCCGGCTCCGTGGCATGGGCCTCGAGGCCGGAACCGAGAACGTCTTTCGCGCGCTGTCTCAGTCCTTGCCGGGCTGGGTGATGCCGTCGGTCCCGTCCGTCCCGGGAGCCCCGCCGGTGGCGCCGCCCGAGAGCGGTGCGATCGGCGCCATGCGCCGGATCATCGCCGACACCGAGGATCCCGTCGAGGCGGGGAAGCGGTTCCAGGAGATGGTTCGCGCCGCCATCGAGAGATTCAACGAGGGCGCGCTTCCCCAGGCGGTTTCGACGCTCGAACTCGCGGACCGGCTGACGTCGGAGAAGAAGGTCGACGCCGGAACGGTCGAACTCGTCCGCCGCCGGCTCGGCGACCTGCTCGACGGCGAGCAGATGCGCAAGGCGACGGAGAAGCCCGACCAGCACCCGCTCCTCCGGAAGGTGCTCGCCTTCTTCACGGCCTTTCGGCCGGAGAGTCTCCTGGAGGAGCTGCGACGGGAGCAGAAGCGCGACCGCCGGCGGCTCATTCTCGCCCTGCTCGAGGTGCACGGCGCGACGGCGCGGGCCACCGCTTACGAGGAACTCTCCCGCGTCCCGTCGCACGCGGTGGACGAGGAGGAGTGGTTCTTCCGGCGCAACCTCGTCTATCTGCTGCGCCGCATCCCGAAGAGCGCGGAGGCCACCTTCGAGGACGAGAGCGAAGTGGTCGTGCGCCACGCGCAGCTCGGGCTGCCGCTCCTGCTCCTCAAGGAGTCGATCGCGACGCTCGGTCAGTACAAGGACGAGCGCGCGGAGCAGGGGCTGACGCAGCTCCTCTTCGAGATCGAGGCGATGCTCGGCGAGACGGAGGGGGCGCCCTACGAGGCGAAGGACCTCCGCGCGCTGCTCGACCGGGTCGCCGCGACGCTCGGCAAGCTGCCCGCGCCGCGCGCCCGCCGCGCGCTCATCGAGCATGCGGGCCGGAAGCAGCCGGCGCTCGGCGACACGATGGCGCGCCTCGCCGAGCTCGGCGGCCAGGACATGTCCGACGACCCGGAGACGGTCGACCAGCTCCTCGCGCTCCTGAAGTCGAACATGCCGTTCAAGCTGCTCGGCATGACGCTCCGCCAGAACGATCAGAGCCTCGGACGGGTCGTGGAAGCCCTCGCGGGCACGCCGGCGCCGACGGTGCGCCGCGCGTTCGAGGAGCTCGTCACGCGCTTCGGAGCCCAGGACGTCGGCCGCGCGGCGAAGAAGGCGATCGCGGGCTTCGACCGCCCGAAGGCGGGCGAGACTTCCTCGCCGAATGCGGCCGCGGCCTCTTCGCCCGGGGGGGCCATTGCCAGCCTGCAGGGGGACCTCGAGGTGTTCGGGCTCCCCGCGCTGCTCCAGAGTCTCGCCGAGTCCTCCGCGAGCGGGTCGCTGACGCTGCACGGTCCCAAGGACGGCGAGGTGTTCGGCTCGTTCGTCCTGCGCGAGGGCAAGCTCGTCGAGATCCGTCGCGGACATCTCCAGGGAGAGGACGCCTTCTACCAGATGTTCGAGCGGCCGCAGCCGGGACAGTTCGCGTTCGTCAAGGGCTCGTCGAAGGGCGCGGCTTCCGGAACGCCGCGGGAGATCCTGCCGCTGACGCTCGAGGCGATGCGGCGCTACGACGAGTTCCAGGAGGCGCAGGCGCTCGTTCCCGACGACGTCCGGCTCGAGCGTTCCGCGGTCAATGCGACGCCTCCGCCCGGCGAGAAGGACGGCAGCTTCCTGCAGGCGCTCTGGGAACGCGCGAGCCAGGGCGGCACGCCGGTCGACTGCGAGGCGTCCATCGCGAGCGATTCCTACCGCATCCGCCGGACGCTCGCCCACTGGGTCGAGCAGGGGGCCCTGAAGCTGCCGGGGAAAATCCCGAGCTAGTTTCCCGCTCCCCGTCTCAGCGCTGGATCCAGAGGTCCTCGTAAGGGATCGGCGCG
Source organism: Acidobacteriota bacterium (assembly GCA_027307335.1). Lineage (GTDB taxonomy): Bacteria > Acidobacteriota > Thermoanaerobaculia > UBA5066 > Gp7-AA6 > DAHUXD01. Next base: position 109,099 of record DAHUXD010000060.1, read on the forward strand.
TTCGACTGGCCGATCGTGGTCAGCCCGTGGACCTCGGGTCTCGCGAAGCAATAGACCTGGTCGTGGAAGAGGGGGAGAATCAGCGCGTCCCGCGCCAGCAGTTCCTCGGTCTGTCGGTAGATCGAGTGGCGCACGCGCGGGTCCGCCTCCCTGCGGCCCTGGTCGGCGAGCCGGTCGAGCTCGGGCGAGCTCAGGTAGTTCCGGAAGGCGCCCGCGGAGGAGTGCAGGCAGCCATACATGAAGGTGTCGGTGTCCGGATAGTCGCCGGTCCAGCGCCCCACCTCGATGTCGGCGTCGCCGGCCTCGGAGAGCTTCATGTACTCCGCCATCGTCCGGTTGGCGGGGCGCAGGCGGTAGCCGATTTCCTGAAAGGCCTCGACGAGCCCCTGGAAGAAACGGGCGAACTCGCCGAAGAACACCGGATGGACGGACGTCACGAGATCCACCGTCTCGCGCGAGACGGTCGCCTCGACCGAGCTGTCCGAGGCGGACGTCTCGCCGGAGAGGCGCGCGCCGGAGGCCGGCCCGGACGCGGAATAGCCGAGCAGCCCGGGCGGGATGAGGCCGTGCGCGGGGATCGCGAGGCGTCCGAGCGTGCGCCGCACGAGGCCGGCGGTGTTGAGCTCGCGCACGACGCCGCGCCGCGCCTCCGGGTCGCGCAGCGGGCCGCGCCGCGTGCTGAAGACCACGAAATACGTCGTCAGGCGCGGGCTCTCGCGGTAGCCCGAGGCGAACCGCGGATCGTGGCGGAAGTTCTCGGCGTCGACCGGCAGCAGGTCGCGCGCGATCGAGAGCCGGCCGGCGAGAAACTCCTCGCGGATTTCCTCGGGCGGGACGCCGAAGTGGAAGACGAGGCCCTCGTTGCGGGGCCGATCCGGCCGGCGGTAGAACGGATTGCGCTCGAGCTCGACCCGGCGGCCGGGCTCGAAGCTGACGACGCGGTAGGCGCCGGTCCCGATCGCTCCTTCCCTCGCGCTGCCGCCGATCGTGCGCGTGCCGTCGGGCAGGATCGCCGTCGCGGCGTACGAGATCATGGCGGGGAAGAACGGCACCGGGGTCGTGAGCTCGACGACGAACTCGGTGGGCGAGACGATCTGGAAACCCGCGAGATCCGTGGCGGCGCCCTCGAGAATCGCGCGGGCGCCGCGGATGTCCGCGAGGACCCAGCGGCTCTCGCTCTCCTTGTTCTGGAGGAGCCGCTCCCAGGAATGCCGGACGTCGCGCGCGGTCAGGCGGCGCCCGTCGTGGAAGCGCACGCCCTGCTGGAGACGGATCCGGAAGCGCGCGCCGTCTTCCTCCATGCGCACCTCGGAGGCGAGCCACGGCACGATGCGGGTCCCCTCGAGGGCCCAGGTCAGGGTCTCGTAGATGCTCGGGATGACGTCGGCCTGCTCGATCGTCGACGTCACCGACGGGTCGAGGCTGCGGACGCTCCCCTGGATGGGCACGTGCAGCACGCCGCCGCCGACCGCGCGCTCGGGGGCGGCCGCGGGGGCGGAGGCGGCCGCCGTCTTGCCGAGCTCGGCGTAGTTGACGTACGGCGCGGTCGAGTGGAGGGCGACGCCGCGCACGGATGGCCCGGCGATGCGGTAGTCGATGTCGTGGAAGAGCGGCACGAGGATGCCCGAGTCGAGCACCGCGTGCTCGATGCGGCGGTACAGCGCCTCCCGCGCGGCGGATCGCGGCTCGGTGCGCGCCTCCTCGAACGCCCGATCCATCTCGGGCGAGCAGAAGTACGCGCGCAGCCGGCCGTTGCCGGAGTCGAACAGGTTTCGCGTGAAGTTGTCCGGATCGTCGTAGTCCGCGATCCAGCGGCCGACCACGAGGTCGATGCCCGAGCTCGCGTTCCACGAGTCGAGGTACTGCGGCATGGCGGGCGTGACGATCTCCACCTCGACGCCGACGTCCGCCCACAGGCGGAACAGCGCCTGCGTCAGGGCGGCGTACTGGTTCTGGAGGATCGGGTGGACCGCCGCGCGCAGGCGGATGGACCCGGTCACCCCGGCCGCGCGGATCTGCTCGAGGGCCTTCTCCCGGGTCAGATGCGGCTGGCGCCGGCCGGCGTCGTGGCCGAGGATTCCCGGCGGGATCAGGCCCGTCGCGGGCAGGGCGAAACGTCCGAGGGCTCCCCAGACGAAGTCCTGCGTGCGCGCGAGGCCGGCGAGCGCCGTGCGCAGCCCCTCGTTGCCTCCGGCGGGACTCTTCGTGTGGAAGAGCGCGAAGTACGTGTTCTTCTTGGGCGTCTCGACGAGCCCCGAGCGCAGGCGCGGGTCGCGCAGGAGCGTCTCGAGGTCCTGCGGCAGGAGGTCGCGCGCGAGATCGAGGCTCCCCGAGCGGATGCCGTCGGCGATCTGCGCGGGCGAGAGCGCGGCTCGGAATTCGATCCCGTCCAGGGGCGCGCCGGGCGTCCTCCAGTGGCGCGGATTGCGCTCGAGCACGGCGTGCTCCGGAGTGTGCGACACGATCCGGAAGGCGCCCGTCCCGACCGGCTCCCCGTTCGGGCCCGCGGCGGCGATCGAGGTGCGCCCATCCGTCAGGAGCGAGGGGAGGATCGGCACCGGCCGCGTCAGTCGGATGCGCAGCCGGTGCTCGGACGCCGCCTCGAGGCCCGCGACGTCGGGAGCGGAGCCGCCGAGGAACTCAGCGATGCCCGCCACGTCGGCGAAGGCCGCGGGCAGGACCTCCCGCGACAGTCGAATCGATCGCTCGAGCGCCCCCTTGGCCGAGGCCGCCGTCAGCGGGGCCCCGTCGGAGAAGACGACCCCACGGCGCAACTCGAACGTCATCGCGAGGCCGCCCGGCTCCACGGTCCAGCGCTCGCAGAGGCTGCCGGCGAGATTCCCCTGGGGGTCCGCGGTGACGAGCGTCTCGAACGCGTTCGCGAGGACCTCGTGTTCCTCGGTGGTGTCGTAGGTCGCGGGCTCGACGGCCGCGATCGGGTTCGCCATGGCGACCGTGAGCGTCCCGCCCCGCGGGATCTCCCCGGAGGAGGCCCGCTCCCGCGGCAGCAGGGCCTCGCTCTCGGACTGGTAGGCCGCCGCGCGCGCGAACTCGCCGCGCAGGTTCGCGACCGTGGCGCCGAGACCGAGGAGCTTCGCGAGCGATTCGGACTCTCCCGCGGCCCGCGCCGCCTCGATGCCCCGCTCGACCCAGCGCCGCGCGTCGTCGATCCGGCGCGCCTGCCACGCGGTCTCGGCGGCGAAGAGGATGGCGCCGGCCGCGAGGTCGCGCCTTTTCTGCTCCTCGAAGACCCGGACGGCGGCCTCGGCCTCGCGCAGCGCGCCCTCGACGTTCCCCGTCATGCGCTGTCCCTGGGCCAGCATGCGCCGCGCCTCGCCCTCGAGCGCGGGATCGCCCGACCACTCCTCGTCCTCGAGGAACTCGAGCGCGATCTTCGCGACGCGGATCGCGTCCTCGGGGCTGAAGGTGTCGAGCGACTTCTGCGCGAGCTTCAGCCCGTACTCGACGGTCTTGTCCGGCACGTCGCCCTGCCAGTAGTGATGGACGAGATCGGGGTAGACGCGCTCGAGGCGGCCGGCGGCGCGCTTCTCGATGAGCTCGGCGTACTTGCGGTGGAGCGAGCGCCGGCGCCGGCGCGACAGCGCGCCGTACAGGACGTCGCGGACGATGCCGCTCGCGAACGTCAGGCGGTCTCCACGGGACTCCCGGTCCTCCTCGAGGATGCCCTCGAGGATCAGGCGGTCGATCGAGTCGTCGAGCGACTTCGCGTCCTCGGCGAGCGTCTCGAGGTCCCGGGAGTCGAACGTCTTTCCGAGCACCGAGGCGATCGAGAGGAGGTCCCGCAGCTCCTCCGGCAGCCGCTCGATCCGCTTCTCGACCGCCTGCTGGATCGTCGCGGGGAGCGCCTCCGCCGAGATCTCGTCGCGGGTCGAGAACGACCAGGCGCCGGTGTCGTCGCGGGCGATCAGTCCGGACTCGACGAGCGACCGGATGAGCTCCTTGGTGAAGAAGGGGTTCCCCTCGGTCGCGTCGCGCAGCCGTTTCAGGAGCGCGTCGGAAACGTTGGGCGCGCCGACGACGGCCTCGACGAGCGAGCGGTGCTCGGAGGGCGAGAACGGCGGCAGCGTCAGCGACACGTAGCGCGGGTCGTCCGCGAAGGAGTCGAGCATGCGCGTCAGCGGGTGCCGCTTGTCCGTCTCGGTCTGGCGATAGCTGCCGACGATGAGCGTCGGCGTCGGGCCGAGGCGCCGGACGATGTACTGGAGCGCCTCGATCGAGACCTCCGCGCCGTGGAGGTTCTCGAGGATGAGGACGAGGGGCTTTCCTCCGGCGATGCGGGTCAGCGTGCGGGCGAGGAGCTCGAAGATCTGGATCCGGTCCTCGACCTTGCGCTCGGCGGCGGGCAGCGCGATGCGCGAGTCGCCGCTGACGGCGGCGCGCAGCTCGCCGATCTCCGAGAGCTGCGGGAAGAGTCCAATCAGGTCGGCGGCGAGGTCGGCGAAGTCCGCGCGTTCGCCCGACGAGCTCGCGCCGTCGCGGGACCGGAAGTAGTCCTGGATCAGCTCGCAGAAGCCCTGGTAGGAGAACGAGCGGTCCTGCTCGACGAAGCGCCCGTACAGGACCCGGACCTTCCGGGCGGTCGCGAGGTTCTTCAGCTCCTCGAGGAGGCGGGTCTTGCCGATGCCCGGCTCGCCCGCCACGACGGCGAACTGGCAATCGCCCGCGATCGCGGCGTTCAAGCGGCGCTGGAGCTCGGCGAACTCCTTCTCGCGCCCGATGAAGGGCGACATCGCGGGACGCTGGATGACGCGGCTCGCCGACGGGGCGACCGCCATCCGGAACTCCTCGCTCGCGAGGCTGCCGCGGTGCCGGCGCAGCGCATCGGCCACCTGCCCGGCCTTCGCCGGGCGCCGGGCGGCGTCCTTCTCGAGGCAGCGGATCACGATGTCCTGCAGCTCCTCGCGGATCTCGACGCCGAGCTCGCGCAGCGGCTGCGGGATCTCGTGCACGATCCGGTAGAGGATCGACTGCACCTCGCCCGAGAACGGCGGCTCGCCGGCGAGGCACTCGTACAGGACGACGCCGAGCGAGTAGATGTCGGAGCGGCCGTCGAAGGCGCGCGAGGCGACCTGCTCCGGCGACAGGTACGCGACGGTGCCGACGAGCGTGCCGGTCTTCGTCAGGCGCGACTCGGTCGTCGCGTGCGCCAGGCCGAAGTCCATCACGCGGACGCGCACGAGGCCGCCGTCCTCGCGCGTGACCATGATGTTGGCCGGCTTGATGTCGCGGTGCACGACGCCGCGCGCGTGGCTGTAGTCGAGCGCGTCCGCGACCTGGATGCCGATGTCGACCACCTCGCCGAGGCGGAGGGCCTGGTCGCGGATCAGGCGCAGCAGGTTCGTGCCCGCGACGACGGGCATGACGAAGAAGAGCGAGCCCTCGTGGCGGCCGAGGTCGTAGATGGGAACGATCGCCGGATGGTCCATCTGCGCGACGAGCTGAGCCTCGCGCTGGAACCGCTCCTCCATCTCGGGCGTCAGGTCCGCGGCGGAGACCAGCTTGACGGCGACCTCGCGATTCAGGAGCGGGTCGCGCGCCCGGTAGACGACGCCCATGCCCCCGCGGCCGAGCTCCCCGAGGATCTCGTAGCGGTCTCCGAGCTTCGTGTGGATCAGTCCCGCGGTCTCGGCCAAGGTCGAGCCGCAGTGTAGCCGAACTCGGAGCCGGGTCCCTCTTCGACCTCGGCAAGGCGCACGACCTCGCGAAGAAGCGGCGGCCCGCCGCCATGGCTATATGGAGATAGATCGAATCCCGATGCGGCGGAGCAGGTCCTCGAATCGCGGGTCGCCACGCAGGCGATCGAAGATGGGGTCCGCGCCGAGCAGGAGCAGCGAGGACGAACGGAGGCGGTAGCCTTCGTCGAGCCGGGACAGCGCGGCCTCCAGATCGCCGAGGGCCAGGGCGACGGCGGCGGCGGTCATCCAGCTCTCCGGGCCGGTGACGGCGGACAACTCCGCCTCGGCCTCCTCGCGTTTTCCCGCGTGAGCGGCGACGAGAGCGAGGCAGTTGTGACCGATCCACCCGTTCGCGGAAGAGGAAGGACGAGAGCAGACTTGCCTCGCAGCCTCCAGCTCCCCTCTCTTCACCAGAGCCACCGGAAGAAACTGGAGCGCCTGTCCGAAGCGCGGGTCGAGTTCCAGGACCCGGCGGAATTCCGCGATGGCTTCGTCGTATCGTCTTCCGTAATACAGCATCAGGCCCGCGTCGACGCCGATCGAAGGCGAGAGCGGATCGGCTTGCCGGGCCTGGCGGATCTCGCGCGTCGCCCCCTCGAGGTCGCCCCGGACCAGGAAGCAATAGGCGAACCACTGGTGCGCGGTCGCGTAGGAGGGGTTCAGGTCGAGAGCGCGCCGGAAGTGGGATTCCGCCTCGGCGAAATTCCAGTCCGTGAAGAGGCTCAGGTTTCCGAGAGAGGCGTGCGCCTCGGCGAGCGAGTCGTCGAGCTCCAGGGCGCGACGAGCGAACTCTCGCGACCGGGCGAGGTCGCCGGGACCGGGAAAGTAGTGCATCGCGTCCGCGAGGCCCGCATAGGCGAGGGCATAGCGGGGATCGAGCGCGATCGCCCGGGCGAAGAGCTCTCTCGCCCGGCGGGTTCCCGATTCCGAACGCTGGTTCCAGAAGTACCGTCCCTTCAGGTAAGCCTCGTAGGTCTCGGGCGAGGTCGGACGGTCCCGGCCGACGCGTTGCTTTTCCCCGGCGGAGAGGCTCGAGGCGAGAGAGCGCGCGACGGTCTCGGAGATCGAGTCTTCGAGCGTGAAGAGGTCCGCCTCCTTCACGTCGAACGTCTCGGACCAAATCTCCCCGCCGTCCCGAACGCCCACGAGTTGTGCGGTGACGCGGATGCGGCCGCCCGACCTCTGGATCCTGCCCGCCAGCACCGCATCGACACCGAGCTGCCGGCCCGCAGCGAGGGGATCGCCGGTGCCCTCGAGCGCGCTCACCGACGCGGTCGGCCGCACGAGCAGGCGGCGGACGTACCCGAGGCGCATCGTCACGGCGTCGGCGAGGCCGAGCCCCAGATAGTCGTCAGCGCCGGATGGGCCGAGCATCTTCATCGGGAGAACCGCGATCGAGCGGACGGTGCGAAAGCTCGGCGGTGTCCGGCGGGCCGTCCACAGGCCGACAGCCGCGACGAGCGCGACAGCAATTCCGCCGAGGATCGTGGCGAGGGTTCTTCGGGACCGGGACGGGAGAGGCGGATCCGACGTCGAGGTCGGCCGCGGAGGTTCATTCTGCGGCGGGGAGACCCTCCGCACGGCTGCCGCGAACCGGTAACCGCGGCGCGGGACCGTCTCGATATAGTCGCGTCCGGGGGCGCCGTTCGTCAGGGCGCGGCGCAGCAGGAACACGTTCTGCGACAGGTTGCCCTCCTCGACGTACACCCCCGGCCACAGCGCCTGGAGCAGCTCCTCCTTCGTGACGAGGTGTCCCGACCGCTCGATGAGGTACACGAGCATGTCGAAGGCGCGCTGCGGAACGGCGATCGCCTGTTCACCGTAGAGGAGACGGCGTTCGAGCGGCTCGAGTCGGAACGCACCGAACTCGTAGGCGACCGGTCGGCGCCCCGGCTCCGGCGTCGGCGGATTTGAGAGATCCATGAGCGATCCCTGAGGACTTCTCCGCCCCTGGCTCGGTATTGCCTCGAGGTGGGCGAATTCTATCCCTCCCGCGGCCCCGGGCGGCGAGGCAAGGAGGAGAAGTGTATGGGCGCCATGAAGTTCCCGAGGATTTCGACTCTCGTGCTGACGGCCGCGGCAGCGCTCCACTGGAGCCGGGGCTTCGCGGCCGCGCAGGGCTACACCGTTCTTCACTATCTCGCCACCGACGCCAGCGAGGGAATGCAGCCTCAAACGGAGCTGGTCGAGCTCGGGGGTAATTTCTACGGGATCTGCTGGGCGGGTGGCCAGTACTCCAACGGCACGGCGTTCAAGATCACGCCGGGCGGCACGTTCACAAAGATCCACGACTTCGACTTCACGGTGGACGGGAGCACGCCGCTCGCTCTCGTCGATGGCGGCGATGGCAACCTGTACGGGTTGCTGGAAGGCTATGCCTCCGATCCCGGCAACCCGCTCACCTTTCAGCCCGGCGTCTTCTTCAAGATGACGACGGCCGGGACCGTGACGGTCCTGCATCTGTTTGCGCATGACGGCAGCGAGGGAGGGCTCGGGCCGGCTTTCCTCATGCTCGGCTCGGACGGCAATTTCTACGGCACGTCCTGGACGGATGGCGCGAACGGCTACGGCACGGTGTACCGGCTGTCCAACGGCGGCGGCTACGCCAAGCTCCACGACTTCGGGCCGTTCGGCGACGCCGGCGGTTCGAGCCCGAACAGCCTCATCGAGGTGAGTCCTGGAGTTCTCTTCGGGACCACGCTTGGCGGCGGGGCCAACAACTACGGAACCGTGTTCCAGCTGGCGGAGTCGGGAAGCTCATTTTCGGTGGTTCACTCGTTCGCAACCAGCGAAGGCGGACTGCCGGGAGGGGGCTACACGGCCCCGCCCCTGGTCCTCGCGACCGACGGCAGGGTCTACGGGACGACCGCCGAGGGCGGGGCCTACGATCAAGGCTCCGTCTGGGGAATCAGCACCGCGGGCGACTTCAGTGTGCTCCATCAGTTCCACACGACGGCCGAGGGCTTCCTCTCCTATGCCGGGATCTTCGAGGCGAGCGACGGCACTCTCTACGGCGCCACCTCTGGCGGGACGGGTGACGGGTTGCTCTACCAGGTCACTTTGTCGGGCAGCGAGACTCCCTTTCACGCGTTCGATCCGAGTGGCGCCGACGGCGCGGCCCCATACTCGGGCCCTATCCAGGGGAGCGACGGCAAGCTGTACGGCGCGACCTACGGGGGCAATTCCGGCGTCGGCGTGATCTACCAGCACACGCTCCCGCCTTCCGTGCAGTCGCTCAACCCGACCTCCGGTCCCTCGACGGGCTCGACCGCGATGGCGATCATGGGGACGAGCTTCGCCAGCGGCGCCACGGTGACGGTCGGCAGCGTTGGCGCGACCGGCGTCGGCTTCGTCAGCGCCACGCAGCTTCAGGCCACGACGCCCGCGCTTTCTCCGGGCACCCTCAACGACGTCACCGTGACCAACCCGGACACGGTCATCGGAACGCTGCAGGGCGGTTTTCTCGCCGACTTCCTCGACGTCGCGCAGACGGACCTCTTCCACGCGTACGTCGAGAAGGTCTTTCGCCACGGCATCACGGCCGGGTGTGGGGGAGGCAACTATTGCCGCAACAATCCCGTGACCCGGGCCCAGATGGCGGTCTTTCTGCTGAAGGGGAAACACGGTTCGACCTTCATTCCTCCAAACTGCACCGGCATCTTTCCGGACGTGCCCTGCACGCCGGGATTCGGGTTCCCCGACTGGATCGAGGAACTCGCCAACGAAGGGATCACGGGCGGCTGCGGCGGCGGCAACTACTGCCCGACCAACCCGGTCACGCGGCAGCAGATGGCGGTGTTTCTGCTGAAGACCGAGCACGGCTCGGGCTACGTGCCGCCGGCTTGCACCGGCATTTTCGGCGACGTTCCCTGCCCGAGCCAATTCGCCGATTGGATCGAGCGGCTGTACGCGGAGGCCGTGACCGGTGGATGCCAGGTCTCGCCGCCCCTTTATTGTCCGGCCAGCTCCGTGCTCCGCGGCCAGATGGCGGCGTTCCTGACGAAGACGTTCAATCTGCCTTAACGCGGGAGTGGCCATGTACAACCGTACCGCTTCGGTCGCGCTGGTTCTCTTCGTCGCGAGCAATTCTCGGGCGCTCGCTGACTGCCAGGCGAATTGCTACCTGGTCAACACGGCTGCCGACACGATCAACCCGAGTTGCGACGTCGGCGGGATCGGGACGTGCAGCCTGCGCGATGCGATTACCAAGATGGCGCTGAGCAGCAACAACGTCATTCAGTTCGCGATCGGAAGCGGGCCGCAGACGATCACGCTCTTGAGCGACCTGCCGGACATCCTCCTGCCCGTGACGATCGACGGAACCACGCAGCCTGGCTACGCGGGGGTCCCGCTCATTCAAATTCGGAGGGGCGATGCGGGAACGGCGAACCACGGACTGGAGACGCGAGGGCCGTTGACGAACACCCTCACGTTGAAGGCGCTCGTCCTCAGTCACTTCAACGGTCTTTGCAACCTGTGCGCCGCCATCATTCTGAGCGATCCGGCGGACCTCGTGCGCCCGGGCGGGCACACGATCCAGGGCTGCTACATCGGCACGGACCCGACGGGGATGACCGCCGACGGCAACCTCTACGGAATCGAGGACAACACGGAGGGCGCCAACACGTTCGGGGGAACGATGGCAGCCGAGCGCAACGTGATCTCCGGCAACGCGACGGGAATTGCCATCGGCAAGTTTCTCGCCGGCTACTCGGTTCAGAGCGTCGTCGAGGGCAACTACATCGGCACCGACGCGACCGGAACGGCCCTGATCGCGAACACGTATGGCGTCATGACGGGCGCGCCGTTCCCGGGGTTCTCGCCGGCGATCGTGATCGGTGGCTCCGGTCCGGGCGCCGGCAACGTGATCGCCGGAAACGGCAACGGTATCCAAATGAACGAGGGCGTCGGCAACACGATTGAGGGAAACCTCATCGGGCTCGACGCGACCGGCATGAGCAAGCTCGGCGAAGAGGTCGGGATCCTCCTGGAGGGCGAGACGAACGCTTCGATCCTGAACAACTTCATCGCAGGGACGAGCTCGGCCGCCGTCAGCCTCTCCGAGGAGGCCGTCACGAACATCCCGACGGCCGGAACTGTGATCCAGGGAAACTTCGTCGGCACCGACATCACAGGAACGCGTACCGTTTCGGAGGGGGGGGGTGGAATACTGATCGCAGGGGGCGCGCCGAACAACACGATCGGCGGTCCCGGCAACGGGCAAGGCAACTTCATCGGCGGATTCTCCCAGGGCATTCAGATCGAGGGGACGGGCTTCGGCTCCCAGAGCACGGGCAACGTCATCCAGGGCAACCACATCGGAATCGGCCTTGCTGGCTCGCCGATACCGAACTCCACCGCCGGCATCGAGCTGTTCGGGCCGGATGGCGGCACGATCGTCGGCGGGACGGCGGCGGGGGAGGAGAACTACATCGCCTTCAACGGCCTCGGGAATCCTCCGGGCGCGATCGCTCCGGGCGTTTCCGTGCAGTTCGGCGCGGGCAACGTGATCCTGGGGAACTCGATCTTCCAGAACACCGGCAAAGGGATCGATTTCTACTTCCCTGCCAACCCCTTGCCGTATCCGAACGACATCGAGGACGCCGACTCAGGGCCGAACACACTTCAGAACTTCCCGATACTGACGGGGGTGACCATTACGCCGACGAGCATCCGCGTCCAGGGCACGTTGAACAGCGTGCCCCAGCACGGCTTCCTTTTCGAGTTCTACGCCAACCCGGCGCCGGTCCATCCCGCCGACTTCCTGCAGGGTCAGGCATTCCTGGGAGTCGCTGGACCTCCGATAGAGACGGATCTGCAGGGCAACGCCGCGTTCGACGTGACCTTCAACCTGACGACGGTTTCGAACATCTGGATCAGTGCCACGGCGACCGACGTGACGGGCTGCCCGGCACGCCCCGAGACCAACCCCTACTGCGGCAACACCTCCGAGTTCTCGCAGCGTAGCCTCTTTTCGATCACGCCGAATCACGGTCCTTCGACGGGCGGCACGCCCTTCACGATCTCCGGGCAGCTCTTCCAGTCGGGTGCAACCGTGAATTTCGGTGTTCCGCCGGGCGGCTTCGCCACCGGTGTCAACGTCGCGGGCCCGACGCAAATCACGGGACTGACGCCCGGCTTTCCGCCCGGGCTCTACTCGGTCACGGTCACCAATCCGGACCTGACGACGGCGGTCATGCCGAAGGCATACCTGATGGACTTCCAGGATGTTCCTCCGGGCTCGCCCTTCTATCCGTTCGTCACCTCGCTCGCGCTGGACGGCGTGACGAGCGGATGCGGCGGCGTCAACTACTGTCCCGGCAACGACGTCACGCGGGCCCAGATGGCGGTCTTCCTTCTCAAGGCGAAGTACGGCCCGTTCTGGGTCCCGCCGCCGGCGACAGGAACCGTCTTCAGCGACGTCCCGGCCGGCTCCTTCGCGGCCGACTGGATCGAGGAGCTCTTCCACGAGGGCATCACGGCTGGCTGCGGCGGCGGCAACTATTGCCCGGGAAGTCCCGTCACGCGCCAGCAGATGGCTGTGTTCCTGCTGAAGGCCGAGCACGGCTCGAGCTTCGTGCCGCCCGTGTGCGCCGGGATCTTCGGAGACGTGGCCTGTCCGAGCCTCTTCGCCGACTGGATCGAGCAGCTCTACGCCGAGGGGGTCACGGGAGGCTGCCAGGCGAGTCCGCCGCTCTACTGCCCGGGCAACGACGTGACGCGAGGCCAGATGGCAGTCTTCGTCGTGAAGACCTTCAAACTCCCGTAGCAAGTTCGCAGACTCCGAGCCCCGGCGCGTCGAGCGTGCGCATCACGCCGTCGACCAGCGTGAAGCCGCCCTCGACGACGTCGCGCGCGAGGTCGAGCGAGCCATCGAGGTCGAGGAAGCGGGTGGCGGGCGAGGCGAAGGCCGCGTGGAGCGCGGCGGCGATCGAGATGCGACTCTCGTCCATGCACCCCCACATCAGCGCGATGCCGGCGGTCTCGGCGATCGCCGCGATCCGCAGCGCCGGGCGAATGCCGCCGCACTTCATGAGCTTGATGTTGTAGATGCCGCACGTGGGCTCCGGCGCCGCGAGCGCGAGCGCGTCCTTCTCGTCGTGCAGGCTCTCGTCCGCGGCGATCCGGGCCCGGCGGCGAGGCGTGAGCGTCCGGATCTCCTCGAAGGCCTCTCGCGGCACCGGCTGCTCGACGAACTCGATCGAGAGCGGCGCCGTCCGCTCGAAGAAGCGCGCGGTCTCCTCGACCGTGTAGCCGATGTTCGCGTCGACGCGAAGGGCCACGGCCGAGCCGATGCGCTCGCGGAGCCTCGTCAGTCGTTCGACGTCCTCCTCGAACGCGTCGCCCACCTTGACCTTCAGCACCCGGAACCCGCGTCCCACGTACTCGTCGGCCTCGGCGAGCGTCTCCTTCACCGATTTGATGCCGATCGTGATCGAGGTGGGGAGCGCCTCGTGCGCGCGGCCGAGCATGTCCGCGAGCGGCACGCCGAGGCGGCGGGCGGCGAGGTCGTGCAGCGCGACGTCCACGGCGGCGCCGGCCGCGGGCGTTCCGGCGGCGCGCGACGCCGCCTCGCGGCAGAGCGCGGGGAGCGTCCGGACGTCGCGGCCCACCAGCCACGCGAGGCGGTCTCCGTCGAGCGCGGCGCGACAGGCGTCGAGCGTCTCGCCCGTGACGTGCTCGCCCGGCGACGCGGCGCCGAGGCCGGCGAGCCCGTCCTCCCCCTCGAGGCGCACGATCACGTTGCCGACCTCCGCGATCGGCTCCTGGCCCGAGATCGCGTACGGCCGCGTCAGCGGGAACCGCTCGAGCCGGGCCGATGCGGCGCGGATCCTCATGCCCGCGCCTGGCTCGCGAGGAACTCCCGGATGACCGGGATGAGCGCGCCGACGCCCTCCTCGAGCGGCCGGATCACGGGGATGCCGAGGCCCCAGCGCAGGCGCTGCTGTTCCGCGCGGAGGGCCTCCGGGGACATGCCCTCGCCGTTCAGCGTGACCGCCAGCGTCCGCGCGCCGTAGCGCCGGATCAGGTCGATCTCGTCCGCGACCGGCGGGATGCGCAGACCGAACTCCTCGGCGCTCTCGTAGTGCGTCCGCCCCGGAGCGTGCTGGAGCACGACGCCCTCGGCGCGGGCCGAGACGAGAAACTCCGAGCCGCAGGGGCCCGAGGGATTGCGCAGCGCCGACTGCCCCTCCAGCAGGATCAGGTCCGGCCGCCGCGCGTTCCAGCACGAGACGACCGCGTGCTCGAGCTCGCCCGACACGAAGTCGTTCGGCACGGAGTCGAGCACGAATCCGAAGGGCTCGCCCTGCATCCAGCCGGTCTGTCCCGTGTAGATGAGCTCGGTGGCGATGCCCACGGCGCGGCACGCCTCGAGCAGGAAGCGCGCCGTCGTGCGCTTGCCGAGCGCGCAATCGGTGCCGATGACGGCAAGGCGCGGGGCGCGGACCGTCAGGATGTCCCCGCTCCAGAAGTGCAGCTCGATGCGGGGGGGCGTCTTCCGGACGTCTCGGATCGTCACGCCCTTCCGGGCCGCGGCCGCCGCGAGGCCCGGGTCGTCCGAGAGGAACTCGTGGAGGCCGTTGACGACCGACATGCCCGCCTCGATCGCTTCCGAAAGCAGCGCCCGCAGCCCCGGCGTCACGCGGCCGCCGGACGTCGCGACGCCGACGACGCAGAAGTCCGGCCTGGCGGACAGGGTCCGGAGCGCCTCGGCGATCGTGGCGAAGACGGGAATGCCGCGCCGCACGCCGTCGAGCGTCTCGCCCGCGTCGCGGCCCGCGGACGGCCCGTCGACGACGCCGAGAATGCGATAGCGCTCGGTGCCGCGCACGAGCCCGTGCGCGGTCTTCGCGTTGGCCGTGGCGAAGAGGTCGTCGCACACGACGATCGCGGTGCCGTCCATCGCGGCGCATTATCCCCGAATCGTGCGGCGGGGCAGGTTAGACTGCGCCGAACGCGGAGGACACTCTGGAAGAGCAACGCGCGAGCGGCCGCGCGTCGCGCGCCGGCCCGGTGCGCCACGACGCGCCGATGATGGGCGAGCAGGATCTCCACCTGTTCCACGAGGGCACGCACCTCCGCCTGTGGGAGCGCCTGGGGTCGCACGCGCGCGCGCTCGACGGGGAGGACGGGACCTCCTTCGGCGTCTTCGCGCCGAACGCCGAGGCGGTCTCGGTCGTCGGCGACTTCAACGGCTGGGACGCGAAGCGGCACCCGCTCGCGCGCGTCGGCGAGTCCGGCGTGTGGGAGGGCTTCGTGCCCGGCGTCCACCGCGGCGCGGTCTACAAGTACCACGTCGCCTCGCGGCAGAACGGCTACCGCGTGGACAAGGCCGATCCGTACGCGGTGCGCCAGGAGACGCCGCCGCGCACGGGCTCGGTCGTGTGGGACCTCGACTACCGCTGGCGCGACGAGAAGTGGATGGCGGCGCGCGCGGAGCGGCAGTCGTACGCCGCGCCGATCTCGATCTATGAGGTCCACCTCGGCTCGTGGCGCCGCATTCCCGAGGAGCACCATCGCCCGCTGACGTACCGGGAGATGGCGCGTTCGCTCGCGGACCATGCGCTCGGGCTCGGCTTCACGCACGTCGAGCTCCTGCCGGTCATGGAGCACCCGTTCGCGGGCTCCTGGGGCTACCAGACGACGGGGTACTTCGCGCCGACGAGCCGCTTCGGCTCCCCGCAGGACTTCATGTACCTCGTCGACACGCTGCACCGGGCGGGGCTCGGCGTGATCCTCGACTGGGTGCCGTCGCACTTTCCCTCGGACGAGCACGGCCTCGTCTTCTTCGACGGCACGCACCTCTACGAGCACGCGGACTGGCGACAGGGCTATCACCCGGACTGGTCGAGCTGCATCTTCAACTACGGCCGCAACGAGGTCCGGAGCTTCCTGCTGTCCTCCGCGCTCTACTGGCTCGACGTCTACCACGGCGACGGGCTGCGCGTGGACGCGGTCGCGTCGATGCTCCACCTCGACTACTCGCGCAAGGCGGGGGAGTGGGTGCCGAACCAGTACGGCGGCTGGGAGAACCTCGAGGCGATCTCGCTCCTGCGGCGCCTGAACGACGAGGTGCGTGAGCGGCATCCCGGCGCGCTGACGATCGCCGAGGAGTCCACGGCCTGGCCGATGGTCTCGCGGCCCACCTACGTCGGCGGTCTCGGCTTCGACATGAAGTGGGACCTCGGCTGGATGAACGACACGCTCGACTACATGGAGCTCGACCCGATCTACCGCAAGTTCCACCACACCGACCTGACGTTCCGGCGGATGTACCAGTACACGGAGAACTTCGTCCTGCCGCTCTCGCACGACGAGGTCGTGCACCTGAAGAAGTCGCTCCTGTCGAAGATGCCCGGCGACGCGTGGCAGATGCGGGCCGGATTGCGCCTGCTCTACGCGTACATGTGGGCGCAGGCGGGCAAGAAGCTCCTCTTCATGGGCGGCGAGATGGGGCAGTGGGCCGAGTGGAACCACGACACGAGCCTCGACTGGCACCTCCTCGAGAAGCCCGAGCACGGCGGGATCGCGCTCTGGCTGAAGGACCTGAACCGTCTCTACGCGGAGGAGCCGGCGCTCCACGTCCTCGACTTCGACCCGCGCGGCTTCGAGTGGATCGACTGCCACGACGCCGACCACAGCGTCGTGTCGCTCGAGCGGCGCGGCGTCGGGCCGCGCGAGCGGATCGCCGCGGTCTTCAACTTCACGCCGGTCCCGCGTCATGGGTACCTGGTCGGCGTGGACCTCCCGGGCGACTGGATCGAGGTGCTGAACAGCGATGCGGCCGAGTACGGCGGCAGCGGCGTCGGCAATCGCGGCCGAGCGGCGGCGCTCCCGGTGCCGGTCCAGGGGCGCACGCACAGCCTCGCGCTGACGCTGCCCCCGCTCGGCGCGCTGTTCTTTCGGCCGGCCCCGGAGCCTGCGGCGGTCATCGAGGCGGCTCAGACCGTCGATTCCGATGTTCCGGACGAGGCGACCTTACAGGGTCCATGACCGAGCCGCCACCGTTCCCCGCTCACGTCGGCGCGTCGAGCGCCGCTTCTCACCGTCTCGTCTGCATCCACGGCCACTTCTACCAGCCTCCCCGCGAGAACCCGTGGCTCGAGGCGATCGAGAATCAGCCTTCGGCGTACCCGTACCACGACTGGAACGAGCGCATCGCGGCCGAGTGCTACGCGCCCAACGCGAACGCGCGCATCCTCGACGGCGAGAACCGGATCGTCGCGATCGTCAACAACTACGCGTCGATGAGCTTCAACTTCGGGCCGACGCTGCTCTCCTGGCTCGAGGAGAAGGAGCCCGACGTCTACGAGGCGGTCCTCGCGGCGGATGCGGAGAGCCGCCGCCGCTTCTCGGGCCACGGCTCGGCGCTCGCGCAGCCGTACAACCACACGATCCTGCCGCTCTCGAACGACCGCGACCGGAAGACGCAGGTCGCGTGGGGCGTGCGCGACTTCGTCCGGCGCTTCGGCCGTCCGCCCGAGGGAATGTGGCTGCCCGAGACGGCCGTCGACCTGCCGACGCTCGAGGAGCTCGCCGCCGCCGGGATCGCGTTCACGATCCTCGCGCCGCACCAGGCGAGCCACGTGCGCCGCATCGGCGACGAGGACTGGCGCGAGGCCGCGGCGGCGTCGATCGACCCGACGATGCCGTACGCCGTGCCGCTTCCGTCCGGGAAGACCATCGCGGTCTTCTTCTACGACGGTCCGATCTCGCGCGCGATCGCGTTCGAGCGGCTCCTGACGACGGGGGAGCGCTTCGCCGAGCGCCTCGCCGGCGCCTTCTCGGCGGACGACCGACCGCAGCTCGTCCACGTCGCGACGGACGGCGAGACCTACGGGCATCACCATCGTCACGGCGACATGGCGCTCGCGTACGCCCTCCACACGCTCACCGCCCGGAACCTCGCGACGCTCACCAATTACGGCGAGTTCCTGGAACGCCATCCCCCGACGAACGAAGCGCGCCTCGTCGAGCGCACCTCCTGGAGCTGCGCGCACGGCGTCGAGCGCTGGCGCAGCGACTGCGGCTGCCACTCGGGCCGCCATCCCGGCGGGACGCAGGCCTGGCGGGCGCCCCTCCGCGAGGCGCTCGACCAGCTGCGCGATGCCCTCGCGCCGCTCTGGGAGGAGCGGGCGGCACGTCTGCTGAAGGATCCCTGGCGGGCGCGCGACGGCTACATCGAGGTGCTCCTCGAGCGCTCCGCGCCCCGGGTGCGCCGCTTCTTCGAGGAACACGCGCTCCGTCCGCTCGATGACGCCGGGACGACGGAGGCGCTCGAGCTCCTCGAGATCCAGCGCCACGCGCAGTTGATGTACACGAGCTGCGGCTGGTTCTTCGACGACATCGGCGGCATCGAGGCGCGCCAGATCCTCCAGTACGCGGGCCGCGTGCTCCAGCTCGCGGACCGGCGCTTCGGTCCCGGCCTCGAGGCGCCGTTCCTCGAGGTCCTCGGCCGGGCCAGGAGCAACGTTCCGGACGTGGGCGACGGCCGGCGGATCTACGAGGAGACGGTGCTTCCGGCGGCCGTGTCGCTCGAGGCGGTCGGCGCGCACTACGGGGTGAGCTCTCTCTTCACCGACTACGAGGAGACGTCGCGGGTGTACTGCTACGGCGTCGAGCGTCGCGACGAGCGGCTCGTCGCGAGCGGGCGGGCGCGGCTCGCGCTCGGACGGGCCCTCGTGCGTTCCCTCGTCACCGGCGAGGCGAGGGAGATGGCGTACGGCGTCCTCCACCTCGGCGACCACAATCTCTCCGGCGGCGCCGCGCCGTTTCCCGGCGAGGCCGAGTACGCGGCGCTCGTCGACGAGATCGCGGCGCCGTTCCAGCGCGCCGACCTCACGGAGACGCTCCGGCGCGTCGACCGGCGCTTCGGCTCGGGCGTCTACACGCTGCGCCTGCTCTTCCGGGACGAGCAGCAGCGCGTCCTCGGCCGCATCCTGAGCACCGTGCTGTCGGCCGCCGACGCGGTCTACCGCGAGGTCTACGAGGAGCACGCCCCGCTCATGCGATTCCTCTCGAGCCACGGCATCTCCCAGCCGCGGGGCTTCCGCATGGCGGCGGAGCTCGCGCTCAACACGAGCCTGAAGGAGGCGCTCGAGGCGCCGTCGCCCGAACCCGCCCGTCTCGCCGCGATCCTCGAGGAAGCGAGGGACGTCGGCGTCGCCCTCCACGAGGACGGCCTCGGGCTGTCGGTGTCGCACACGCTCGAGCGACTGGCGGAGGGCCTGCGGGGGGATCCCGCCGATCTCGCCCGGCTCGAGGAGCTCGAGGCGGTCGTCGATCTGGCACGGCAGTTGCCTTTCGAAGTGGACTTCTGGCAGGTCCAGAACGTCTATTACCGGCTCCTCCGCAGCCTGTGGCCCGGCGGGCGCCGGGAGGCGGAGACAGGTTCCGAGGATGCGCGGAAGTGGACGAAGAGGTTCCTGGCGCTCGGCGAGAAGCTCTCGGTGAAGACGACCGGCGATCCCGTCGAGCCAGCCGCAGATCGCTGATCCCACAGGACTTGGTGTTCGAGAACGCTCTGCTACACTACAGGTAGTCTGTGACGCCCGTACTCGAAAAGGCATTCCGGGTTTCCGGTGTCCCCGAGAAGCTCCTTCCTCTCTTCGCCCTCTCGCATGACCTGCGATGGACGTGGCGGGAGGACCTGCGCGCCCTGTTCGAGGTGCTCGATCCGGAGGCCTGGCGGCGGGCGGGGGGCAACCCCGTGCGTCTCTTCCGCGAGGTGCCGGCGGACCGGCTCTGGCGCGCCGGCGAGGACCAGACGTACCAGTCCGAGCTTCTCGCGGCCGTCCGGCGGCTCTCCGAGGAGGACCTGGCCGAACCGAAGCACCTCGCCGCGCGCGAGCTCGTCGCGCGGGGCGAGCGCATCGCCTACTTCTCGGCGGAGTTCGGCCTGACCGAGATCCTTCCGATCTACGCGGGCGGCCTCGGCGTCCTGGCGGGGGACCACCTGAAGTCGGCGAGCGACCTCGGCGTTCCGATCGTCGGCGTCGGGATCTTCTACCGCGAAGGTTACTTCCGCCAGGTCGTCGACGCCGACGGCATGCAGCACGAGGCGTACCCCGTTCTCGAGCCCGACGAACTCCCGCTCTCGGTCGCGGAGACGCCCGACGGGAGCCCCCCGGTCGTCACGGTGGAGCTCGCGGGGCGGACCGTGCGGCTGCTCATCCGCGCCGCGAAGGTCGGCCGCGTGCCGCTGTACCTGCTCGACTCGAACCTGCCGGAGAACGACCCGCCGGACCGCGAGGTCACCGGGAAGCTCTACGGCGGCGGACACGAGAACCGCCTGCAACAGGAGATCGTCCTCGGCATCGGGGGCTCGCGCGCGCTCGACAAGGTCGGCGTGTCGCCGACCATCCGCCACATCAACGAGGGGCACGCCGCCTTCGTCTCGCTCGAGAAGATCCGCCGGCTCGTCCAGGAGGAGCAGCTCTCCTTCGCCGAGGCCCGCGAGGTCGCGACCACCGGCAACATCTTCACGACGCACACGCCGGTCCCCGCGGGCATCGACGTCTTCACGCCCGAGCTGTTGTGGAAATACTTCGGCGCGTACGTCAACGAGCTCGGGATCTCGTTCGACGAGTTCTTCGACCTCGGCCGCGAGGTCGGCGACACCGGCCGAGAGCTCTTCTCGATGGCGGTGCTCGCGATGCGGCTGTCGACGCACCAGAACGCCGTGTCGCGCCTGCACGCGGGCGTGTCGCGGAAGCTCTGGCGCGGGGTGACGCCGGACCTGCCGCTCTCCGAGGTGCCGATCAAGCCGATCACGAACGGCGTCCACGCGGCGACCTGGCCGGCGCCGTCGGTCGCCGCGACGGGCGTGGTCGACCGGCCCGAGGACGTCGACCGCGGCGAGCTGTGGCGCGCGCACGAGGAGCTCCGCGGCCGGCTCGTCGCGGCGTGCCGGCAGAAGCTCGTCGACGAGAAGAAGCGGCTCGGCGGGCGCGACGAGGACGTGGCGGAGGCGGCTCGGGCGCTCGATCCCCGCGCGCTGACGATCGGTTTCGCGCGCCGGTTCGCCACGTACAAGCGCGCGACGCTGCTCTTCCGCGAGCCCAAGCGGCTCGAGTACCTGCTGCACCAGATCGGCCGGCCCGTGCAGATCCTCTTCGCCGGGAAGGCGCACCCTCGGGACGAGGCCGGCAAGGACTTCCTGCGGGCCGTGGCCGTCGCCGCCGAGCGCGCCGAGTTCCGCGGCCGCATCGCGTTCCTGCCGGACTACGACATGGCGCTCGCGCGCCTGCTCGTCCAGGGCTGCGACGTGTGGCTGAACACGCCCGAGCGGCCGCGCGAGGCGTCCGGCACCTCGGGCATGAAGGCCGCGATGAACGGCGCCCTGAACCTCTCGGTGCTCGACGGCTGGTGGGACGAGGCGCCGCACGACGAGGCCGGCTTCGTCGTCGGCGACGCGAAGGACGGCTCGAGCGACGAGGAGATCGCCCAGTCGCTCTACGACATCCTCGAGAAGCGGGTCCTCCCCATGTTCTTCGACCGGGACGCGTCGGGTCTCCCGCAGCGCTGGATCGACCGCATGATCGTCGCCGCGTCGAAGATCGCGAAGGCGTACTCGTCCGACCGGATGCTGTCGGAATACCTCGAGCAGTGCTACGTGCCGGGCGCGTTCCACCGCCGGGCGCTGAAGGGCGTCGACCGCGAGCCGCTTCGGCGCCTGGTCGCCTGGAAGGAGCGGGTGCGCGCGGCGTGGCCGCAGGTCCAGTTCGAGAACGTCTCGATCGAGCCCGACCCCTCGTCGCTGCCGACGGCGGCCGCGTTCGAGATCGAGGCGCGCGTGCGCCTGGGGCCGCTCGACGCCGCCGACGTCTCGGTCGAGCTCTTCGAGGGGCCCGTCGAGCCGGACGGGAAGCTGGAGTCCGGCGCCGCCGTGCGCCTCGAACCGGCCGGGCGCGAGGGGGAGACGGGCGTCTTCCGCCTGACGCACCGCAAGCCGTCGGGGGAGGGGCTCGGCTACACGCTGCGCCTGCGCCCCTTCCACGCGAGCCTCGCGCACCCCAACGAGACCGGCATGATGACCTGGTGGCGCGGGACGAGCCGGGAGGCGAAGAGATACACGACGCCGGCGTAACGTTCTGGCTCGAAGTCTCGATATCCGGACTCGGCGAACCGACGAGCGTTGTGACTTGGGTTCGGGAAACCGCCCATGTTCTTCCCGGCGGTTCGGTGGACGTCGCGGCCTCGGGAACAGGACACTGACGACGCGATGACGCGCTCCGCGGGCATCCTCCTGCATCCCACGTCGCTCCCCGGCCGCTCGCCGATCGGCGACGTCGGTCCCCCGGCCGAACGCTTCCTCGACTGGGCGGCGTCCGCCGGTCAGACGCTCTGGCAGATCCTGCCGCTCGGGCCGACGGGCGCCGGCAGCTCGCCGTACACGAGCGCGTCCGCGTTCGCCGGCAACCCGCTCCTGATCTCGCCCGAGCGCCTCGTCGAGGACGGGCTCGTCGCCCGCGCGGCGCTCGACGGCGCGCCGCTGTCCGAGGGGCGCGTGGACTACGACGCCGCGCGGCGCTGGAAGGAGGGGATCCTCCGCGCCGCGTGGGCGCGGTTCCAGGCCGGTGCGGCGCCGGCGCTGCGCGAAGAGCTCGCCACTTTTCTGAATGCTCCAGACCAGCTTGCCTGGCTCGACGACTGGGCGCGCTTCGTCGCGCTCAAGCGGCGCTTCGGGGAGCGGCCGTGGACCGGCTGGGGCCCCGACCTCGCGTTCCGCGAGCCGGACGCGCTCGCCGCGGCGGACGCGGAACTCTCGGCGGAGGTCGCCTACGAGCGCTTCGTCCAGTTCGTGTTCTTCCGGCAGTGGGGGCGGCTGCGCGAGAGCGCGGCGGCGCGCGGGATCGCGATCCTCGGCGACATCCCGATCTACGTCGCGCACGACAGCGCCGACGTGTGGGCGAACCAGGACCTCTTCGAGCTCGACGGAACCGGGCTGCCGACCTCGGTCGCCGGCGTGCCGCCCGACTACTTCAGCGCGACCGGGCAGCTCTGGGGCAATCCCCTGTACCGCTGGGAACGGCTCGAGGAGCAGGGATACGCCTGGTGGATCGCGCGCATCCGGACCTGCCTCTCGCGGAGCGACCTGCTGCGCATCGATCACTTCCGCGCGTTCGAGGCGTACTGGTCGGTGCCGGCCCTCGAGAAGACCGCGCTCGCCGGCCACTGGGTGTCGGGCCCGGGGCGGCGCCTCTTCGACGCGGCGTCGACGGCGCTGGGGCCGCTCCCCATCGTGGCCGAGGACCTCGGCGACATCACGCCGGAGGTGAGGGCGCTCTTGACCGAGCTCGGTTATCCCGGCATGAAGGTGCTCCAGTTCGCCTTCTACGCCGCCGACAGCGAGTACCTGCCGCACCGCCACGTGCCGAACTCCGTCGTCTATTCGGGCACCCACGACAACGATACGGCGCGCGGCTGGTATGCGGCGCTGAAGCCCGAGGAGCGCGAGCGCGTCTGGGACTACCTCGGGAGCGACGGCGCCGGGATCGAGTGGGCGCTCGCGCGGGCGGCGTACGCGTCGGTCGCCGAGCGGGCGATCGTGCCGATGCAGGACGTGCTCTCGCTCGGGAGCGAGGCGCGCATGAACACACCGTCGGAGCCCGCGGACAACTGGCGCTGGCGCGCGCCCTGGAACGCGTGGCGCCCCGACCTCGCGGACCGGCTGAGACGGATGGCGACGCTGGCGGGCCGGTTTTCTACGCCTCCGCCAGAAACATCGACAGCAGCGCGCTGACGATCGAGACGACGAGGGCACCGAGGATCGCGGAGAGACAGCCGTCCACGTGGAAGTGGAGGCCGAGCGCGCCCGCGATCCCGCTCGTCAAGAGCAGCATCAGCCCGTTGACGACGAACGCGAAGAGGCCGAGCGTCAGGAGAATCAGCGGCAGCGACAGGAGCTTGACGACCGGGCGGATGAACGCGTTGACGAGGCCGAAGATGAGGGCCACGCCGAGGAACGGGCCCCAGTCCGCCGATGCGTAGGTAATCCCGGGGACGAGCCGCAGCGCGACCCAGAGCGCCGCCGCGTTGATGAGCCACCGGACCACGAACCGCATGACGGCCCTAAGATATCGTCTCTTCGCGTGATCGTGACCGGACGCCTCGTTCCGGAGCGGCCCTACTCCCTCTCGCTCACCGCCGCACGGTACGCGCGCTTCCCCGAGGTGGTCGACCGCTTCGACGGCGCGCTGTACCGCCGCTTCCTGCCGTTGGGGCGGAGCGGCGCGCTCCTCTCGGTCCGGCAGGAGGGGCCGCCCGCGCGCGCGGTGCTCGCCTGGTCGCTCGAGGGGCCGGCCGCGGACGCGCCGCAGGCGACGTCGCTCGCGCGCCGCAGCCTCGAGGTCGCGCTCGGCGCGGCGCAGCCGGTCCGCGCCTTCTACCGCGCGCTCGTCGGCGACCCGGTCATCGGGCAGGCGATCCGCGACTTCCCGGGCCTGCGTGGCGCGGGCGTGCCGTCTCTCTGGGAGGCGCTCGTCACGGCGATCCTCGCCCAGCAAGTGAACCTCCGCTTCGCCTACGACATCCGCCGCGAGCTGGCGGAGACGTTCGGACGCCGGGCACGCTTCGGGGGCGAAACCTGGTTCGCGTTTCCCGAGCCGAAGGCGTTTTCGGGCGAGACGCGCCGCTCGATGCGGCGGTTCCGGCTCTCCGACTCGAAGGCCCGGGCGATCCTCGGCCTCGCGGAGGCGTTCGCGTCGGGGGCGCTCGACGAACCGGCGATCGCGGCGCTCGGCGACGAGGAGGCGATCGAACGCCTGACCTCCTTCCGGGGCGTCGGCCGCTGGACCGCCGAGATCGGGCTCCTGCGCGGGCTCGGCCGAACGGACGTGTTCCCGGCCGCGGACCTCGGCGTCGTGAAGTACCTCGCGCAGGGGCTCCTCGGCCGGCGGCTGCGCGCGAAGGAGGCGGACATGCGCCGGTGGGCGGAGCGGTGGAAGCCGTGGCGCGGCCTCGCGCTCGTCTACGGCTACGCGGAGCTCAATCGAAGGAGAGGGGAACGTCCTCGGCCAGCACCTCCTCGGCGTCGCCCGCCCGCTCGGGGAAGCGCGCCGCGACGAAGAGGTTGACGACGGCGAGCGCGCCGAGGATCCCGAACACCGGCAGGAGCGAGCGCTCGATCGCCACCCGGAAGGCCGCCGGCGTGACCGACGACGCGCCCCCGCCGGCGCCGCCGCCCGCGGCGAGCATCCGCCCGGCCGTCTCGGCCGCCGCGCCGAGACGCCGCTCGAGTCCGGCCGCGAGCAGCCCGCCGAGCGCGCCGACGCCGATCGAGCCGCCGACCGCGCGGAAGAACGGGACGAGGCTCGTCGCGACGCCGCGCTCCCGCTCGGCGACGACGTACTGGATCGAGAGGACCTGGGCCATCGAGGACGGGCCGAGGCCCATGCCGACGACGGCGCACGCCGCCGAGATCCAGGGCACGGACGCGTTGAGGGAGGCGCCCGCGACGAGACCCGCGAGGCCGACGAGGATCAGCATCGCGCCCCACCGCGCCGTCCGGCGGAAGCCGAAGCGCACGATCAGGCGCGCCGCGAGCGTCGCGGACGCCGCCCAGAAGAAGACGAGGGGCGTGACGACCGCGCCGGCCGCGCCGGCCGTCCCGCCGCGCGCGCCCTGGACGAACAGCGGGACGAACGTGTCGACGCCGAAGATCGTCGTGCCGAGCAGGATCCCGCCGAGATAGGGGGCCGCGGTCTCGATCCGGCGGAAGAGGCCGGGCGGGATGAGCGGGTGCGCGCGCCTCGCTTGGAGCCGCGCGAACAGGGCGAGCGACGCCGCGGCGGCGGCCAAGAGCCCGAGTCGCGGGGCGACGCCCACGCCGGACTCTCCCGGCCGGTGGAGCACCGCGAACAGGAGCGCCGTCACGCCGCCCGCGAGCGTGGCCGCGCCGGCGAGATCGAGCGGATCGGGCAGCGGCGCGCGCGACTCGATCATCTGCGTCGCGACGAGCGTGAACGCGACGATCCCGAGCGGGATGTTGATCGTGAAGATCGAGCGCCAGCCGAGCGACATCGTCATCCACGCGCCGAGGAGAGGCCCCACGAGGCTCGCCGTCCCCCACACGCTCGAAAAGAGGCCCTGGACGCGGGCGCGCTCCTCGAGCGAGAACAGGTCTCCCGAGACCGTCAGCGCGATCGGCACGAGCCCCGCGGCGCCGAGTCCCTGCAGGCCGCGCGCCGCAATCAACTGCGGCATCGAGCGGGCGAGGCCGCACGCGACGGCCCCCGTGAGGAACACGGAGATCGCGACGAGGAGGATCCGGCGCCGCCCGTAGATGTCGGCGAGCCTTCCGTAGATCGGCATCATCACCGTCGCCGTCAGCAGGTAGATCGAGAAGACCCACGAGTAGAGCGGCAGGCCGCCGAGGTCGCCGATGATCGTCGGCATCGCGGTCGAGACGACGGTCGACTCGAACGACGCGAGCGCGGTCACGAGCACGAGCGCGATCGTCACGTTCCGGCGGCGCCGGGGATCGAACCGGGGCGGGGGAGCGCTCACCGGGGCGCGAAGACGTCGAGTCCGGCCGCCCGGGCTGCGGACGCCAGCCGGAGATCGTAGGTGACGAAGTCGGTCAGCGAGGGCCCCATCGAAAGCGCGGTAGCGAGGTGGAGCGCGTCGAGGGTCCGGAGGGTCGGCGGCTCGAGCGCGCCCGCGGCGGCGAGAATGTCCTCGCTCAGCCGGAGGAGCGCGATGCGCGAGAGCACGTCCTCGGCGCGGCGTCTGCCGGCGATTCCGAGGGGGGAGCGCCCGACGCTCCGGAGGACTTCCACGCGGGCCAGAGCGCTCGAGACCCGCTCGGGACGCGCTGCGAGGAACCGTTCGAGCACGGAAGACTCGCGCTCCTCGGCCACGAGCTTCACGAGCGCGGACACGTCGAGATAGACGGTCCGGTCCTCCCCGCTCACAGCCGCTCTTCGCGGAGCTCGTCGAGAATCTCGGAAAGGGGCTTCCCGTGCCGCCGCTTCAGCGGAGGTCCGAGGTCGCACAGGTCTCCGATCGGAGCGGTCGCGCGGCCGGACGCGATGAGCCGCGAGAGCACCGAATCGCCGTCCGGCAGGGGGGCGAGGACGGCCACCGGCTGCCCGCGCTCGGTGACCTCGAGTGTCTGGCCCGCGCGCACACGGCGCAGGTACACGGAGAGGTTCTGCCGCAGCTCGCGGACGCCGACGCGATGGCTCGCGCGCCTCTTCATGTAGCACAGCGTAGCACATCGGCGATCTGTTAGAGTCGGCGCGTCTTGCGCGTCCTCGCCGGCACGAGCGGCTTCTCGTACAAGGAGTGGAAGGGAAGCTTCTATCCCGAGGACCTGCCGTCTTCCCGCATGCTCGCGTACTACGCGGAGCGTCTGCCCGCGGTCGAGATCAACAACACGTTCTACAGGATGCCGAAGCCCGCGCTCCTCGAGAACTGGAGCAGCGAGGTGCCCGAGTCGTTCCGCTTCGTGCTCAAGGCGTCGCAGCGCATCACGCACTTCAAGCGGCTGAAGGAGGCGGGGGAGGACGCCGCGTACTTCTTCGGCGTCGCGGCCGTGCTCGGCGAGCGCCTCGGTCCCGCGCTTTTCCAGCTCCCGCCGAACCTGAAGAAGGACCTGCCGCGCCTCGCCGCGTTCCTGGACGTGCTGCCGCCCGACCGGCGGTGCGCGTTCGAGTTCCGTCACGCCTCCTGGTTCGAGGAGGACGTGTTCGAAACGCTGCGGGTAAAGGGCGCCGCGCTTTGCATCGCCGAGGACGAGGAGCTCGCGACGCCGCTCATTCCCACCGCGGACTGGGGCTACCTCCGTCTGCGGCGGCAGGACTACGACGATGCGGCGGTCGCGGCCTGGGCGGACAAGTTGCGCGGCCAAGCCTGGAGCGAGGCGTACGTCTTCTTCAAGCACGAGGATGCCGGCGCCGGGCCGCGCCTCGCCGCGCAGTTCCTGGCCGACCTCCGGTGAGACTCAACGCGCTCGGGCGCGTGTCGATGAACAATCCCGTGCGCGCCTGCCTGCAGCGATACCTCATGGCGCGCTGGTTCGAGCGCCTCGGCGGGCGCGTTCCGGCCGGCGTCGGCCTCGAGATCGGATGCGGCCGCGGCGCGGCGCTCCGGCCCCTCCGGGAGCGCTTCGCATTGAGACGCATCGTCGGCCTCGACCTCGATCCGGTGATGCTCGGCCGTGCGCGGCGCCGCGGGCCCGGCGTGCCGCTGGTCCTCGCGGACGGGCTCCAGCTCCCCTTCGGCGACGGCGCGTTCGACGCCGTCTTCGATTTCGGCGCCATCCACTTCGTGGCGAACTGGGAATCCGCGCTCGATGAGGTGCGCCGGGTGCTGCGAGGCGGCGGCCGCTACTACTTCGAGTGGGTTACAGGCCGCTTCCTCCGGACGTTCTATCCGCTCGCCACGCAGGGCTTCGAACGGATGCGCGTGCCCACGCCGGACGCGTTGCTCGCGGCCCTCGAGCGCCGCGGGCTCGCGGTGGGAGACCGCGTGCTCCGGCCGCGTCTGGCGGCGGCGGCGACGTGGCTCGTCGGCGACGTGATCGGAGTGGGCCGAGTTACGCCCTGAGCCGCTCCATCAGGCGCTCGAGCGCGCCGTGGATGTCGGGCTTCTCGGTCAGCACCGGCGCGAGCGGATCGGTCTTCAGCCGTTTCATGCGCGCGGGCAGCGTCTTCAGGG
Source organism: Acidobacteriota bacterium (assembly GCA_027307335.1). Classification (GTDB taxonomy): domain Bacteria; phylum Acidobacteriota; class Thermoanaerobaculia; order UBA5066; family Gp7-AA6; genus DAHUXD01. The sequence goes on from DAHUXD010000060.1 coordinate 137,460, forward strand.
TGTAGTCCTTCGGGTCGAGCTTCGCGTTCACCTCGGACCACTTCAGGGGAGCCGAGCACGTGGCGCCCGGCACGGGCCGCGCCGAGAACGGACCGGCGATCGTCTTGCCGTGGCCGTTCTGGAGGTAGTCGACGTAGACCTTGCCGCCTCGGGAGCCGACCATGCGCGCGGTCGTCGCGATCTTCCCGTGGTCCTTCTCGATCGCCCGCGCGAGGATCTCGCCGAGCGTCCGCGACTCCGCGTGCGTGCACTGGCCGCCGAGCGGCAGCAGGACGTGCAGTCCGGTCGCGCCGCTCGTCTTGATGAAGTTCGGCATGGCGATCTCGTCGCAGAGCGCGTGGATCGCCCGGGCGATCTCGACGACGTGCGAAAACGGCGCGCCCTTCGGGTCGAGGTCGAGGATGCACCAGTCCGGCCGCTCGGGCGCGGCCACGCGGCTCGCCCAGACGTGGAGCGGGATCGAGCCGAGATTGGCGACGTAGAGGAGCGTCTCGAGGTCGTCGCAGACGAAGTAGTCGATCTCGCGCTCGGCGTGTTCGCTCCAGATGCGCTCGAGCCGGATCCAGTCCGGCGCGAAGTGGGGCGCGTCCTTCTGGAAGAAGGACTTCCCGGCGATCCCGTCGGGGTAGCGCGTCATCACCACGGGCCGGTCCTTCAGGTACGGCAGGAGCCAGGGCGCGATCGCGCGGTAGTACTCGATGAGGTCGCCCTTCGTGTACCCCTCGTCCGGCCAGAAGACCTTCGACAGGTTCGAGAAGGGGACGGCCTTCTCCTCGGGCGGAAGCGTGGCCGGCGGCTCGGGCGAGGGAGCAGGCGGCTCGTCCGCGCCGGGCGCGTCGTCGCGGACGCACTCGTCCACGCGCTTGTCGTCGCGCACGCGCAGGAACACCGGATGGCGCAGGAGGCTCTCCCCCGTCCACTCCTTGTAGCGGACCTCGACGACGAGCTCCGGCTCGACCCACGCGTGGCCGCGGCCGGTCGGGACGGCGCCGCCGAACGCCGGCTTCGGACGCACGGCCTTCGCGAGCCGGGCGTGCAGCGCGTCGAGAAGCTTCCCGGAGAAACCGGTGCCGGCCCGGCCCGCGTACACGAGCCCGCCGTCCCGGACGTGCGCGAGGTGGAGCGCGCCGAATCCCGAGCGCGCGCCCTCGGGCCTGGTGAAGCCGACGACCGCGAAGTCGCCCGTGCGGTCGAGCCTCACCTTGACCCAGTCGGCCGAGCGCGCGCCGCGGTACGGCGCGTCCGCCTTCTTGCCGACGACGCCCTCGAGGCCGAGCTCGCCGGCGGCGGCGAGCAGGTCCTCCCCCCGCTCCGCGACGTCGTCCGCGAAGCGCACGGGACCGGCGCGGGGGAGGAGCCGCCGCAGCAGGTCCTTGCGCGCGGACAGCGGCAGCGGCCGCAGGTCGAAGTCCTCGAAGCCGAGCAGGTCGAACGCGAAGTACGTGGCGGGCAGGTCGACCGCCGCGCGGTCGATGTCGCTCTTGCGCTGCAGGAGCGCTCGCTTCTGGAGCAGGCCGAAGCGGGGCTTCGACTGCGGGTCGAGCACGACGACTTCGCCGTCGAGGACGAAGCCGTCGTAGGGGAGCGCGCCGACGGCCCGCGCGATCTCGGGGAAGGTCGCCGTCGAGTCCATGCCGTGCCGGTACCGGAGCGCGGGCTTGCCGTCCTCGCGGCCCGCGAGCAGGCGGAATCCGTCGTATTTCAGCTCCCAGACCCAGCCCGGCCGCGTGAACGCCGCGTCGCGCGGCTCGGCGAGCATCAGCTTCACGTCGCGCACCGTCACCGGCCTCTTCGGCGCGCCGAGGCGCTCGAGCTCCTCGCGGATCGCGGCCGCGCGCGACGCCTTCGTCGCGAGGTCCTCGACGGTGAGCCCCGAGAAGATCGACTCCTGCGGGTAGACGGCCTCGGCCCCCTTCCGCGCCCAGCCGTCGCGCTCCTTGATGAGCAGCCATTCCTTGCCGGTCGTCTTGCCCTTCGTCTTCATCCGGACGAGGGTCCACTTCCCGCGGAGCTTGTAGCCCGAGAGCTCGAACAGCAGCTTGCCCTTCTTCATCCCCTCGTCGAGGTCGGCGAGCGGCGTCCACCGTCCCTGGTCCCACACGACGACCTCGCCGGCGCCGTAGTTCCCGTCGGGGATGACGCCCTCGAAGTCGGCGTACTCGACCGGGTGGTCCTCGACCTCGACCGCGAGGCGCTTCTCGGCGGGGTCGGGGGAGGGGCCCTGCGGGACGGCCCAGGACTTCAGGACCCCGTCCCACTCGAGGCGGAAGTCCCAGTGGAGGCGGGTGGCCGCATGTTTCTGAACCACGAAGAGATGCGGGCGGTCGGCGCTCGCCCTCCCGAACGGCTCGGGGGTGGTGTCCGCGGAGCGCTTCTGCCGGTATTTCTCGAGAGACACGTCTGCCCGCCCGGGCGCATGTTACCCTTGTCGGTCCTAAACCTATGAGCGCACGACCCATAGCGGCAGGCACGATCTCGTTCGGTCTCGTCTCGATCCCGGTGAAGCTCTACGCGGCCTCGGACGCCTCGGCCGGCGTGTCCTTCAACATGCTCCACGCCAAGGACGCGGCGCGCCTGAAGCAGCAGTACATCTGCACGAAGGACGGCGAGGTCGTGCCGCGCGACCAGATGGTCAAGGGGTTCGAGTTCACGAAGGACCGGTACGTCACTTTCACGCCCGAAGAGCTCAAAGCGCTCGAGGAACAGTCGACGCAGGCGATTGAGGTCGTCGAGTTCGTGCCGATCGAGAAGGTCGACCCGGTGTACTTCGACCGCTCTTACTACATCGGCCCGGACAAGGGCGGCGCCAAGGCGTACGCGCTCCTGTCGAAGGTCATGCAAGAGACCGGGCGCGTCGCGCTCGCCCGCTATGCCGCGCGCGGCAAGATGTACCTCGTGATGCTGCGGCCGCTCGACAACGGCATCGTGATGCAGCAGCTCTACTACGCCGACGAGATCCGCCCGTTCGCCGACATCCCGGTCGAGACCGCCGACGTCAGCTCGAAGGAGCTCGACCTCGCGAAGCTCCTGGTCGACCAGCGCGCGGCCGACACGTTCAAGCCGGAGACCTACGAGGACGACGTGAAGAAGCGCGTGCTCGGGCTCATCCAGAAGAAGGTCGAGGGGGAGGACATCTCGATCGCGCCGGCCGAGAGCGGCGGCGGCCAGATCATCGACCTGATGGAGGCGCTCAAGGCGAGCCTCGCGAAGAAGCCGGAGGCGGCGCCGGCGGCGAAGACGGCCTCGTCCGCGAAGAGACCGGCGGAAGAGACTTCGCGCAAGCCCGCCAAGCGGGCCCCGTCCCGCGTCGCGTCGATGCGGACCGAAGCGGCCGGGAAGGGCTGACGCCGCCCGGTCTTTCTCGGTTATCCTCGAAGGCGGTTTGAAAGGCTACTCCACCCGCGAGGTCGCCAGGCTCCTGTCGATGTCCGAGGCCGACGTGCGCGGCTACGTCCGGGCGGGTTTTCTGGCCCCCGAGCGCGGCCCGAGGAAGGAGATGCGCTTCTCCTTCCAGGACCTCGTCTTCCTCCGCACCGCGGGAGGGCTCGCCGAGGCCGGCGTGAAGCCGCGGCGGATTCGACGCGCGCTCTCGAGCCTGCGCGGCCGGATGCCGGACGGGCGGCCGATGACCGCCGTGCGCATCGCCGTCGACGGCGACCGCATCGTGGTCGAGGAGGGCGACCGGCGCTGGCAGCCCGAGTCCGGCCAGATCCTCTTCGACTTCGGCGGCGCCGACCTCGCTCCGGAGGCCGTGCCGATCGTCCGCCGGGCGTTCCCCGACGCGCCGCGGGACGGGGCGGATTTCTCGGCGGACGACTGGTACCAGTGGGGCTGCGAGCTCGAGCGCGACGCCCCGGACGAGGCGATCGAGGCGTATCGCCGCGCGCTCGCCCTGGACGCCTCCCATGCCGACGCGCACGTCAACCTCGGCCGCCTCCTCCACGAGTCCGGGGACCCGGCGGGCGCCGCGCCGCATTACGAGGCGGCGCTCGCGGCGCGCGCGGACGACGGCACCGCGGCCTACAACCTGGGGGTCGCCTTCGAGGACCTGGGACAGCTGCCGGAGGCGTTGCTCGCCTACGAGAAGGCGACGCGCCTCGAGCCCGAGAACGCCGACGCCCACTTCAACGCCGCGACGCTCGCCGAGAAGCTCGGCCGCTCCGCCGAGGCGCTGCGGCACCTGCGCGAGTACCGGAAGCTGACGCGGCGATGAGCGGCCTTCTCGGCGGTTGATGCAGGCGCATCATCCCGCCCGATGAGATACTGCGAAGACATGAGGCGCATTGCCGTCGTGATGGTCGCACTCGCGCTCCTCGCGGGGCCGTCGCTCGGGGCGTGCGCCGACTGCTGCCCGGCTGGCGACACACCCCTCTCGGTCTCGGCGGGTGCGTCCTGCTGTGGCGACTGCGGTTCTACCGTGACCCGGGCGCCCGAATCCGCCTCGATCGCGGCGGCACCCGACGCCGTTGCCCCGGCCGACGCGGTTCCGCTCGCCGTCGTCCCGCCCGTCCCCTCGCCGGGGCGCCTCGCTCGCCTCGATTCCCCATCCACCTTCTCGCCACCGCTCTCCTCCCCCCGCCCCCGGCGCCTCTGAGACTCCGCCCCTCCTGAGTCGGGCGGCTCCGGGATGTTCCCGGGCCGAAACGGGGAGTCTCTTCATGCGTCGGACATCGCTGGCATTGCTGTTCGCGTTCTTCCCGGCGATTGCGCGCGCCGGGGAGGATGACTGGAGGGGCCGGCTCGCGGCCGCCATCGAGCGGGCCGTGTCGCGGAACCCGGAGATCGCGGCCATGGAGTCCGGCATCGAGGCCGCGCGCCACCGGGTCGGTCAGTCGGCGGCGCTGCCCGACACGGAGCTCAACCTGGCGCTCAACGACTTTCCGGTCACGGACTTCTCGCTCTCGCGCGACGAGATGACGACCGAGATGGTCGGGCTCCAGCAGACGTTCCCCGCCGCCGGCAAGAGGCCGGCCCGGCGCGCCGCCGCGGAGGCGGAGCTCTCCGGCGCCGAAGCCTCCCACGAGGGCCACCGTCTCCGGCTCGCCGCGGAAGTCGCCGACGTCTTCTTCACCCTGGGCGAGATCGACGAGCGCATCGCCATCCTCGAGGCGAGCCGCGACCGTCTCCGCCGGGCGGCGGACTCGGTGGCCGAGCGGTACCGCGTGGGGAAGGGGGCGCTCGCGGACGTGCTCCGGGCGAATCTCGATGCCACCGCCGCCGAGGAGCGGACCGTCGCCCTGCGCGGCGAGCGCCGCGCGGCGGCCGCGCGCTGGAACTCCCTGCAGCTCCTCCCGCCCGCCGCGCCCGTCGAGGCCGTGACGCTGCCTCCCGGGGATCCGGCCCCCGGCTCGGAGTCCGACGTCGCGACGCGGGCCGAGGAGGAGAGTCCCGCGATCGCCACGGGTCGGGCCGACGTTCGGCGGGCGGAGGAGGAGCTCTCGCTCGCCCGCCTCGACGGCCGTCCCGACATCACCGCGTCCGCGTACTACGCGCACCGCATCGACTTCGAATCGCTCGCGGGAGTGGGCGTCTCGCTCACGCTGCCGTTTCTCCAGGGCGGCCGGCTCTCGGAGCGGCGCGCGGAGAAGAGCGCGGAGCTCTCCGCCGCGCACGCGAATCTCGAGGCGGCGAAGAACACCATCCAGCGCGGCATCGCCGAGGCGTGGGCCGAGCTCGACCGGTCGATCGAGCAGGCGCGACTGTACCGGAGCTCGATCCTGCCGCAGGCCGAGACGAACGCGCGGGCGGCCGACGAGGCCTATCGCGTCGGCCAGGTGGATTTCCTGACGTTCTCGCGCGCGGGGCTCGATCGCGACTCGTTCGCCGCCGAGCTCGTGATGCGGCGCGCGGCGGCGTGGCGCGCGCTCGCGGCGCTGCAGACCGCCTCGGGGCTGCCGGTCGTGCCGGGGACTCCGAAGGCCGGGGAGGGACACCATGAATAACCGACGGAAGGCGGGTCCGGCGCGGCTCGCGGTGCTGCTGATCGGCCTCTCCGTGTTCGCCTGCCGCCGGGTGCCCGAGTCCCGGCCGGCGCCCGCGACGACCACTCCAACCGCCGCAACTAAGACGGACGCGTCCGGACGGAAGGTCCTGTACTGGTACGACCCGATGGCTCCGGGGTCGAAGTTCGACCGGCCCGGCAAGTCCCCGTTCATGGACATGGAGCTCGTGCCGAAGTACGCTGACGAGGAGACGGCCGGCGGCAACGCCCCGTCGGCCGCCGCCGTGCGCCTTTCGCCCGAGGCCATCCGCGCGACCGGCATCGCGACCGTGTCGGTGACCCGCGGCTCCGTGTCGAACGAGATCCGGGCGGTCGGAACGATCGAGATCGACGAGACGCGCCAGGTCCGGGTGTCGGCCCGCGTCGGCGGCCGTCTCGAGAAGCTCTTCGCCGACTTCACCGGTCAGCGCGTGGAGAAGGGCGCGCCCCTCTACGAGATCTACAGCCCCGACCTGGTGGCGACCGAGCGGGAGTACCTCCTCGCGCTGGAGAACCGCCGCCGCCTCGCGGAGGCGAGCGCGGACGACGTGCGTGGCGCCGACGACCTCGTGGCGGCCGCGCGCGAGCGGCTGCACCTCTGGGGAATCGGTCCCGGTCAGGTCGCCGAGCTGGAGCGAACGGGCCAGCCCGAACTTCGTCTCCTCTACCGGTCTCCGATCGCGGGAACCGTGCTGCAGAAGATGGCCGTCGAGGGGCAATACGTCGCCGAGGGAACCGAGCTCTACCTGCTCGCCGACCTCTCGAGCGTGTGGCTGGTCGCCCGCGTGTACGAGCACGAGCTCGGCGGGCTGCGCGCGGGTCAGCCGGTCGAGGCGACCGTCTCGGCCCTGCCGGGCCGGAGCTTCCGCGGCCGGATCGCCTTCATCGACCCGGTCCTCGACCGGGACACGCGCTCCGCGCGCGTGCGGATCGCGCTGCCAAATCCGAGCGGCAGCCTGAAGCCCGGGATGTACGCCGACGCTCGGCTCGAGTTTCCCACGGCGGCGGCGCTCGTGATCCCGCGGTCGGCGCTCATCGATACCGGCGCCCGCCGGATCGTGTACGTCGAGGTCGAGCCGAACGTCTTCCGGGCGCGGGACGTCGTTGCCGGGACGCGCTCGGGCGACTCGGTGGCCGTGCTCTCGGGGCTGAAGGAGGGCGAGCGGGTGGTCGCCGCCGCGAACTTCTTCGTGGACTCGCAGGCGCAGCTGTCGAGCGGGTCCTCGATTCAGTGGAGTGGCGCGCTCGACGTCCGGGAGCCGACGGCGGAGCCGTCGAAGGAGACGACGCCGTGATCCGCCGCGTCATCGACTTCTCGCTCGAGCATCGCTGGCTGATCCTCGGGCTAACGCTCCTCCTCGCCGCGGCGGGCATCTGGGCGGTGAACACCAACCCCGTCGATGCGATCCCGGACATCTCCGAGACGCAGATCATCGTCTTCGCGGACTGGCCCGGCCGCTCGCCGCAGGAGGTGGAGGACCAGGTCACGTACCCGATGGTGGTGAACCTCCAGGGGCTCGCCGGCGTGAAGGCGGTCCGCTCCTCGTCGGCGTTCGGCTTCTCGATGATCAACGTGATCTTCGAGGACGGCACCGACCTCTACTTCGCGCGCACGCGCATCCTCGAGCGGCTCTCCCTCGTTTCCGCGCTCCTGCCGAAGGGCGTGACTCCGGTCCTCGGGCCCGACGCGTCGGCGGTCGGCCAGGTGTTCTGGTACACGGTCGAGGGAGAGGGCCAGGACCTCGGGAGCCTGCGGGCGATCCAGGACTGGTACGTCCGGTACCAGCTGAACTCGGTGCCCGGTGTGGCCGAGGTCGCCTCGATCGGAGGCTACGTCCGCCAGTACCAGATCGACGTGGATCCGAATCGGCTCGCCGCGTACGGACTGACCGTCCGCGACGTCATCGAGGCGGTCCAGATGTCGAACAACAACGTCGGCGGCAAGGTGCTCGAGAGGGGCGGCATGGAGTACATCGTCCGCGGCCTCGGCTTGATCCACGACGTCTCCGACGTCGAGAAGATCGTCGTCTCCGCGCGCGAGGGGACGCCCGTGTACGTGTCGAACCTCGGCACCGTGGCTCTCGGGCCCGAGTTCCGCCGGGGGGCGCTCGAGAAGAACGGCCGCGAGGTCGTCGGCGGCGTCGTCACGATGCGCTACGGCGAGAGCGCGCCCGAGATCATCGCGCGCGTCAAGGAGAGGATCGCGGAGCTCTCGCGCGGCCTGCCTCCGGGAGTCCGGATCGTCCCGTTCTACGACCGTTCCGCCCTGATCGCCCGGGCCGTCGGCACGCTGCGGCGCGCGCTCTTCGAGGAGATCCTGCTCGTCACGCTCGCGCACGTGGTCTTCCTGATGCATTTCCGCTCGATCCTCATCGTCACGCTGCCGCTCCCGCTCGCGATCCTCACCTCCTTCTTGCTCATGCGCGTCTTCGGAATCACGTCGAACATCATGTCGCTCGGCGGGATCGCCATCGCCATCGGGGTCCTCGTCGACGCCGGGATCGTCATCACGGAGAACGTGTTCCGGCACTACGAGACGGAGGGAGACCGGAAGCCGATCGTCGAACTGGTCCGCGACGCGGCGCGGCAGATCGGGCGGCCCATCTTCTTCTCCATGGTGATCATCCTGCTCGCCTTCCTGCCCGTGTTCTCGCTCTCGGGCGAGGAGGGGAAGCTCTTCCACCCCCTCGCCTTCACGAAGACGTTCGCCATGGTGGGAGCGACGGCCCTCTCGGTCACGCTGGTGCCGGTCCTCGCGAGCTTCCTCGTGCGCGGCCGCATCCACCGCGAGGAGGACAACCGGGTGATGCGCCTCGCGCATCGGCTCTACGAGCCGGTGCTCGCAGCCGCCCTCCGGCACAAGGCGCGCACGATCGCGATCGCCGTGATCGCCTTCGTGGTCAGCCTCGTCCTCGTCGCCGGGGGCGGGGAGCTCCTCGCACCGGTCGCGGGGCCGGCCGGCGTGCTCGCGAGCGTCACCGCGCGTCCCGACCTGCGCCGCCTCGCCGACCGGCTCGCCGCGGCGCAGGCCTGGCTGAATCGCACGCTGGCGCCCGGCATCGGCAAGGAGTTCATGCCCCCCCTCGACGAGGGGACGCTCATGTTCATGCCGGTGACGTCGAATTCCGTGTCCCTGACCCAGGCGATCGACATCATGAAGAAGCAGGACGCCGTGCTGCGCGAGTTCCCGGAGGTCGCCTCGGTCGTCGGCAAGGTCGGGCGCGCCGAGAGTCCCCTCGACCCCGCGCCGATCAACATGTACGAGACGCTCGTCGAGCTGAAGCCCGAGTCGGAGTGGCGCCCGGGCATGACGAAGGAGAGGCTCCTCGCCGAGATGACGCGCCGCTCGCAGCTGCCCGGCGTCACGGCGATCTGGCAGCAGCCGATCCGCAACCGGATCGACATGCTGGCGACCGGGATCCCCACCCAGGTCGGCGTGAAGATCTTCGGGCCCGACCTCGCGGTCCTCGAGAGGACCGCCAACGAGGTGGCCGACGCCGTTCGGTCCGTGCCCGGCGCGGCCGACGTGTACGCCGAACAGATCCTCGGATCGCCGTACCTCGAGATCCGCGTCGATCGCGAGGCCGCCGCCCGCTACGGCGTGCGGGTGGGCGACGTGCTCGAGGTGATCGAGACCGCGATCGGCGGCGAGAACCTGACGACGACGATCGAGGGCCGGAACCGGTTTCCGGTGCGCGTCCGCTACGCGCGGGAGCTGCGCGACGATCTCGAGAAGATCGGGCGCATCCTCGTGCCGGCGATGGGCTCGGCGCCCATGGAGAACGCGAAGGTGATGCCCCAGGTGCCGCTCGCGCAGGTCTCCGACATCCGATTCCGGCCGGGGCCCTCGATGGTGTCGGCCGAGAACGGGCTCCTGCGGGAGCGCGTCTTCTTGAACGTCCGGGGACGCGACGTCGGCTCGTTCGTGGACGAGGCCAAGCGCACCGTCGAGGCGAGGGTCAAGCTCCCGACCGGGTACTTCGTGCAGTGGTCGGGCCAGTACGAGCACCAGATCCGCGCGCGCAACCGGCTTGCCCTGGTGGTGCCGGTCTGCTTCGCGATCATCTTCGTGCTCCTCGCGATCACGTACCATTCGTCGCGCGAGGCCGCGCACGTGATCCTCGCGATCCCGTTCGCGCTGACGGGCGGGAATCTTCTGCTCTGGCTGCTGCACACGCTCGCGGTGGCGAACGGGTGGCGGACGGACTTCCACATCAGCGTCGCGGTGTGGGTCGGCTTCATCGCTCTCTTCGGCACGGCGGTGCAGACGGCCGTGGTCATGGTCGTGTATCTCGAGGACGCCCTGGCGAGGAAGGCGGCGCAGGGGCCGCTGACGCGGGACGCCGTGCGGCAGGCCGCGATGGAGGGCGCGGTGCTGCGCCTGCGGCCGAAGCTGATGACGGTCTCGACGGTCGTCATGGGCCTTCTCCCGATCCTGTGGTCGAGCGCGACCGGCTCGGAAGTCATGAAGCCGATCGCGGCGCCGGTGCTCGGCGGGATGCTGAGCTCGCTCGCCCACGTCCTGATCGTCACGCCCGTGATCTGGACCTGGCTGAAGGAACGCGATCTCGCGAAGGGGCGCCTCGAAGGCGCGGCCGGAAGCTGAGGCGCTCTCGACGGCAGCCGTCTTGCAGAACGATCGAAGGCGAATGCGAGCGGCCGCGTGGATCCTCCTCGGTGCGCTTCCGGCCGCGGCGGCGCTCGGTCAGCACGACTCGAACCCTCCGGCCGATGAAGCGTCGGTCGGCGATCGCAACCTGTTCCAGTCCGACATGACGCTCATGAACGGCATGGTCCCCGTCGAACCGATGGCCGGCATGAAGATGCCGTGGCACCTCATGGACGTCGGGATCGCGACCGGCGGCTACGACAACCAGGGCGGGCCCTCGGGAGGCCAGGAGGGCGAATCGGTCAACTGGAACATGGTTCACCTCGAGGGCAGCCTCGGCCCCGGCCTGCTCTCCGTGATGATGATGAACTCGCTCGAGGTCCTCACGTTCCCGAAGGAGGGCTCGCACGAGCTTTTCCAGACGGGCGAGACGTACCAGGGCCGGCCGCTCGTCGACCGCCAGCACCCGCACGACTTCTTCATGAACCTGTCGGCCACGTACCGATTCCCGCTCGGCGCGGAGGCGGGCGCATGGCTGCAGGTCGCGCCGGTCGGCGAGCCCGCGATCGGGCCGACCGCGTACATGCATCGCGCGTCCTCCGGCGAGAACCACACGGCGCCGCTCTCGCACCACTGGCAGGACTCGACGCACATCAGTTTCAACGTGATCACCGTCGGCGGCGGCTGGCGCTGGCTCGCCTTCGACGCGTCGGTGTTCCATGGCCAGGAGCCGGACTCGAATCGCTGGAACATCGACGGCGGCGCGATCGACTCGGCCTCCGGCCGGCTGCGTCTGCTGCTGCCGGACGGATGGTCGGGGCAGGTGTCCTACGCGTTCCTGAAGCACCCGGAACCGGAGGGGCCCGGCGACCTCCACCGCCTGAGCGCGTCCGTCTCGTACGGCGCGGCGGGAGACCGGCCGCTCGCCGTCAGCCTGATCTGGGGCCGCAACGTCGAGTCCGCCGCACCCACGAGCGACTCCGTGCTTCTCGAGTCAGCGTGGCAGATCACGGCGCTCGACCAGGTCTACGGCCGCGCCGAGTGGGTCCAGAAGGACGAGTTCCTCCTGTTGACCAAGCACTTCCCGCCTCCGGGCCTGCCGGTCCGGCTGGCGGACGTCGCCGCCTTCACCGCGGGCTACTTCCGCGACTTCCGTCTCGTGCGGGGGCTCGACACCGGCATCGGCGGCGACGTCACGCTGTACGCGTTCCCGCGGGAGCTCGAGCTCGCCTACGGCAAGTCGCCGGTCTCCGGCCACGTCTTCGCGCGGCTGCGGTGGGGGCGCGCGGCGCTCATCGAGATGGAGTCGATGCCCGCGATGCACCATCACCCGATGTGACGGGCGTCGCCGGCAGCATGGTCTGGAGCATCGCCTCGATCTCTTCCCTCGTCGCGCCGAGCTTGCGGCGCGCCGCGAAGAGGTCGTCCGGAAGGACCGGATACCAGTTTCGCCGCGACCGGTCGGAGAGGCCGATCACGTCGAGCGGCTCGACGGCGCGCGCGATCGCGTCGAGGAGCTCGCGGCGGCGGGCGGGGTCGCGGGCGAGCGCGAGTCGCGTGCACGCCGCGAACGCCGGCCCGAACTCCGGGTGGTTGCGCGAGAGAAACGAGCCTGAGAGCTCCGGCCGCCCGAGGCGCCGCGCCGCCTCCGCGTAGCTCGCCGCGGCGAAGTAGAGCTGCGTCAGCGCGGCGAAGACCTCGAAGTCGTCGAAGTGCGCGTAGAGCGCCGCGACAAGGGCCGCTGCGGTGCCCACCTCGGCGAGCGTCGTCGTGGCGTCGGTCTGGAGCCGCGCGTCGAGAGCCGGAGTGCCCCAGTCGTCGCGCAGCGCGGCGGCGAGCCGCTCGATGCCGAGGAGCGTGAGCGGAAATCCGGTCGAGAGGAGGGGGTCGACGAAGGCCGCGGCGGACGGGAGCATCGTCCAGCCCGGGCCCGCGGCGGCGGCGCTCCGGAACGGCATCGGATGGCGGTGGAACCAGGGCGTCACCGTCTCGGCTTCCTCGAACTGTTCGGCGACGGTGGGGAAGAGCGCGAGCAGCCGGCGCCAGGCCGCCTCGCCTTCAGGGAGGCGCAGCTCCCGGGCGAGGACCGGCGTTGCCGCGACGCCGGCGCTGACGATGCCGTTGTCGAAGCGCAGCACCCAGATCCAGCCGCCCTCGAAGACGTGGTGCACGGCCGCGTCGTCGACGGGATAGGGCGGCGGCTCCTCCGACGGGAAGATCGGGAGCGCTTCGAGACGCCGCACGCCGGTGAAGTGCGCGTACAGCGCGGAGGTCTCGGGGAGCCCCTGGAACCGCGATTCGCCCGGCGAGAGGCCCCCGTGGAGGAAGCCGCCGGGACCGGAGGCGTCCACGACGAGGCGGGCCGAGAGCGTCCGGCGCCGGCCGCCGCGCCGCGCCTCGAGCGTCGTCCCGCCGCCGTCCATCGAGACGATCGAGAGCTCCGTCTCGTCGGAGTACGCCGCGCCCGCCGCCTCCGCCTCGCGCGCGAGGAAGGCGTCGAAGTCCGGCCGGTACCAGTGCGTGTCCGCGACCTCGTCGCAGGGGCTCGCCGCGACGAGCAGCTGGTCGCGCCGCTCCCGGTCGGACGCGAACGGCTTGCCCCGCGCGTGCGCGTAGAAGGTGAAGCCCCGCTTCAGCCCGCAGCCGATCTCCGGATGCGCGCGCTGCCAGGAGCCCCAGGCGGCGAGCGGCCGGATCCTCGGCAGATCGTAGCGGTCGGCGAGCTCCTCGAGGAGGAGGTTCGCGAGGGGCGAGGAGGACTCGCCGATCGCGAAGCGGGGGTGCCGGCCGCGCTCGATCAGCGCGACCGAGAGGCCGAGCCGCCGCGCGATCAGAGCGGTCAGGGATCCGGCGAAGCCAGCGCCGACGACCGCGAGGTCGAAGGGCGGAGTCATGCGTCGCCGCCGCACGCCGCGCAGGAGACGCGGGAGAGGATTCCCTGCGTCCGGTTCGCCCTGGCGAGGCGCGCGCGCCGGGCCGGGAAGCAGGACGGGCAGCGGGCGAACCGCTCGAGGTCCCAGAGGTCGGCGAAGACGCGGCCGCGGGAGAGCGAGAGGCCGAAGTCGTGCGCGTCCTCGAGGACGGAGAGCCGCGGCTCCGCGAAGAGGCCGTCGGCCGCGAGCGCGTCGAGCGCGCCGTTGCCGCCTCGCGTCGGGATGATCGAGACGGCGCCGGCGCCGTGGTCGAACGCGTGCCCGATCGCCGCGCGCGCGGCCGCGAGCCCCTCGGCCTCGCCGAGCCATGGGAGTCCCGCGAGCACGAACGCGCGGTGCGGGATTCCCTCGCGCGCGAGGAACGCGGCCGACGCGCCGTACTGCGCGAGCGTCATGCGCTTGTTCAGGCGCTCGAGCGTCTCCGCGTGGACCGTCTCGAGGCCCATCGCCACCTCGAGCCGGCCGCCGACGAGGTCGCGGAAGCGAAGGCAGGCGTCGCCGACGAGCGCCGGGTGCGCCTCGACGATCACCCGCTCGAACGGGCGGGCGAGCGCCGCGATCGCCTCGAAGTCCTCCGGGGGAATCGCGCGCGGGTCGAAGAAGCTCCCCGCGTTATAGAGCTTCAGGACGCGCGCCGGCGGGAGCCCGGCGAGCGCCGCGCGGATCTGCTCGGGGATCGCGCCCGGGGGCACCGGATCCTCGAGCGTGTTCCTCCAGAGATCGCACATCAGGCAGCGCCAGGGGCACTCGCGGTTGGTCAGGAAGAGGACCGCCACCGTCACGACCTCTCCGCTCGCGTCGGGCTCCTCCTCGAGGAGCGCGGCGTAGGCGCGGCGCGGGTCGAGCCGGTTCCGTTCCGGCCGTCGCGCGAGAATCCACCGGTTGCGCCCGGCCCCGTCGGCGGGGTAGGCGCCCGGGGTCAGGTCTCTCAATGGTGATTCGGAAGGCTCTTTGAGAGACCTGACCCTCATGCGTAACGCGAGAGGAAGTGCGACCGGTAGGCGGCCTCGCCGAAGGGGAGCCGGCGGGACAGCTCGCCCTCCGGCAGCGCGCCGTGCTGGAAGCGGCGCTTCGGGAAGACGGGCATCGTCATCCCGGTCACCGCCTCGACGCCGCGCGCCACGATCTCGCCCTTGAGCGCGTAGAGCCTCGCGGTGTCGCCCGAGGCCATCTCCGCGAACGGGATCGCCTCGGCCACCTCGACGACCGACGGCCGGGTGAACGGGCTCGAGCCCTCGAAGCCGAGGAGGCGCAGCGGCGCCCACGTCCGGCTGTAGGAGCGGCTCTGGCCGCCGGAGTAGGTCAACGAGTGCTTCATGCGCCCGACGCCCCACCCCTCCTGATAGAGGAGCGGGTTGTTCACGACGCTCCGGATCGTCAGCTCCGGGTTCTCCTCGATCGGGTAGTCCTTCAGGTTCTCGTCGCCGCCGTCGCCGTCGAGGAGGAACCGCCAGTCCGGGTAGCGCGCGCGGATCCCCCGGCAGAGCGCGAGCGCCATCGTCGCCGACTCGACGTCGAGCGGCTTGTAGTCCTCGATCAGGCGCACGGTCTCGAACGGATCGAGCGCCGCCGGGTCGGCCTCGATCGGTTCGAGGAAGAGGCCGAGGCCGAGCGGCTCGAGGAAGGCGCGCGCCTGCGCGAGGTCCTGCCCGGCGGGGCCGAGCGTGAACGTGAACGCCTTTAGGCGCGCCGGGCTCATGCCGAGCCTGCGCATCGCGTGATGCGCGACGAGGAAGACGGCGCCGCTGTCGACGCCCCCGGAGAACGCGACGCCGACCGGGGCTCCGGACGGCAGCGCCGCCAGTTCCTTCGCGATCTCGTCGGCGAGCGCCCCGACGTAGGCGCGGCCGATCGCCCCGGGATCGGCCGGCAGCGTCGCGCGCGCGGGCGTGAAATAGCGCTCGTAGGACGGCGAGGGATCGGGGCAGCCGACGAGCTCGATCTCGACGACGTAGTGCGCGGGGACCATGCGCGTGTAGCTCGGGTGGAACTGCGCCGCCAGGCCCTCGCGTTCGAGGAACGCGTGGATCGCGTCGATGCGGTCCGAGACGACCAGCGCGGGCCCGGCCGCCTGCTTCGCGAGGAAGTAGCGCAGCGGCCGGTCGAGCGAACGCGCGAGCCGCACGCGCTTTTCCACGTGCGCGACGAGCGCGAACGAGCCGTCGATCTCGCGCACGCGCTCGACGGGGCCGTGGGCGACGCGCGATCGCGCCTCCTCGAGAGGCATGTTGTGGATCCGGTTCGCGGAGGCGTCCGTGAGATCGATCACCCGTTCGACGTACGCGTCTTCCATGGCGGGCTCCTTGACCGGCCGATCCTACCGCCAAGCGCGAGACAATCGCGGCGGAACCGTTTAGAATGAGATAAATGGCAGCGACCGCGTCCGGAGAGACGGCGTCGGCCGAGGGGTCGGACGCGGGCGGTTCTCTGGCGGTCGCCGGCGCCCTCGCGGCCGCCATGCGGCCGAAGCAGTGGATCAAGAACCTGGTGCTGCCGCTGCCGTTCCTCTTCGGCGGCGCGCTCGGTTCGGCCGCCGGCTGGATCCGGGCCGCGGAGGGGCTCGCCGCCTTCAGCGTGATCGCGAGCGGCATCTACGTCGTCAACGACATCATGGACCGGGAGCGCGACCGCGCCCATCCCGAGAAGCGTCACCGGCCGCTCGCCTCCGGGCGACTGTCGGTCGGGACGGCGGCCCCGTTTTCGGCGGTCCTCGTCGCCTCCGGACTCGCCGCGGCCTTCCTCTTGCGGTCGGAGTTCGGCGCCTGGTGCGCCGCCTACGCCGCGCTGATGGTCGCGTACTCGCTCGTGCTCAAACGCATTCCGTTCCTGGAGGCGCTCATCGTGGCCGCTGGCATGCCGCTGAGGGCGCTCGCCGGCGCGGCGCTCGCCGCCGTCTGGCCGTCGCAGTTCCTGCTGTTGTGCGCGTACCTGCTGGCCCTCTTCCTCGTCGCGGGCAAGCGCCAGTGGGAATACCACCACATCGGGGAGCGCACCTCGGCCGAGCACCGGCCGGCGCTCGCGGCCTACCGCGCGGAGGGGCTCGACTACCTCTTCATCGTGACCGGGCTCTCGACCGTCTCGGCGTACAGCGCGTACAGCGTGTTTCCTACGACGATCGCCCACTACGCCGGACACAGTCTCGCCTTGACCATTCCGTTCGTGGTGCTCGGCCTCGCTCGGTACGTGCACCTCGTGTATCGCCGCGGGGGCGGCGGCAATCCCACCCAGGCCCTCCTCGTGGACGACCCGTGGCTGCTCGCGGTCGTGCTCGGCTGGGTGGTCACCGCAGGATGGATCATCTATGGCCGCTGATCGCGAAGTCGGGGGGAGGCCCGAGGGGACGCCGCCGGAGCGGAAGGTGCGGCTCGGCGTCGGTTTCCTGGCCTACAACGAGGAGGAGCTGATCGCGAAGACCGTCGCGGAGGCGATGTCCTCGCTGTCGGCGATTCCCGGGCTCACCTGGCACGTCGTCGTCGTCAACGACGGCAGCCGGGACAAGACCGGAGAGATCGCCGAGGAGCTCGCGAGGAAGGACCCGCGCATCTCGGTCGTGCACCACGACGGCAACAAGGGCTACGCGGTCGCGACCGAGACGGCGCTGCGCAACGTCCCCGGCGAGGTCGTGATGGTCGTCGATGGGGACGGCCAGCACACGATGGCCGATGCGCCGAAGTTCCTCGAGGCGATCGACGGGGGCGCCGACGTCGTGTTCTGCTGGAAGAAGATCCGCTACGACGGCGCGGGCCGGAAGGTCCTGTCGCTCGGCCTGCGCGTCCTGTCGCACTGGATCCTGGGCTCGCCGCTGCACGACATCAACGCCGGCTGCCGCGCGTTCCGGCGCGACGTCGCGAGGCGGATCGAGATCAAGCACCGCATCAACTTCGTCGGCGACGAGATCTTCGTGCGCTGCCGCATCGCCGGGTGGAAGGTGACCGAGGTCGTCGTCCAGCACTTCCCGCGCGAGGCCGGCCAGTCGATCCACCGTCCGTTCAAGATGCTCGGCACGATCTGGAAGGTGCTACGCTACCTCTTCGCGCTCCGCGCCGAGATGCACCAGGCGGAGCGGCTGCGACGACTCGTCGAGGGCCGGCGGGCGGCCTCTTGAGCGGCGGCACCGTCATCCTCGGCGCCGGTCCGACGGGACTCGGCGCGGCGTACCGGCTGCGCGAGCGCGGCGAGAACGATTTCGAGATCTTCGAGCGCTCGGGCCAGGTGGGCGGCCTCGCGACGAGCTTCACGGACCCGAAGGGCTGGACGTGGGACGTCTCGGGCCACATCATCTTCTCCGGCTACAAGTACTTCAACGACTTCCTCGGCAGGGTGCTCGGCGATCGGATCCGGTGGATCGATCGCGAGAGCTGGATCAAGTTCGAGGACCGGTACGTCCGCTATCCGTTCCAGAACCACCTCTCGTCGCTGCCCGAGCAGGCGATGCTCGAGTGCCTCGTCGGCCTCGTCGAGTCGCAGACGATCGACAGGGACCGCGCCTTCCGGAACTTCGAGGAGTGGGTGCTCGCCAAGTTCGGCTCCGGCGTCGCCAAGCACTTCATGAACCCCTACAACTTCAAGGTGTGGGCAACGCCGCTCTCGGAGATGGGCTACTACTGGATCGCCGAGCGCGTGTCCGTCGTCGACTGGCGCAAGGCGATCCAGACGACGCTCCTTCCGCAGAACACCGACTGGGGCCCGAACGCCAAGTTCGGCTATCCGCTGCACGGCGGCACGCTCGGACTGTGGAAGGGGGTCCTGCCGTTCCTCGGGGACGACAGGGTCCGGTACCACAAGCGCGCCATTTCGATCGACGAGGAGAAGCGCGAGATCGCGTTTTCGGACGGCACGACGCGGTCGTACGAGCGGCTGCTGTCGACGCTGCCACTCGACGCGCTCGTCGCCCGCCTCTGCCACGCGCCCGAGAAGGTGCGCGCGGCGGCGGAGAAGCTCCTGTTCAATCGCCTCTTCTCGGTCGGCGTGGGACTGCGCCGGCCGTCACCGTCCGACAAGAACTGGATCTATTTCCCGAACCCGAAGACGCCCTTCTACCGGATGACGTACCTGTCGAACTACTCGCCCGAGATCGTGCCCGGCGGCGATACGTCGAAGTATTTCTCGGTGCTGACGGAGACGTCCTACTCGAAGTTCAAGCCTCTGCCGGAGGGCGACTTCGGCAAGGCGGTCGTCGACGGGCTCCTCGCCGAGGGGATCCTCCAGCCCTCGGACCTTCCCCTGATCGAAACGATCTTCCTGATCCACGCGGGCCACTCGTACCCGATCCCGTCGGTCGATCGGAACCCGGCCCTCGAGACGATCCATGCGTACCTCGAGCCGCGGGGCATCTTCTCGCGCGGCCGCTTCGGATCGTGGAAATACGAGATCGGCAACCAGGACCACTCGCTGATGCAGGGCGTCGAGCTCGTCGACCGATGGATCGACGGCAGGGAGGAGAAGGTGTTTCGGAGCTGACGGACCCCGCCATCGGCGGCGCGTGCTAGGATGCGTGCCATCAAGGAGGACATCTGAATGACGAAGACGCGGATCGCGACGCGTGTCGGTGTCGTGCTGCTCGGATGGAGCGCAGTCGTGGCATCGGGCGCGGAGCGGCCGGAACCCCCGAATGCCCCCCCGCTGCAGCTGCAGACCCCTCAGGTGTTCGGGACGACGTCCACGAATTATCTGACGATTGGAGAGTGGAAGTTCACGCCGGCTTACTCGGCGTGGACGTACGGCGACACCAGCGGAAACCAGCCGATGCGCTACATCAACGTCGCGGGCCTGACCTGGCTCCTGTCCCAGCCCGACTTGCCTTCCGGCGCGGTGTTGACCTATCTCGAGTTTGACTACTGCAACACGAACGGCTCGAACAACATCACGCTCGGCTTCTACCTGGCCGATAACCACAACAACATCTCGAACACGATCACGACGATGGACGGCACGCCGGGCAGCGGCTGTAGCACCCGGAGTGTCGACCTGAGCGGGTACGGACTCACGATCGACAACCTCGGGAAGCGCTACCCCCTGTACGTCTTTTACAATGGAAATGCGGATGCAACGACCACTGTTGCGGGCGCGATCATCGGATACAAGTTGAAGGTCAGTCCGGCCCCAGGCGCGTCGGATTTCGCGGATGTTCCGACGAGCGACATCGGGTTCCAATACATCGAGGCCTTGTATGCGTCCGGAATTACCGGCGGCTGCGGCGGCGGGAACTTCTGTCCCGACAACCCGGTCACGCGCCGTCAGATGGCGATCTTCCTGGCCAAGGCTCTCGGGCTGCAATGGAACTGAATCGATAACGTCATCGAGATGAGCGGCCGGCCTTCGGGCCGGTCGTTTCGTTTGGGGCCTCGTCGGGACGGCCGCTACAATCGTTCGACAATTCCTTGAGCACGACCCCGACTTCAATCGGACCGCGCCGCGCGGCGCCCTGGCTGGCGCTCGCCGGCTTCGGCGCGCTCTGGTTCGCGTGCGCGGCGATGAACGCCCGCGAGCTCGCCGGCGTGCCGGCCGCGGCGCTCGGCGCGGGGCTCCTCGCGTGGATCGCGGCCTGCTGGCTCGATCCGCCCGCCGCCGACCGTCTCGGCCCGCTCGACGCTCCGGCCGGACGCCCGCGCCGGGTCCTCCTCGTCCTCGCGCTCGTCGCTGCCGGGGTCGCGGCATGGAGGATGCCTCCGGAGGAGCTCCGCTGGGACGGCGTCGCCGCGTGGATCGCCGCCGTGGTGCTGTGGCTCGCCGCCTGGTGGCCCCGGCGGATCGGCGGCGGGACGCCGCGTCCGGCCGACGGCCCCGGCCTCCCTCGGTCCGTCGTCCTCGCGGCGCTCGCGGTCGTCCTCGGCATCGCCGTCTGGTTCCTCTTCCACGCGCTCGCGGGCGTGCCCGCGAACCCGGTGAGCGACCACGCGGAGGAGATGCAGGACCTGCTCGACCTCCTCGGCGGGCGCGCCGGGATCTACTTCTTCCGCAATCTCGGCATCGCGCCGTTCCACTTCTACTGGACCGCCGGATTCCTGAAGCTGTTCGGGCTTCCCGTGCGGTACCTCTGGATCAAGGCCGCGACCGCGGCGTTCGGGCTCCTCCTGATCCCGGTCCTCTATCTCGCCGGCGCGGAGCTCGGCGGCTCCGCCCTGGGCCTCGCGTCGGCCGCGTTCGCGGCGTGGGGCAAGTGGCCCGTCTCGCTCTCGCGGCAGGGTCAGGAGTACGAGTACGCGATCCCGTTCGCCGCGCTCGTCCTGTGGGCGCTGCTCCGCTGGCAGCGCCGGGGCGACCGCGGCTCGATGCTGCTCGCGGGCGTGGCGATCGGGCTCGGGCTGACGACCTACACGCCGTTTCGCGTGGTGCCGCTCCTCGTCCCGCTCGCCGTCGGCGTGGCCCTCTTCGACGGGCGCCGCCGGGCGCGGCGCCTCGAAGCGATCGGCCATGGCTTGCTCGCGGCCTTCACGTCGGCGCTCGTGTTCCTCCCGGTCTTGAAGTTCGCGCTCGTCGGGGAGCACCGCGAGTTCTTCTGGGCCCGCATCCTCACCCGCACGACCGGCGCCGAGCAGCCGCTCGAGGACAGGCCGCTGTCGATCTTCGGCCGCAACCTCGTGCACATGGCGCAGGCGTTCCACTGGAAGGGCGCCTCGACGTGGACGGTCCTGACGCAGTACGACCCGTTCCTCGACGCCGTGGCCGGTGCGCTGCTCCTCGGGGGAGTAGTGCTCGCGCTCCGACTCCTGTGGGGCGGCGCCTGGCGCTGGGCGTGGCTCTTTCCGGCGCTGTTCCTGCTGACGCTGCCCTCGACCCTCGCCCTGGCGTATCCCGATGAGAATCCGAGCCTGAACCGCGCCGAGACGGCCGCGCCCATCGTGTTCCTCGCCGTCGGGCTCGCGTACGTGTACCTCTGGCGCGGAGTCTGGCGCGAGCGTCTCGCCCTGAAGGCCGCCGGATCGGCCGCACTCCTCGCGGCGGCCGCGGCGTCGATCCGGAACGACGCGGTGGACTACTTCGTGCGCCTCGGCCGGTCCTACGACGCCGTGATCGACCACGCCCTGGAGGTCGCCGCCGTCTTCCGGGACTACCAGAAGAAGGGAATCCCCCTCTCCCAGCAGTACCTCCTCGCGACCGACTTCTGGATCGACGCCCGCAACGTGGCGCTCGATCTCGGCGATCTCGCCTGGGTCGACGCGCACAACGTCGCGCCGCCGCACGTGCCGGCGGGGCTGACGGCCCGCCCGCTCGTCTTCGTCTACCGTCCGAACGACACGACGCGGCTCGAACTCCTGCACCGCCTGTACCCCGGCGGCACGGAGCGGATCTACCCGCAGTCGTACGCCGACAAGAACTTCGGCGTGTACTACGTTCCCTGAGGCCCGGGCACGAGCTTCTCGTTTTCGGCGTAGAGGAAGCCGAGCTCCTTCCAGGCCGGATTCGGGCGCGTGCGCACCCGGAAGCCCCGCTCGCGCAGGCGTGCCGCGATCTCGTCGTGCCTGTGCGCCGTGACGTGATCGTGATACTCGAGCACGATGCGCGCGATCCGCGCGAGGACCGCGTCGGGAAGCGACAGCAGGATCTCGAACTCCGCTCCCTCGCAGTCGAGCTTCAGGAGGTCGCAGCGCTCGATGCCCGCGGCCTCGAAGGCGCGGGCGAGGGTCGTCGCGCGCACGGCGACGGCGGGTCCCGCGGCCGCGCTGCCGTCGCCCGCCGTCCGGTGCTGCCCGGCGAGGCCGGTGACCGTGTACAGCGCGAGGTGGCCCTCCCGCGCGGCGATCGCCTGCGGCACGGCGCGGACGTTCGCGACGCCGTTCAAGCGGACGTGCTCCTCGAGGCGCGCGAACGCCTCGGGCAGGGGCTCGAACGCGTGCACGACGCCCCGCGGGCTCCGCGACGCCGCGTGGACGGCGAAGTCGCCGTTGGCGGCCCCGACGTCGACGATGGTCCAGCCGTCCCGGATCGGCGCGTCCCTCTCGTAGTCGGCGTCGATGCAGGTCTCCTTCAGGAGCCAGGCCTCCATCGGCGTGC
Organism: Acidobacteriota bacterium; assembly: GCA_027307335.1. Taxonomy (GTDB): domain Bacteria; phylum Acidobacteriota; class Thermoanaerobaculia; order UBA5066; family Gp7-AA6; genus DAHUXD01. The sequence continues at coordinate 159,976 of DAHUXD010000060.1, forward strand.
GGACGCGGAAGCGCAGGCCGTCGGGCAGGACGATCTCGAGCGGCAGCGGGACGGGCAGCCCGAGGAAGAGCCGCACGACCGCGCCCCGCGGACGCATCCCGCGGAGGATCGTGAAGACCGAGCCGAAGTAGTAGAGGAACCGGGACAGGCCCCGGCTCCCGGGCGACGCGGCGGTCACCGACCCGCCGCGCTCGTCCGTCCGGGTCTCACGACTTCTTCGCCTCCAGGTGGAGCGCCACGACCGTGTTGCCGCCGGCGTCGACGACGTAGAGCACGCCGCCCTTGCCGTCGAGCGCGAGCCCGGTCGGCTTGACGAACTTCTTGCCCGCGTCGTCCGCGTCCCACTTGCGCAGGACCTTGCCGGACCGGTCGAGCTCGAGGACCTGGCTCGCGTTCGGCACGGACGCGTAGATGCTTTCCTTCTCGTCGACGGCGAGGTACGGCTCCATCGAATCCTTCCACGCGGCGACGGCGATCGAGCGCTGGACCTTGCCGTCGAGGCCGAAGACCTGGATCCGGTGGTTGCCGATGTCGGCCACGAAGACGTGGGAGGGCGAGGCCGCGACACCCACGGGGAAGGACAGGCCGTCGGGGCCGGCGCCCGACTTCCCGATGAAGCGCGGGGCCTGTCCCGGCGCGAGCAGCGCCATGCGGTTGTTGCCCGAATCGGAGATCCAGACGACGCCGTCCGGCGCGACGGCGACGCCGCGCGGGCCGTAGAGCTCCGCGACCGCGGTGCGCGCATTCTTCGCGCCCGGGATCGTGTACTGCTGCACGCGGCCGTTCCAGGTGTCGGCGACGTAGACGTCGTCGCCGTGGATCGTCACGTCGCCGGGGTCCTGGAGCTGGTATTTGCCGTTGCCCTTCACGCCGCCCCAGCCGCCGAGGTAGCCGCCGGAGAGGTCGAAGATCGCGATCCGCGAATGCCCGAAGTCCGTCACCCAGAGGTGGCCGTGCCCGTCGAGCGCGGCGCCCCGCGGCTCGGCGAGGCCCGACCATGGCGCCTTTCCGGCCTCGGCCGTGTCGCGGATCGCGGGCGGCGCGTCCGGCGCTGGGGTGGGCGTCGCCGCGGGGGCGGCGGCCGGCGCGACGGCCCCGGGGGCGCCGGCCGACGTCTCGCCCTTCTTGCAGGCGAGCGCGGGCGCGAGGGCGAGCGCCAGCGAGAGCGGGGCGGCGAAGCGAAGCACGCGGACGGGGGAGAGGGTCGCGAAGCGGTTCTGGGTCATCGGTTCTCCTCTGGACTCGAGCTCATCGAAACGCGTCGAGGGGCCAAACGTCGACGCGGTGCAAATCTCGGTCGCTGACGATCACGTGTCCGAAGGCGTCGAGCGCGATGCCGGTCGGGCGCTTCAGGCCCTCCGCCTTCCACGAGCGGGAGAGCGCGCCGCTCGCGTCGTAGCGCACGATCCGGCCCTTCCAGGAGTCGGTCAGGAGCACGCTGTCGGACGGGCCGATCGCGAGATACGGCTCCGTGTAGAAGTCCTTCCAGCCGAAGACCGGGAACTGGCGCACGAAGCGGCCCTCTGCGTCGAACACCTGGACGCGGTGGTTGCCGGTGTCGGCGACGTAGACGCGCCCCGACGGGTCCGCCGCGACGCCGACCGGCTCGACGAACTGTCCCGGTCCGGCGCCCGCGCCGCCCCAGCGCGCGGTCACGGAGCCGGACGAGATCTCGAAGCGCACGACCCGCTTGTTGCCGGTGTCGGTCACGTACAGCGAGCCGCCGGAGACCGCGAGACCCCGCGGGCCGAAGAAGCCCCGCTCGGGGTCGACCCAGAATCCCCGCCACTCGCCGCCCGGGCCGAACCGCGCGACGCGGTGGTTCCACGTGTCGGCGACGTAGACCTCGCCGCCCGGACCGATCGCGACGCCGCAGGGTTCGTTCAGCTGACCGTCGGCGGAGCCCTTGACCCCGAACGCCCGCAGGAAGGCGCCGTTCGCGTCGAAGACCTCGATGCGGCTGTTCTTGGTGTCGGCGACGTACACGTTGCCGCTCGGGTCGACGGCGACGCCGCGCGGCTCGGCGAACTGGCCGGGGCCGCTGCCCGCCATGCCGATCGTCCGGGGCGCCGGAAGCTCGCCGGCCTCGCCGGTGTAGTCGCGCGACGAGGTGTCCTGCACCGCGATCTGCAGCGGCTCGAGCGTGCCCGTGCCCGAGAGGTCCTTGCGCACGTAGACGGTCGCGTCCTGCGAGCCGATCGACCCCCAGATCTCGTGGAAGAGCCACAGCCGCACGAAGTCCTTGAACGTCGGGTGGCTCTTCCCGCCTTCCTGGATGGGATCGGGGAACCACCAAGCCCGGATCGGCACGCGTTTGGCGTCGTAACGGGGCGCGAGCTGCTTCTCGAGCCCGCCCTCCGGGTCCCAGTCAGCGACGATCACGGGCGTCGTGGCCTGCTCGATGCGCGAGGCCCAGTTCACGTTGACGTCGCGCAGGTACCAGGTGAGGGGCCAGGTGCCCTCGCCGGCGACCGTCACGACCGGCTGTCCCGCGGGAACGCGGGTCTTCGCGATCTCGACCGGAGCGAGCGCGCGGACCAGGTCGCGGGTCGTCTGGACGTAGGCGAGGAGCTCGGCGTGCCGCGGCTCCTTGCCGAGATCGTGGGCGCCGTACCGGAAGCAGGCGAGGTAGGCGCCCGTCGTGTTGACGACGAGGAGGAGGAACGCGATGGCGAGCGCCGCGCCGGCCCAGGGGCGCCGCCGCGCGGACCAGAGCCGCACGGCGCCGAGGGCGCCGAGGATCGTGAGGGGCAGCAGCGGGTGGACGGTCAGCCAGGGGACCTTCTCTCGCGCCCACGCGTAGATCGCGAGCGAGCCGGCCGCCCAGAACGCGACGAACTGCACGAACGGCGAGAGGCTCGAGCGCTCGGCGGGGCGCCTCCGGAGCGTCAGGATGGCGGAGGCGACCAGGATCACGCCGATCCAGACGAGCGCGCGCGGCGCGATGACCGCCACGTAGCGGCGGGCGACGAGGTACGCGAGGAGGGGGAGCGCGGCGGAGCGGAGGACGCGCAGGAGAGGATCGGTCCTCCAGTCGCGGCGGGAGAACGCGAAGAGCGCGGCGAAGACGATGGCGGTGTCGTAGAAGAGGAGCTGCGGGAAGTAGTAGTACCAGGGTCCCGGGATGCGCGCGATCGAGTGCTGGCCGATCCAGTACTTGATCGCCTTGGGGATCGCGAGCCAGTCGCCGGGGTACTTGCCGAACGCGCTGTACATGCCGGCCCAGATCACGAGGAAGAGGATGCCGGCGGAGACGAGCGGCGAGAGGCGCGCGAACGACCATTTCCAGCCGGCTTCGAGCGCGGCGCGCGGGGACGCCCCCTCGGGCTCGCCGGCGCCGCGCACGAGGCACCAGAGGCCATAGGCGACGAAGAGAACACCCGTCATGTAGGCGTTCTCCTTGGTGACCCCGGCGAACGCGAAGGAGACGGCCGAGAGCAGCAGCCACTTCGAGCGGTCCGTCTCGAGGAAGCGCTGGAACGCGACGATGGTCCCGAACGTGAAGACGAGGGAGTAGAGGTCCTCCCGGATGAAGCGCGAGAAGTAGGCGAAGTGCGGCGACGTCAGGACGAAGACGGCATACACTGCCGCCGCCGGCCTCCCGATCCAGCGCGCGAGGGGAAAGGCGAAGGCGATCAGGATCAACCCGAACACGTCCGGCATCAGGCGCGCCGTGAAGTCGCTCGCCCCGACGATCTTGTAGACCGCCGCGTTCAAGTAGTAGAGAAACGGCCCGTGGTACGCGGGGTCGTAGCGCCAGTCGCCTCCCTTCGACAGGGAGTAGGACTGGTAGGCGTGGATCGACTCGTCGTGGTGGAGGGGCCGGTCGCCGAGCGCCCAGAAGCGCGACAGGATCGCCACGGCCGCGAGCGCGGCGAAAAAGAGGAGGAGGCGGGCGGACCGCGGCGCGCGGTCTTCTGCGGGCAGCCCGCTTTCGCTCAAGGCATCCTCCTCTCGGCCAGGGAAACCCGGGAGACCGAAGCGCTCCCCGAGTTGACGACGTACAGGATACGGTTTTTCCGGTCGACCGCGATACCCGTCGGGTTCTGCAACTTGTTGCCCGCGTCGTCGGCGCCGATGCGCTCGACGAGTCTGCCCGTCGCGTCGAGGGCGACGACGCTGTTCGCCGCCGGATCGGTGGCCCAGATCACGCCATTCGAGTCCACCGCGATATGCGGCTCGACGTTCTCGCCCCAGCCGGGGAACGCGAACTCGCCGCGGTAGGCGCCCTCGGGACTCAGGCGCTGGATCCGCTTGTTGCCGATGTCCGCCACGAAGATCTCGCCGTTCGGCGCGGCCGCGATGCCGACCGGGCTCGAGAACTCGCCCGCCCCGGCGCCCTTGTGGCCGACGATCTGCCGGTCCTGCAGGAGCTCGTCGTAGGAGACGACGCGGTGGTTGCCGACGTCGGTGACCCACACGCGGCCGTCCGGCGCGACCGCGATGCCGCGCGGCCCGTACAGCTCGCCCGCCGACGCGCGGAAGACGCCCGCGAGCGTGTACGCCTGGACCCGGCCGTTCCAGGTGTCCGCGACGTAGAGCGCGTCGCCCGCGATCGCGACGCCGCAGAGCTCTTTGAAGCCGTACTCGCCGCCGCCGCGGCCGCCCCAGCCGCCGAGGAACCCGCCCGCCGCGTCGTAGACGCGCAGTCGCGAGTGGCCGAAGTCGGCGACCCACACGCGCCCCTGGTCGTCGACGGCGGCGCCGCGCGGCTCGCGCAGGTTCGCGAACGGCGGTTCCCCCGCGTTCGCCTTCTCGGCGATCGCGGGCTTCTCTTCCGGCTCGTCCTCGGGCGCGGGCGGCGCCGCCGACGCCGGCAGCGCCTCGCGCATCGGCAGCAGGAGGTCCTGCGCCGGGCCGCCGACGACGCGGTAGATCTGGGTCTCGGGGTTGTCGTACGCGAGCTCGAACCGCGCCTTGTCGGCGCGGAACTTCGCGAGGCCCGCCGCCGGATACGTCTTCTTCTCGAGCCACCCGACGTAGACGTAGCCGACGCGGTAGCGCTTGATGAGCGGCTCGATCCTCGCGGCATCCGGGTTCGTGTAGATCGACCGGACGGCCTGGCGGCGCGCCTCGATCTCGGCCTCCGGGTTGCCCCGCTGCTTGACGTGGTAGTCCCAGCCGAGGACGGTCGGCAGTCCCGTCAGCATCGAGATGCGTCCGAAGTCCTGGTACGAGGGGCCCTGCGCCTCGAGGACGACCGGGGTCCCCTCGATCGTGCGCCGCAGCCACTCGACCGCGCGGTACTCGCCCGGGTGCGCGGTCTCGAGGTAGCGCAGCCCGTCGAGCGACGGACCCGAGTACGGCGCGAAGTGGCGGCTGACCGCCGCGCGGCCGGCCGTCGCGCTCGTGAAGAACGCCGCGGCCGCGAGGAGCGCCGCCGCCGCCCGCGCGGGCCAGGCCCACCGGTCGATCACGCCGCGGCGATTGCGGCGGAAGACGAGCGCCGCGGTGCCGAGCGCGAGGAGGAGCCAGGCCTCGAGGTACAGCTTGAAGAACGTGTTCATGCGGTCGTAGATGTAGAGGCGCTGGCAGAAGAGCACGAGGAAGAACGCCGCGGCGAGGAAGCCGAGGGCGAGGCGGTCGTCGGCCGTCTCCGGCAGCACGAAGAAGGCCGCGACGAAGAGCAGGATGCCGCACGCGAGGAAGGCGTTCGGCAGCCGGTACGCCAGCGCCGCGAGCCCGATCGCGGCGACGGCCACGACGAGCGCGCGGAAGGCGCGGCCGCCGCCGCGCGACGCCAGACGCTCGGAGGAGGCCGAGAGCCACCAGGCGATCGCGAGGAAGAAGAAGAGACCGAAGATGGTCAGCTGGTCGGCGCCGGACGCGGCCGGCTCGAGGTTCTTCCCGATCCCGGGAGCGCCGCCGGTCCGGACCCACAGCGGCCGCGCGAGGAGATACCCGGAGGCGGCGGCGACCGCGATCGCGACGAGGCCGCGGCCGAGCCCCCGCCACCACGGACCGGCCGAGAGCGCGACCGAAAGCCCGGTCACCGCGAGGAGCCCGGCGAGGAGCGGCACGTCCCACGCGTTCGTCAGCGCCTGCGCAGCGCCGAGGAAACCCAGGAGCGCGGCGCCGGCGACGCGCGCCCCGGGGCGCGCGGACGGGTCCGCGTGCGTGCGCACGAGGTGGAGCGCGGCCGCGGCCACGGCGAGGAAGACCGGAATCGCGAGCACGTGCGCGTGGAGATCGGCGAACGTGAGGCTCCAGAACGGGTACTCGTTGATGGTGTCCTTGATGACGCGCGACGTCGCCCAGAAGTAGTCCCAGTCGAGCGCGCGCTTGCGGAGCAGCCACTCGCGGAGACCCGACAGGTTCCCGACGAGCAGCGTCATCGCGGCCGCGGCCGCGCCCGAGCGGATCCGTCCTCCCCAGTTGCGCCCGAGCGAGAACGCGCCCTGCAGGATCGTGCCGCCGAGGAGGCCGAAGGCGAGGTTGAACGTGAAGCGTGTCGAGAGGCGCGTCAAGTGCGTCAGGAAGACGACCATCTCCTGCCCGAACGTGTAGTAGCCGAGCGGCGCGCCGGAGAGCCACGGGTCCGACGCGGGGAGCGAGCGCGTGCGCGCGAGGATGTTCAGGATCGAGAAGTCCATCGGCTTCTCGCCCCAGTAGATCTCCGGGTTGAAGCTGCGGATCCCGAGGAAGAGCAGGAACCCGAAGGCGAAGACGATCTCGCTCTGGACGAGCGCGCGGCGGTTGTCGCGGAGGAACCGGAGGACGTCGTGGCGCTCGCGGAGGAAGATCCAGAGAGAGGGGAGGGCGACGAGCGCCAGGCAGAGGACGGCGGCCCGGCGGCCGTTGACGAGGACGTGGAAGGTGAGCGCGATCGTCATCGCGTACGTCGCGAAGACGAGGCCGAGGATCCGCGTCAGGCCGAAACCGCGGTCGGCGAAGCGCGGGAAGAGCGTCCAGGCGAGCGGCATGGCCGCGGCCCCCACGGCCGCGAGCGCGAGGTACCACGCGAGCGCCGCCCCGACGGAGCTCCCGGGCGATTCGTCCGGCTCGATCGACGGACCGGACTCGGCGGGCGCGGCGGAGCGGTCGGGGCGCACCGGGGCCGAGACCCGGCGCAGCACGCGCGGCCACTTCTCCCAGTCGTTCATCGTCGGCGGGGTCTGCGGGAGCGCGGCGAGGAGGATCCTTCGCGCCTCGGCCGCCGAATACCGTTTCGTCTTCCGGAAGAGGAGGACCCGAGGATGGTCGTAGACGGTGAACTGCTCCTCGGCCCGGTCGTCGGGAATGCGCAGCGGCCCGAGCGAGGGGTACGACGTCACGTCGGCGGCGCGCTCGAAGCCGAGCCGTCCGTCGAAGAGCGAGCGGTAGTACGCGATCGACATCGGGAAGACGTCCGGGACCCGGGTGACGTTCGCGTAGACGCGGTTCGAGGTCACCGCGACCCAGTCGGCGTCGTTCAACGCCCGGACGAGGATCTCGGCCTTCTCCCGGGAGTCCGGATCGAACATCGGCAGCGAGGGCGGACCCGCGTAGACGCCCGGGTCGTAGCCCGGCATCGGCAGCGGAAGGCCGTCGTCCCACGATTCGTTGACGATGTGCTGGCGCGCGGGGACGTGGGCGTAGATCCACCGCGTCGCGGCGACGCGCGACTGCGGCCGGCGGTAGATCGCGGTGAAGGCGATGGCCCAGAGCGCCGTGCCGGCGACGACCGCGACGGCGACGGCGCGCACGAGGCGGGGAAAGGCGGACGCGCGGAGGAACCTCGAGAACGTCACGCCGGTCAGGACCGCCAGGGCCGGGTAGGCGGGATAGAGGTAGCGGATCGACTTGACCATCGTGACGCCGTGGTACGCGAGGAGAAAGAGCACGTGCGCGCAGAGGGGCGCGAGGTCGAAGGCCCGCCGGCGCACGACGGCGACGCACGCCCAGACGAGCGCCGCGAGCGAGGCGAGGCCGAAGCAGACGCCCGCGCCCCAGAGGACGAGGTTCTCGAGCGGGAAGAGGATCGTCCGTCCCGCCCACTGGAGCGCCGGCGGGAAGCCGGCGACCGACGACGAGAGCGCGGTGAGGCGCTTCAGGTCGTCGATCCAGCGCGGGTCGAGGCGGAGCGAGAACGGGCTCGGCCCGAGGAAGATGTGGGGCAGGAAGACCCGGACGGCGGCGACCGCCGCGACGAGCGTCACGAGAACGCGCGGCACGTCGGAGAGGAGCGCGGCGAGGAAACGCCGCGTCGACGAGCGAGCCGAGCGGAGCGAGGGTCGGTCGTCGAAGGAAGACGCCGGGAGGAAACGCGCCGGGGGCCGCAGCGCCGCGACCAGAATCGCCACGCCGAGCGGCGCGAGCAGGGCGAGCGCCGTGATCTTGCACGCCGCGGCGAGCCCGATCGCGAGTCCGGTCGCCGCGTAGTCCCCGTAGTCCGTTTTGCCCTGCGCGATCCGGGTCGTCCCGAGCAGCGCCCCCGCGGTGAACGTCGCGAGGAACGTGTCGACCGCCCAGAAGTGCGAAAGCTGGATTCCGAGGACGCAGAAGGACGACAGCGCGGCCGAGAAGAGCGCGGCCCGGCGGTGGGTGAATCGCCGCGCGAGGCGGTACACGAGCCACACCGTCAGGAGGTCGAACACCCCGGAGAGCGCGCGCCCGATCAGGTAGGTGCCGTCGTAGCCGCGCTTGCCGAAGAGGGGCCCGATCGCCTTGGCCGCCACCATCGGCAGCGTCCCGTACACGAACGAGCCCTCGCCCCGGTTGTACGGGTCGAGGGGCGAGCGCTTCGCGTCGAAGTACTCCGAGGCGGTCTTCGGGAACGCGAGTTTCTCCTCGACCATCGAGATGAATCGCTCGTCGGGGTGGAGGTGGTGGCCGTCGTCCCAGTTGAGCCCCCCGAAGCGCAGGAGCCCGCCGGCCGCAAGGAGGGCGAGGAGGATCGCGCGGGCGCGATCGCGGGACATGCGCAGAGGCACCGCGGCTATCCCGTGGCGATCGAGAGGCCCTTGCGGGCGAGGAAGCGGCCGATCTCGTCGCGGCTCTCGAGGATCCAGGCGAGGAGACGGTCGACGCCTTCCGAGGGAGGAACGCGCGGGCGCCAGCCGAGATCCTGCGCGGCGCGATCGACGTTGCAGTAGAAGACCGGCTGATCGCCGAGGCGCGTCGGAGCCGAGCCGACGGGGATCTTCCTCCCGAGCTTCTTCTCGAGGAGGACCATGAGCTCCTTCAGCGAGAGCCGGAACGCCGGGCCGCCGCCCACGTTGTACGCGCGCCCGGCCACCTTCCCGGGCGCCGCGGCGGCCGCGAGGTAGAGGCCCACGAGGTCGTCGACCCAGAGGAGGTCGCGGACCTGGAGCCCGTCGCCGTAGAAGGTGATCGGCAGGCCGAACACCGCGGCCAGCGCGAACCAGGCGACCCAGCCCTGGTCCTCCTCGCCGAACTGCCGCGGCCCGTAGATGCAGGACTGCCGGAGCGCCACCGTCGGCAGGCCGAAGCTGCGGTGGTAGTCGACGACGTACTGGTCCGCCGCGCCCTTCGAGCAGCCGTAGGGCGACTCGAAGGATAGCGGCTCGAGCTCCGAGACGCCCTGCGGCAGGTCGCGGAAGTCCCACCGCCCGTCGCGCAGGACCTCGCCCATCGAGAGGTGCCCGTAGACCTTGTTCGTCGACGCGTAGATGAGGAGGGGCGCGCGGTCGGGGGCGCCGCCGTGCCGCTTCCGGAGCGCCTCGAGCAGGCGAAAGGTCCCGAGCGCGTTGATCTCCCAGTCCGTGAGCGGATCGAGAATCGAGGTCGTGACCGCGACCTGTCCCGCCAGGTGGAGCACCGCGTCGAAATGCTCGGCGAGAACCCGGTCCAGGGCGGCGGAGTCCCGGACGTCCGCCTCGACGAAGCGGATCTCCGGGTGGAGGCGTTCGAGCCACGCCCGGTTGAAGCGGGACGCCGGGCGAAGGAAGCTGTCCAGAACGAGGACGTCGTGGCCCTCGGCGCGCAGCCGGCGGGCCGCGTTCGAGCCGATGAACCCGGCCCCGCCGGTGATCAGGAAGCGCATGTCTTCGTCAACGAGGGAACCAACCTAAGCCGATCATTTTACAGGAGATTCGGGTTTTCTCCTACAGACGAAGGCGATGCAGGACCCGAGCTCCGGCTCGGGCTCGTCGACGTAGCGGGAGAGGCGCCGCACCCAGAAGCGGTTGTCCATGAGAGCCGGCGCCGGCACCCAGCGTCCGGTCAGCCGCCGCGACACCAGGTGCGGGAGGCTCCAGTAGTGGCTGCGATGGAACGCGCGCGTCGCCTCGGGCGACATGTAGTACCGCCAGCGCACGACCTCGAGCCCCGCCGCCTCGAACCGCGCGCGCCACGTCTCGGGCGAATCGAAGTGGAAGTGCACGGCCTTGCGGTTGAACCAGTCGACGTAGGCTCGGTGGAGGCCGCCGAGGCCGATCCGCCGCCAGGCGCGCGCGTCGGTCAAGAGCTCGCGGAAGCGGTCTCCGATCACGGTCGTCGCGAACACGCCGCCCGGCGCCAGGACGCGCCCGATCTCCGCGACGGTCTTCTCGATCGCGGGGATGTGCTCGAACACGCAGTTCGACACGACCGAGCGGAAGCGCGCGTCGGGAAACGGCATGGCGCCCGAGTCCGCGGCCGTGACCAGCCGGTACACGCCGCGGCCCTTCGCCTCGGCGAGGTCCGCGACGCCGGGATCGAGGCCGACGTCGGCACCCTCCGGGAAGAGGACCGAGCCGAAGTGGCCGTCCCCGCAGCCGATGTCCAGGATCGGCCGCGGGAAGGAGACGTCGGCGAGGATCCGCGCCTCGATCGCGCGGATGAGCACGCGGTGGAGCGGCATCTCCCGCAGGTGCGCGCGCAGGATCGCGTCCGACGCGCCTCCGGTCATGCGCCTCCCCGCAGGGCGGAGGCATACGTCGCCTCGTAGAAGTCGAAGGTGTCGTCGGCCGAGAAGAGGGCGCGGATCTCCTCGCGCGGCCGCCGGTAGCGCCCGGGATCGTCGAGCACCCGCAGGATCGCGCCGGCGAGGCCCGGCGCGTCGCCGATCGGCGCGATCTCGCCCATGCCCGTCAGAAGCACCGGCTGGCGCACGCCGGGCAGATCCGACGCGACGGACGGCACGCCGCGAAGCATCGCCTCAACCTGGACGAGGCCGAAGGACTCGGTCGCGTTGATCGACGGCAGCACGAGGACGTCGGCGAGCGTGAAGAGATCCCCGATCTCGTCCGGCGGCACGATCCCGGGCGCGACGAGCCCCGAGGCGGGGTCTTTCAGCAGCGGCCGGAGCCGCTCGAGCACGGTCTCGCCCGGAACGTCCCGCGCTCCCGCCATCAGCAGGACCGCGCCGGGGTATCGGCGGCGCACGGTCGCGAACGCGTCGACGAGCACGGGCAGGCCCTTCTCCTCGGCGAAGCGGCCGAGGAACAGGAGCACGGGTTCGCCGCGCACGCCGAAGCGCTCCCGCGCCTCTGCCTCGGTGCGCCCGGTCGCCGGCGGATCCGGGACCGGGGGACGCACCCAGCCGACCTTCTCGATGCGGCTGGCGAGCGGCCGCGTGTGCCGCGCGTAGTCCTCCGTGTACGTGACGATGCGCGTCGCGCGATCCAGCGCGAAGTCCTGCGAGGCGCGCGAGATCGCCTCCACCAGCCGCTCTGAGGCGGCCGGGCCCGTGTGGAGATCGCAGTGGAACGTCACGATGATCGGAACGCGGAGCGTCGCGGCGAGCCCCGAGAGGAAGATCGCGTTGACGAGGGGAGCGTGCAGGTGGAGCACGTCGGCCTTCGGGATCTCCGCCAGCGCGTCCGCGAGGATCGCCGGGGAGACGAGCGCCTTGCCGATCCGAGCCGCGACTGGAGCCCGCACGACGCCGACGCCGTTCTCCTCGGTCTCGATCGGAAGGTCGGGAAGATGCCGGTGGGTCAGCACGCGCACCGAGTGGCCGCGCCCGGCGAGGCCCTCGGCGAGGTGCTCCGCATAGAGCGTCAGCCCCGACACGTGCGGCCGGTAGTAGTCGATCGCCATGAGGATCTTCATTTCGGGCGCGCGACGGCGTAGACGGCGGTGCCCTCGGAGATGAAGACCGGATAGAGGAAGGAGAAGCCGGCGATCGCGGGATTCGTGCCGTAGGTGCGGCGCTCCATGTCGCCGACGACCACGAACGTGACGCCGTATCGCCGGAGGACCTCGGCCGCCACGCCCGGGTTCGGCGTCGTGTAGAAGAGCTTCACGCTCGCCTTGCGCTCCTCGACCTCCGCGGACCCGGAGCGCCACAGCCCCTCGTGGTTCGCCCAGCCCATGACGGTGGGGATTCCGGTGTGAGAGGAGATCCGGGCGAACTCGGAGTACGGGTCGCCCGAGGCTTCGAGGACGACCGACTTCACGGGAGCGTTCTTCAGCAGCCAGTCGATCGCCGCCGCGTCGCCCTTGTTGCGCCGGACGAGGGGGCCGTGCGCGTCGAGCGAGAGCGGCCCGTCCTTCTGGCGGAACCGCGACACGGCCGCGTTGATCGGCCACAGGCCGGCGAGGAGCACGGCCGCGGCGAGGGCGGCGCGGAGCCACCGGCCCCGGCGCGCGGCGTCGAGCGCGCGCCCGGCGAAGACGGCGCCGCCGATCGCGAGGAGCGGCCAGGCCTGGTGGTAGAACTTGAAGATCGTGTTCATCCGCTGCAGGTCCTGGCCGTAGGTGTCCTTGAAGTAGATGAATTCGCAGCCGCCGACCATGCCGAGGCCGAGAAGGACGACGAAGGCGGCGAAGACCCCGTTCGGGTCGTCCGCCTCGCCCCGCAGCGCGCGCCACGCCGCCCGGGCGGCGAGGAAGGCGAGGAAGAGGACGAGCGCCATCGCGGGGCGCGCCGACAGCAGGGCCGCGAGCACCGAGACGCCGGCGGCCACCGCGAGGCCGAGCTCCCGGGGGCGGCGCGCGTTTTCGGAGTCTTCGACGCCCCGTGGCCAGAGCCCGAGGAGGAGGACGAGAAAGATCAGACCCCACACGCCCAAAAACTCGAGCACGCCCGAGAACATCGTGGCGGCGCCGAGGCCGCGCTGCTCGAGCTGGAAGGACAGCGTGTACGGGAGGAAGAGAACGAGCGCGGCGACGAAGACCCCCGCGCCCTCGAGCGCGCCGCCGATCGCTCCGGAGAGGGAGAGGGAAGGGAGTCGGGCCCCGCGGGTCGCGCGGAAGGCGCCGCCGACGATGAGCAGGATCGCGAGCGCCGGGAGGTTCCAGAAGTTCGCCGCCCGGGCGGTGCCGGCGACGAGGGCCACGAGGATCATCACCGGCAGCTCGCGCCGCCACCCGGACTCGCGGCCCCGCTCGATCCAGCGTTGCGTCACGGCGAAGGCGGCGATGAAGTAGGGGAAGGCCAGCAGGTGCGGATGCAGGTCCGCGTGGAAGAACGTGAAGAACGGAAACTCGTTGATCGTCTTGAAGTTCTCGGGCCCGATGACGCGGGAGGCGTGCCAGTAGTCGAAGTCCGCCGCGAAGGGCGCGCTCCAGGCGTCGAGCGCTCCGGCCAGATTTCCGGCGAAGACCGCGCCGAAGCCCGAGCCGAGGCCCACGCCGAGCCGCCCGCCGGACAGCCGCAGCCCCAGGCACGCCGCGGCCACGAACGAGGAGCCGGCGAAGGTGGCGATCGCCAGGTTGAACGCCGTCATCGGCGGCACGCCGGACAGCTTCGCCTGCGCCGCGGCGAGGAGGTATCCCCAGTAGTAGTAGTTGATCGTCTTGCCGCTCATCCAGGGATCGGCGGGCGGCATCCCCGGGTACCGCGCGAGGGAGTTTAAGAACGCGAGGTCCATGAACTTCTCGGCGCCGAGGATCGCGGGGCCGAAGGCGCGGATCAGCAGGAAGATCCCGGACGCGCCCCAGAAGAGGATCGCGGCGAGCTTCTCCTCGTCGCCCCACCACTCGGCGCGCGCCACGGCTCCCTCCGGCGCGCGGCGGCGGAGGAGAAGCGAGGCGGCCCCGATCGCCGCGAGCGCGAGCAGGAGCGTGGCGCGCTGGAATCCGAACGACGTCGCGAGCGAGAGAAGCCACGCGAGGTAGGCGACGGCGGCGAGACCGATCGGGCGCGAGAGCAGCGCGGCGTCGCGCCGGTTGCCGAAGAACGCGCGCAGGGGCGGCAGGATGGCGAGGCCCGCGAGCTCGGTCGCGAGGGCCCATGCCAGAATGTGCGCCATGCGGTTGGCTCATTGTAGACGAGCGGCCCCGTTTTCCCGCCGTCCCGCGCGCCTCCCCGCGTCCTCCCGGTGAGCGATCGCATTCCGTTTCGCGCGTCGCCGATGCTCGCGACCCTCGTCGGAGAGCCCTTCGACCGGCCGGGATGGACCTACGAGGAGAAGTACGACGGCTACCGGATCCTCGCGTACAAGGAGGGAGCGCGCGTGCGCCTCTTCTCCCGCAACGACAAGGACCGCACCGACTCGTTCCGCGACGTCGCGACGGCGATCGCGCTTCTCCCGGACCGCACGCTGCTTCTCGACGGCGAGGCGGTCGTCTTCGACCGCAGGGGCGTTTCGCGCTTCCAGCTTCTCCAGCGCGGCGGCGAGAGCGCCTTCGCGGTGTTCGACTGCCTCTACCGCAACGGCCGCGACCTGCGCGCCGAGCCGCTCTCGGCGCGCCGCGCGGAGGCGGGGGCGGCGCTCCGCGGCGCTCCCGAGCGCCTGTTCCTGTCGCGCCGCCTCGCCGCAAACGGGCTCGCCGCGTACCGCGAGGCGAAGCGCCGCGGCTTCGAAGGACTGGTCGCGAAGGACCTGTCCTCGCGCTACGAGGGGCGGCGCAGCACGCGGTGGCTGAAGGTGAAGGTCCACCAGGAGGAGGAGCTCGTCGTCGGCGGGTACACGCCGCCGAAGGGGTCCCGCGAGAACCTGGGGGCGCTCCTCCTCGGCGCGTACCGGGGGCGCGACCTCGTCTACGTCGGCAAGGTGGGGACGGGGTTCGCGGCGGACACGCTCGCGGCGCTGGCGAAGGCGTTTCGGCCGCTCGTCCGCGAGAAGCCGCCCTTCGCGAATCCCCCCCGCGAGAAGGGCGCGATCTGGATCGCGCCGCGCCTCGTCGCCCAAATCGCATTCCAGGAATGGACCGCGGACGGGAAGCTGCGGCAGCCCGTGTTCCTGGGGCTCCGCGACGACAAGAAGCCCTCGGAATGCCGGCTGCCGGCGCGGTTCGCGTAGACTCGTCGCGATGTTCGAGCCGGGGTACCGGAGGCTCCTCGAGACGAGAGAGCTCGAGGAGCGGGTCGAGAAACTCTACGCGCTGCTCCGCGCGTGCACGGTCTGTCCGCGCGACTGCGGCAACGACCGTCTCGCCGGAGTGCTCGCCTCCTGCGCGTCCGGCGAGCGGCCGATCGTCTCCGCGCACACCGCCCACTTCGGCGAGGAGCCGTGCCTCTCGGGCACGCGCGGCGCCGGCAACATCTTCTTCGGCAACTGCAACCTGCGCTGCGTCTATTGCCAGAACTACCAGATCAGCCAGGACTACCCGCTGCAGAAGTTCAACGAGGTGTCCGTCGAGCGCGTCGCGGAGATGGCGCTCGCGCTCCAGGAGCGGGGCTGCCACAACATCGGCTTCGTCTCGCCGACGCACTTCGCCCCTCAGATGGCGAGGGCGATCCTCCTCGCGGCGCGCGCGGGGCTCCGGCTGCCGATCGTGTACAACACGAACGCCTACGACTCGGTCGAGGTGCTGCGGCTCCTCGAGGGCGTCGTGGACGTCTACCTCCCGGACTTCAAGTACGCGGACACGGGCGCCGGCTCGCTCTACTCGAAGGTCCCCGACTATCCCGCGCGCGCCCGCGCCGCGCTCCTCGAGATGTTCCGCCAGAAGGGCTCGCGGCTCGACCTCGACGAGGACGGCCTCCTGCGCGGCGGGCTGCTCGTGCGGGTGCTCGTTCTCCCGAACGGCGCGGCCGGGGTCGGAGAGACCCTCGCGTGGATCGCCGAAACGCTCTCCCCACGGGTCGCGATCTCGCTGATGGCCCAGTACTACCCGATCCACCGCGCCGCGTCGAACGAGAAGTACGCCGCGCTCTCGCGCTCGATCACGGCCGAGGAGTGGGAGGAGGCCCTGGCCGCGCTCGAGGCGAACGGACTGACGAACGGGTATCAGCAGGAGCTCGAGACGGCCGGCAAGTACTACCGGCCCGACTTCCGGGACCCGGAGACGCCGTTCCGGGACATCCGGGACTTTCGGTAAGGCGCGGGGTCAGGCTGAAGCCTGCCCCCGGTCTGTTCAGTAAGGTGCGGGGTCAGGCTGAAGCCTGCCCCCGGTCTGTTAAACTAGCAGTTCGCCGGGAGGCGAAGGTATCGTGCGCGGGCCGGGGTTCAGTGCCCCGGCCCTGTTCTTTCCGGGAACGGCAGCGGCTCGCACGCGTTGACCACCGCCGTCTCGAATCCCGTCGCGATCGTGAAGGTCGTCGCGGCGAGCGACTTCCCGCCGGCCCTCAGCTGCAGCGCGTAATCCCCCGCGGCATGGAAGAAGCGTCCGGTCCGGACCGTCTCGCGCACCTCGACCGGCGGGGCCGCCGCCGGAATCGCGAGCAGGACCCTCTCCCCGCCTCCCGGCGCGACCGCGACGATCGACGCGCCGCCCTCCGCGGCCGCGCTCCCGACGTGCGCCACCAGCGTGACGCGGTCGACGCTGCCCGCGAGCTGCCATCGCGCCTCCCGCGGCTCTCCGCCGGCCACGAAGACGCGCAGCGCGTCGAAGGGAGGCTCGTTCTTGAGCTTGCGGACGAGGCCGATCGGGACCGCGATCACGCCCCGGACCGCGACGGGGTTGCCCTCGATCGAACCGGGCGAGAAGCGCGACCGCTCGAGCGACGACTGCGCGAACGGCGCGAGCGGGCCGACGGCGGCGGCGACGAGGCGCGTCTCCTTCAGGGCGCCGGTCCTGTCCACGACGATCTCCTCCGTGACGTCGCCTCCGAGCCGCGCCGCCGTCCACGTCGGCGGGAGCGAGGCCGATACGGCGGTCACCATCTGCGGCGGCGCGAAGCCGGGGCAGGCGGGCGCGGCGACCTTCGCGGACGGGGCGGTCGCGCATCCGAGCGCGGCGGCGAGCGCCGCGAACGAAGCGCCCGCGGCGAGGAGACGCCGCGTCGAAGCGGGTGCCGAGCGAAGGGAGGGACCGGCTTCGAACGAAGACACGACGGCGAGGCGGCTCACGCCTTCGGGACGAACGGGAAGTGGGCGGGGTCGCGGGCGAGCCAGAACTGTCCGCCGCCCACTCCCTTCCCCTCGACCTTGAACAGGAGCCCCCAGACGCCCTCCTCCCAGTCGCTGCCGATCTTCACGACGACGGGGATCCGGATCTCGGAGGCGCGGGCCGGAACGAGCACCGGCGGCTGGAACACGGGGTAGGTCCTGCCCGAGGGCGCGCGCGCCTCGACGCTCACGGCGAACGTGCGATCGGCGGGATTGGGCGCGACGTCGACCACCGCCTCGGCACGCAGGGCGGGATCCTTTCCGAGCCGCAGCGGAAAGCCCTCGGGCGCCGTCGCCTTGCCCGACGCGTCCGCGGGCAGGACCGCGAGGTCGCCGAGGATCGGCCACGGGATGTCGCCGCGCCGGTCGCCCGGGATCCGGAAGCGCACCGCCGCGTTCAAGAAGATCTCGATCGGCTTGCCGTCTCGCATGGCCGGCTTGAACTCCCACGCGCGCACCGCCTGAAGCGCCGGCTGCTCGAAGTCCTTCTGCGTCGACCCGACGACCACGACGTCCAGGACGCGGCCGTGCTCGTCGATGCGCCCGATGAGGAGCACGTTGCCCTGCTGCTGCTGCTTCCAGAGGTCGTCCGGATAGGCGGGAGGCTGCTGCTTCACCTGCACCGCGCCGCGCGTCTGCGCGAGCGCGGCGACCGCCACGGCTAGAAAGGCCAGAGCGGCGCCGCCTCGCCGGAGGGATCGCTTCGTCACGCGGCCGGCCCCTCGAGGGCCCGGCGGGCGTGGTACGAGGAGCGCACGAGCGGTCCGGACTCGACG
The DNA here is from genome assembly GCA_027307335.1 of Acidobacteriota bacterium. Taxonomy (GTDB): domain Bacteria; phylum Acidobacteriota; class Thermoanaerobaculia; order UBA5066; family Gp7-AA6; genus DAHUXD01. The sequence continues at coordinate 177,896 of DAHUXD010000060.1, forward strand.
CGGACGAAGCCCATCGCCTCGCCGGCGCGGCGCAGCGATGCGAACTCCTCCGGCGTCCAGTAGCGCTCGACCGGCAGCCGCCTCTCGTAGGGCTGGAGGTACTGGCCGATCGTCGCGATGTCGCAGCCGGCGGCGCGGAGGTCCTCCAGCACCCGGACGACCTCGTCGAACGTCTCGCCGAGCCCCACCATCACGCCCGACTTCGTGCGCATCGCGGGCCGGTCCCGGTCGCGGCGCGCGGCGGCGCGGCGGAGCAGCGCGAGCGACTGCGCGTACCCGGCGTCGGGGCGGACGCGCCGATAGAGGCGCTCCACCGTCTCCATGTTGTGGTTCAGGATCTCCGGGGCGGCGTCGAGCACGGTCTCGAGGGCGGCGGCGTCGCCCTGGAAGTCGGGGATCAGGACCTCGACGGTAATCTCTGGATTGCGCACACGAAGAGTTCGGATCGTCGCCGCGAAGTGCTCCGCGCCGCCGTCCGGGAGGTCGTCGCGGTTGACGGACGTGACGACCGCGTGCGAGAGGCCGAGCTCCGCCGCGGCCTCGGCGACGCGCGCCGGCTCCTCGGAATCGAGGCCGCCCGGGCGGCCCTTGCCCACGGCGCAGAAGCCGCAGTGGCGCGTGCAGACGTCGCCCATCAGCATGAACGTCGCCGTGCGCTCGCGCGCCCAGCACTCGTGGATGTTCGGGCAGCGCGCCTCCTCGCACACGGTGACGAGCGAGAGGCGGCGCATCATGCGCCGCACGTCCTCGTACTCGCCGGTCGTGTTGAGGCGCACCTTCAGCCACTCGGGCCGGTCGAGGCGCGTCGCCCGCGGCACCTCGGGCGTCCCGTGCACGGGAAGGTCCGTCTTCACGGCTCGATTATCTCGCGGCCGAAGACGTCGCCGAAATGCCGCGCGACAGCGCCGGCGAAGTCCCTCGGGCGGAGGCGCCGCCCCGTGCAGCGCTCGATCGAAGTCACGCCGCCGTCGGTGATGCCGCACGGCACGATGCCCGCGAAGAACGCGAGCGGCTCGTCGGTGACGTTCAGCGCGAAGCCGTGCGTCGTGATCCACCGCGAGAGGTGGACGCCGATCGCCGCGATCTTGTCGTTGCCGACCCAGACGGACGTGACGCGCTCCCGCCGGTCCGAGCGCGCCGCGGAGACGCCGAGGTCTGCCAGCGCGCGGATCAGGACCTCCTCGAGATCCGTGACGTAGCGCTTCACGTCGCGCCGGGCGGGGGAGAGGTTCACGATCGGATAGCCGACGAGCTGTCCGGGCCCGTGGTACGTCACCTTGCCGCCGCGGTCGGTCTCGCGCAGCGCGATGCCGAGCTCACGGCGCCGGTCCTCGGAGAAGAGGACGTCCGCCGCGCTCGCGTTGCGGCCGAGGGTGAAGACGGGGTCGTGCTCGAGAAGGAGGAGTCGGTCGGGCTCGCCCGCCGCGACGCGCGCGGCCGCGGCGCGCTGGAGCGCCCGCGCATCGTCGTAGGGGATCCGGCCGAGCCACTCGACGAGGAGCGGCGCGGCGGGTCCGGCGGCGAGGCTCTCCACCATGCGTTCGAGTCTAACGCTCAGACGCCCAGCACCAGGGTGTCCTGCCCGGTGAGACGCTCCGCGCCCGGGTGGTAGCCGGCCGACATCCATTGGAGCCGCAGCCCGGCGTCCGCGATCATCCGCTCGAAGAGCGCGCGGGGATACGCCACGGCCGCCGTGGGTCGGGACTTGCGGCGCCAGCGGACGCCCTCGCCGGCGCCGTCGAACGGAAAGGTCTTCGCGACGGCCTCGAGACGCTCGGGCTCGAACAGGAAGGCCGTCAGGACGGCGGCCTTCCCGGGCCGGAGGACCCGGCGGATCTCGGCGAGGTAGTGCGCGGCGTCGCCGGGGAGAAGGTGCGTGAACACCGACTTGGCGATCACGAGATCGCACGCGGCATCCTCCACGGGAAAGCGGTAAGTCCGCGCGGACGGCCCCGCGGCCCGCCCGTAGGGAGAGGCGACCGCCGCGATCTCGAATCGGAATCGCGGGTCGCTCGCGAACGCGGCCCGGCACCAAAGGATCGAGGGCGCGTGCACGTCGAAGCCGAGGTATCGGCCCTCGGGGCCGAGGCGGCGCTTGAATTCCGGCACGAGCGCGCCGGCGCCGCAGCCCACGTCGAGAACGCCGTGATCCGGCGCGACGAGGCCGAGGCCATCCAGGAAGGCGGCCGCGTCGCGGGCGGCGGATTCGAAGCGCGAGGCCGGCCCCGCGTGGCGGCGGAGCCACAGCGGCGGCAGCGCCGGCTTGCCGGCGAGCGATCGGAAGGCGGACTCGACCGGGCTGGCCGCTCGGTAGGCCATCGTCCGAGCCGAACGAAGCGGGGCCGTCCAGTCAAAGGACATGCGAAAGGAGGCGCGGCAGCAGCACGGCGCCGTATCCGAGCAGCTCCGATCCCGCCAGGTGCATGCGGGCGCGGATCGGCCAGCGCCGGTCCAGGAGGGGTGCCGGAAGGAGCAGCGTTCCCGCCAGGGCGAAGGGCCATCCCCACGCGGCCAGCGCGAAACAGACGCCGGTGAGGACCGCGGCGTTCGAGGATGGACGGACGATCGCCACACGCAGGAAAAAAATCCCGACGCCGAGCGCGAGCGCGGCGGCGGCGATCCTCATCGCGGGACCTGTCGCCTTCGGTGGTGTCTATCCGAGGTCGAACTCTCCCGACTCGAGGGTCGTCTTGATCGACGCCATGAACTTGTCGGCGTCGGCGCCGTCGATCAGCCGGTGGTCGAACGACAGCGCGAGGTAGCCGACCGTCCGGATGCCGAGCGCGTCGTTGCCCTCCTCGTCGGCGACCACGACGGGCCGCTTCTCGATCGTTCCGACGCCGAGGATCGCGACCTGCGGCTGCGGGATGATCGGCGTCCCGAAGAGCGAGCCGTACATGCCCGGGTTCGTCACGGTGAACGTGCCGCCCTGGATCTCCTCGGGCTTCAGCCGCTTCGTGCGCGCCCGCTCGGCGAGGTCCTGCGTCGCGCGCGCGAGGCCGAGGATCGACTTCTCGTCCGCGTTCTTGATCACCGGCACGATGAGGCCCCAGTCGAGCGCGACCGCCATGCCCAGGTGAATGTCCTTGTGGTAGACGATGTTGTCGCCGTCGATCGACGCATTGACCTGCGGAAACTGGCGCAGCGCCTGAATCGCGGAACGGAAGATGAACGGCAGGTACGTCAGCTTGACGCCGTTCTTCGCGAGGAACTCGTCCTTGTGCCTCTGCCGGATCCGGCTGACGTTCGAGTAGTCGACCTGGAAGACGGTCGTCACGTGCGCGGACGTCCGCTTCGAGAGGATCATGTTCTCGGCGGTGATCCTCCGGATCTTCGTCATCGCGACGACCTCGTCGCGGTCGCCGGCGGGCGACGCGGCGGACGGTCGCGCCGCCGGAGCCTCGGCGGGCTCCGCCGGCTCGGCGCGGCCGATCTGCGGCGCCGCGGCGGG